>ONIM01000014.1 GCA_900317885.1 uncultured Bacteroidales bacterium | reverse complement strand
CGCAGCTCAGATAATTATTTCCCAAATAGGAACCTAAGTTATAGTACAACTGTGCGCTCTTCAGCTCTTTTAATGCCAACTTGTCGTACATCTCACTCATCTCTGAATAGGCTTGCTCGGCGTACGGGCTCTCCGGATAGAGCTCTACAAATTGGTTGAACGCATCAATTGCATTCTGCGTAATCCGCTGATCCAGACGGGCATCCGGCGAATCCAAATACTGGCAGTGACCAACCTGAAAATACGCTTCTGCAGCATATTTGCCTTTCGGGTAATTGCGGATATAGGCCTGGTAATAATCCGTAGCGGACTCATAACTCTTCTGACCCATATAACTCCGCGCTAAGTATGCTAAAATGTCCTCCGACCGCTCCGTACCTTTATAATACGAACTCACATCGTCCAGCAGGGTCTGTGATTTTACATATTGCTTGTTGTTAAAATAACGCAACGCGGCCTGATATTTCTCCTCGGGATCGCGTGATTTCAGCAACCGCTGGTAGTCTCCGCAACTGGAGAAAACGGCCACAACAAATAGTAATATGTATAAACCTTTTATGCGCATTTTGCCAAATTAGCCTGCAAAATTACTACATTTTTTTCATATATGCAAGACCTCCCCCTATTTTTTTGCTGTTTTTGTTGAATTTTCTTGCATATATCATTTTTTTGTTGTATCTTTGCGCCAAATTTTGAAATCTCTTTACTACTGAGGGTTATGACGAAACTGAGTGTGAATATTAACAAGGTAGCTACGCTCCGTAACGCGCGCGGCGGAAATATGCCGGATGTGCAGCGTTTTGCGGTGGATTGTGAGCTCTTCGGAGCGCAGGGAATTACGGTACATCCGCGTCCCGATGAGCGGCATATCCGTAAGGAGGATGTCTATCAGCTCAAATCCATGGTTACAACAGAGCTGAACGTCGAAGGTAATCCGACCGACGAGTTTCTCGCCTTGGTCACGGATATCCGGCCTACTCAGGTTACCCTGGTGCCCGATGACCCTTCTCAGTTGACTTCTAACCACGGATGGGATACACGGCGTCATCTGGATTTTCTCAAAGGTGTCGTCAATCAGCTTCACGCTTACCGCATTCGTGTAAGTATCTTTGTGGACCCGGATCCGCTGATGGTCGAGTACGCGCTGCGTACCGGTGCAGACAGAGTGGAGTTATATACGGGGCCGTACGCGGAGATGTTTAAAGAGGATCCTAAAAAGGCGATTGAGAAATACCGCCCTGCAGCGGAGAAGGCGCATGAGTTGGGACTTGGCATGAACGCCGGACACGACTTGAACCTCAAGAATCTCAGACCTTTCGTTCAGGCCTTCCCGTGGACCGCAGAAGTATCCATCGGGCATGCCATCATCTGTGACGCTCTCTATCTCGGTATCCAGGAGACAATTCAGGAGTACCTGGAGCTGCTAAAATGAAATAAGACTTCAGTAAGGGTTTAGTAAGACTTAAGTAAGACTTTAGTAAGGGGTAAATAAGGATCCCAATTTTGAAATCACTATCAAAAACGAATAAAAAAATTTACAAATATGTTGTTGCAAATTGACACTATCGCGCTCGCTGAAGAGGCGATCATCGAAGCGGCTGAACCCGCTCAGGAGTCTATTAACCTGTTCGAAATGGCGCAATACGGCGGATGGATCATGGTGATCCTCGCTATTCTGCTGGCGGTCGCTTGTTATATCTTCATCGCTCGTTTGGTCGTAATCAAGCAGGCTACGCGCGAGGACAAGTCCTTCATGGACCGTATTCGTGATTATATCCACGAGGGTAAGATCGACTCAGCGCTCAACCTCTGCAAGCAAACGGACACTCCTTCTGCTCACATGATCGAGAAAGGTATCAGTCGTATCGGTCGTCCGATGCAGGACGTGCAGGTTGCTGTCGAGAACGTCGGAAACCTCGAGGTCGGCAATCTCGAGAAAGGCTTGGTGATCATGGCTACGATCGCTGCCGGAGCTCCGATGCTCGGTTTCTTGGGTACGGTGCTGGGTATGGTACAGACCTTCTATAACATGGCGCAGACTTCAGGCGGTATCATCGAGATGTCGGCCCTCTCAACCGGTATGTACCAGGCGATGGTGACGACCATCGGTGGTCTGATTGTAGGTATTCTCGCTATGTTCGCATATAACTATCTCGTGGCGCGCATCGATCGCGTGGTACGCTTGCTGGAATCGCGCACACTCGAGTTTATGGACCTTCTAAATGAACCCGCGTAATGGCTCTCAAACGAAGAAATAGAGTAGAAGCATCCTTCGCCATGAGTTCCATGACGGACTTGGTGTTCTTGCTGCTTCTGTTCTTTGTGATGGCATCTACGATGTCCTCACCAAACGATATCAAGATCAATCTGCCTACTTCCCGCGCACAAAAAGTGACGAGACCGCAGGTGGCTAAAGTGTCGATTGATAATCTTGGAAATTATTTCGTAGCATTAGGCAAGGAGAAACCGGTAGCTATCAGTCCTGAGGATCTCGAGCCTTACCTCTCTACTATCCACGCTTCCGATACCACGATGTATATCGCGCTTCATGCCGATGAAGACGTGGCGTACAAAGAGGTGGTTCGTGTGCTGGATATAGCTAATGAGCATCACATGAAACTCGTGGTGGCTACGAAAAAGTAAGTATCTTTTTTGTTCATGACAAAGAAAACGGAACGACATATATGGGCTGCGGTAGGTACATTCCTATTTATGCTTTTGGTCTTTCTGCTGCTCTGGCTGATACGCTTAAGCGCAGTAGTACCCGAGCAAGAGGAAGGTATCGAACTGGCATTCGTGGAGGAGATGCCCGACACCGGAGGTTATCCTTCTGATGCGCCGAACCCCTCTCCTGTCCCCGAAGATGCACCGGCAGCTCCTGCTGCTCCTGCCGTGTCGCAGCCCACGCCGGCTACGCCGCCTGAGCACATTGTTTCCGAGGAAGAAACGCTGGCTATCGAGCGCGCGCGCAAAGAAAAAGAAGAACGCGAGGCGGCCGAGCGCGCGCGTAAGCAGAAAGAGGCGGAAGCTATCGCTAAAGCGAACGCCATGAGCTCGCTTTTTGGTAATACCGGAAATAATGCTCAGACTGGAAGCGGCTCGCAAGGCAACGGACAGAAAGGCAACCCGGTCGGTCACGGTTCGTCCGGAGGTAACTCCTGGAACCTCTCCGGACGAGGTATCAAAGGCACGCTGCCGAAACCCGCGAATACTTTCAATCAAGAGGGACGCGTCATCATTGAGATACGCGTTAATGCGGCCGGAAATGTGATAGCTGCCACCCATAAAGGCGGTACTATCTCGGATAAACAAACTATCCAACTCGCTCTCGATGCGGCTCGTAAAGCCAAATTCACCGAGGGCGATCATGATCAGATCGGAACAATCACCTATAATTTCAAATTCAACTAATTGTAAATTACTAAACTGTAAATTACGCATGAATTATTTGTTTCTTGACAATGGTTTCGAGGAAATCGAAGCAATCACCACTATTGATTTGTTACGCCGTGCGAATATCGCGGTAACAACGGTTTCTATCACAGGAAATCCGATGGTACTCGGAGCGCACAATATCGCCGTGGAAGCCGACGGCCTTATTGAGCGTATTGACTTTTCTGATGCAGAGATGCTGATTTTGCCCGGTGGACAGACGAAACTTGGAGAATGTTCCGCATTGTGTGAACTCCTGCTGGCGCACAATAAAGCAGATAAGTTGATAGCAGCTATCTGCGCGGCACCGGCAGTATTAGGTAAACTCGGTATCCTTGAGGGAAAGCAGGCTACCTGCTATCCGGGATTCCAAGAGGCCTTAGGAGAGAGTTATGTGGGAGGCTTGGTTGTAGAATCAAAGAATGTCATTACTGCGAAGGGACCCGGACTGAGTTCCGATTTCGCCTTCTGCCTCATCGAGCGTCTTGTCGGCTCCGAAGTCGCCGACGCGGTCTATGACGCTGCGCAGTATTAAACCCTCAAACAAGGACAAAGTCCCAAACCTTCAAACAAAGAAAAAGCCGGTCTCCAAAAGAGATCGACTTTTTCTATCGCAGACCGACTATTTTATGTAACTGGACGCTTAACCGCCAGAAAGGATGCGCTAAGATATATCGCACGGTCTCGTCCAGATTGTCATTCCTGTCGTCTTCCCATTCGTCGATACCGCCTTCTATCAACATCTCGCCGTTATACCGCAGCGGTTGCAGCAGCCAGTGTTCCGCTTTGAGTTGCGTCCTCCATACCTCCGGATCATATGTACCGGTAAAGACAACCTTCACCTCGTTTACTTGCGTTAACGCCAAATGTGTAGGAATATCTCCACCGCCTTTAGGGAGGGGGGAGGCCTTCATCTTAGGTGAACAGGTAATCCAATCGATCCCTTTCGGTAATGGACGTGTACCGTTTGTCTCTATACAGATATAGAATCCCGCTTGGTGCAATGCCTCTATCAAAGCTTCGTCCACCTGCAGAGATGGTTCACCGCCGGTTAGCACGCACATCTTATGCCGCTCATTAGGGACGTCGTACAATGCTTGAACCTCTTTGACAATCTCCTCAGCCGTCATCTCTCGATATTCCGCAAAGTCCGTGTCGCACCATGGGCAACGCAGGTTACACCCGCTAAAGCGAACAAACACAGCGGGAATGCCGCTGTGTGCTCCTTCACCTTGTAAGGTGTAGAATATTTCGTTAACGCGATACACTAATCTCTCTCGTAAATGGCTATATTGCCCTCGCTCTCTTGTACGGAAACCTTATAGCAGTTCTCTACATGGTCGCAGATCCACCGGGCGATATTCTCTGCCGAGGGATTGACGTCCAGTACTTCGTTGATATACTTGTGGTCAAAAGTCTCTTTGACTATTTTCTTGATATGCGTAAAGTCCGTCACCATGCCGTCTTGGTTAAGCTCTTTTGCTTTGCAATAAACCACGATGATCCAGTTGTGGCCATGCAACTCTTCGCATTTGCTCTCGTACGACAGCATTAAGTTATGTGCTGCCGAGATCTCTATTCTTTTTTCTACGTAATACATCAATTATAAATCATTAATCATCAATTGTCATATACTGTATGATCCTCTATCCCTGCTTGCGCTAAGGCTTCTTTGCGCTCGCGGCATGTCCCGCAAACGCCGCAGTGGTGTTCGCCGCCTTTGTAGCAGCTCCAGGTCTCCGAATAATCGATATTCAGCTCTTTGCCTTTGCTGGCGATCTCCGCTTTGGTCAGTTTCGTGTAGGGCGTCAGCAGTTGAACGCCGTTCCAGGTACCAAAATGGATCGCATTGTTCATCGCCTCCACAAACTCCGGACGACAATCCGGATAAATGGCATGGTCGCCGGCATGGTTAGCCAGCATGACGTACTGCATCTTGTTGTTCTCAGCAATGCCGGCAGCGATAGAGAGCATAATGCCGTTGCGGAAAGGTACAACGGTGGATTTCATATTCTCCTCGTCGTAATTGCCTTCAGGTATAGCGTCCGCGCCTTCGAGCAGCGAACTCTTGAAGAACTGTTTGATAAACGGCAACCGGATCACCAGATGAGGAATGCCTAAACGCTCGCAATGCAGTTTGGCAAACTCCAACTCGCGGTCGTTATGATTGCTCCCGTAATGGAAAGAAACAGCCATTCCTATACGGTATTGATATTCATAAAGCATCGTGGTGGAGTCTAATCCACCGGACAAAACGATTAATGTATCTTTCATAAGTCTTCTATCTGCTATAGGTTACTTAGTTCTGCTAATGTTCGTAGTGAATTGTTCGCGGAGGCGCTGGGCTTTCAATTCTTGGTGAGCTTCATCCGCATAATTGGCAAAAGGATAAATACTTATGCCGCCGCGGGGCATGAAATAGCCGACCACCTCCAGGTATTTCGGATCCATCAGTTTCACAAGATCCTTCATGATAATATTCACGCAATCCTCATGAAAATCTCCGTGGTTGCGGAAGGAGAAGAGATAGAGTTTCAAACTCTTGCTCTCTACCATTCGCTCGCGCGGGATATAACTGATGTAGATATGTCCGAAATCCGGTTGTCCGGTTTTAGGACACAAGGTCGTAAACTCCGGACAATCGAATGTTACCAGATATTCGTTCTCAGGGTGCTTGTTGGGGAAAGTCTCCAACACCTCCGGATTATAGTTGTCGCTATATTGGACGTGCTGGTTTCCGAGCAGCGTTACTCCCTCTAATTCGTTTTCTGTACGCATACTTATTTCATTATCTTCATGGTCTTGCCGCTCTCGGTAACAATGATATACATGCCGCGCGGCAGCTCCATCGTATAGATATCCTCGTTGGTGGTGGTTACCTTACGGCCGTAGATATCATAGATATTTACCCACTGGCCAACCTCGTACACCTCTTCGATACCTTGTTCCGGAGCGTAGAGCTCGAGGATGAAGTTATAGACGTTTTTGTTGATGTAGTCGGTTACAATGTACTGCTGTGGTCTCAGATAAGCGTAGGTTAACTTAACCGACTCGCCCGAAGCAGGGGTAACACTCGTATAGTTCGGATGAGTGATCGTCGGCTTCGCTTCCTTCAAGCTGTCCAAAGCCTGATATTCTTCCGGTTGCAGTTTCAGAGTGATTGTGTGCTCCTCCTGATCAATATCCGCCGTGTACTCCTTGCCCTTGCTGTCTGAGACGGCGAACTTCGTTATCAGCAGATCCGGAGCGGTGATGGTGGTCGGCGTCGGACTAACCAGGTAGTCCACAATACCTTCTATCAATCGCTCACCGATGGTCGTCAGGGTTACATTACGAGCAAGCGGCAGACAGATATATTTCTTACCGTTACGCGCGCCGGCTTGAACTTCATGAATCGCTGCTTCCCATGAGCCTTCCTCATAGTAACCGTCCACACTGTTTGCACGAATAGGAGCAGTTCCCATACATAGCGACTGAGTGGTGATATTATGCATGTCGATTGCAATCGGCATCACACCCTGCAGGACGTAGTTACTGAGGATCGTGATCTCTCCGCCTTCTTTCGCGTTGCCACCTAATTTGGCAAATATCGGGTGGTCGGCATGCATAATCTTGATCTTCGAACCTTTGCTCTTCGTGGTTTGAGTGGAGTCGATCGCACCATTGCTCGGATCGCCCCAACTAAGACGTCCTTCTGCATAAGTGAAGCCCTTCAGGTTCAATACCGGAAGTTTAGAACCGTTTTCTGCAATGATTCGCAGTACCTCAGGGTTATCCGCATCTACATCTTCCGATATGACGACGAATTTATATTTTTCATATTGGTCTGCAGGACGCAAACCTTCTTCTTTCGCTTTACGCTCAATAGTGTTCCAACCTTTTGTTTTCAAGAAGTTACGTACGCCGTCGGACTCATATGCATTTTCATTCTTGTAGAGGTACAATACAGGGTTGGTCCCATAGTCCAACTCGCGAACGGTAATTTTACCGGTGAGGGTTGTGTCTGCACCTTGTACGGTAATCGAGTACGGGAACTCGCCTGTTTGCGTCGGTGTTCCGCCAATAATATAAGTGCCGTTGGTCCCGCTGCCGGTAATGCCGTTCGGTGTGCTCCCTGTCCAGGTTAGTTGTACATCTTCTGCGGAGAGAGCATAGTATCTGAACTTGATCTGGTCCATCTCCTCGTTCTGATAAACCGTCACATTCGTTTGTGTGATAGATTTGATATCCGATTTGACGTAGAATTTACCGGTTACGCGGTTCTTTTCCGCGCCGTTATAGTAGGCTACCACAGCATAGTTGTATTCACCGGTTGCGCAATTAGCAATACCGCCAAGCGTCAAGGTGTCGCTGATGGAACCGGGTTTTTTCGTCAGACTGATACCTGTAGCTTCAGCTTCGGAACCGAGCCATAGCAAACGTGTCTCTGCTCCGGGGATATTGTTGTATTTAGTAGTATATACAACGGGCTGAATAGCGGTCGTTTGCATTACCGTCTGAGTCGAGTCATTACCCTTGAGCCACTTGGTCCGAGGCTCTTGGGATACACGCAGCGAGAAAGAACATAACTTACTGTCACTACCACCGATAGCAGAGATGCGAATTACATGCTCGCTGGAGGTGATGTCGAAACGGTTGATAGCATAAGCTTGCGGTGTACGAGTTTGTTTGACGTCGTCTATATAAATCTCGAACATCTTCCCTTTATCCGGGTTCTGGTTGTTATCATTGCCGTAGAAGGAGAATTGATCATAGCCCTGAATATGCATCTCCATTACATGGCTGCTGCTGTTGAACTTCGCACTACGGATAGAGGCTTGGAACTCGTCTTTGGCGCCGGCATTCGTATCACCGCCGGTTCCGTTACAGCTGATGGTGAGCCATCCGTCTTTCGTTCTTGCCGTGTTGGAGGTACCGGAATCATCGCATATATTACCCGCTTTGTCGGCATTAGATGTAGCGACAGTCAGGTTACTGCTGTTATCACGGTTAATGTAGAATACTTCATATTCACGTCCTGCTACAACGGTTAGCGGAGTGTTATATCCACCTGCAATATCTTTGGCTTCGTACACTTCCGGTACGTGGGTCGTCAAACTGGTCGGAGGAACGGGAGGACCTGCGGTAACGGTTACCGAGCTGGTAGCTGTTTTTCCTCCATCCGTTGTGGTGACGGTGATTGTTGCCGTTCCGGCAGCTACTGCGGATACGTGACCGTTATTATTCACGTTGGCTACTGCAGAATTGCTGCTTGACCATGAGACGCTTTTGTCCGTTGCATTTGCAGGCAAGATGGTATACGTGAGATCTGTACTGCCTCCGATTTGGAGATTGGCAGATGTCGGATTGATGCTCACGCCGGTTACTGCTACAGCTTGTACTGTGACTGCACAAGAGGCTGTGATAGAAGCATCTGTTGTTGATGTAGCAGTGATAGTAGCCGTATCAACGGCAACACCCGTTACTTTTCCGGAGTTATCTACAGTGGCAACACCTGGGTTGCTACTGGTCCAAGTTACTGCTTTTCCCGTGTTGGCATCTGCAGGAGTATAATTGATGGTCAAAGTTTCCGAATCCCCGATGCCAATAATGGCTGTGGATTTATTGAGTGCAATAGCCGTTACAGGAATCGGAGCCGCAGGAGCATTTACGGTAATGTTGCACGTTCCCGATTTGGTGTTATCCAAATTCGAGGTGGCAGTAATGGTGGCTGTACCTTGTGCTACAGCTGTTACCAAACCGCTTTCGCTCACGGTAGCTACGCTTGGATTGCTACTTGTCCATGTAACACTCTTGTCTGCCGACGCCGGAGTGGCATCAACCGTAGCCGTTAATTGCTGCGTGTCATTCGGGTCTAAAGTAACTGATGCCGGAGAAACAGTAACGCTGTTAACAATCGGAGTGACAGGAGTACCACCACCTCCATCTAAGTTTAATACAACGGATGCAACAATAGTCGATGTGCCTGCTAGACGAACTACACGGAAACCGTTCGCGTTTGCCGGAATAGTGGCGTTAACCGTAATTTCATGTACTGTTTTGTTTCCATCATTAGGCTGCGAAACTGTTTGGCTCCATGTAGCTCCTTTGTCAGTACTGAACTGAAATCCCCAATCGTAACCGCTTGTATTGTTGGTGTTGATATAACCGTTGATTTTAGCGGAACTATACGTATCGTTATTAAGAATGATTTCAAAATAGTTGTTTGTACTACCCAATTTTCCCTGAGGAGCATTTCCTTTAGACGTATTTGAGGAAACTTTCGCAGAAACAGGACTTGTAACGTCAAAACTTAATTTTTGTCCGTCAAAAATGTCACTCATTGTAAATGTGACTTCTGCCGCCCATGAAATACTTGCCACTAAGCATGCAGCTGCAATGATAAAACTCTTTTTAACTACGTTTTTCATATATGATTTCTTGTTTAAATTTTCTCTTTTTACATCCCGTACTAAGGGACATTATTTCACGCTGCAAAATTACTGCTTTTTTTGCACATGCGTGTGCATATATTTGAAAAAAATGTGTAAAAATTGACGTTTTAGGAAGAAAAAGTCGCGCGCGTACATTATTTATTTGCATATGTAGAATTTTTTTTGTAATTTTGCAGTCGGATTTGGTTGAAACAACAAAACTCAATATATTTTAAACAAACGTATAACAAACAATTTTTGAATAAATGAAAAAATCTATTTTATCTGTAGCGCTCTGCCTCATGGCCGCGCTGACGATGAATGCCCAGGAAGTGGACAAAGCGAAGGTAACCGGAAATGCGGAGGCTGCTGCGAAGGCAGGTGCGGATCTCCAGAAGTTAGAGGACGGCGAGAAGGCCTGGAAGTTCGACGGTACGGTGGGACTGAATGCTGCTGCAACCGGTTTGGTAAACTGGGCTGCCGGTGGTAAGAATAATGTGAACGGCATCGCTTATGCAAAGCTGCACCTTCTCTATCACAAAGAAGCCATCGCTTGGGAGACCAACTTTGATACGGATTTCGGTTTGACTTGGATCGATCAGGAAGAGGATGCTTTCCAGAAATCCAGCGATAATATCAAATTGGCGACCAAATTCGGATGGGAGTTCAAACCGACTTGGTATTTGACGGTCTTGGCTTCTTTCCAAAGCCAGTACGCCCTCGGTCGTAGTTATGAGACGGGTTATAACCCGATCATCTCCAAGTGGTTGGCTCCTTCTTATACCGATATCTCTGTCGGTATCGATTGGAAGAAGAGTTACAACGGTGCGGACTTCTCAATTTATCTGTCTCCGATCGCTGGTCGTATTACGACAGCATATATCGGCGATAAATGGAATAACAAATATAGCCAGGAATATCTGGAAGCACACCCGGGAGAGACCTATTATGACTTGCGCGAAGTGCTGCAGAGCAACATCGGTACGTACCGCTACCTGGACGATGGTACGAAAGAGTACCGCAACGCGCGTGCTGAGTTCGGTTTGAGTTTCAAGGGCGGTATCGCTTATACCTACAAAGACCTGAAACTGAGCACCACCTTGGCGCTGTTTACTCCGTATCAGGGTAAGGGCTTCAGCCTGAAGGATATCTATGAGAAGGATCACGGAGCAGGTTCTTGGGAGACCCGTAATAAAGATGTGGACTACTTCGAGTATTCGAATAAGAACCGTTTCTTCGGTATGTTTGATGTAGACTGGGATTGTGCGCTGAGCTATCAGTTCCTCAAATGTCTGCAGGTAACCCTCCAGACAAGCCTGAAATACTATCCTGGTACCTTGATCGAGAAAGAAGTGAAAGGTACGCCGGAGATGGCTGAACGCGTTCAGTTCAAGGGCGTAATCGGTCTGGGTGTAGGATACTCGTTCTAAGTATGCAGACCTTAGACGACCTCTCGCAAAACGTACATCTTCTCTTGGAGCGTTATCAAGCGCTTCAGGAGGAGAATGCACGGCTTCGCGGGGACGTCGAGAAACAGCGCGAAGAGCTGATTCGTACCCATAGCGAATTAGCGGCTTTGCAGCAACAAAATCGCAGGATAGCTACGGCCAACGCCTTGAGTTCGGCGGAGGGAAGTGAGGAGGCGACCAAACGCCTGAATGCGCTTATTGCACAAGTGGATAGAGCGATCGATGCGCTTAAACGATGATTTCGGACAAACAACATATCAATCTTCATCTGGACGCTCATACCGTGGGCCTGGATGTACCGCGCGACCAGGAGCCCAACTATAGATACGCGGCAGATCTGTTGAATAGCCGATACCAATATTATCTCAAACTGCGGCCCAATGCCTCGGCGGAGCAGTTATGGATGTACACGGCGCTGGAGATGGCGGTCTCATTGCAGTCCGATGCACGAGACAAGAGCCTGGTGCCCATTGAGAAAGAACTCGCAGAATTAAACAAACTAATAGAAAAAACAATTAAACAATGATCTTACCAATTATTTGCGCAGTAGTAGGTCTCCTCGTCGGAGCCGGAGGCTACTACCTCATCGCTCGCATCGTCGGTGCCGGAATCGTTAAGAAGGCAACCGAAGAGGCGGAAGTGGTGAAGAAAAACAAGATTGTTGAGGCAAAGGAGAAATTCATCGCCCTGAAGTTGGAGCACGATAATACAGTGCGTGAGCAGGATAAACGCCTGCAACAACAGGAACAACGTCTGCAACAACGCGAGCAGCAGTTGAATCAACGCCAGGGAGATGTTCAACGAGCCCTCAACGAAGTGAATCAGAAAACCCAGGCCGTAGAGCAGCGTCAACAAGCGTTGGACTACAAGCAGCAGGAAGTAGAGAAATTGCACCAACAGGCGGAGAAACAGCTCGAACAAATGAGCGGAATGTCCGCCGAAGAAGCGAAGAAACAACTGGTGGAGGCTCTCAAGGATGAGGCAAAGACCGCTGCTATGTCGTACATCAACGAGATTATGGACAATGCACGTCTCGAGGCCAACAAAGAGGCGAAGAAAATCATCATTCAGACCATCCAGCGTGTAGCTTCGGAGACAGCGGCAGAAAGTACCGTTTCGGTCTTCCATATTGAGAATGACGAAGTCAAAGGTCGTATCATCGGTCGCGAGGGACGAAACATCCGTGCGCTGGAAGCAGCTACAGGTGTGGAGATCGTCGTTGACGACACGCCGGAAGCAATCACGCTCTCTGCTTTTGACCCTGTACGCCGCGAGATAGCGCGTCTGTCCTTGCACCAGCTGGTACAAGACGGTCGTATTCACCCCGCGCGTATCGAAGAGGTCGTTGCGAAAGTGACCAAGCAGGTGGAGGAAGAGATCGTCGAGACAGGAAAACGTACGACCATCGACTTGGGTATCCATGGCCTCCATCCGGAACTGATTCGTCTGGTAGGAAAGATGAAATACCGCTCTTCGTATGGTCAGAACCTGCTGCAACATAGCCGTGAGACCGCAAACCTCTGTGCCGCGATGGCCGGGGAGTTGGGACTCAATGTGAAGGCTGCCAAACGTGCCGGATTGTTGCATGATATAGGTAAGGTGGCGGACGAAGATGTCGAACTGCCGCACGCAGAACTCGGTATGAAGCTGTGCGAGAAGTACGGCGAGAAACCGGATATCTGCAATGCCGTGGGCGCACACCACGACGAGTGTGAGATGAAGACCCTGATTGCCCCGATCGTACAAGCTTGTGATGCTATCTCCGGAGCTCGTCCGGGTGCTCGTCGAGAGATTGTAGAGAGTTATGTGAAGCGTCTCAATGACCTTGAGAACCTCGCAATGTCGTTCCCAGGCGTTGTGAAGACCTACGCTCTGCAGGCCGGACGCGAACTGCGTGTCATCGTTGGAGCAGATAAGATTTCAGACAAGGATACCGAATTGCTCTCGTTCGATTTGGCAAAACGTATCCAGGACGAGATGACATACCCCGGACAAGTCAAAGTGACTGTCATCCGCGAGGTACGCGCTGTGAACGTGGCGAAATAATCAAAGGTAGAAATCCTTTGCTAATTCTTGATAAGGGCGGCTTCGGCCGCCTTTGTCGTCTTCAAGAACGAGAGTGTCTTCGACGACCGATATATCGATAGCCCGATAATCCGATTTCTCGAATTGCAATAAGACCCTTCTTGCGGGTTTGTTCTCCTTACTATATACGCGCGTTACGTGCGTGAGATATAAGGAGTGTTGAGCCGCGAGAGTGCAGATCTCTTGCTCTGCGTCTGCCGGCAGAATAATCGCTAATTGCCCATGCATGGTTAATAACCTTGCGCTATGCGAGAGCAACTCCTCATAACTCAGACTATCCGTGTGCCGCGCCATTTCCCGCCCTTTGTCGGGATTCTTCAAACTATTCTGGAAATAAGGCGGATTACTTACAATGAGGTCGTACTCGTAGCCGGGATTCCATTCTTGCAATCGTGATAAATAAATAGAACCGGCTCGCATGTTCTCCTTGGCTTGCTCCACTGCCGCTTCATCAATATCAATACCTTCTACTTTCGCTTCGGGAAAACGTTGCATGAGCATTCTGGCAATAAGTCCGGAACCCGTGCCGACATCTAAAATGGTACATGGTACATGACTTGGCTTAGCCCAACACCCTAATAACACACCGTCGGTGCCTACTTTCATGGCACAACGGTCGTGGTAGATGGTGAATTGCTTAAAACGAAAGTACGGCGTGCTCATGGTGACAGCATCCTTCGTGTTCGTGTGCCTCGATAATACAATGTACCGCCAGATAGCATCCTAAGATGATAAACAGTACGGCGCAGATGTGGCGGAACCATTTCTCAAAAGCGCTCATCTTGCTGGTCAGGTTACCGATACTAACCGCGCTGTAGCTAACCAGCCATGCAATCAGCATGATCGGCAGACCCGTACCCAGGCTGAACACCACCGGCATGAGCCAGCTCCACGTGGTCGGCAAGGTCAGCGTGATATCGATCATCGTCAGGAAATATACTAACCGGTGTGGACAGAAAGCGATGGCAAAGAAGATACCGAGGATGAAGGACCACAGCCAACTCTCCTTGCTGTCTGTCTCTTTGAGCCATTTGCTGATGCCATGGTCATGCTCGTGGTGATGGTGACCGCTGAAGAGCAACACGATTCCGCAGATAAGCATGAATCCCGCCAAAATCGGTTCGCCCCAATGACTCAAGATCGCTTGAATGCCTTCGGTCTGCGCGCCCATGAGGAACGGAATACTCAGTAACACGTATGTCGCCAGTTTGCCGGAAACGAACATCAGTCCGTTCGTCAGCACTTTGCGGCGGTTATTGATCTCCTTGTCGATATAACTGATGGCGGTGATACTGGTCATCAGCGTGCAGGGATCTAATATGGTGAGCAATCCTAAGAGAAAAGCTGTAAAAATTTGTACCATTTTTGTGTTATTTTTCGAAAAAACGTGCAAAGGTACAGATTTTTTTGCACATATGCAAATTTTTTAGTATCTTTGCGTCGCAAAACGTACACATGGCAGAAAAATTCAAAATATCGCTCCGAAACCAACCCATCTCCACGCGTATCATGTACGTGGTTTTTGCGTGCGTGACGATCATCTTCGTTTTCATGCTGGCAATGTCAATCCGCTATGTGTATTGGAGCGTCGCGCGGCAGCAACGGCATGAATTGATTACCCGCGCGGAGTATATCCAGTCCTACCTGCGAAACCTCTATTATTGGGACGTCATGTTGGTGCCTAATCAGGCGGAAGGCCTCTCCATCGACTTGCGGGACCTGAGTATCGATATGCACCAGGACCTGCATGTTTATACCTTGAATGGCGAGTTGCTGGCATCCTCTTCTCCCCAGCTCTTCGAGGGCGGAGTGTTGTCACGCAGCATGAGTGTCGATAAGCCGTTTTTCTCGGATGACGATATAGCCCTCTGCTACGAGCAGATTAACGATCAGCCGTATCTGATAGCGTATCTGCCGTTTCATAATGGCGCTTTTGTGCCCATCGGGTATATCGGCGTACCGTATTTCTTGAGCGAGCAAACGCGTAATGAACAACTTCGAGCCTTGCTTTCGCGCTTGATACCGGTATATCTCTTTGCTTTGATCCTCTCGCTTTTCTTCTCGTATATGGCGACCAAATCGATCACTTCGCCTTTGTTACTGCTGACGGAGAAAATGCGGCGCTTCGAAATTGGCGCGAAGGAAAATCACATTGACTACCCGTATCATGACGAGTTGGGGGCGCTCGTCGAACGGTATAACCTATTGGTCGATCGGGTAGAGGAGAGTGCGGAGAAGCTGGCTAACTCCGAGCGTGAAGGGGCTTGGCGAACGATGGCACGGCAGATTGCCCACGAGATCAACAACCCCTTGACACCGATGAAACTGTCGGTTCAGAAGCTCCAACTCAAACGCGGCACGGACCAGTTTGATGCGTATTTTGATAAGACGACGAAGATGCTCATCGATGAGATTGACAACCTGGCGCATATAGCGCAGTCTTTCTCTGCGTTCGCCAAACAGCCGGAGGTTGTCACGACCGAAGTGGATGTGGCTCAGAAACTATCCAATGTCATTACCCTCCAGCGCGAGAATGACGAGCAGATTCCCGTCCGTTATGTAGGACCGGACTCTGGTGTCATCGTTCGCGCAGACAAAGAGCAGATATCACAGGTCTTTGTCAATATCATCCGCAACGCCTTGCAGGCTTCGCCATCTGACATCATCGTGGTGCTCAATACCGCTTATTCGGAGCGCGAAGTGCAGATATCTATCTCTGACGATGGAACCGGCATCCCGGAGAATATCCAGGCGCGTATCTTCCAGCCGAACTTCACAACTAAATCCAACGGGAATGGTCTGGGATTAGCTATCTCCAAACATATCGTGGAAGGCTCGGGCGGTCGTATCGACTTCGAGACTTCCTCCAAAGGAACGACGTTCTATATCTACTTGCATAAACAAAAAAGCTGATGTATTTCCAGATTATCTATCCTGCGGAGGTCTTGCGACCCTATATCTCCCGTTATGTGTTTGTACGGGCGGAAGGTTCGACCGATACCATGACGCCGCCGGCGGATGATCCCCGTTTTGTGAACGGGAAGCATGTGCAGCCTTTGTTACCCAACTATGGCAGTTTCATCTTTGTCAGAAATGCAGAGATAGAAATTGCCGGCGCCAAAGCAGATGGTCTGACGCTACTTGGAGCAAATCAGACTACTTTGGGCTTGACCACTCTCCGCGGATGGTTTGAAGGGATGTTAATGGATTTTGAGCCGGGAGGAATGCATGTGTTAACGGGTATGGACCTGCAGCAGCTATCCGGCAAAGTGCTCACAGCAACCGAATACGGCGATGAAGGCTTGCAGCAGTTAGACAGGATATTCAAGTCCACTCCGCAAGCCGAACAGATAGCGCCGTTAATCGATTCGTTCTTTATGGGGCGCATTCCAATAAAGGAGGATGCCAACTATGCACGTATCAGAAAAGTAATCGCGGCTTGCGATGAAGCAAAGGGAAATATTTCTGCGGCAGAGATGGCTTCTCTAGCTTGTTTGGGAGAGCGGCAGTTTCTGCGTGTCTTCCGCAATTATGTGGGGATCCCGCCGAAACAGTTTGTCCGTTTGAGACGTTTTCACCGAACCATCCAGGACATGCAACAACAGGCGGCTCAAGGCCGATCTATAGATTTGTTGGCTACGGTTTTGCGGCACGGATATTATGACTTGAGCCATGCTGCGATGGAGTTTCAGCAGATGGGTTGCGTCTCGCCGGGACAATTTAGAATGTTGGGTATTCCTTTGTCGGAAGATTTCTCCGTCTTTTTTGCTTGAAAAATTTTGAATGTCCGATTTTTCATATGCCAATTCCGCAAAAAGCAGTACTTTTGCACAAAATTTTAAAACTTGTTTTATGAAAAAGTTCTTTTTAGGCATATTCCTGCTTTGCTCTTTCGGAGTTAGCGCGGAGACAATCAAAGGTACTGTGGTCAACGTACGCGGCGAAGCCATGCCCTTTGTGACCATCTCTGTTCTTGCGCAGGACTCATCGCTTCTCACCGGCACGATTACCGATGACGACGGCAAGTATGAGATTGAAATTTCCTCCCCTTCATGGGGAGGTCAGGTGGGGCTTATTCAGGCTTCGTATGTGGGCTATCAGACGGCGTTTGGCGGACCGGATTTTGTGCTGCGGGAAGAGACAGAGCGGCTGAAAGAAGTCGAAGTGAAAGCTAAGAAACCGCTTATCGAACGCCAGATGGACAAACTCGTTGTCAACGTCTCTGCCTCGCCGCTGTCGGCAGGTTCGAACGGAAACGATATCCTCCGCCGTGCGCCGGGTGTGCGTATCGACAAGGACGGCAATATTACCGTGAACGGAAAGTCGGTCGAGATCTGGGTGGACGGCAAACCTTCCTACCTCTCCGGTCAGCAACTCAAAGCCATGCTCGATGGCACGGACGGCAACACGATTGAGAAGATAGAGATCATCTCCAATCCTTCCGCCAAATACGACGCTTCGGGGCAGGGTGGTATCATCAATATCAAAACCAAGCGCAATATGATGAAAGGCCTCAACGGAATGCTTTCTGCCGGTTATGGCGGCATGTATTTCGGCGACGTCAAGCGGTGGTTGAATCAGGAGATGTTCTCCCTCATGCTCAACTACCGTGGCGAGAAAACCTATACGTTCGGACAGTTCACGCAGGTCTTTGCGCAGAATGATATCGACTTTGAGTCCTACCGCGAGACGCCGTTCCTCAAGAACTACTCGTATTCGGATTACTCCACGAATTTCCAATATTACATGCTCAAGGTCGGTAACGATTGGTATATCGACTCGCTCAATACCTTCGGTTTTATCCTTCAGGTGCCTTTCATGGATGTGGACCAACATATTGTGCCCGGACGTAACTTTGCCTATTTGATTCAAGGCACGGACACGACGAACAGTACGACGAATTCGCAAAATCGTCTCAAAGCCCCGCAACACACGGCGAACCTCAACTATACCCACACCTTCTCCGAGGCTCTCGAGCGCGAATTAACGGTGAATATCGACTACAACCGCTATAACAACTCTTCCATCAATTTCCAGGAGACGAATTACGACAAGACTTTTGGCGGCATCAACTCGCTCGGTATAGACATTCATAGCAAGCAGATCGTCAATATCTACTCCGCAAAAATGGATTTCCAGACCAAGTTCTGGAAAACCGGCATGATCGAAGCCGGTGTCAAGTATGCGCTCTCTTCGACGGACAACGACATGTCGACCGATTCGACGCGAAACGGCGATGTCCGACCCACGGATCATAATGCTTTCCGCTACGACGAGCATGTCGCGGCAGCGTATATCTCCGTCGGCAAACAGTTTGGCGAACATTGGTCTGTGAAACTCGGTCTCCGAGGAGAATATACCTTCTCGCACGGCGATTGGAAGGATGATGGCTTGGACTCAATCATCAACAAGTCCTATTTCGATCCCTTCCCCACAGCCTATGTCGGCTATACGTCCAAACCGCTCGGCAAAATACAACAGCCGATATCCGTTTCCGCTTCCTATACGCGCCGCATCAAACGACCGAATTACTGGATGCTCAATCCCTTCACTTCGTACGTCGATGCCTATTCTATCCAAAAAGGAAACACCAACCTCACGCCGGAGTTTAACAACGATGTAGAGCTGCATTTCTCATGGACGCAGTATTGGAATATGACCTTCAATTTCGCCCATACGCAAGATATGTTCTCTTCTCGTCAGACCATCCTGCCGAACGGAATCGGTTACTCCCAATGGGTTAATTTTGGTACCTGTACCACCCACGGCGTCAACCTCTCTCTGACCGAACTGCCGCTGGTCCCCAAATACATAAAAGCTGAAGATGGTTCCAAATCCATGCAAGGGGCTTGGCTCGCCCTCACGGTGAATGCCGGATGGATGCATTTTATCAATAAGTCCTACGACAAGCAAGACGATGGCACGCCGGATTATATTATGAAAAGTCATTACGGCTACGTCGGTGGAACGCTCTCGGCATATCTGCCGAAGGACTGGACCATGACGTTTGATGCGAACTGGTCCTCGCCGATGCTCACCGGTTATAACCGCTCCGGCAGCACCTATTTCGCTTCTTTCGGAATCCGTAAGATGTACATGAAAAAAGGCCTGATTTTCAACCTCAACGTCCAGGACCTGCTTCGTTCGCTGAGTTTCAACAATGAAGATATGGGCCAGGAACCGGGTAACCGCTCGTGGTATAAAAACACCATCCGCCAGCAGCGTGTCATGTTCTCGCTCACATGGATGTTCGGTCAGTACCAGCAGCATAAGAACCGCAAAGTGGGCGATCTCGATGAGTCTTCGCGTCTTGGCGGAGGTGGTGGTGTAGGCCAATAAAAAGAAAAAAATCTCGAAAAGTGGCATACACTATTGTGTATGTCATTTTTTTTTTGTAATTTTGCAGGCAAAATTGAAAACAACATTTATTACATACCATTTAAAACACATAAAACAATGAAAGTACAAGACATTATGCAGCGTTTGGCTGCGAAACATCCGGGTGAAGCAGAGTACCTGCAGGCCGTTCAAGAGGTTCTCGAATCAATCGAAGAGGTGTATAATCAGCACCCCGAGTTTGAGGCTGCGAAAATCGTGGAGCGTATGGTCGAGCCGGACCGTATCTTCACCTTCCGCGTGACGTGGATTGATGACCAAGGCGAAGTGCAGACGAACCTTGGTTATCGCGTGCAGTTCAACTCCGCCATCGGTCCGTACAAAGGAGGCTTGCGTTTCCATAGAGCCGTTACGCCGTCGATGTTGAAGTTCCTCGGCTTCGAGCAGACGTTCAAGAATGCGCTGACGACGCTCCCGATGGGAGGCGCAAAGGGCGGTTCGGACTTTGACCCGGTAGGCAAATCCGATGCAGAGATTATGCGTTTCTGCCAGGCCTTTATGTTGGAACTCTGGCGTTGCATTGGCCCGGATCAGGATATTCCCGCTGGCGACGTGGGCGTTGGCGGACGCGAGATTGGCTTCCTCAACGGCATGTACCAGAAGCTCGCGCGCGAATATCATACAGGTGTCCTGACCGGAAAAGGCATGACATGGGGAGGTTCAATCCTCCGTCCGGAGGCTACCGGTTTCGGTGCACTCTACTTCACGCAACACCTGCTGCACAAAGCCGGCAAAGATATCAAGGGCAAGAAAGTGGCTATCTCCGGGTTCGGAAACGTAGCGTGGGGTGCTGCCACGAAAGCGGTTGAACTCGGTGCTAAAGTAGTGGCAATCTCTGGTCCGGATGGCGTGGTAGCCATTAAAGATGGTATCACCAAGGCGATGATCGACTACATGCTTGTGATGCGTGCGTCGAACCGCAATAAAGTACAGGACATGGCGGATAAGTTCCCCAAAGAGTGCGTCTTTACGGAGGGAAAGAAAGCTTGGTCCATCCCGTGCGACATCGCACTCCCGTGTGCCTTCCAGAACGAGCTGAGCGAAGACGATGCAAAGGAACTGAAGGCCAACGGCTGTTGGTGCTGCTGCGAGGTATCGAACATGGGCTGCCAGCCGGGTGCAATTCATTTCTTCCAGCATAATGGCGTACTCTTTGCGCCGGGTAAAGCGGTGAACGCGGGTGGTGTAGCTACTTCGGGGCTGGAGATGACACAGAACGCCGAGCACCTCTCTTGGAAAGCCGAGGAAGTGGATGATCGTCTGCATCATATCATGGAGTCCATCCACGAGCAATGTGTCCGTTACGGCACCCAGCCGGATGGCACGATTGACTATGTCAAGGGCGCGAACATCGCCGGATTTATGAAGGTCGCTACTGCGATGCTTGAACAAGGAATCATTTAAATTATGTACACGGATTTTCAAAAACATCTGCAGAAGACCTTGACGGAGATCAAGGATGCAGGCTTATATAAAAACGAGCGGGTGATTATCACTCCGCAGTCTTCCGGTATTGCTGTCGAAGGCGGTCAGAAAGTGATTAACTTCTGCGCGAACAACTACCTCGGCCTCGCCGATAACAAAGAACTCATCGAGGCAGCCAAAGCCCGTATGGATGCGCGTGGTTACGGTATGGCTTCGGTACGTTTTATCTGCGGCACGCAGGATACCCACAAGGAACTCGAGCGCGTCATCTCGTCTTTCTTTGGCACGGAAGATACCATCCTCTATGCCGCATGTTTTGATGCCAACGGTGGACTCTTCGAGCCGCTCTTGACCGAAGAGGATGCCATCATCTCCGATGCCCTCAACCATGCGTCGATCATCGATGGCGTGCGTCTTTGTAAGGCGGTGCGTTACCGCTACGCCAACGGCGACATGGCGGACCTGGAGGAGCAACTCAAGAAAGCCCAGGCGCAACGTTTCCGTATCATCGCGACCGACGGCGTCTTCTCCATGGACGGCAATGTCTGCCCGCTGGATAAGATCTACGAGCTCGCGCAGAAATACAACGCCCTCGTCATGGTTGATGAGTCGCACTCCGCCGGTGTGGTCGGTAAGACCGGACATGGCGTTACGGAACTCTATGACATGCGCGGCAAAATAGAAATCATCACCGGCACGCTCGGTAAAGCCTTTGGCGGTTCGGTAGGCGGTTTTACAACCGGTAAGAAAGAGATTATCGACCTCCTGCGTCAGCGTTCGCGTCCGTATCTCTTCTCGAACTCTATCCCGCCGATGATCGCTGCGGCAGGTATCAAGACCTTCGAAATCTTGACCCGTTCCAACGAACTGCAGGACCGCTTGCACGAGAACACGGCGTACTTCGTTTCCCAGATGAAAGCGGCAGGTTTTGATATCAAACCCACGCAATCGGCCATCTGCGCAGTGATGCTCTACGATGCACGCCTCTCGCAGGAGTTTGCTGCGGCGCTCCAGAAGGAAGGAATCTACGTCACGGGCTTCTATTATCCGGTGGTTCCGAAGGGACAGGCACGTATCCGCGTACAGGTTTCTGCGGCGCACACGCGCGAGCAATTAGATAAATGTATTGCCGCCTTCACAAAGATTGGCACGGTTCTTGGTGTATTGAAGTAAATAATGAAAGCTTTAGTCAAAAAATATGCAAAACCCGGCATCTGGATGGAAGAAGTGCCGATGCCGGAAGTGGGGGTCAACGATGTCTTGATCAAAGTCACCAAAGCGGCTATCTGTGGCACCGATCTGCACATGTATAAATGGGACGAGTGGTCGCAGACCCACTGCAAACCGCCTTATACAATGGGGCATGAGTTTGTAGGAGTGGTAGCTGAAGTGGGCGAAGGTGTCCGGAACTTTACGGTCGGCGAACGCGTCACGGCGGAGGGACATATCGTCTGCGGGCATTGCAGAAACTGCCGTCGGGGCATGGGACACGTCTGCGAGAACACGATCTCCGTCGGAATAATGGGTAAGGATGGTTGTTTTGCAGAGTACGTCACCATTCCGGAATCCAATGTGGTCAAACTGCGCGACGAGATCCCCGATGACTTCGCGGCAATCATGGACCCCTTTGGTAATGCTACCCACACAGCCCTCGCTTTCCCGCTTCTGGGCGAAGATGTACTCATCACCGGCGCAGGACTCATCGGTACGATGGCGGCAGGAATATGCCGCTACGCCGGAGCAAAAAACGTCGTCGTGACGGACATCAACCCGCTGCGTCTGGAGATTGCGAAGAAAATGGGTGCTACCCTTACCGTCGATGGCTCCAAAGGCGAGACGATCGCCGATGCGATGTTCCAACTCGGTATCCGCGGCTTCGATGTGGGACTGGAGATGTCCGGCGCACCAGCGGCCTTCAATGAGATGATCGCGCACATGTATAAAGGTGCCAACATCGCCCAATTAGGTATCCTGCCTTCGAACACCCAGGTCAATTGGTCCGACGTCATCTTCAATGCCCTGACCATCAAAGGTATCACCGGCCGCCGCATGTGGGAGACATGGTACCAGATGGAGCAGATGCTCCTCGGAGGACTCGACCTTAGCCCGGTAATTACCCACCGCTTTAAGTTTGACGACTTCCAGAAAGGCTTCGACGTCATGGTCTCCGGCCAATGCGGCAAAGTGCTTTTGGAATGGTAAACCACCTCGATATATCGAAATTTCGATATCTCGATCTATCGAAAAATAACTAACAACAAATATTAACAACAATGAGGAAACTTTTACTTAGCGCTCTGCTGCTCATCTGCGGCACCGCATTTCTCTCTGCTCAATCCCGTGAGGGCCTGACGGAGTACAAGTTGGAAAATGGTCTCACTGTTCTTCTCTGGGAAGATCACGACGCACCGGACGTAACGGGCTACGTAGTAGTTCGCGCCGGAGCTGTGGACGAACCGAAGGAGTACACCGGTTTGGCACACTACCTCGAGCACATGCTCTTCAAAGGTACGCAACGTATCGGTGCGCTCGACTGGGAGAAAGAGAAACCGATCTATGACTCGATCATCGCTTTGTATGACCAGTACAGCGATGCCACCGATCCGAAAATCCGTGAGCAACTCGCTACCCAAATCAACGAGTGCTCCATGCGTGAAGCGAAGATCTCTTCTACCGAGGATTTCTTCAACATGCTCGATCTCATCGGTGCCGAGGGTGTGAACGCCTATACGTCTTACGACCTTACGGCGTACCACAACTCCTTCCCGGCTGCAGAGATGTACCGCTGGTTGACGATCTTCTCCGATCGTCTCATCAACCCTGTCTTCCGTACTTTCCAGGCGGAGCTGGAGAACGTGTTCGAGGAGTACAATATGTACGCCAACAACCCCTCTTCCCAGGCGCAGAAACAGCTCATGGAGGATATCTACAAAGGTTCTCCGTACGAGCGTGACGTCATCGGTCTGCCCGAGCACCTCAAGAACCCGCGTCTCTCGCGTCTGATTGAGTTCTACAACACATGGTACGTACCGAACAACATGGCGCTCATCATCGTCGGAGACTTCGATTCCGAGTCCACCAAGCCGATGATCGCTCAGACTTTCGGACGTTTGCAGCCGAAAGAACTGCCTGCACGTCCTTCCTATCCGTCTGTCAAACTGACCGGAAAGAAGCACTATAACCTCGGTTATAACCCGCAGGTGGCTTGGGTATATCCGGGCCTCAAAGAAGGTGACGCAGACCAGGATGTTCTGGAGTTCGTTTGCAACCTTCTCTACAACGGTCAGACAGGTCTCCTCGACCAGGTCAACACCAAGGGTGACGTGAGCCAGGCTTATGCATTCCTCGACGCGCGTCGTAATGACGGACGTCTGATCGTCATGGCGGTGCCGTACTACGACGCTAACCAGCAGATGTTCGAGTCCGACAAGGCTACCGAGGCTATCGTCATGAAGGAGATCGATAAGATCAAACGTGGCGAGATCTCCGACGATCTCATCGCGAACGTGAAGCACATGTACGCCCAGCAATACAAGGCTTTCAACGAGTCGCCTTCGACCAAGATGTCCGTCCTCGTGGACGCTTTTACATATGGCAAACCGGTAGATGATATCTTCACGGCTAACGAGAAGATTCAGTCCCTCACCAAAGAGGAGATCGCACGTGTCGCAAAGAAATACTTCAACGCCGACCACATGACCATCTCCTTCGATGAGGATACCAAGAATATGAAGCCGAAAACCCTTCCGAAGCCGAATATCAAACCGCTTGATCCGGTGAAGAATGCGAAGACTGAGTATGCGGAGGAATTCCAGAAACTGCCGAAGGGCGAACTCAAACAGACTTTCAACGACTTCAACGACGTGAAGATCTCTTCCCTGGGCGAGAACGTGA
Source organism: uncultured Bacteroidales bacterium (assembly GCA_900317885.1). Classification (GTDB taxonomy): domain Bacteria; phylum Bacteroidota; class Bacteroidia; order Bacteroidales; family Paludibacteraceae; genus Colicola. Next base: position 14,590 of record ONIM01000014.1, on the reverse strand, counting down.
AACTCCACTATACGCCGAACACGAAGAATGATATCTTCACTCTCATCCTCCGTTATGGAGTGGGCGAGCACGAGATGCCGCTGCTGCCGTACGCTGCGATGTTGATGGAGAACGCAGGTATCATGGGCAATCCGGCTGTCGAGGGTAAGGATTTCGACCAGCAGATTGCGCAACTCGGTGCTGCGGTTTCCTATGGTTGCAACGACTCGTATTTCTACATCTCCATCTCCGGCGAGGATGAGAATATGAATAAGATCATGAACCTCGTCAACCGTCAGCTCCTCATGCCGTATCTGGAGCAGAAACAGCTCGATGCAGTCAAGGGTAACGAGTTCTTCTCGCGTTACAGCCGTCAGAAACGTACGGCCGTGCAGAAGTCTGCCCTCATGCAGTATGCCCTCTACGGTAAGAAGTCCTCTTACCTCGACGAGGTGAAGTTCATTGATATATGGAATATGGATGGTGTACAGGTTCAGCGTCTCATCGCTTCGGCTCGTACGTACGCGTTGGATGTCTTCTACTGCGGTACGCTCCCCGAGGATAAACTCGTGCCCGAACTGCCGCTGACCGAAGGTATGCAGCCCTCTAAATCGCCGTTCGTGCAGGATCGCGTGACCTACGACAAACCGACCGTCCTCTTCCTCCCGAATAGCAATGTACAGCAGGCTGACCTCTATTTCTACATCAACGGCCGTCCGTACGACATCGCTTCGGATGTACAATCTGACGCCTTCAACCAGTACATGTCCGGCGGTTTCACGGGAATTATCATGAACGAGATCCGTGTAAAACGCTCCATGGCATACTCGGCTTATGGCGTAAACGCTACGCCGGAGCTCCCGGGTAAGGATTGCTACTTCATCGGTTACGTGGGTACCCAGTCGGATAAGGTCAACGACGCCATCTCCGTATATATGGATATCCTCTCTGACATGCCGAAGGACTCGACTCAGTTAGCAGCGCTCAAGGCCGCTCTCAAGCAGGCTGCGCAGACCGCTAAACCGTCGATGCGTTCCAAGGCCGCTGCATATGAGTACTGGCAGCGCCTGGGTTACAACGACGACCCGTCGAAAGTGAACGCTGCGGCTATCGATGCCCTCACGTTCAATGACATCGAGAAGTTCTATGAGGATAATATCAAGGGCAAACCCGTTACCATCATCCTCATGGGCGACCCGAAGAAGATTGACGTGAAGGCAATCCAGAAGAAACTCGGCTGCAAAGTAACCAAACTCTCGCCGGCTAAACTCTTCAACTCGACCCAAGAGTTGATGGACGCCGTGATGTAATCTATTTTTGTAGGTTTATTTCCGACGTGTGTGTATCCTCGATAGGGAGTTGTTTAGGCTGATAAGGCGCGCTGCAAGCTTGCTTGTGAGCGTGTCTTATCGGACTAAAGAACAAACCCCGTCAGGGGACATGCACGGAGGTGTTTTTTATGTTTTTTTCAAAATATAATAATATGGAGCATAGAAGCGGATTCGTAAATATAGTGGGCAACCCCAATGTGGGCAAATCTACGTTGATGAATGCCTTGGTGGGCGAGCGCCTCTCGATCATCACTTCGAAAGCGCAGACGACCCGTCATCGTATTCTCGGTATCGTCAACGGCGAGGACTTCCAGATGGTGTATTCCGATACCCCGGGAGTCCTCTCGCCGAACTACCGTTTGCAAGAGAAAATGCTGGAGTTCAGCCGTTCGGCACTCGTTGACGCCGATGTCCTCCTCTACGTCACCGAACCCCAGGACACCATCGACCGCAATCCCGACTTCATCGACAAAGTCAAGAAGATGTCCTCCGCGGGTACGCGCGTGTTCCTTATTATAAATAAGATCGACCTCACGACCCAGGAGACCCTCGAGTCCCTCGTAGCCTTCTGGCATACCCAGCTCCCCGAGGCAGAGATCTTCCCCATCTCCGCGCAAGAGCGTTTCGGTGTCGCGCAGCTCTTCGATGCCATCAAAGAAGCCCTGCCTGCCGGACCGCCGTTCTTTCCAAAGGACCAACTGACCGACAAACCCGCGCGATTCTTCGTCGATGAGATCATCCGCGAGAAGATCCTCCTCAACTACGACAAGGAGATCCCGTATTCCGTTGAGGTCGAAGTGGAGTCCTTTAAGGAAGAGGACAAACTCATCCGCATTGATGCCGTCATCTACTGCGAGCGCGACTCCCAGAAGGGCATCATCATCGGCAAAGCCGGTTCAGCCCTCAAGCGCGTCGGATCCCAGGCCCGCAAGGACATCGAGGACTTCTTCCAGAAACAGGTCTTCCTCCAGCTCTTCGTCAAAGTGGACAAAGACTGGCGGTCCAACACCTCCCGCCTCAAGCATTACGGCTACGACCTCTCTTAATAAAGTATCCGCCATGCATGGCGGATTTTTTTTGTCCTTTTCCCTGCGCTATTCCGCTGGATATATGTCATTCTCCGTCTATCTCTGCCATTTTGTCAGCCTTTCTCTGCCAAATCTCCTTTGGCACACGTTTTGTCTTATTCATAGCGAACGATTTCGATATCTCGATATCCCGATATGTCGAAATCTCGGAAAAAAAATACGAAATTAATTAAAGAAAGGAAATATACTATGTCTAAGATTATTGGAATTGACCTCGGTACCACAAACTCGTGTGTAGCCGTAATGGAGGGTAACGAACCTATCGTCATTGCTAACGCGGAAGGGAAACGTACTACTCCTTCTGTAGTTGGATTTATTGAGGGTGGCGAGCGCAAAGTGGGCGACCCTGCTAAACGTCAAGCCATCACAAACCCGACCAAAACTATCTATTCTATCAAGCGTTTCATGGGCGAGACCTACGACCGCTTGCAGTCTGAAATCGCGCGTGTTCCTTATAAAGTAACAAAGGGCGATAACAACACTCCCCGTGTGGACATCGACGGACGTCTCTACACCCCGCAGGAGATCTCGGCTATCATCCTTCAGAAGATGAAGAAGACCGCTGAGGACTACCTCGGACAGGAGGTTACAGAAGCTGTCATCACCGTGCCGGCATACTTCAACGACTCGCAGCGTCAGGCAACCAAAGAAGCCGGCGAGATCGCAGGTCTCAACGTACGCCGTATCGTCAACGAGCCGACCGCTGCTGCCTTGGCTTATGGTCTTGACAAGTCCAACAAGGATATGAAGATTGTAGTCTTCGACTGCGGTGGTGGTACCCACGATGTATCCGTGCTCGAACTCGGCGATGGTGTCTTCGAGGTAAAAGCAACCGATGGTGATACACACCTCGGTGGTGATGATTTTGACCATCGTATCATCGATTGGCTCGTTCAGGAGTTCAAGAACGAGAACGGCGGTGCCGACCTTAGCAAAGACCCGATGGCGATGCAGCGTCTGAAAGAGGCCGCCGAGAAAGCGAAGATCGAACTTTCTTCCTCTACCTCTACGGAAATCAACCTGCCGTATATCATGCCGGTTAACGGCGTTCCGGCTCACCTCGTTAAGACCCTGACTCGTGCGAAATTCGAGCAACTCATCGACGATCTGATCCAACGTACTATCGCTCCGTGCCGTACCGCTCTTGAGCACGCCGGATTGAAGACCTCCGATATTGACGAGATCATCCTCGTAGGTGGTTCGACGCGTATCCCGGCTATCCAGGATGCCGTACAGAAGTTCTTCGGCAAAGCTCCGTCTAAGGGCGTTAACCCCGATGAGGTTGTAGCTGTCGGCGCAGCCATCCAAGGTGGTGTCCTCACTGGCGATGTGAAAGACGTCCTCCTGCTCGATGTAACCCCGCTGTCCCTCGGTATCGAGACCATGGGCGGTGTCATGACCAAGATGATCGAGGCGAACACCACCATCCCGACCAAGAAGACCGAGACCTTCACCACCGCGGTCGATAATCAGCCTTCTGTAGAGATCAAAGTGCTCCAGGGTGAGCGTCCGATGGCGGCTCAGAACAAGCAAATCGGTATCTTCCACCTCGATGGAATCATGCCTGCCCGTCGTGGCGAACCGCAGATCGAAGTAACCTTCGATATCGACGCCAACGGTATCTTGAACGTCACTGCGAAGGATAAAGCTACCGGCAAGGAGCAGAAGATCCGTATCGAAGCCTCGTCTGGTCTCTCTGACGAAGAGATCAAGCGAATGAAAGCCGAGGCTGAAGCCAACGCCGAGGCCGATAAGAAAGCCAAAGAGCAGGCTGACAAACTCAACAAAGCCGACGCTACGATCTTCCAGACCGAGAAGCAACTCGCTGAACTCGGCGACAAGATCCCGGCTGACAAGAAGGCGCCGATTGAGAAAGCCCTCGCAGACCTCAAAGACGCGTACGCTAAACGTGACGCCGATGCCTGTGAAGCAGCCAACAACGCCCTCATGACAGCTTTCCAAGCTGCCTCCGCAGAGATGTACGCTGCCCAACAGCAAGCGCAACAATCTCAAGCCGGCCCGCAAGGCCCGCAAGCAGGCCCGACTGACAACAACGGCTCCAACGGCCCTACCGCTGAGGACGTCGACTTCGAAGAAGTGAAATAAATCACAAATGAATTCCCCCTCTCTCTCGTAGAGTGGGGGATTTTCTATTTCCCCTTTCTTCTTTTCTGTCGGATGTCATCCGGCATTTGACTTCGTTTCTTTTGCGGGATACTATCCCGCATTTCCCCCTACGCCCGATCCCCCTACGCCCGCTGGTCTAACTCGCGGTGCTACTTCCCCGCGTAGGATTACGTCCCCGACAAGGAGCTTCAGCTCCGCTTGAGGACTTCGTCTCTTACAGGGCGATACTATCGCCCGCTCTTGAGGGCTCGGACATAGGCGGTTTAGTCCTCGCCGCCCGTTCTTAATGCCCGGGCATGTTCGCCCTCGCGTCCGTCACGTCGTCTATTGTCCCGAATGGTATTCGGGTATATCCGTCGTGCCGCCCCGCCCGCTTCGGACTCAATGCGGGTGTACCCAACGGCGCCTAGATTTCGTCCTCGACAAGAAACGAAAGTTCCGCTTTTTCATAAAAAAATAAAAATTTATTTGTATATATCAAAATTTTGTTGTACCTTTGCGCCGTCTTTCATAAGGCCGCTGGCTCCGACAGCGTAAAAAAGCGGTGACATTTTGATTTTTTTCGCGTTTGCGATTTATTGGAAACTCCGGAATGTGAGAAGTTTTAGAGATATGCCAATAATAAGTCAGCAAGCGTCCATATTGTATATGGGCGTGACTTATCGGTATATGGGCACTTCTCACAGCCTCGGAGTTGATAAGAAGCGCTCATATTTCTTTTTGTATATGAGATATAACTTAATTTAACAATCTAAAACCGATGGGGCGATGGGATATAACTGCTGGTAAACAATATGAAAAAATATGCGATGTTACTATTTTTGAGTATGTCAATGTTTTTGCCGTCTTGTATGACGACAAAGACGAGTGTTAAAAACTTTGACGAACTTTCCGGTCAAGACTACTATTATGCCAAGGGAAAGCAGGGGTATTTGTTCTGGGGACTCAAACCGATTGGTAAACCCAGTGTGACAGTTCCTGTTGATGAACCTTGCCAAGTGAAAACAACGACTACTTTTGTCGATGGGCTGGTAAGTGACCTCACATTGGGAATTTATTGTATGCAGTCTGTGCAAATCATTGCCAAGCGTCAGGCTCCGCTCAATGTGGGCGACGAGATTAAGTACTTCAAAGGTCCGGAAGTGTGCAAGGGGACTTTGGAATCCATTGAGAATGGTAAGAAATGCATAGTACGTACCGAAGATGGAAAATTGAAAAAGATGAATTTAATGGATGTCTTTAAATAAATCTCTCCGCCCGAGCTAACCCCTCGGGCGTTTATCTTTTCCCCTCCCTTCCTTTTCTTTCCTTCTCCTTTTTTTTGCTCTTTTTCTGCTATTTTCTGTGTTTTTTTTCATTTTCTCTTGCATATCTCCAAAAATCTTCGTACCTTTGCAGTCGCAAAGGTGTTTAACCAACCAAACTAAAATGATTATGGACAAAAAACTCGCCATTATGGCAACCATCAAGGATGGTCTCGCCATCGCTCTGGTCAACTATCTGAGCCTCATTCTAACGGTAGTTCTCTACCTTGTTACTATCTGGATTCCGTACCTCAATGTCGGTACCACCATCGCGGTCAGCTCGCTCCCCGCGGAGATGGCGAAAGGCACGGTCATCAACCCGCTTTTCATTTTTGACGGCAAATACCGCCGCAACATGGGCGAGTACTTCATCCTCTCCGCCCTTATGACGGGGGCTATCTTGGTAGGTTTCCTTTTTGGTATTATTCCGGGATTCGTTATTTCCGTGGCTTGGTCGTTCGCTGTCGTACTTTTTGTGGACAAAGACATGTCTGCCATGGATGCGTTGCATGAGTCTAATCGCCTGACGTACGGACATAAATGGCGTATTTTCGGTACTGAGTTCCTGCTTGTCCTCTGTCTGGAACTGGTGATTGTAATCATCCAATGTATCTTTGGTATAGGCGAAGTATCTTGGCTCGAAACGATCGGTAATATCCTCATCTTTATCCTTGCTATTTTCGCCGTTCCGGCTATCTTAGGTGTCGAGGCATCTATCTATAAACAACTCACCTCCGGCGCTTTCCTCGCTGACACCCCTGCCGAAGCTCCAGCTTCCGCTCCGAGCCCAGCCCCTGCTTCCGCTCCGCAACCCGCTCCCGCAGCCGCTCCGAGCCCAGCTCCTGCAGCCGCTCCGCAACCCGCTGCCGAAGCCCCCGCAGCGGAATAACTCGCCCCATCTTTCCCTCCTCCCCTTCATGGGGAGGGTTGGGGTGGGGCTCTCCCCTAAACGCGCCACCTCCGTTGGCGCGTTTTTTTTCTTTCTTCTTTTCCGCCGGATGTCATCCGGCATCATCTCCGTCCATTTCCCCGGAATTTTATTCCGGCTTCTCTCTGTGCATTTCTCGCGCATCATTGCGCGAGCTACTACTTGCGATGCCTCCCTTCCCTAAATCTGCTATTCCGCCCAAAATTTCCCTAAATCTGCCTATTCCGGCATAAAGTGGCCTATTTTTCTTAAAAAATCCCCATTTCCCTTGCATATTCCATTTTTTTGTTGTACCTTTGCACCCGATTTCAAGACTTGGAACGACGGTCAAGCGACGGTCAAACGACGGTCAAGCGACAGTCAAAGCCAACGTAACTTACCTGTTACGCCCCAAACGAGCCCAAATTTATGTACAATACTATATTATATATTTATATATAATATACCTTTAAAAAAGTCCTCTTTTTATGTCAGAAATTAAAACATCATCCGGCATCGAGCAAATCCACGGCAAGACCAACGGCCGTGACAGTGGCTATTTTTACATGCGAAACGGCAAGCAATTTTACCGTACACGCGAGGAAAACTACCAGAAAAATCAATCTCCTCGCCAGCAATGGAACTCCGCTGCCTTCAAGTATGCCAACTCCCAACTCAAACTCTTGACCTCTCCCGAGGACAAAGCCCAACTGAAATCCGACTTCGAGGCCGCAAAACACGTCGCCTCCAACGGCAAGACGTACGCCACCTCGCGTGCCTGGAAGTTCAATTCCCTCATTCATGACTTTAAACAGATGAATCCTTTTCAATCCTAAATCATAAATCCTAAATTTGAAATCATAAATCCTAAATCCTAAATCATCATTGACCCCCACCATCCCTTACATACAATCCTGCTTTGACGAGTTCAACGCACGTTTCTTTGCTTCTTCCCTGCCACCGATTCCGATCAAACTCTCGAACGCGCGCACCTTCCTCGGCAAAGTGACTTTTACCCGCCGCTCGTGGCTCTTTGGACCGCTTCGCAACGAGAACTTCGTCCTCCGCATCAACACGCGCATCCGTCCTCCGCATCAACACGCGCATCGACCTCCCCGAAGACCTCATCCAGGACACCATCCTCCATGAGATGATCCATTATTATATCGCGGTCAATCAGCTTCGTGACACATCCTCTCACGGCCGGCTCTTTCGCCGTGAGATGGCGCGCATCAATGCCGATGGCAACCGGCATGTCACCATCTCCTATCGCCTCTCCAAAGAACAACTTCTCGAACTTTATCCTGAAAAAAAAGAACAAATTGAGGCATATTTCTTGCGTAAATCAAAAAAAAGTAGTACCTTTGCACAAAATTAATGCATCGACCATGCATGGTCGATTAAAAACATATCATTATGGAATATAAAATCAAAACAATCGGAGTACTCACCTCAGGTGGCGATGCCCCGGGTATGAACGCTGCCGTGCGGGCTGTCACACGTGCTGCCATCGCAAACAACATTCGCGTCAAAGCGATCTTCCGTGGTTACAAAGGCCTCATGGACGATGAGGTACAGGAGTTCACAACCCAGGATGTGAGCGGAATCATCCAGCGCGGAGGTACGATCCTCAAATCCGCACGCAGCGAGGAGTTCAAGACTCCCGAGGGACGCAAAAGAGCTTACGAAACCCTCAAAAAAGAGCAGATTGACGCCCTGATTGTCATCGGCGGCGATGGCTCTTTTACCGGCGCTCGCCTGCTCGCGCAAGAGTATAATATCCCTATTATCGGCATTCCTGGAACGATCGACAACGACCTCTGGGGTACGGATTCCACCATCGGTTACGACACCGCCCTCAATACGATCATGGAATGTGTGGACAAACTCCGTGACACCGGTACCAGCCACGAACGCCTCTTCCTTGTCGAGGTCATGGGACGCGATGCAGGCTTTCTTACCCTCAATGCAGCCATTGCTGCCGGAGCCGAAGCGGCCATCATTCCCGAACGCGCAACTCTCGAGGAACAGTTAGAGGCGGCCATCGGACAAGGACGCCGCAAACATAAAAACAGCGGAATCGTCCTTGTTCAGGAGCACGCTATCCCCGGCGGAGCACAGGCGGTGGCGAAGGTCATTGAGCAGAGCCACCCTGAGTATGGCACGCGTGTCACCATCCTGGGACACCTCCAACGAGGCGGTTCGCCGACGGCTTTTGATCGTATTCTTGCTTCCCGTTTCGGCTGTGCCGCAGTACAAGCACTCCTCGAGGAGCAGCGCTCGATCATGGTTGGACTCCAAAACGGAGAAGTCGTCTACGTGCCTCTCTCTAAAGCCATCAAAGAGAAAAAAGATATCAAGGACGATAAATGGCAGGCCCTCCAGGTTCTCAGCCTGTAAACCACCATCAAAAAAAATTCTTTATATGAAAAAACTCTTTATTTGTCTCTTCTTCGTCCTCTGCGCGGTAGCCGCAAATGCCGTCCTTCCGGATGTCACGTTGCGGGACCCGAAGGGACGTTCTGTCAATATCGAAGACCTCGCCAAAACCGGCAAGCCGGTGATCATCTCTTTCTTCGCGACCTGGTGTAAGCCCTGTATGCGCGAACTCAACGCCATCGAAGACCTCTATCCCGATTGGCAGGATGAGACGGGCGTGGAGATGTACATTGTCTCCATTGATCAGGCGCAGGATGCCCAGAAAGTGATGCCTCTGGTGGACGGCAACGGCTGGGAGTATCACGTTCTGCTGGACCCAAACGGTACGCTCAAAAGGGCGATGAACGTCCAGAACGTCCCGCATCTCTTTGTCCTCAATTCCAGAGGAGAGATCGTTTATAACCATGCCGGATACATGGACGGCGAAGAACTCGAGATCCGCAAATACCTCAAATAAATCCTAAATCCTAAATCATAAATTTGCAATCCCCTCTCCGCTCCATACTCCTCCTTTGTACATTGTGCCTTGTACTTTGTACACTAAAGGCGAATGACACCGTCTATGTCTCCGGTGCCATCCAGCATGACGGTCTCTTGGAGCACAAGCCCTGGTACTACGGCTCGAACTCGTACGTGGATTTCTCCGTCCATTACCTCAATGACTCTAACTCTGCGCATTTTCACAGCCTCCGGGCCTCGACCCGCGCAGAGCTGACTCAGTGGCCTTTGCCCGGCTACGACCCAGATTTCAAGGGCTATGGCATCAGCCATATCAGCCTCGAAGCGAACTTCGATTTCGGCGATTTCACCATCGGCGACGTCTACGCGCAGTTTGGTTCGGGACTCATTCTCAACCTCTACGAGGACCGCTCGCTCGGTATCGATGGCGCTCTCCGCGGGGCAAAATTCGACCTTATGCCCGATCGTGGCGTACACCTGACGCTCCTCGGCGGCAAGCAACGCCGCTATTGGAACTGCTATAAGGACCATGCCTTCGGTTGGAACTATACCCAAGACGCCGTCCTTGGTTCCGATCTCGAGTTGCATTTCGAGTCTTGGTCTCCTAAAATGCGGGACCTGGGCATGAATTTCATGCTCGGCGGCTCCTATGTCTCTCGCTACGAACGCCCGGACACCATCCTTACGGTCTCTGACGGCCATCTATACCGCTATAACCTCCCGCAGTGGGTGGGAGCAGGGGATGTCCGCACGGAGTGGCAATGGAAAGGGTGGGACGTCCTCGTCGAATATGCTTATAAGGCCAATAACCCCGCAACCGAGAATGACTTCTCATACCGCCACGGAGACGCACTCCTGGCTTCGCTCTCGTATTCCCGCCGCGGACTCTCTTTGCTGGCGCAGATGAAGCGCTCGGATAATATGTCTTTCCGCTCGCAAAGCGAGTTTTACGGCGTTGCCGGACGACTCAACCTCCTGCCGGCGTTCGATAAGCAGCATACCTACCATCTCCCGGCGCTCAACGGCTACGCCACGCGTTATGCTGACGGCGAATGGGCTTTCCAGACTGAGTTGCGTTATACATGGCCCCGCAAGTCCCGTTTCGGCGGTAAGTATGGTACGACTCTTGCCTTCGCAGCATCGCATATCCGCGGCCTCGCGAGTCCAGGCAGTTGGGCGATGGATACTTCCCGCGAGGGCGAATATTACACGGACATCAACATCGAACTCAATAAACGTCTCTCCAAACGCTGGTGGCTCAATGCGATGCTCATGTACCAGGCTATCAACCTCACCGTCGTAGAAGGGCATGGCGGTCTTGTCCGCTCGGGAATAGCGGTCCTCGATGCGCGTTTCCAGGTCAACTCCAACGTCTCCATGCGAGGCGAACTCCAGTACCTCTATACCCCGCATTTCGATGGTCAATGGCTCTTTGCGCTCTATGAGCTGACGCTCTACCGCTGTCTCACTCTCTCTGCTGATTGGCTCTATAATATAGGTCATGCCCCCGAAGCGACGAACGAGCATTTCTACTCTTTCTCCGCTACTTATACCAACGGAGCCCATCGCCTTTCCCTCGGTTATACCAAGACCCGCGAAGGATTCCATTGCTCCGGAGGCGTCTGTCGTTATATACCCCGCCAGCAGGGACTAACTCTAAGTTATAACTTCTCATGGTAAAGCGTCTTTGTATATATATCTTGGCTCTCTTGCTGCTCTTCACGGGCTGTGAACTCATCCCCGAGCAGGGGCAACTCATCCCCGTCCCAGCGCCGATTGGCTCCACCCGCAGGCATGTCTTGCTGGACTTTACGGGATTCCGTTGCGTCAATTGTCCCGAAGCAGCCTCTACTGCCGCTTCGCTTCAAGCTCTCTACGGCGACCAACTCATCCTCGTCTCGCTCCATCCGGCCTCTAACCCCTTTACGCAAGGCCTTTACGACTATACATGTCCCGCTTCGGATTCCGTCTATCAGTTCCTCGGCGGCACGCCTTCTACGCCTTTCCCGATAGGCAATATTGACCTCCTTCCGTCCTCTGACGGCTATCTCTCGGACGCTTCCGATTGGCCGTATCTTGTAGGCCAAGCGATGGCGGACACCCTTTATGCGCCGGATATCACGGCGGAACTGACGTACGACTCGCAGACCCATTCGCTCACTACGCATTGTGTCATATCGGATTTCGAACTCCTCCTTCCGCGCTTGGCTATTTGGCTCGTGGAGGATAGCCTCATCGGCGTCCAGGCCATGCCGGATGGCTCGGTTAGTACCCATTATGTGCACCGCCATCTCCTGCGCGACGCTGCGAACGGCGAACCTCTTGGGCGCTATCTGGTGGACGGACGCGATAGTGCTACGTTTATCCTTCCTCCCAACGCTAATCCCGCTAACTACAGCGTCGTGGCTCTTGTCATCGATGCACAAAATAACTATATTTGGAATGCTTATGAAACGAAAATTTCTACTTTTACCCCTTCTCCTGCTGTGCCTTAACGCACACGCACTCATCCTTTCTATTGACGGCTACGGCAATGTGCCCGAGGAAGGATTGGATATCACCGTCACGGAGGCGGAGATTGACTTCTTCACCGGTGAACCTGTCATGACGCTGGAGGGTGATTTACTGACATCTTCCCAACTTACTGTTACCATTGATCGCCCTGCTGCAGGGCTCTCCGATGAGTTCTGTTGTGGTCAGTGTGTACCCGGAAACGGAGAAACGCAGCAGATTCTGAACTTCTCTCCCTCTGGTCCTTCCTCTTGGTACGGACATTATTATCCGGCGCCTAACTCCGACCTCACCATCACTTATACCTTCTCCGACGGCACGGATACACGCGTCATTCGCGTGCGTTATACCTATTCGGCAGAGGGTGTCGAGAACCTTCCTTCTTCCGATAATTCCTTCCGTAAAGTGCTGGAAAACGGCATCTTATATATTGTTAACGATTCAAAAACTTATACAATCTTATGAAACATTTCTTTCCTTTCCTCGCGCTGAGTTTTGCCTTCTTGGCGCTCACGGCTTGTGAACCCAAAGACGAACCAAAACCGCAACCGGAGCCCATCCCCGAATCATTCCCTAAGAAACACCTCATCGAGGAGTTTACCGGACAATCCTGCGGTTATTGTCCTTACGGCATGAACTGTATTCGTGAGTTTATGGAGAATGACACCAATTTCATCCTCGTTCTTCACCACTACGGCTATAGTCAGGACCATTTCACTATTACCGGAAGTAAGATTATCACCAATTCTCTCAAGGTTGACGGAGCTCCCGCTATGACCGTTAACCGTGCGAAAACGTCTTACACGGAGGGTAGTATTAAGCGAAGTGCTGTGGTCTTCCATCCGGGCTATCTCCCGAGCGTGGATAAATCGCAATTTGAGAAAACGACTTACGCGTCGGTGAATATCCAAAACACCTACGATCCCTCTTCGCGTGAACTGAAAGTTACGGTCTCCGGTGCTTTATGCAAACAGGATTACCCGAGTCTTAACCTCACGGTCATGATCAAAGAATCCGGTATGATCGATACGCAGGCCGACTACTATAATTCCTTCGAGGGATGGAAAGAGTTCCGCCATACCAACGCTGTCCGCGCCATTCTCACCAACGCTAAAGGAGACGAACTGCTCGTGGATAGCACGCGTCATTATAAGGCGGAATATACCCTCACCCTCAAAGACGCTTGGGTACCCGAGAATTGTATGGTCGTCGCTTTCCTTTCCGAAGAGTTCCAACCTGTCGTTCAGGCGGCTCAGAAACCCGTTGTAGAAGGCACAAAGGGTGGGGCAGACATCCGTCACGGCGGTATCACTCCTGTGCCCGTTCCGGATTATTATCCCGAACCGGACGCTACTTCTTCGCCTCAGGACTTCTCCAAAAGAGAGCGAGATACACTCGCCGTTTCTTATGCCTACAGCGAATCGTATCCGTCCGATGGACTTGTTTTGTGGACCATCCAGGCATACAACACCTCTTACTCCGTTTCGGTCGGTCAAACACCTTGCATCCCCTTTGTACAACTCTATCTGGTTATGCCTTATGAGGATAAACCTGCTTTGCCTACCGGTACTTTCCAGATTAACGCCTCTGAAGAACCGAATACCGTTATTGCCGGTACCCGCGATGACGAGGAAGCACAGATATATGGTAGCCGGTTCTATTTTACCGATAAGTCCTATTTCGCCCAAGGCTACCTCAATCCCCAGGCACAATGGCTGATTAATTCCGGTTCCATGATTATCAATAAAGATGGATGGACAATCGATGGAACCACCTTCAATGGCTCGGAAATTCATCTTTCCGGTGCGCCGTTGACCATTCCGCAAAGTGCCGTTCCTGTACGTCGAATGAATAAATGCATCCTTTAGGGCGAACCCGATTAGTCTCGCGTGTAGCGCGCCCGCGCGCGTTCCTTATTATACACACGTGCGTAGAGTCTCCTTCCTGTCGAAGGGGACTTTTTTTATGCCAAAAATCCACTATTGCCTTCAATCTTCCAAAATCGTTAAAAATATGCAAAATCATAAATCGCTTATTTTCAGTACTTTATAAAATTGCCTCAAAAAAAAGTGAAAAAAAAGTAAAAAAAAATGCAAAAATATTTGGTCAATTCAAAAATTTGTTGTACCTTTGCATCCGCTTTCGCTCAAAAATGGAACACTTCCAAATGAGCCCAAGCAAAACAGTGATCTTTGAAAGAATGTCTATTCATAACAAGATGTAGTACAAGAACTGAATACGAAGTGAAAGTCCATGGCCTTGCGCCATGAAACATTTTCACTTGTGAGTTCCCTAAAAATTCTACACTTGATAAATTCGATTATTCTGAGCTATCTTATAATTTCTTTTTACAACGAAGAGTTTGATCCTGGCTCAGGATGAACGCTAGCGACAGGCCTAACACATGCAAGTCGAGGGGCAGCGCGGGAGAAGCTTGCTTTTCCT
>ONIM01000024.1 GCA_900317885.1 uncultured Bacteroidales bacterium | reverse complement strand
GGATCTGTGAAGAGGCAGTAATTCGCAGTTGCGAAAGCTGCTCAATAATCGTTAGTTCTTCCATTTTCATAGTTGTAGAATTTTGATGCAAAGGTACAATAAAAAAACGGGACTCGCAATAGGCGATCCCGTATGTTGCAAAGAGTCTGCAAGGAGTCTGCAAAGTATCTGCAAAAAAAGTCACTTACTTGAAATACCTGCAGAAATTTCCGGACTGGTAGTGGGTGATGTCATATCTTTTCTGCAAGTATTCGAATATCTCGGAAGGTTCTTCTCCTCTAAAGTCGAGGTATCCGTATTTCATATAGGAAAGTAACAATCTGGCGAAAGTAGAGGCCGATTTTTTCGAAGCTCTGACGAGGTCAATTTCCACTTCCTCTCTTGATTTCAGTGCATTCGGAACGGTATAGGTGCAGAAAGGCTGTCTTTTTTCGGGTATAATTTCGGATTGTTTTTTGGGGTAAATGAGGCGGTAGCAGAAATTATATTCCTCGTCGAAATGTTTGAGTCTTGTAAGGAGATACTTAAAGAAGTATCTGGTACCGACTTTTATTCCCTGCCGTTCTTTTCTATTGAGTTTTTTTTCGAATTCCGCTTCTGTTTGTGCATGTTCCCACTCCCTGTTAAAAAGGAATGCGAGTGCTTTAGCGTCTTTCTGTTCGTCCTCGATGATGGCATAGGTTGGGTAAGAGATTCTGATTTGTGCGTGACAGAGCGGCATCATCCGGTCGGTATAAGTCTCGTAGATATTTCTTATTTCGTTCAAAGGTCTTATTTTGATTTCGTCATAGTCGATCGGTTTGCGGGCAGAAGTCGTGCCATCCCCGATCAGTGAGACGAGTTTTTGTATTGCGTCGAACGATTCGGAGGGGAAGGTATTTTCGAAATCGTAAGCGATGGCATCGGCGACGGCAGCCAGCGCTAAAAACGCTTTGATGCCGGATTCCGGGAGAGGAACATTCAGCGTTAGATTTTTGGCTGCGTCACAGTATCTTGCTTCGGGTTCGTTCAGCCAGTCCATAATAGGCACGGCAAGCATCCATGCGATGTCGTCTTTAGGAATATTGATGTAGTCAGCGATGATGTCCCATTTGGCATTGATAAGAGCGTAGGCTTCCTGCTCGATCATATCTCCCATTGTTTTTTCGAAGAGCGCCGTCCGGTATTGGTCACAATAGTTTTTCCACATTCTTCTCGCAGTTGTTTTTCCATCGAGGTCAAGCGCGTCCTCATTGAAGATATCGGAGTGGCTACCCCGTGCCTGTAGCAGTAAGAGGTTGATGATGAAAGCGGTATATCCCTGTGCGATACAGTTGTCCGGGGCGATTTGGTTCCACTCGACAGCATGGAGTTTATCAAAAGATCCTATTTCATCCTCTTTTCTCCACTCGGATTCGATGATCACGAGAGCATTGGCGTATGGTCTTATTTTGGTGAAGGAGGCGAGATAGAAGAGACATCCGTTCTTGCCGTTGGGCCAGGAACGGAACTCGGAGATTTGGGAAGCGATCGTTGTTTTCATCATTTTGCGTCATTCAGGAATTTGGGCGCAAAGGTAATAAAAAGATTTGGAATATGCAAATCTTAGACAAAAAAAAGAGAGCTAAAGCCAATTCCACTGTAGGAAATAAATCACGATTCCTCCTCGTACATCCCAAACGAAGTCAGGTCTTTTCCCGTTTCCGCCCAAGCCAATTCCTGCTCCTGCAATTAATCCGATGACATGTTCCGGTCCGATAAGATGGGTCGTACTAAGATCAATCATAGCGGTCCAGGCATTGTTATAGGGTTTACTGGATTTTCCGAATTTGGCACCTAAATCGACATCCCAAAGATAAATGTCATTTGGCCGGCCGCCGAAGTACATGCCAATTCCTGCACTCCAGTTGAGTTTATAGGTTTCACCGATATTCTTATTATTAATCCAGTCATACCCTATCATTCCTGTTACATCCCCACCAAAGCGGCTGGAGCCATAGCGGAAACGCAGTTCAAGGTTTTCTCCCCATGTAGGGCTAACAGTTGCTGCCAAAGAAAAGCCTCCCGCTCTATAATTATCGTAATAATCATATACCTTCGTTGCCTGTGCAGCTCCAGCCCATGCAGACCCTAATTCCGAGGCACTGCTATTGGAATTATAGGAAGAACCACCATAGGAACTGCTCCCTGAGGATGTGTTGGAGGAGGATTCGCGATAAGTGCCACTGCCACGAGTAATAGTGTAGTACCACGTTTCCTCAACAACTCTGTGATACACAGTACTTCCTCCGTTCATCTTTATTCCATTGGGATAAGATTTGGTGTTGGTTACTTTATGCAGTTCCACATTGCAACTATTGCCGTTGCAGTCCGATGCCTCATTAATTTTAACACGCTGTCCCCATGAACTGCCTGACGAGAAAGAATACCTTCCTGCCGAACCAATATTTCCAAACGAATCAACCTTCCGAATTGTTGCAGTCACCGGACCACAAACACTCATCGATTGAATAACGGTCTTGTAGCTATAATAAGTGTCCGAATAAGCAAAGGCTAAGCCTTGCACAATCATCAACAAACTGATGGTAATCAAAACCCTACGTTTCATAATGGTGTGTTTTATTATTATTGAATTGCTTTTAGTTCTTCGTTATTGAGAAAATAGAATCGTTTGACCTCTGCCCGTTCCGGTTTGATGATTCCTTGCATTTTCTTGCCTTTGCGTTTGTAGGTAACAATGACACAAATATCAATGCCTCGATATTCCCAGCCTTTTGCTTCCATATTGCGTAAAGTATTATAGGAAGTGTTCGCTTCTACTATCAAAAAGTGATTTAACTTATCTATCGATACATCCGCTTTTTTTACCTTGAAATTCTTGATTCCTTCTGGAGAAAACCATGAGTAACCATGAGATACATTTCTTACTTGATATTTTCCTTCGGTGTACTCTAAACTTATTATTTCGTCCCAAGGCTGCAAGAACTCGGCAAGTGCACCATCAGGCACGCTGATTACTATATTGCCGTCCATCTGGATGCCGGCTCCTCTAGAAATAGTGGCAGTCTTGCTCGCATATCGGTCATCCGGAATAGTACCAGCTATACCTGCTAGATCGATATACTTTGCATTCAAACTGCCTTCATCGCTAATACCATCATCAATTATCGTCTCTTGCCAAACAATGGGCCTTGTTTTCAGTTTCTTATTCTTTAGTTTGTGTGCATCTAAAGCGATCAGTTTTATGACAGCCTTGCCGTTCTCTTGTCCCTTTTCCACCATAAATAGAATATCAGGATTATTCAAGGTGTCTTTTATTAGCGTGCCTTTAGGAACCTCATCTAATATCTTTTTATCCGTCAATGGGTCATCCCCCTCTATATGGTAGGCATATGTTTTGCCATAGAAATCATATTCCGTATCATGTATAGAAGAAAAACAAGTGCTACAGAAGTCTCTTTTTCCCATTTCTCGCGAATTGTTCTTTTCATTCTGAGTCACAAAATTAATCAATTGCCAAGATCCGCCAAAATATGTAAATAGAAATTGCGGTTCTTGAAAAACAGAATAAGACTGTGTCGGTAGCAATCCCCCGTCACCTGCTTTACATTGCAAAGTAAAATGTTTTGCCGTGTCGGTAATCTGATAGAATTGTTCAGGCGTCATTCCTTTTGTTGATTGCCCATTTACTTCAAGAATGACATCCCCTATTTCAGGATAATAATAATTGCTTGAATCAGGATAAAAAGTTAGATACCAAATACTACCCAATGCATCAACTGTATGATTGTCAATCACCGTCAAATAGTCCGGTGCAAAATCCGAATATTTCTCTACTTCCATCACATGGTCAAAGAATCCGCCAATCTTTTGGGCATTTAGAGACAACAGGCTCATAAGAGCTGTTACTGAAAATAATAGAGTTCTTTTCATAAGCTTATACACTGGTCTGTGTCGTGCGCAACAATAATGTGTTTATCCTTATTTTGATGTTTTGGCGCACACAGGGCGAATACGTCCGGCGTTAGCCTCATGGCAAGGGGACGCTTTAGAGTTTAGAGAAAACTGATCGCAGTAAAGTGCCATTGCTGCACCTTCCCAATCTCCTCTTGTCACACGCGATGCCGTCCAATAGACGCAACTCTCGCGATAATCATCAAGCGCAAGACCTCCCCCGCTTGTGTCATATTCGGACAACGATGTAAGAAAGATTTTCTCGCCGCTTGGGCCGGTAAATTCAATACCTCTGTTCGTCCAGCGTTTCTTACACTTAGACATAAGCTCGTCACATTCTTTGGCGGTAGGCATTCGCCAATTACCACCCCACTGCATACGTGCAGGGTCGTATTCAGAGGCAACTATTGATGTATAAAGGAAGTCGGACGGAATCTCGTAGCCGGAAATGCCGCTATAGCTATGTGCGTACATGGTTGTATTGCCCCATTGATACCAACCGTCAAGATTTTCGTCCGCCCAATAGACGCTCAATCCCATATCAACGGGGGTGCCGGCATAATCAGATAGTTCTACTACTGCCTCAGGGGCTGCTTTCAGTTCAGGATCATTTCCGGAACATGAGATTAGAATTAAGGACAGAAACAACAGTCCTGATAACATTTTTTTCATAATGATCTGCTTTTATAATTTTGCCTACTCTTTGGGGGATTTTCGGCTTGCTCCGGATTTTAATTTCTATAGTGTGATTATACTTGGTTAATAATGTCCTACTAATTACCAAGCCCAAGGTAGGTAATAACCAAGAGTGAGAATAAACTGGTGAGTATGATCATTAAAATTATCATTTTTATATATTCTATTTAGTCCAAAATCTCCACCAAGAGAGACATACAAGTCCCAGAATCGAACTCCACCAGCAAATCCGAACATGAAATTAAGTCGATATTGAGCATTATAAGTATTTTTTGAACTATAGTAATCTTCCGTATCAACGCCATAACTTCCCAATTCACGATCAGTCTTCGCACTAAGTCCCACATCAAACTTGGGACCAGCGTAACCAAATACAGCCCAATTATCGTTAAACTTATATTCATATTGTACGCGAATGGGGATTTGGAGGGCTACATGGTGTGAATGGACTTCCCACGTGCCGTCGTTTAGATTATAGAAATATCCCGCGAGTGTGAGACCTGAACTAAGAGAAAGTCCGGGTACGGCATCAAAACAGTAATGAACATGTCCACCAGCTTGGAATCCCCATCGTGGTTGGGCTGCACCTCCACTTCCTCTTTCTTGTTCAAAGGTCATCGGTGCGAAGACGGCTGACAATCGCCAATGTTTGCCATCCATAATATTTCGTGTAGATTCCATAAATTCATTAGGATAGGCCGACGAGATAGTAGTGTTAGCAGATGGACTTACCGCTTCTTCGGAACGAACACTCATGGCGATGAAGAGTGTTAGAAACAAAAGGAAAATGATTCTTTTCATTGCTACATAGATTTTAAAGTATTTATGCCTACTCTTTTGCGGATTTTCAGCTTGCTCCTTATGTGTATTTACTAGTTGTTATAGACCGCTTTGCTATTCCAGAAAATCTTGCTATTCCAGAAAATAGGCATAATATACAAAAAAGCGGGACTGCAATCTTGCTGTTCCGCGATTCGAGGCTCTGGTATTGCCTTTTGTTCCAAACAACAACACTGAAGCCCACGCCGTATGTATATCATGTAAATGGCGCGCGATATGCGCACACAATGTATATACACACCCGAGGACATCTTGTGCTGCAATGTTTTGGAACAGTGAATTTACCAGATTCCGAATCGCCAAAACAAAGCGCTTAAGACGCCTTTTCAATATGTCCTGTATATCACCCACCCGGAAGACATATCCCCTCAGCGCGGGCTAAATACAGCAAAACTTTTATTTTGCGCCGCAAAGATACTACATTTTTTTAATATACGCAAGAAAAAAGCGCATTTTTATGGGTTTTTGCGGATTTTTTGAGATTTTCGTTCACACAGATGGCACATTCTAATTCAGAAAACTCGATTTCTTTTTTTTGAGCAGAAATTGATACTTGGTCTTATTTAGATGATGCCGTGCTCGAGGGCGAAGCGGACCATCTCGACGGAGGAAGAGAGACCGAGTTTGTTGAAGATATTGGTCTTATGAGAGTTCACGGCGCGGATGGAGATATGAAACTCATCGGCGATCTCCTTGCCGAGTTTGCCGGCGCAGCAAGCCTCGATGATTTGAAACCGTCTTCCAAGACCAGCGTGTTGGTCGATTTCTCATACTTCACCTTCCCGTTTTTGAAGATCTCAGAAGGAATTCCACTGCCCTTTGCTTGTACCGTCATGGCGGTCAAAATGAGCGCTAAAAAGAAACAAAATTTGCGCATGATATGATATTGTTAAAGTGTTAAATTGTCCGGTATAAAAAAGCAGCGTCGTTTGACGCTGCAAAATTACTGCTTTTCGGGCACGTACACAAGTACCCAAAACTCGCATTTTTTATCTTTTTTCCTTGCATATATCAAAAAAAAAGTAGTACTTCGGACATCTGCCTGCCTTCGGCATTCCCCCGTAGCTACGTTCGCGTCCTGCCGGACATACGCCAATGAGCGATTTATCGCGAAATTTCATTTCGCCAAGCTAAAAAATCGCAGAAAAATTTGTGTATGTCGATTTTTTGTTGTACCTTTGCGCCCAAATTAGTATGCCATGAGACGAGTAGGAATAATTCTTGCGCTGTTTTTCGCGACGATCAGTTATGCGGAGGTGTATACTCCGGAAGAAGTACCGAACCCCAAGAGTCAGGGTCAGGAGTACTATGTATCCAACCCGGACGGGATCCTATCGGACTCGACGGTGAATTGGGTCAACGGCTGCGCGGCGCGGTTGGAGCAAGAGACGGAGGTGGAGCTGTGCGTCGTGGCGTTAGAGTCCATCGGCGAGGAGGATGCATTCGATTTCGCCTACGAGCTATTCCAACGATGGGGGATTGGTCAGAAAGGGAAGAACACAGGCGTGCTGATCCTCTTTGCGGGAGAGAGTCATGACCTGCGTATCATGACCGGCACGGGTATAGAAGGGGTGCTGACGGACGGTATCTGCTCGAAGATCATGCACGAGGAGATGTTCCCTTCCTTCCGCGAGGGCGACTATGACATGGGAATATGCTTAGGCGTATTAGCCATCTACGACGTATGTACCGACGGAGAGACGCCGGAGGAGCTGCAGGCGGTAAGGAGCGTAACCAACCGCGGGCGGTACGGAGAGGAAGAGGATGAGGAATGGTTCGGATGGTCCGTGATGGAGAGGGTTATGATTGGCGGTGCGATCCTGTTTGTGATCGGTCTTTTCGTATTGGGTTGGATAGAGTCGATCAAGCGATGCCCCAAATGCCATAAGCGCAAGGGGCATGAGATCCACCGCGAGACATTGGAGTACGCGACGTATGATTATGACGGGAAAGCGCTGGTGACGTACAAATGCAAGAACTGCGGACATGAGTTCACTTTAGAAGAACGCATACCCAAGCTGGTACATGAGTCGAAGTCGGGTTCGTCGCGCGGCGGCAGATGGTCGACGGGCGGCAGTAGCGGCGGTTCCTGGGGCGGCGGCTCCACCAGCGGTGGCGGCGCAGGAGGGAAATGGTAGAGAGTCGAAAGTAGAAAGTCGAAAGTAGAAAGTCGAAAGTAGAAAGATATATGAAAAAATTAATGCCGTGGATTGTGGTACTGGGAGTACTGGCAATCATCGTATTATGGTGCGCAGGTGTGTACAACCGTTTTGTGACTGCCGAAGAGCAGGTGGAGTCCGCGTGGGCACAAGTAGAGAACCAATATCAGCGTCGTGCAGACCTGATCCCGAACCTTGTGGAGACGGTCAAGGGTTACGCATCGCATGAGCAGGAGACACTGGATGCCGTAGTGTCTGCTCGCGCTCGCGCTACGCAGATCACCATCGATCCGAGTACCGCCACGCCGGAGCAGTTAGCCGCTTATCAGGCAGCTCAAGGAGACCTGAGTCAGGCATTAGGGCGGTTGTTAGCCGTAGCGGAGAGTTATCCGGATCTGAAGGCTAACGAGAACTTCCGCGACCTGCAACAACAGTTAGAGGGCACGGAGAACCGGATCACGGTAGCCCGTCAGCTCTTCAACGACGAGGCTCGGGCGTACAACACCCTAATCCGCCGATTCCCGAATAACCTGCTCGCAGGCATGTTCGGATTCGAAAAGAAACCCTACTTCGAGGCCGAAGAGGGTTCCAACAAAGCGCCGAAAGTAGCGTTCTGATTTCAGAAGATCGATTGCTGGCCATCAGGCGCAAGGGGAGTCTTGCCCAGATGCTCGTATGCCAGCGGCGTTGCCTCGCGTCCGCGCGGGGTACGTTTGATGAATCCTTCCTTGATGAGGTACGGCTCATAGACATCCTCAATCGTGCCGGCATCTTCGCCCATAGCGGTAGCGATGGTATTGAGGCCGACAGGGCCGCCGCGGAACTTATCGATGATGGTCGTGAGGAGTTTGTTATCTATCTGATCGAGGCCGAAAGTATCGATATTCAGCGCCTCGAGAGCGTATTGGGCGATGTCGAGATCGATGGTACCGTCCCCTTTGACCTGAGCGAAGTCTCGCACGCGTCGCAAGAGGGCGTTGGCGATACGGGGCGTACCGCGTGAACGACGTGCAATCTCTCCGGCAGCCTTGGAGTTGATCTCCACGCCGAGGAGTCCCGCCGAGCGCGCGACGATCCCCGAGAGGATATCTGCGTCGTAGTACTCGAGATGGCAGTTGATGCCAAAACGTGCCCTAAGCGGCGAGGTCAAGAGACCTGAACGCGTGGTAGCACCGATGAGGGTGAATGGGTTGAGGTCGATCTGGATCGTGCGCGCCGAAGGACCCTTATCGATCATGATATCGATGCGGTAGTCCTCCATAGCGGAGTAGAGGTACTCCTCGACGATCGGGGAGAGACGATGGATCTCATCGATGAAGAGCACGTCGTTGGGTTCAAGCGACGTGAGGAGCCCCGCGAGGTCACCGGGCTTGTCGAGGACAGGACCGGAGGTGATCTTAAAGCCTACGCCGAGCTCGTTGGCGATAATGTTCGCGAGGGTGGTCTTACCGAGTCCCGGAGGGCCGAAGAGCAGCACGTGGTCGAGGGACTCGTGGCGCAGTTTGGCTGCCTCGACGAAGATCTTGAGGTTCGAGGTGACTTTGCTCTGGCCGGCGAAGTCGGCGAAGCATAAAGGACGGAGGGCGGAGTCTTGCTCCTTCTCGTTCATTTGGTTTCTAATATCGAATTCACTCATTCGGGTTAGAGGTTAGTGGGTTAGGGGTTACGGGTTATGGGTTACGGGTTTTTTCGTGAAAGAGGGTTTCTAAATTATCTATTTGGTCGATGGGCAGGTCGGCCTTGACGGTGCCGTGGTCGAGGATGATGACTCGGTCGCACATCTCCCGTACCTCCTGGAGGATATGGGTGGACAAAATCACGGAGCGTGATTCGCCCGACAGACTCTTGATGAGGGAGCGGATCTCGACGAGTTGGTTGGGGTCGAGGCCGGTGGTGGGTTCATCGAGTATGAGGAGCTCGGGGTCACCAATGAGCGCTTGGGCGAGCCCTACACGTTGGCGATAACCCTTACTCAGTTCGCGGATGTGTTTGTGGCGCTCGGGGGAGAGGCCGACGAGGTCTATCAGAGCAGAAAGACCGCTGCGCTCAAAGTCAAAAGTCGAAAGACGTGAGGCGGAATATGTCATTTGTGCCATGAAGGAGAGATACTCGGTCACGTACATGTCCTCATAGAGGGGGTTATTCTCCGGCAGGTAGCCGATACGCGCAGGCGCAGAGACCGTTCCCGAGTCGGCAGACCAAAGCCCGATGAGGATCTTCATGAGGGTGGATTTGCCGGCACCGTTGGGTCCCAGCAAGCCGACGATCTGGCCTGCGGGGATCTCCAAGGATACGTCATTAAGCACCTTCTGCGAGCCGAAAGACTTGGATATATGTTGTAGCTTGATCATACGGTAGCGACGATATCCCAGACGAAGGCACGGACACCGACCTCCTCGTTACGGAGGTCGAGTTTCTTGATGGACTCAAGGAGCGCAGGGAGCTGTTCCTCCTCCACGACGGTGATGACGCAGGAGTTCATCTCCGGCCAGGCGTGGGTACCGCGACGGGGTTCGCCGCCGTTGGTTCCGCGACCTTGGACCTGCTCAAAGAACGTGAAGCCCTTGATACCCAATACGTCCAACATATACTCCACTCGGCCGGTGTTTGCCTGGTTGAACACAATCATAACACTTTTCATAAGATTTCAAATTTAGGATTTTTTGACTTTGAGGTCCATGAAGATGAATTTCTTGCGGAGGGCTTCCTGCTTGTCACGGTCACCGTGCTTCGCCATCGAGCCATAGAGGACAGGAACGAGGTAGAGCGTCAGGAATGTCGAGACGGTCAGACCACCGATGACGACGATACCAAGCGGTTGCCACATCTCCGCACCTTCACCGTTAGACACCGCCATCGGCACCATACCGAGGATGGTAGTGAAGGCTGTCATGAGGATCGGTCGGATACGTGAGCGTCCGGACATCGTGATGGCTTCGTTGAGCTCGTGTCCACGCTCTCGCATGAGGTTGATATAATCCACGAGGACGATACCATTCTTGACGACGATACCTACCAGCAGGACGATACCCAAGGCACCGATCATATCCAGGCTTCGTCCGGTGAGCCAGAGGGCCATGATGACACCGGTGAGCGCCGGGAAGATGGTGAGCATGATGATGAACGGCATGCGGAGCGACTCGAACTGCGACGCCATAGTGATATAGACGAGCAGGATGATGAGCGCTAAGAGCAGGCCCATATCGCCGAAGGTCTCCTGCTGGTCCTCGTAGTTACCGCCGATATGGGTTGAGTAACCCATAGGCAGGTCGAGTTGCGGAAGGACGGTTGCTTCAATCTGGCCGGCTAACTCGCCGAGGGAAGTGTTATACGGCGTGACCTTGACGGTGACGATACGCTGACGGGACTTACGCTCGATAGTAGGCGGCGCCCAGTACTCACCGATAGTAGCTACTTCGGAGAGTTTCACTTTCTTGCCGGTAGGCGTAGGGATCGTGAGGTTGAGCACGTCGGAGAGGGAGTTACGATCCTCCTCCCGGAGTCTAACAACGATATCGTACTCGGAGCCGTCGTCCTTGAGGTAACCGCAGTTCATACCCGCTACGCGGTTGCGGAGATAGGTAGAAACGGTAGCGGAAGAGAGTCCGAGACGGGAGGCTTTCTCCTTATCGACGGTGATCTTGATATCCGGACGGTCGTCCTCACGGGATATATTGACATCACGCGCACCGGGCAAAGCCATGCAAAGACGGCGGGTCTGCTCCGCGAGCTGGGAGGTCTTATCGAAATCATAACCGTAGATCTCCACATCGACGGTGTTTCCACCTCCACCACCAGGTCCGTTGGAAGCGACCTGACACTGATACTCGACGATCTCCGGGTACTTAGCCATCTCCTGACGGAGGATCTCGGCTATCTCCCAGATAGTCTGGTCACGCTCCCATTTCTTAGGCAGACGGACGGTCATGGAGATCTTATTATTCATCGTGGAAGAGAAGAGCGCCGCGATGGTAGCATCATCGTTGGAACCGGCGGAGGTGTTGATGAGTTCAATCTCGGGCACCAGAACCATGAATCGGGTCTCTAACTTACGCGCGGTCTTGAGGGTCTCCTCGATACGCGTACCGCGTTGGAGCTTGACGGTAACGGAGAGACGGGCATTATCCTGCTCCTGCATGAAGTCCGAACCGATACGTCCGGTGATGACCGGGAGCAGAGAGAGCGCGAAGGTGCCGAAGATGATGAGGACGGTCAGCGCCTTATGCTTGAGACACCATCCGAGGGACTTAGCGTAGTACATATCTATCTTATCGAGCATGCGCACGACGGTACGGTCGTACCAGCTCTTCTTACCCGCCTCATCATCGACGAGGTTTCCATCTGCATCGACGTGCACTTTCTTCGCTCTAAGGAGCTTGGAGCAGAGCATCGGGGTGAGGGAGATAGCCACAAGGGTGGAGGTACAGCAGACAACGGTGACGATCCATCCGAGTTCGTGGAACATGATTCCCGCCATACCGTTGAGCATTGTCAGGGGGACGAACACCGCTACCAGCACGAGGGTCGTCGCGATGACGGAAACCCATACCTCGTTGGTAGCATAGATAGCTGCCTCATGCGGGTCTTCGCCACGCTCGACGTGACGCGTGATGTTCTCCAGGACGACGATGGCATCATCGACGACCATACCGATGGCGATGGTGAGCGAACAAAGGGAGATGATATTCAGAGACGAATCGGCCACACCGAGGTAGATAAACGCCACGATGAGGGCGATAGGGATGGTGATACCGATGATGAGCGTTGCGCGCCATTTGCCCAGGAAGAAGAGCACGACGAGCACGACGAAGAGGAGGGCGTACATGACGGACTCCTCCAAAGAGTTGATAGAGTTCTGGATCGTATCGGCGAGGTCGTATATCTTCTCGACCTTGACGTCGGAAGGCAGCTGTTTCTGGATCTTCGCCAGCTCCTCGCGAACCTCCTTACAAACCTGCACGGTGTTGGCACCGGTCTGCTTGGCGATGATCAGACGGACGGCTTCGCGGCCGTTGGTCTTCTCGTCGAGGGAGAGGTCCTTGATAGTATCCTTGACGGTGGCGATGTCGCGGATGAAGACCTGCTGGCCTTGCGGGGTCATGGTAACCATGAGGTCCTCTATCTCCGAGGACTCGATATACTCCGAACGCACCTGCATCTGGTACTGCTCCTGCGGCATCTTGACGGTACCGGAGGAGAGGTTGAGGTTATTCGCCTGCACGACCTGCCCGACCTGCTCGATGGTCAAACCATAGGCGTCGAGTTTCTGCTGGTCGATATTGATATAGACATACCGGTCCGGCGCACCGGAGAGGGAGATGTTTCCTATACCGTCGATGTGGTTGAGCTGCGGGATGACCTCGTCGTTGAGGATCTTATCCAGCCCGGCGTAGGTCTCGTCCG
Organism: uncultured Bacteroidales bacterium; assembly: GCA_900317885.1. Taxonomy (GTDB): domain Bacteria; phylum Bacteroidota; class Bacteroidia; order Bacteroidales; family Paludibacteraceae; genus Colicola. The sequence continues at coordinate 22,729 of ONIM01000024.1, read as the reverse complement.
CGGTGATGGAGTACTGGGCTACCGGCATGGCGGATGTCGAGAGCTTGAAGATCATCGGCGTACCGCAGTTATCCGGCAGGTTGGACTTGGTCATATCGACGTACGAACGAACGTCGTTGACCGCCTCGTCCATGTTTGCCCCCCACTCGAGCTCCAGGACCACGACGGACATGTTATCCTTCGATTGGGAAGTGATATGCTTGAGGTGATCGACGGAGGTCAGAGCGTTCTCCATGTACTTCGTCACGTTCGTCTCCATCTCGGATGCCGAGGCGCCCGGGTAGGTGGTCATGACCGTGATATACGGCGGATCCATCTGCGGGAACATGTCCACCGGCAGCTTCATGAAGCTATAGATACCGATGACGATGACCGCGATGAAGATCAAGACGGTAGTCACCGGTTTTTCGATTGCTGATTTATATATTGCCATGTCGCGCTGGCTATCCTCGTAAGCGCCACAAAACTCCGTTTTATGGGTAGTTACTCGGATGCCCTCGCTCTTCGGTCCGCACGCGCTACGTTAGCGTACGTCCCGAGGGGAGAGCCCTCTTAGCCAGTAAGAGGTCTTTATTATTTTACGATATTGACTTTGACGCCATCGACGAGTTTGTGCTGGCCGGTGGTGACCACTTCAACGCCGGGAACGATCTCCGGGGCGATGATCTCTATATCCTGGTCAAAACGCTGACCGAGGGTGACGGATACACGTTTAGCGCGGCCGTCCTCGACGATGAAGACATAACGGTCGTTGGCGCCGACGAGTTTCTCCACCGACTGGTAAGGCACGACAAGGGCGTTCGCTTTTCCCAGACCGATGGCGGTGGTGACGTACATACCCGGGCGAAGGAGGTTCTTGCCATTCGGGATGACGATCTTACACTGGAAGGTATGGGACGACGGATCGATAGTCGGATACACGATCTCCACCGTAGCGGGGAAAGTCTGGTTCGGGTAGATATCCGTCGAGAGGGTCAGCTTCATACCGGCTTTGAAGAGCGGGAAATAGGTCTCGGGGATCGCTACGAGCGCTTTGAGTTTATCTATCTGGGTGAGGACGAGTATCGGCTGACCGCCGTAGAGTTCGCCGTCCTCGTAGTTCTTGGCAGAGATCACGCCGGCAAAGGGAGCTTTGACGTAGGTGTTGGTCTCCAGGAAGTCCAGCTGCTCTTTGGTTGAGTTATACTGGGTCGTGATCTGGTCATACTGCTGCTGGGTAGCCGAACCGTACATTCTGAGTGAGGTAGCCTTGGAGGTTGGTTGAGACGGATATCTCACGCTCGATCTCACGGGGCTGGAGGACGGTGGTGCGGACTTGCTCTACGCGCTCCTCTTCCTGGGTTGCGGTTTCTTTGGACTTGCTGCAGGCCATGAGGGTCAGGGCAGCAAGGAGGTAAATAAAAATCTTTTTCTTAGCCATAAAGGCACGATTAACTTCGTTCTTCATATTGAGTAGTATTTTTTTTCGATTATTTATTCAAAAATTCTTCGAGTTCGGATTGCGCATTGATGAGGGTGAGCATCGCCTGTACGTAGGTCGATTGCGCATTGATGAGGTCGTTGGAGGCGTTGGTGAGCTCGATATTCGACGCTGCTCCCCATTTGAACTTCTCCGTAGAGGAGTTGAAGACGCGTTGGGTGACCTCGATATTATTCTTCTCGTTGAGGTAGGTCTCGTAGGCGTTGGTAAGATCGAAGCATAGCTGGCGATACTGGATCTCGAGGTTTCCCGAGGTCTCAGAGAGGGTGTTCTTTGCCTCCTCGAGTGCGATCTTCTTCTCTACCACCGCTGCTGCGCGTTTACCGGACGACCAGAGGGGCATCTTGACGGTCACTTGAACCACGTTCGGCGGCGTCATACGCATACCTCCTTCGCCGTAGTACTTCTGGTTCTGGTAGTTATAAGCGAGCGCCACGGTCGGTCCATACGCCCAGCCCGCCATGTGGACGTTGCGTTTGGCGAGTTCGACTTGTTGCCGGAGGAGCTGGTAGTTGAGGTTATTCTCGATGGCGAAGTCCTGGCTCAGCAGGTCCAAGACGCGCTCCGGAGAGAGCACTTCGTCCATATTTTCCGTCAGCACGAGTTCGGTCTCTACCGGCACGTTCAGCAGCACTTTGAGGCTATTTGTCGCCAATTCGACGTTTCGTTTCTGGGCGTTGATATTATTCTTGAGGGTATTGACCCGCACGCGTATCTGGTCCGCGGAGGTCTGCTCGGCCGCCCCGACGTTGACGGCGTTCTGAGTCATCTGCTCGAGGCCCTGAATATTGACGAGGCTGGAGTCCAGGAGTCCGGTGATGCTCTGTAGCGCCAAGACGGAGACGTAGGCGCTCATGACGCTGCTACGGAGCTCGTTCTCGGATTTCTCAAGAGCGATCTTCTTCATCTTGATGGCTACGTTATTGAGCAGGACACCGACGATACCCTGTCCGTTGATACCTACCGCCGCCGTGACGCCCAAAGCACCGACGTTCGGCATGTTGATCTTTAGATCCGTGCCCATCATCGAGAGTGTTGCGGAATAACCGCAGTAATTGCTGTAGGAGTAGCTACCATCGACCGACGGCAGCAAGGAAGCGATGGTCTGCCAACGCTGGGCGTAGGCTTCCTGCACCGCGAGGGATGCGTTGCGCAGGCTGCGGTTCTGCTTCACCGCAAAATTCTGCGCCTCTTTGAGCGAGAGGCTCAATAATGCCGGCACGCTGTCTTGCGAACGTTGCGCGCTGCGCGTAGCCGCCATCACGTGGTCCTCTGCCATTACCGCTGTACTCGTCACGAGCAGCACGGTCATCATAAAAATAAGTTTCTTCATATTAATTGTATAATTTTAATCCTTCTTCCGAGAGCACGCCGCGGACGAAGACGTCCATCGCGGTGTGGCCTAATTGGTGCATGTTATGTCCGCGGCCTTCTATCTCCTCGAAATCCCGAATGGCATCGCTGTGGATCTTAGCAAAGAGCACCGCTACTAATTCTATATTAAGGTTCGCGCGCACGAGACCTGCCTGCTGCCCCATCTCCAGATAGCGCCGGATGTAGTCTTTCTGGGTCTTGAAGCAGTTTACCTGGAACTGCGCAAACTGCTGGGGGTAGTATTTCTTGAGGTCATAGACCAACTGCGGCACGCGACGGACGTCGTTCTTCTCCGCCTCCTGATGCTTGATGAACTTCGCTACGAGTTGCTTGAAATCACCGGTCTTGAGGAGACCTTCCATCTTCGACGCCATATAGTTGATGTTCGCCTGCAGCAGTTGCTCCACCAGCTCATCCTTGGACGCGAAATAGACGTAGAAAGTCTTCTTCGACATGCCTAACTCGTGGCATATATCGTCGATGGAGACGCTACGGATTCCGAGGCGAAAGAACATGTCGCCTGCCGTCTTGATAATATTACGTTTCTGATCGCTCAATTTATGATTTCAAATTTATGATTTATGATTTTTTTTCAAAAACGGCTGCAAAGGTACGACTTTTTTTTGATATATGCAAGAAAAATGGAAACTTTTTTCACTTTTGCAGTTTCCATGTTGCAAAATTAAAGGGGCCGCACGTAAATGCGTCCCCTTGTATTCACCACGTATGGCGAATGGATTAGTAGTGATTAGCGAACCTCAGCACCGAGAACATTGTATTCTACGCCGTTCTTGCGGATGATGAGCTGACCGTTACGGTAGAACTTCTCAGCCTTTACTGCCTCTACATTCTCAATACCTTGCTCAGCGTCGAGATCAATCTGGAAGTCCGGGATGAACTTCTGCGAAGGAACATTGTCGAACGCGAAAGTAAGAGTCTGGCAAGCAGCCTGCGGAAGAGCTACAACGACATCAGAGGTCTGGAACTTAGCACCCAGCGTAGTAGCCGGAACTTGCAAGGTGTCCTGATTGAAAACGATAACCATCGTTGACAAATCGCCACCATCTTCCTCTGTCGAGCAGATACGGAATTTGAGCACTGCGCCTTCCGGAAGCACTTGGTTAGCGAACTCTGCAGGAGTAGAGAAAGTAACATAGTTCTGCTCAGCAGCCTTGTTAGCACCAAAATACAAACCTACGGAGCTTTTTTCATCGTTATTCAGCTTTTTGCCACGGATAGAGACAGTGTAAGAAGCTACGTCGGTGTAGTCATAGTCGTACTGGTTTCCTTCAACTTTTCCATCGGAGGTTGTATAGCCAGTAAACCACTGATTTGCATAAGGCCAATAACCTTTGTCAGTTTTGTCGATGTAGGTAGAATTACGACGAGTAGAGAAGGTCTCGTTGAAAATCGTAGATGCAGCACTAACCGTTGCGCAAGCCAACATAACAACTGCTGCCAAAGCGAATAATTTCTTCATAATTGAAAAGATTTTAAAAGATTAAATAAAAAAATTAGTTAATATATGTTCTATAACATAAAAGTTTTCTATATTTTCGTTTTCGGTGCAAAATTACAAATTTATTTTGATATGTGCAAATTTTTTTGTACCTTTGTGCCGTTTTTTAGTAAAAAGACCAAAAAGATGGCAAAACTGTTAATTATAGACGACGAGCGCGGGATACGTAACACGCTTCGCGAGATACTTGCCGACGAGGGGTATGAAGTAGAGGTGGCTGAGAACGGCAAACAAGGTCTGGAGATGGCGCAGGCAAAGGCTTACGACCTGATTTTCTCGGATATCAAGATGCCGGAGATGGATGGTATGGAGGTGCTTACTACGCTAAAGGGACTAAGTGACAAAGGACAAAGTACAAAGGACGATTCCGATCCTATTGACTGTCCTGTCGTCATGATTTCCGGACATGGAGATGTAGAAACGGCGGTGCAGGCACTCAAAATGGGAGCGTATGATTTTCTGGTCAAGCCGCTGGATCTGAACCGCATCTTGATCACAACGAAGAACGCCTTGGAATCCAAGAACCTGCGGCAAGAGACTAAGCAGCTTCGCAAGAAAGTAGCCGCGAAAGGTGCGACGATGGTGGGCGAGAGTGCGGCTATCCAACGCGTGCGCGAGATAATAGATAAGGTGGCGCCGACGGAGGCTCGAGTACTGATTACCGGTCCGAACGGAACGGGTAAAGAGGTGGTGGCGCACCTTATTCACGAGAACTCCGCGCGTGCAAACGGTCCGATGGTAGAGGTCAACTGCGCTGCCATCCCGAGTGAGTTGATCGAGAGTGAGTTGTTCGGACACATGAAAGGTTCGTTCACGGGGGCCGTCAAAGACAGAGCGGGTAAGTTCGAACAGGCTGACGGCGGTACGTTGTTTCTGGACGAGATAGGCGATATGAGTCTGGCTGCGCAGACCAAAGTACTGCGGGCTTTGCAAGAGAGCGAGATCACGCGTGTGGGATCCGACAAAGCCATCAAAGTGAACGTGCGAGTACTGGCGGCAACGAACAAAGACCTGCAAAAAGAGATCGAGGCAGGTAATTTCCGCGAGGACCTGTTCCATAGGCTCAATGTTATTCCTATCGCCGTGCCGGCGCTCAACGACCGTATCGAAGATATTCCGCTGCTGGTTAGCCATTTTGCAGAACAGATCTGCGGCGAACAAGGTATCGCGGTGAAGGAGTTCGAGCCGGCGGCCATCAAGGCGCTGCAGCAGATACAATGGACCGGTAACATCCGCCAGCTGCGAAACGTCGTCGAGCGGTTGATCATCCTCGCCGGAGCGAAGATTACCAAAGAGGACGTAGAGGCGTACGCATGATTCTACAATCCCTACATATTCTCAATTATCGCAATATACGCGAGGCGAGTCTGGAGTTTGGAGACAAGCTCAACTGCTTCGTGGGGCTGAACGGCCAGGGCAAGACGAATGTGCTGGACGCGATTTATCTGTTGAGTTTTGCGAAATCGGCCTTCACAAGTCAGGATAGTCTGAATATCACCCACGGGGAGGAGATGGCGATGGTGCAAGGGGTGTATAGTACAAAGTCGATAGTCGAAAGACCGTCCTTACAGGACTCAAGGACGCTTTCTACTTTGAGCCCGGAGGGCGGTCTAACAACCATCTCGTGCGGGTTGAGAAGAGGCGTGAAGAAGCAGTTTCGGAAGGACAAGAAGGATTATCCGCGGCTGATAGACCATATCGGACTGATTCCGCTGGTGATGATCTCGCCGGCGGATCAGGATCTGATTGAAGACGGTTCGGACGAGAGAAGGCGGTTCATGGACGTCGTGATCAGTCAGCTCGACCGCAAGTATCTGGATTGCCTGACGACCTATAATGCTTTGCTCAAACAACGCAACGCGATGTTGAAACAACTTGCGGATAAATTTCCATCCCCCTCTATGGGGGAGCAGGAGGGGGCTGCTTTGTTAGAGGTATTGGAATGGCAGATGGTGGAGCCGGCGCAGTATATCTTTAGGGCCCGGACAGAGTTTTTTGAGGCATTCAAGCCGCATTTTGAAGAGGTTTATCGACGGATTGCAGGAGAAGAAGAGATTCCGGTACTTCGGTACGTAAGCCAGCTTCAGGATCGGGATTTACGGGAAGCGTACGTACGAACGAGGCAGCGGGATCTGATACTCGGTTGGACGAGTCAGGGGATCCATAAAGACGACTTAGAGATGAAACTCGGCGAGTTCCCTCTGAAGCAAGTCGGGAGTCAAGGTCAGCAGCGGACATTTGTGTTGGCGATGAAACTGGCACAGGCTTTGTATATTTCAAAAGTCGAAAGTCGAAAGTCGAAATACCGCGTCGCTCAAAGTAGCAAGCCGATCTTGCTGCTGGATGATATTTTTGACAGGCTCGACAGCCAGCGTGTGGAGCGGATTGTGGAGATGGTGCAGGGAGAGGAGTTCGGTCAGATCTTTATTACGGACACCGACCGTCAACACCTGACGGAGATATTAAAACCGAACGAGAAGGCGAAGATTTTTCATGTAGAAAATGGTCAAATTGCGTAACATATTAACCCTTGTACTTTGTACTTTGTCCCTTTGTACTTTGAACGCGCAAATCGCGTTCAGAGGGGCGTGGATAGCGACGGTGGCCAATATCGACTGGCCGTCGGCAGAAGCCGTGGGAGACTCCGCGGCGCAGCAGAGAGAAATGACGTTCCTCTTAGACTCCCTGTATGGTCTAGGATTGAACGCTATTATCCTGCAGGTCCGGCCTACGGCGGACGCATTATATAGGAGTGCGTATGAGCCGAGTTCGCATTGGTTGACCGGCAAGCAGGGTGCTCCGCTGACATGGGATCCGTTGGAGTGGACCATCGGCGAGGCGCATCAACGGGGCATGGAGGTGCATGTCTGGCTCAATCCATATCGGGTCAACCTCGCCAAGACGGACACTTCTACAATCTGCGCGGATCATGTATGGCGGAAACATCCGGAGTGGTTCTGGGAGTACAACAAACAATGGTACTTCGATCCGGCACGGCCTGAGACGCGCGAGTGGATCTGTACGATCGTGCAGGACATCGTCTCGCGGTACGATATTGAGGCGATTCACATGGACGATTATTTCTACCCGTATCCGGCAGGAGGAAAGAAGCTGCCGGACGAGGCGTCGTTTAAGAAAGACCCGCGGGGATTTGACAATATTCATGACTGGCGGCGGGACAATGTGAATCTCGCCATTCAGGCCATCAGCCGTACTATCAAAGAGTGCAAAGACTCGGTGGAGTTCGGGATCTCGCCTTTCGGCGTTTGGAGGAACGCGAGCGTTGATTCGACGGGCAGTAAGACGCAAGCCGGCATCACTAATTATGACGATCTGTACGCCGACACGCGGCTGTGGATCAAGGAGGGATGGATCGATTATATTCTGCCGCAACTTTACTGGGAGATCGGCAAGAAAGTGGCGGACTACGAGGTGCTCGCTCATTGGTGGGCAAACGAGGTTCGCGGTACGAAATGCAAACTCTATATCGGCATGGCACCCTATAGGTTAGTCGAAAGTCGAAAGTCGAAAGTCGAAAGCGGCAAGTCGGACCCATGGTCCACTGGCAATGAGATCAAACGGCAGATGGACCTGAACAGAACCATCCCGGAGATCAGCGGCGAGTGTTTCTACTCCACCCGACCGTTGTTGCGAAACCCCAGAGGCGTGTGCGATAGTATTTGTACATATTATAAATGAGGATTATATGATGAAAGAAAAACCCACAATTATTGATTTTGTAGAGCACTACACGCATGAGTTCAGCGAGCATGTATTTTTGCGCGAGAAGGTGGACGGCGTGTGGACGGAGACTACTTTTGCTCAGACGCGCGAACAAGCGCATCGCATAGGTGCCGGCATGATGGCATTGGGACTGAAGAAAGGCGAACGCGTGGCGTTGCTGAGTCAGGGAAGAAACCTCTGGGTGACAGGCGAGTTAGGTATCCTGTACGCCGGCGGCGTAAATGTGCCGCTGAGTATCAAGTTGGAGGAAGCGAGCGATCTGCTGTTCCGTATCCAACACTCGGACGCACGGTTTATCATGTGCTCCGAGCAGCAGTTGCCGAAGATCCGTAAGATCATGGCGGATTGCCCGCTGGTGGAGAAAGTGATTGTCTTTGACCCGCTGGAGAAATACGAGGAAAAGGAGATCTCCATCGACGAAGTGATTGCGCTTGGCGATCAGTTGTTAGCCAAAGATCCGGATTCTTTTAAGACGCGTTACGAGTCTGTAGGTCCGAACGATTATGCGAATATCAGCTACACCTCCGGCACGACGGCGGACCCGAAAGGTATCTTATTAACTCATCGTAACTACACGGCGAACGTGGAGCAAGGGGCGTCGGTGATCCATTGCGATCTGGACGACGTGATGCTCATCATCCTGCCGCTGGACCACTGTTTTGCGCACGTGGCCGGGTTCTACACGATGATGAGTTACGGCGGATCGATAGCTACCGTGCCGGTGGGAAAGACCGCCTTGGCGACGCTGAAGAATATCCCTATCGCCATCAAAGAGGTACGGCCGCACGTGATGCTGTCGGTACCGGCGCTGGCGAGAAACTTCAAGAAGAGTATCGAGGCCGGTATCAAAGCCAAAGGGCCGAAAGTAGAGAAGTTGTATCACTTCGCGCTCGAGAACGCGATTGCGTATAACCGCGAGTACTGGAACCGTGGCGGATGGCAGAACGCGTGGCGATGGCCGCTTGTGAAGTTCTTCGATCGCTTGATTTTCAAGGCGGTACGTGAGAATTTCGGCGGCCGGATGAAGTTCTTCGTGGGCGGCGGCGCGTTGCTCGACATCGCGTTGCAGCGTTATTTCTGCGCGGTCGGCATGCCGATGTTCCAGGGCTATGGTCTGAGCGAGGCGACTCCGATCATCTGTTCCAACTCGTTCGACGGAGCTATCTTCGGTTCGTCTGGAAGGATTGTCAAACCGATGGAGCTGAAGATCTGCGACGCAGAGGGTAATATCGTGCCGGACGGCGAACGCGGCGAGATCGTCATCAAGGGCGAGAACGTCATGGCTGGTTATTGGAAGAACCCCGAGAGCACCGCTTCAACCATCATCGACGGATGGCTGCACACAGGCGATATGGGTTATGTCACGAAAGCGCATCCGGGATTCCTCTGGGTCGTTGGGCGCTTCAAGTCGCTGCTCATCCGGGCGGACGGCGAGAAATACAGTCCGGAGGGCTTTGAGGACTCGCTGACCGACGGCAGTATATACGTCGATCAGTGTATCCTGCACAACAACCAAGACCCGTACACTATCCTGCTGATGGTTCCGAACAAAGACGCGTTGCAGGAATGGGCAAAGGCGCAAGGCAAGAATCCCGAGAGCCGCGAAGGCAAGGAGTGCATGCTGCTCAAGATCCAGAGCGAGATCGACTCCTACCGCCCGGGCGGCAAGAATGAGGGTGTCTTCCCGGAAGCTTGGCTGCCAAGTGCGGTAGCTGTCTTAGGCGAGGCCTGGACAGAACAAAACCACCTCGTCAACTCCACTATGAAAGTGGTGCGTGGCAAGGTGGAGACGTATTTCCAAGACCGCATCGAGTATGCCTACACGGCGGAAGGAAAAGAGCTCTTCAACGAGAAGAATCTCGCGGCGGTGTAACGGGTTATAGGTTACCGGTTACGGGTTATGGGTTACTACTTGGCGATAACCAAGTAGTAATTTTTTTTGCCTTTCTGGAAGAGCAGGTATTTCCCGTTGAGGAGGGCAGCGTCTGTCAGCGGAGTAGCCGGGTCGGTGAGTTTCTCTTTGTTCATGGAGAAGCCGTTTGCCTGGATCATCTTACGCGCTTCGCCCTTGGAGGGGAAGATCGCTGTCTTCTCCGCTAAGAGGTCGAGCGGCGCGATGCCAGCTTTGAGTTCGTCAAGCGAGATCTCATAGCGCTCAACGCCTTCGAAGACCTGCAGGAAGGTCTCCTCGTCGAGCGCGCGCAATGCATCCGCGGTAGCGTTACCAAAAAGGATATTCGACGCCTCTACGGCTGCGTTGTAGTCCTCCTCGGAGTGAACCATGATGGTTACCTCTTTCGCCAGACGTTTCTGGAGTACGCGGAGGTGCGGAGCGGCGTCGTGCTCTGCGATGAGCGCCTCGATTTCCTCGCGGCTCAAGCTCGTAAAGATCTTGATATAACGCTTCGCGTCGTCGTCGGAGACGTTCATCCAGAACTGGAAGAACTTATACGGGGAGGTGTATTTCTTCGAGAGCCAGACGTTGCCGGACTCGGTCTTACCGAACTTACCACCGTCAGCCTTGGTGATGAGCGGACAAGTGAGGGCGAATGCCTCGTTGCCGGTGATCTTCTTGATGAGCTCGGTACCGGTGGTGATATTGCCCCATTGATCCGAACCACCCATCTGCAGTTTGCAATTCTTATGCTCGTTGAGGTACACGAAATCGTAGCCCTGGAGGAGCTGATAGGTGAACTCGGTGAAGGACATACCTTGCGAGAACTCGCCGTTGAAACGCTTCTTGACGGAGTCCTTCGCCATCATGTAGTTGACGGTGATGAGTTTGCCGATGTCGCGCGTAAAATTGATAAAGGTGTAATCCTTCATCCAGTCGTAGTTATTGACCAGCTCGGCGGCGTTGGGCTCATTGGAATTGAAATCCAGGAAGTGCTCCAACTGCTCACGGATGCAGGCTACGTTATGGCGGAGGGTCTCCTCGGTCAAGAGGTTGCGCTCGGCGGACTTGCCGGACGGGTCTCCGATCATACCGGTTGCACCGCCGATGAGGGCGATAGGCTTATGGCCGCAGGCCTGCAGGTGGCGGAGCATCATGATACCGCACAAGTGGCCGATATGGAGACTATCCGCCGTGGGGTCGATACCCACGTAGGCGGTCGTCACTTCTTTCATCAGTTGTTCTTCCGTTCCGGGCATGATGTCCTGGAGCATGCCTCTCCAACGCAATTCTTCAACGAAATTTTTAGTCATCGATTCAATGTTATTTCAAAAGCGGGTGCAAAGGTACACAAAAAAAACGACATATGCAAGTTTTATTGCGATTTTCTTAAATTTGCGGCGGTTTGGAGCCTTTCCCCTGGAGAAAGAAAAAAGAAAAAGAAAAGAACCAAAAGAATAATAAGTCCTTCGGCCTTCATCAGGTCGTTCCCGGGACATGGTCCCGTGATGGTCGTGTGCTACCATCCGCCTTACCATCACGGGATCATCTTCCGAGGAACACACGACGAAAGTACAGGAACAAAGACTTATTCCATTCTGAATGCCGGTGTCATTAGTTCTTGTTTTTCGCGGGGGGTAAGGTTTATTTTAGAACGTGTACCGTACACCGAGGTTCATCGTCCAGTCGAAGGTATGGAAGGCTCCAACGCCTCCCATACCGAAATTTCCCAGAATACAACCGTAACCGGGTCGGAAGTCAAACGAGAAAGCGATAGGTGCGTTCTTCATCTTGGCTTCAATACCTGCGGCGGCACCAGAACCGATTACACCGGCACCTCCTCCGAGGTAACCACCTTTGATCTGACCGCCTACAAAATAATCCAGACGGATACCCTGCCCTTCGGCGCACTGAGCCTGATAAGCCAAGACGAGGTTGTCCACTGCACCTAAGGTAGGCATACTGCCCCCATTTCCGGCTGCGGCAAAACTACCCAAGTAACCGAACTCCTCAATGATCGTGAAATGGTCGGTGATCATGTCTTTGAACTGTACGCCGATACCCGAGCCGGCAACCATACCGATACTCATGTTGTACGCTTTGCTCGACTTCGCAGTTTTCTTACTGTTGTCCGCAGCATAGACGCTGCATGTGGCTACCATAGCAGCCATCAAAATAATAAAGATCTTTTTCATAATAAAGTATTATTTTTATTTGAGCATAGCTCCGAAGACGAGGTAAACCTGGGTGTCTTGCTCGTCGTCGTTACCGAAATGGATGTTGAACCGCGTGCGGTTTTCATCCATCATCGCGTACGCATAGGATTTCGGGAAGGGCTTATAAGCCGAGCCGTCTGCCAGTACGAGTTTAATGTGTGCAAAGTGACCTTCCTCGGAACTAACCGGCATGCCGTAGATGAAGATGTCCTTCGGGGTCTCGCTTTCGGATTCGATGCGCGCGTTCACAAACTTCACATCGATGGTATTAGCGTTGGGGTGCAGCGTGATGACCGCTTCTTGTTCGGTGTTATAGATATCAAACATTACTCCGCGCAGTTCTCCGGTGGCGTTGAAAACCACTGCGTCCTTATCCTCCGGCTCATTGCCGTCTTTCTTGTTACAAGATGTAAATGCCAACACGCCGGCTACCAACGCGAAGGCGAAAAATAGAAGTTTTTTCATAATCTATACTTGTTTGATTATTTCACGCGAACGAAGAACCATTGGTAGGTGGTAGTACCGTCTCCGCGGACGAAGCCCATCCAGTTCTTGGTGAGGGGTTGTACGGTAATGCGGTCGTTCTCGTCGCGGAGGTGGCTTTCCGCAGGATTTTTGACCATAATCATGCCATACTCATAGCTCCAAGTGCCGTTTACGGTCTCGTCGAAGAAGGTGCTGTGATACGTAGCCGTTCCGTCCGCGCGGAGCTCCCAGGTCTCCACGCCCGGGTTCGTGCCCATGGTGTTCCATGCACCCTCAAAAGTAACGGCATTCATCGTGTAGTACGCCAGTTTCCATGTACCGACGAAATCTTCGGTCTTGGGCTCTAAGACCATGCTCTCCATGTCCCATTCGGGCAGTTTGGAGACATACATCTCAGCAGAACGTTCGATGTCTTTGAGTATAGCCGTCTCTCCTTTGTATTCCATCAATTCGAACTCTCCGCGGTCGCAGATCAGCTTTTTATTCTCAAAGCGGTAAGAAACAGTGTCGCCGTTCAGTATTGCTTTGTCCATTGCTATAATATCCACGATAAAATGCGGGCCGGGGCTTTTCTCTCCGCCGACAAACACACTGTCCGCGCGCCACATGGTACCAAAAAGATCAGCAGGATCGAACTCTTCCGGTTCATCGCCGGAGACCTTGGTGTACGTTTCGTCCCAGGCGATCTCTGAGTCATTCTCACGCGTAAGGTGGAGTTTGTTACCATCAATATGGTATTTCATATTCTCTGTCTCCGGTTCGTACTCGTCGTAGTAATACTCCTCTCCGTTACGCAACTCACCCTTCTTCTCTTTATGAAGAGTGATCACGTCATCTTTGATCTCATAGCTACCACGAGTGATAAATCCGTCGTGTTGGTCTTTCGCTCCGGGAGCAAATGCCTGGTCGAGGAATGAGAAAGTACCATCGGATTTAAACTCAAAAGTGTAAACACAATACCACCCGGAGTCCGGAGCAGGAGGAGTCTTGTAACGCCAAGTACCATAAAGTGGATTTTCCGGAGTGTTTCCCTTTTCTTTCGGGTCACAGGATGTGAAAGCCAAAACACTTGCTACAAGCGCAAAGGCGAAAAATAAAATCTTTTTCATAATATGTGTCAGTTTTGTTTATTTTATTTCTGTGCCGAGGGCATTGAAGGTGCGCCCGTTACGCTCAATGGTGAGAATGCCGTTATGGAGAACTTTTTTGTTGTGATCGTTTTCATCACAGGTGTTCTCGATGGCTAAATGCTCGTAAGCATACATAGCAGCGTCATAGGCGCTAATTATCGTTGCATTAATTGCATCATACTCCTCCTTCGTCAGGTTTTCATTCAATAAATCATCTAAAACAGGCAGAATCGCCGCCAAATAAGTAACTGCGATCTCTTCGACACCTTCTTGCATCAAAGAGCAATAGATTTCATACGCATGGTAATATAAGTCTGCTTGATCCATAAGCTGCGTTAGTTTGGAGGTGAGCGAATCGACAACTTCTTGTGGTGCTACGGGATCATTCGCGATACTATCCGCCTCCTGAATGAGAGGCAAGAACCATTCCGCTGCGCTCATCAATATAGAGTCATTGTCGAATAGTTGTGCCTGTTCTAATATATCATTGTAGAGGTAGTTCGCTTCCTCCACAACTTCTGCTAACTCTGACGTGTTGTTTGCTACCCTCGCAAGACGCACAGCTAAACCCTTATATTTCTCATCTATTACCCACTGATTATCTAATACCTGTCTGAAACAAATTATATATGCACTTTCATCACTGGCTCCAAGATCTATAGGAGTCCAGTATTCCCCATTCCTATACTCGGGCCAACCATAAACTTTGTAGTTAATAAAGGTCATATGAATAGATCCGTCTCCATCCCGATTACCTGCGAAAGGTAAGCAGATGGCACCATTGGCTTCCAGAACGCTCCATTCAGCTGCAGTAAATGTATTCTTAAAGTCTCCAACAATGTGCTGAAACGATTCGTATGTGCTGACGTACACACTAATCCCTTCTGGTTGAACCCAGTTATCAGGAAGAACTATCAAAGCGGGTGTGCCGTCTATATATCCGGAACCTTTGCGAAGTCTGGCATTTTCTCGCTCAAAGAAGATATAATACCACTCATCCTGCGTTAATGTTTTCCAAAAGTTTTCCGTATTTCCTCCATTAGAAATAGCATTGGAACCCCACTCGGTAAATGTGGAATAGTCGTTTATATTTGTTGTCCTGAGCGTTGGATTGTTGCCTGTACCCCATCCGAAGAGGTCTATCCAGCCGCTATAGTCATCCGAAATAAGGGCATTGTTACACTTTACACCTCCTACGTAAACATTGCCTTCTACGGAATCACCTACAAAGTCATACTGATGTTCTGCAAAACGCCAAGTTTGTGTACTGGCTTGATACTGCAAGTTACCTTGCGAGAAAATTACTTGATCACCATTCGCATTGATGGTAAACCGACCATTTAGTGCGCCCTCTATAGCGAAAAGCGACATACTTACGAGCAGTGAACAAAGCAAAAATACCTTTTTCATGTGCGTTATATTTTCAAATTAGCGCACAAAGATACTGCTTTTTTATGAAAAAGCATTCGCAAATCGTACAAATCTACTCTCAAATCGTACAAAAGTGATTATTGTAGGTTTTTATGGCGGTATTGGAGAGGTGTCTCGCCGGTAATCTCCTTGAAGACGCGGTAGAAGGTCTGGTCTGAAGTGAAGCCGCTGAGGGCGATAGCCGAAGAAACGGCGTCATGATCTGTACCGTATTGCGGGTCCGCAAGGATGGCCTTGGCATTCTCTACCCGGTACTGCGCTACGAGTTGCGAGAAACTGAAATTCGTGCGCCTATTGATACAAGCGGAGACATATGTGCGGTTGGATCCCACAGCCGCAGCGAGGTCTTGAATAGTGAGGTTCGGGTTCTTGAAGAGTTGTTCTTCGCGCAAGGCAGTGATGATCTTATTGAACAGTTCATCCGTCTCCTCCATCGTCGCTCGACGGGCTTTCTCTTCTTCCTCCGCTTCTACCTGCCCGAGAGTCTCTTCCGGCAGGAAGGTATGCGCCGCAACGTAACCTAAGCCGTATAAGAGAATCGACATCAACACCGCGGGGATGGAGACGAGTACCGAGCCGTCAAACGAATCCCGCCCGAGGAGGTTGAGTAACATAGATACAAAGGCGGTGAAGCCGACGAAAAGGAGGAGCGTGTGGGTCGGCTGCAAGAGGTAACTACGATCGTCGGTATAGTTATTATCCAACCGCCGCTGAGTATTCCGGATCAGACGGTACCCGCGAACCAGCACCCAAACGATCTGTGCGGCAAAGCAAAGACGGGCTATCAGATGAATGAGATCTTCACCTCCCCAATGAAAGCGCACGTTCAGCGGAAAAACAATCGCCACAACCGCCGCCGGAAGGAGCAAAAGCGGCACTTCGTAGGTGATTCTCGTACGCGTGAGGGCGCGCAGGTACGCATAATATAAAGGATATACGCACAGGTTGACAACGGAGTAACTCCATTCGCCTAAGAAACTCGGATGACCGGAAAAATACAACCAATGATCCGTATAAAGTATAGTAGCCGCGATGTAAAATAACAAGATCGAACCCGTCACACGGGGCTCTTTACTGCCACGATGGAAACGCACTGCGAAGAAAATGCTCCAAAAGAAGCATAACATCATCGGCAGTGAAATAATCCATTGAAAAAGCATTTTGGCACGGTATTTGTAAGTATCTTAGTGAAAAGAGTAAATCACACTATTCTATAGTGGTTTAATAGAGATTGTTTGTTATTTAGAAGAAAGGCTGCCGGGAGGCAGCCTTCTTTATTCTGTGACCTTCCTGTACTTACCTTCGATGAGTAACATACCCGGCAGAATCTCTCCGCCGGCGGTCTTGGTGAAGGTGGTATAAGGCAGCGTTGCGCCATCCGCTTCTTCCAATACCGCATTATACCGGTTATCCCAGATGGAACCTTTATTTGCCTTGACGGTAGCGACGTATTTGTACTTCGTCTTTCCGGTCTCGGGATCCTGAACGCGTTGTACCACTTGGAACTTCGAGCCTTCGGTGATTCCTTCCTTCATACCGATCTTCGCTGCGTAGCCTTCTATCTTGCCGCGTTCGTTCGTCAGGACCTGATAAACCGGCGTCTTAACCTTGAAATCCTCATATTGTTTGGCGAGCGCTACGATGTTCTTATCCATCGAGCGGGCGCAGATGGTACGTACCAACTCCGTGCGGCTGTACTTTCCCTTGAGCACGGATTTCTTGTCGAACTCATACTCGTGCGCTACGTACTTGAGGCGATACGTAGTCTTGTCATCGAGGAAGGCCTGAATCTTCGCGGGATCGGGTTTGCCGGTATAATGGAACTGATAGAAGATCGCCGCGATGGAGTCGTTCCACTCCAGCTGGTACAGATAGGAATGGGTCTTCACCTTAAATCCCGTGAAACTGTCCGCTATCGCTCCTGCCGCCTGGGCTACCTGTCGTCCGGAGTTACCGCCGGCTATACCGTCAAAGATAGCGCCGATGACGTTCATAGCTGTTTTAGCAGCCTGCGCTTCCTGCTCGGCGGTGACGTAGGTAATATCGTTGACCAGCACGAACGTTTGTCCCAACAACTCCTCGCCGGCGTCCGACAGCGAAGCCAGACCTCTCGTCGTCTGCAACGCCAATGCTACATCGACGTCGTTGGCGTTATATTGTCCGCGGGTCTGGATGAGTTGGGTATTGAAGGTAGCGTCCTCAACGTTATTTCCGCTCAGTCCAAACCACTTGGCAACCATCTGCTTACCCATCTCTTCGCGGTTCAGCAGGTCCTCCGTGAACTTCGCATTCTTCTGCAACTCCGCTGCGGTAAGCTGATGGCCGTAGGTCGCTTTGTAGTAGCCGGAGTCCTTGCGCTGCACGCCCCAGATGGTACTGTTGTCAATGACGCTATATCCCTCAATGGAGTGATCGTCGTACTTATCCGGGATAGGCAGGGAGTCGAAGGCCTTGTATATCTCCGGGCCAAACTCATCCTCCGGGTGATAAACCAAAAGCGTAGCCAGGGAGTTACGGCGGTAGGAGAGATCATTCTGTGCTTGCGCAACGAGGGCTGCGCAAGCACAAAGAATGACTATCGAAAATTTGAAATTTGAAACTTGAATTTTTCCCATCTCTTAGTAACGTGCGGGGTGTAAAAACTCGATGTTTACTTCTTTGTTCGGCTGGTGATTGCCGTACGCTACGCCGATCTGACGCATTGCATCAATCCGCTGCGACTCCAAGTCGATACCGTCCTGATACATCTTCATCTCGAATTTCCAGTCATCCAGCACCTTACCCTTGATCTCTTTGTACAGCTCCATCGCCTCGCCGTAGCATTTGGCATCGGGCAGGATGTTCGTCAGGTACTCACCGGCAGCCGCAGCGCCGTCGGCATTCTGTTGCGCAGCCCAAGCCGCACGAGCCTGCGCCAGATTAACCTGGCATTGGTTCTCGATATACGCCTGATAGATGTCCTTGCCGGCCTTAAGCGCTGCGTCGTAGTGCTTCGATTGCTGCGGGATGAGGGCTACGTAGAAGATCGCCTCTTCGTACTGCTTCATCGAGGAGAGGTACTGCGCTTTCTTAATCAGCGCCTCGCCTTCATGATCGTAATATTCGATGATCTTCTGCTTGCCTTCCTCAACGAACTTAGCAATCTGCGGACTCTGTACCGGCATTCGGCTGAGAGCATTCAGATAGCATTTGTTCTCCGTCTCGCCAAGACCCTTTACGGTCATCGAGGTAGAAGAGAAAATGGTCTTTGCGTACGCATCGAAAATATAGAGGTTCATCTCCATCTTCTCTGATATTTTTGCAGGAGGACCGGGGATGATATCCTTATCCAGCGGCGTGGTTGTTACTGTCAGCAGGAACTGTCCGTTATAGTCGATTCCGGCGATGCCGTTACGGGTTAAGAGCTGCGTGAGCTTGTTCTCAATCAGCGCTTTCGCACCCTTCGGGAACGGCTCCTGGTCATCCGCTGCATAAACCGAAATGGGCAGGTACTGGGTCTCTGCCGCAAACATCATAGCGCTCATCAGCGCTACAATGAATATCGAAAAAATCTTTTTCATATTACTTCTCTCCTAAGATGATTACTGCTCTGCCAAGGCCCTTTACCAATACCTTGGACGGAATGTTATACGGCTCTTTCTTGAGCATTTTTGCCAAACCTTTAGCAAAACCGTTAGCATCCACTGCGCGTCCGCGCTCGTCGTAAACAGGAATACGTACCTGCGTGAAATTCGCTACGTTCTCGCTTGCGTACGGCATTGTGAAACGACCTTGTACGGTGTTCAGCTGCAGCCAGTTGTTAATGACGTCCAGCAACTCGTCATCGCCGAACTCGGTCTCCAGATCAATACCGGCGGCGTTGTTGGCAAAGACCTTGATATCCAACGTGATCTCACGACCGATCGTCTGCATCTCGGTAAAATGATCCAAGAGACGGTTGATGAAATTATCCATATTGGCTACGATCGCTTCCTCCAACAGCACATCGACATCTGCGGTAAACGAAGGAGCTCCTGTACCCGAAGCCGCACCGATGGACTTACTCGTATAAGCATCGCGGCCTTCGAGGATATAACTCAGCGAGTGTTTCGGACCAAAATCCTTCACGTCCCATGTGAGCTCCAAAATGATATCGCACTTTGCCGTACGAGCCACCTCGTCCAGCGGACTCTCTGCCAGATCATTACCGGCTTTGCTCGTCGTGAGGTTGTCCTCCATTCTCCGTTGCTCGAGGTTCTTAATCTCCTGCTCGAGACTCTTGAGCGGGAACTGGCGTTCCGCCATCAAGTCATTCAGTTTGGCAATCGCTAACTTCAGGCCTACGTTCTCTTGCAGCGCTTGTTTGTAGTTTGGTACTTTGACGGTTGTACCCATATTCTCTACCTCCGTGTAGTAGCCATTGGAAATACACCACACATCCGACGGAATAACCATCAATTCGGGTTTCTTAATCTGCGCACTCGCTACCAACGCTACCAGCGCCATCACGAGAGTAAAAATATACTTTTTCATAATTCGTTCAACATTAAACATTCAACATTAAACATTAATACCGTCCCTCCTTGGGGATGATGCCGTCAGCCTGGAGGCGTTTCTTGATACCTGCGCGATCGACCGTAACGGTACCCGTCTCTACCATCAGACGTCCGTCACGTTGGTAGCGCGTCGAGGTAGCGCGGCGGTCTTTATAACTCGTGAACTCTTTCCAAGGACCTTCGTCGCTGAAGAACGCATTCCAGTAGTCCTCGTATTTCTCGCGGGCGTTCATGTCGAAACATAGCGGCTTGAGATCGCTCATCCCTTTGTTAGCAGACTTCACACCATCGAAGATCACCTCTTTAACGACCTTTCGTTGCGCCTCTTTGAATGCCACTACGGCATCCTTGGCGCGCACCTGAACGCGGATGATATACGTACCCTCTGCCGTAGCGCTCATCACCTGGCTCGGCTGGTCATAGTAGGCCTGCGAACGCTTCGGACCGCAGCCTGCGAAGATAATAGCTGTCGCGACAGCCAATAATAACGATAACTTTTTCATAATTAGAATCCACTACTTAATCCACGAACAATTCCGGCAGCCTCGAGAGCCTTACGCAGATCATCTTTGCGTACGCTTACTACGCAGCCTACCTTATACTCTTTTCCTACCTTGACGGTCTCCGTCGTACCGCTCATGATCGAAGCGTATTTCTGGAACTCGCCGCCATCGGAAAAGAAACTCTTGAAATACTCCTCAAACTGCGTTTCTACACCCGGGTTACTTGCCATCGGGCGCTGCGATACGCAGCCCTGGCCACCTCCGTAACCCTTGAAGATCACGCCGTGAACCGCATTCTTACGGCATTGGTTCTCTGCAATCGAAGCCGTCTTGCTGTAGCTCCAGACTTTTACTAAATACGTACCTTGAATGGCATTGCCTGCACACTCAATCTCATAACGGAACTGATTCGTGTCTTTGTTCGCTTTCTTTTGGCGAAGACCTGCGCTCGCCGGCATGCATAACGCCATTACGAGCAGCGATAGAAGAAATTTTTTCATATTCTGATAGATTTAATTTGTTTTTCGTTGATTTAAAATCAGTTTCGGCGGCAAAGATACGAAATCTTTTACATATATGCAAATTTATTTTCCCTTTTTGCCTAAAAAGGTATGAAAAAAGCGCACATCTCCGAAGAAATATGCGCTTTTTCGTAAAATAATGTTACTTACTCGTAATCGAACGACCGATTAAAATTTGTAGCGAACACCGAGTTGGATACCACCCCAAAGACCCGGAACGTTGAAGCCGAGGTTACCACCATTAGTACCTACACCAAGGCTCGGACGCCAGTCGAGAGAGAGCTGGAACGGGAACCAGAAGTCATACTCGATACCAATATGACCGGCAACACCTGCGTACCACCAACCTTTTACATCGCTGGTCGGGAAGACGAAACCGCCGGAACCACCGACACCCATGTACCAGTGCCACTCACCCTTGTTGTTCCAAGGAACGGGAGCATTGAACGGATCGATCCAGTCGTAGGTAACATGACCACCAACACCGACACCGGAATTAATAGGAAGGATGACGTTAGCGGCTACATCCAACATGTTGCTCTCACCAAAGCCGTGCTGGTAAGAGACAGACGACCAAGCACCAAGGTTAACACCGACGGCGCGAGGTTGTGCATAAGCTGCGAGGCTGGCTACTGCCAGAACAGCTACAAAAAGATATTTTTTCATTTAGTTGTTAAATTAAATTGGTTAATATTCCACCATGAAAGGCTACCATTTAGCAGCCTTTCATGGTAGTTAGTGTTAATATAATTTCTTTATTCCTTCCCCTCCTCCCTCCCTTGAGGGGTGAAGAGCTCTGCTCGATCGGACTGCCGGTGGCCGTCCGTAGAACTCCCTCGGGGTGGGGCTTACTTATTCAGTGCAAGTGCTACGTTTACTGCGCAAGCGACAGTACAACCTACCATCGGGTTGTTACCGATACCGAGGAAGCCCATCATCTCTACGTGTGCCGGAACGGAGCTGGAACCTGCAAACTGTGCGTCGCTGTGCATTCGACCGAGGGTATCCGTCATACCATAGGATGCAGGACCTGCAGCCATGTTATCCGGGTGCAACGTACGACCTGTACCACCACCGGAAGCTACACTAAAGTACGGTTTGCCGGCGAGGATACGCTCTTTCTTGTACGTACCTGCTACCGGGTGTTGGAAACGGGTCGGGTTGGTCGAGTTACCGGTGATCGAAACATCGACGTTCTCGTGCCAGAGGATAGCTACACCCTCACGAACATCGTCAGCACCGTAGCAGTTCACTTTCGCACGCGGGCCGTCGCTGTACGCTTTCTTGCGGACGATCTTCAGCTCGCCGGTGAAATAGTCGAACTCGGTCTGTACATAGGTGAAACCGTTGATACGGCTGATGATCATAGCAGCGTCTTTGCCCAGACCGTTCAGAATGCAGCGGAGCGGGTTCTTACGCACTTTGTTTGCCATCTCAGCGATCTTGATAGCACCCTCAGCAGCTGCGAAGGACTCGTGACCAGCCAGGAAAGCGAAGCACTGGGTCTCCTCGCGGAGCAGACGAGCTGCCAGGTTACCATGGCCGATACCGACCTTACGGTCGTCAGCTACAGAACCCGGGATACAGAATGCCTGCAGACCGATACCGATAGCCTCGGCAGCGTCAGCGGCGTTCTTGCAGCCTTTCTTCAGCGCGATAGCGGTACCCACTACGTAAGCCCACTTGGCGTTCTCAAAACAAATACGCTGGGTCTCCTCGCAGGTCAGATAAGGATCGAGGCCGTATTGCTCGCAAATCTGGTTAGCCTCCTCGATGGAAGCGATACCGTTAGCGTTCAGAGCGGCGAGAATCTGTTTCTCGCGGCGGTCTTGCGACTCAAATTTTACTTCACGAATCATAGTCTCTCCTCCTTAGTTTTTGCGTGGATCAATCGAT
>ONIM01000087.1 GCA_900317885.1 uncultured Bacteroidales bacterium | reverse complement strand
AAAATGGGTGACTGGTGGTATCTGACCTATAGCGATATGAGTGCCTTCGAGCGCCGTGTGCACTATCTCAAAGGACATACCATCGACGAACTCAAATCCGCTACCGCTCCTCATTGGCCGGACAGCAAAGAGGGCGCATTGGACGGTCGTGCTTTCTATGCCGGCAATACTGCCTCCGACGGTACCGACCGCTATATATGGGGTTGGTGTCCCGAGCGTCGCGGTAAGGACAATACTGATATCAGTCCGGATGCCGAGCCTAAGTGGGGAGGTACCATGGTTGTGCATCGGCTCATGCAGCGCGAGGACGGTACGCTCTATACCGCCGAAGTGCCTGCTATCCGTACCAAATACAACCAAACGGCTACCCTCAAACCGGTCAAGAAATGGGGTGAAGAAGAGGGTAATCTCACCATTGCGGACGATGTTTACTCCATGAAGGCTTATAGCTCCGTCATGTTCAACACCCTCGGATACCACAATCATATATCTATGACCGTCACCACCGCCGACAAAGCCGACCGTTTCGGCATCTCCTTCGTCCGCGGCGACCGCAAAGACGGCGACAAGACCTACGAGAAATACTACAGCATCATGGTCTGCCCCGACGGCAATAATAACTATATCCGTTTCGAAGAGGAGCAGGGCAAATGGGAACTCAAAGGTGGCGGCAGCTATCCTTTCCCAATTCCTGCGGACAGAACGTATAATATCAACATCTATACCGACAACTCCGTGCTTGTAATGTATATCAACGACGTGCTCACTTATACCCAGCGCATCTACGGCATCCAGCGCAACTGCTGGTCTGTCAACTGCTACGAGGGCGCCATGACCGTCAAAGATATCCAAGTTAAACAATATTAATCCTTTAAAATTTATTGATTATGAAGAAAATTTCTCTTGTTGCGCTCTTCGCAGCGCTCGTATTGAATGTCCAAGCTGGCGCTTCCGACGGTATTGAGTTCAAGGTAATGAATGCTAACTTCGACCACCTGGCAGGTAGTCGGGAGGCAGCTTGGATCAATGGTGACGGCTCTTTCGAGCAGTTCCTTACTTCCTCCGCTGTCGATAGTCTCAAGGCCTATGGTCTGGAAATCATAGGTGCCAACTTCAACTGCACACAAGTGGCATTGGAGAGCGGCAAGGACGCGCTCAAAGAGGGTTTTACCGTGTGGACCGGTTTCTTCTGGGCTGATGATTGGAGCACACTCGAACTCTATTACAACGGATACGCCGGTGTTGATTTCTCTCTGGCTACTGCTCTGCGTATCTATTCGGAGGCCAACCGCTCGGATTTTGTGATCAACATCAAAGAGAACTGGGATCCGGAAGGCCAGATCGCTGACCAAAACGCCATGACCGCAGGTGAGGGCTACATGGAGCTCCCGCTGACCGATGACCTCCGTAACCGTTTGGCGAACGCAGGTCACTGGATGATCCAGTTCAACAAAGAGGCAGGTGCTGCTTTCAACGTAACCGACATCGTGCTTGTTGGCGATTTCCCAACTGCTATCAGCAACACTGCTGTAGAGAGCAAGGCTGTTAAGTTCTTCGAGAACGGACAACTCGTGATCATCAAGAATGGTGTTAAGTACAACGCCCTCGGCGCACAACTCTAATCCTTTTACGGTTCGGGAGGCTGATACCCTCCCGGGCTGACTATTATGAAAAGACTCTTACTCATATTCCCACTTTGCTGCCTCGCTCTCCTGGTAGAAGCGCAGAACGGTTATTACTACCAACCTGCACAAGGTTGGTGCGGAGACCCGATGCCTTTTTACGATGCGGAATCGAGTGAGTTTCGCGTGTATTATCTGCAGGAATACCGGCCGAACGACTGGGCTACCTACCATCCTGTACACATGATTTCCACCACTGATTTCGTCAATTATGGCGAGAGCGGAGTAGCGCTTCCTACCGGCAATCGGTGGGCGCAGGATGCGGCTATCGGTACCGGGTCAGTCATAAAGGCGCATACGGGTACCTATTATTTCTACTACACCGGCAATAAATACCAGCCCTCGGAGTCTGAATGCCGTCAGGTAATCATGTGTGCCACCTCCACCGATGGCATCAACTGGACCAAGACCTCTTTCCGTCTTGCGCCGGATACATGGTACTACTACCATGACGATTTTCGTGACCCGGAGGTCTTCCGTACCGAGGATGGTGTCTATCACATGCTCATTGCTACCGGTAAGGACGGCAGGAACGTGTTAGCCCACTTCACCTCTTCGGACTGCTATAACTGGACTCACAAAGGAGTCTTTATGAAGACCTTGTGGGATCGTTTCTACGAGTGTCCCAATGTGTTCAAAATGGGTAACTACTGGTATCTGGTCTATAGCGAATTGCATCGGGAGATCCGCCGCGTGCAGTATTTCAAAGCGACTACTTTTGCCGGCTTGGCGGCTTGTACGACGAACGATAACCCCGTATGGCCGGATGACCATGAGGGCTACCTCGACTCCCGCGGCTTCTATGCCGGTAAGACCGATGGGCTTTGTGAATACGCACAGCTTGGTCACGTCGAAGTCATATACACTGGAGCCGTCGATGAGCTCTTTGCCGCTCATGGCTGAAAGCGAGCCGTCATCCATGAGACAAATGATGGTACGGTAGCCCTCATCTCCGAATCTTACAAGGAATACGTCTTTTACCTTGCCGCTGTCTGCAAAAGGAAAAATAGCACCATCAACGACTTCGTTGTTGGTCTCGGCATTCTTCAGAAGGTCTTCGAGCGGAACG
>ONIM01000009.1 GCA_900317885.1 uncultured Bacteroidales bacterium | reverse complement strand
ATCGAGAATAATGATTTAGTGTTCGCTTCATAAAACTAAAATCTTAAAATTTGACACTTTTTATTCGTTTTATGAGTAAACCTATTTCAGTATAAGACATTTAGAGTCGTGGGTCCGCCACTTTCTGACCGGACGCATTATACCATTCATCGTCGAGAATGATATACATGTTATCGCGGTAGAGCACCTTTCTCGGCGTGCCGTTTGCACCTTCAATCGTCTCCAGTCCCTGCGGATCGGTGATGACGA
Source organism: uncultured Bacteroidales bacterium (assembly GCA_900317885.1). Classification (GTDB taxonomy): domain Bacteria; phylum Bacteroidota; class Bacteroidia; order Bacteroidales; family Paludibacteraceae; genus Colicola. Next base: position 35,317 of record ONIM01000009.1, on the reverse strand, counting down.
GGGTATGTATAAGCATAGCGGCACACTGCGCACCTTGCACATAAGCGGTATCGATATACGTACCCGCCGGCGTACCTTCCGGATAGGAGATAGGCGTCTGGATAGCGATATACGGATGCGCCGGATCATTATAGGTGAACGGCAGATCGTCAATCTCGATATGCGACTCGGCATAGATCGTCTGCTCCGCCTCGGCGTAGGAGATGATAAGCGTCTCGATACTATCGCATCCTACGGATGAGATCGTCGTATCGCGGTAGATACCTGCGCGGTTGTAATCATGTCCATGCCATGAGTAGGGTTCGCCCGGGCAGATCGCCACCTCGAGATCCTCCGCGTAGCGACGCGCATGCATACAGAGGTTCAGCGTGACGATACTATCGCAACCATGAACAGCCGAGTGCAGCTTGCGGCGGTAAGTACCACCGGTAGTTTTCGGCAGGAAGTCGTGTCCGGTATAAGTCTCGCCTTCGCAGATAGTATCATTGAAGGTAACCTCCTGAGCCGGGAAGACCTCAATCTCGAGCTGGAAGACGCTATCGCGTTTACCGGCTTTCGCCTCGGCGTCAGATACATAAACCGGCTGCGGATAAGCGTGGATACCCGGCTCGGTATCATCGCCCGAGAGGACGATATCACCGATCTTGACATCCTCGTACTGACAAGCCGAAGCGTATTCCACCTCTTTGTCGAAGTACGCCAGACGGATGTTATCCACATGGATGGCGATACCGGTATTGACGGTCGATTTCGCCTCACGGTAAAGACCGATGCGGATATTCTTGCCGGCATACGGAGCGAGGCTGTAACGAACGCGTGTGCCTGTAGCCGGGATGTCACGGAGCTGCTTGCCTGCAGGGTTGGTGTTCTGCCATTTATCGAGGATATTCTTGCTCTTCCAGGTCTGTCCGCCGTCGTCGGAGATGATGATCATGAAGAAGAAGTCATCCTTCATATCGTTATCGGTTACGGCGTTGGAAGTAGCCAAGTGGGCTGTGTTACAAGCCGTGAGCGCCAGATCCATGGAGAAATGTACGCTATCGTTCTCCGGGAGGAAGAAGTTCGGCGTGATGAGCCAGTGGAAGTCCGCAGAGTATCCCTGTGCCATATAGTGCGATCCTTCGAGGCCGTAGCTATTCGTGGTACGGGTGAATCCCCAGTTATCCACACCGCGGGTGATGACACCTGTCGAATCGACGATGATATCCGCGTGGGTCTTACTGAAGGTCCATTCGTTGGCGTTGAGATTCGTCGTACATTCCTCGAGGAAGTACGGGCTGCGGGAAGTCTTGAAGGTAGCCTTCTGCGAGAAAGCACTCTCACCCCAACGTTCGCCGCAGATCGCCTGAACACGCCATACGTAGGTCGTTTGCGGTTGCAGGTGGTCCACTCTATAGGAGTTCGAAGATACTGCTTCGTTAAAGACAAATGCCTCTTCGTCCGCGAAATACGGATCGGTCGAAACCTGGAGCAGATAGCTGCCGGCCGAGTCGATACCGTTCCAAGCGAGATCGGCATAAACGCTACCGATAGTCAGAGCTTGCAGGCCGGTCGGATCCTTACACTCGGAGATACGCTCGAAGGAGAGGTCATCGATCCAGACGTAGTCACCGGTCTTCTGCGCGGAGCTACCCTTCGCATAGAAGGAAGTCATGAGGGCGATATACGGCCCTGTAGCGCCTCTGAGCTCTACGTGGCAATCCTGGAAGAGGAAGTTATTGGCCGCATTGGCTTCGTTCGCAGGCGAGAGCGTACCGTCGTAGGTTACCGTATCGATAGGCACGAAGGTAGCTGCATTTGCCGGATCGGTCATCGTACCGACGATAATCGACTTCGAGTACGCCGAACCCGTGAAGGATTGCAGGACGGAGTCGTTTGCAGCAGATACGAACGCCGGGCGCATCATAAAGCGTACCTGAAGCGTATCGTAAGCCTGTACATCCATCTGCGGCAGCGCCACATACGGTTGGTAAGTAGCGGCAGCACGGCTGCTATACGAAGCCCTCATCACCAGCGCATGCTCACCGGAGTAGCTATAGCTGAAGTCATTCGTATTCGCCTGGTTATACGGGTCGTAAGTCGAAGACTTCCATTCTCCCTGAACAGCGTCGCCATAGTACCAGCAGAGGTTCTGGGTATAAGCAGGTTGACCATTAATAGCAGCCCATCCCTCGCGCGGCTCGAAACCGGCGAAGAACTCCGGCGCTATCGGAGCACAGTCCGTAACGAAGGCGAAGGGTTTGGAAGCCGGAGAAGCCTCATTCTCCTTGAGCTGATAAACGATCCATTGATAGTTCATACCCGGCTGCAGGTTCGTCAACTGATACTGCGTACCGGAGATGGTGTCGCGGAAGAGCTCCTGACCGGTAGGCCCATAGAGCACTACGACTGCAGGCAGCTCCGGATAACGGGTGTTCCAAGCGATGTCCGCCGTGTTTGCCGTAACATCCATGACACGCGTACCCGTAGGCGCAAACATCGTATTTCCAATCGGTTTCACGCTCAGGTCATCGAGATAGAAGAGACCCGGTGCCGGCTGGAAGAGGACGATATACTTACCCTGCGCACCGGTCAGCGGCAGACGCATCTGCTCCCAATAACGGAGACCATCGGGATCGTTGTTGACGTTCGTATTGGTCGTCAGGTTGGTATGGGTGTAAGTAACGGTGTCGATGACCTGCAGCGTACTGAAATCCGCCGGATCGGTCAAGGTACCGACCACGAGCGATTGGCTGTAAGCGCTACCTAACCATGCCGTAGCGGTGATCTTACCACGTGCCGAAGCAGTAGGATACGACTCATCGAAATTGGTGAAGCAACGTCCGTAGAACTCGATCATCATCGTGTCGAGATTCGTATTGAGTTCCGGCAGGACGATGTACGAGTTGAAGTATGCGTTCGCCGTATTCATAGCGGTACAGATACGCAGGGCATGGCTGTCGTTGCGTCCTACCTCTACATGGGCGGATGCATTATATCCCGTCATCGGGCCGGCAGCTTCGTATCCCTTGCGCTGGATGAGCCATTGGAATCCGTTGACCGGCGTCTCGTAGGTCTTACCTACCGTGAAGCAAGCCGGCTTGAAGTACAGCGAATCCGCAGCCTCACCGGCCAAGATATCGTTCTTCTCCCAGTCGTTGGGGTTATCGAAATTCCAAACGAAGGAGTGCTGTGCGTCGGGTTCGAGCGCCAGACAGAGCGTATGGAAGGCCAGTTTATCCGTCGTTACGTATCCGGATTGCGGGGTAACCGCCTCCAGACGCGCGATATAATCGGTCTGCGGGTTGAGGTTCTCTACAAGTTGCGAGGTCGTGGTGAGGTTTGTATATTGCGCTACCGCCACGCCCGCAGCCGTGGTGATATAAAGGTTCCACGGGCCACCGATAGCGTTCCATTCTACCAACGCGCTTACGCCGTCTGCCTGTACCTTCTTGAGGGAGACGAGGCTGAAGCCCTTTGATGCGTCCAAAGCCACATCATCGAAGAAGATATTCGCTGTATCACCCGTCTGCTTCGGCAGATAGAATACGAGTTGTTTCGTAGCCACCGTCGCAGAATCCAGATCGAGCGAGTAGCTGCTGAAGAGTTGGTTATTTCTATTGGTAGCCTTGGTCGTCGCATTGAGCTTATCCAAGTGGAGCGTAGCGAGCGTCTGATAGGTCTCGAAGCCTCTTTCCTTATCGATCGTACCTACCTCGAACTGTGCCGGGAAGGTATGTTTCGGGAGTTTCGAATCGCCGTCGATATATCCCGGACGCACCTTGAAACTGAAGGAGCGCTCCTTCGGTTCGCCCAGCGACGGGAAGATCACGTATCCTCCATAGGTATTGCCGTCGGCATGGAGCAACATAGCACCCGTACCGGTACGAGCGCACCAGAGTTCCTCCGTATTCTCGCGGCTGTGCGGGTAGTACATATAAGACTGGATATCCGTGCCTACGGAGTCACGTCCGGACTTCAAAGCCGGATGGAGATAGTAGTTATCGCTCTCGGAATACGGACTGCGCTCCCAGAGCTCGCCGTTCTTCTCAAAGCCGAAGAAATAATCCTCTGCAAAATAGTACTGGGTACTGAACTTCATCGGGTTACGGGTCCAGGTACTGATATCCTCGGCACTACATATCGCACGCGCGAATATATAATAGGAGGTAGCAGACTCCAGACCGGTCAGCTCTACATTTGTCGAGTTGACATCAATCTTCTGCGCATTATTCAGATACTGGTTGATATCACCGATAGTAGCGTATGTCGCCTCATCAATCACTACCAGCTGCCACTGCGCATCCTCTACCCTTGCCGGCGAGAGCGCTATCGTAGCGGTATTGAAGGACGAGCCTACAAAGCGGAGTCTCGGCGCATTACAGGTAGCCAGATACTCCAGACCTACGTTATCCAGATAGTTATCATAGGTATTCTGCGTTACATTAGGAATACCGGACGTAATAACGAGATTATCATAGGGTAGCTCGTATTCGGAGAGATCCATCGAGCAATGGGTATAGGCCGCCGTCTCCGCCACATCGAAGGTCTTGAGCAGCACGAAAGTCGTTACATCGTTGACATCCGCCATTACGCCGACATACATCTTCGTAGCCGACGACCCGCCCCAAGAGCATGCATCGAAGGTAAGACGCAGGTTCGCCAAATCGGCATCTACCTTAGGCAGCACGATATAACAACCGTTGGAACTGGTTGACCAGACATCAATCGCCTTGGTACCGGAGTTGGTATTCTCCGTTACAACGTGGTAGGTCATGCTACGCGATCCTGTACAAAGAATCTGCCAGCACCCGGGTTGAGGTTCTCCCTTCTCATAGCCCTCGAAGTCATCAAAGAACGGCAGCGGGGCACCTCCTACCGTAGGACAAGTCGTACGGAAAGAAGCATAGGTAACGGAGATAGCGGTACTATCGCCGTCCTCGCAGACACCCTGTGCATACACATAGTAGTTCGCATTCGGCTGGAGCCCCGTGATCCGGATATTATCGGAGTGATCCACGATGGAATCCAGCAGATAGCGATAACTCTTCTTCTCCGACTCCTCCAAAGCTCTATTAGCCAGCAAGAGGCGATAGCTGTCCTGATAGCCCTTCCAACTGATGACAGCCGCATTTTCGCCTACGCTATCTACCGTAAAGGAAGAGATAGAACGGCACTTCGGAATCAGCTCAACCGACACCTCGGAGATGTAGGCATAGTTGGTTCTACCGAAATCCGAGAGGAACATAATGTTCCTACCCATCTCGCCCATGTAGTCACCCATGTAGTTCTCAAAGCCTACCGAATACGGATCCCACGTACTCTTACTGAGGTTCAGCGTATCAACCGCCACGAAGGTATTCAGATCGCTCGGGTCAGTGACTACTCCGACAATCACCTGATTATTATAGGAAGAGGAGTTATAGCTGCGGCCCCAGAAAGTAACCTGGTACTTGTTAATCGAATCGACCTCCAGCTCCGGCATGATCGCATACGCTCCCACATAATTGGAAGAGGACGTTACATTGTCGTATAACTTCAGGTAGTTCTTGCCGTTATGCATGGTACTGGAGGTATTCTCGATGTACGGGATATACGAAGCAGAAGCGCCTTGGGTCTTGCTACCCACCGTCCAACACGGCATCTCGCCTCCCGAACCGGTTTCGAAACCATCCTCCTCGGCGAAAGTGATGGTACCTAAAGCATCCGGCGTTCTTGCCACACAAGGCGTCATGAACGACAAGGTGCTCCATGGTGCCTTTGTATCATCGCAAAGGGTCGTGGTAGCCACGTAGTATTTCGTCTGTCCCTGCAGACCAAAGACCTCCTTCGAGCGTTTGTCAATCGTGTCGCGATAAACAATCCACGACTCCGGTACCCGGTAATCCTCATCGGCCAGATCGTCCTCGCTTACCTTCTGGTTCGTTATCAATAAAATCCAGTCGTTGTCCGTACGCAGACCACTGCTGATACGAACACTCGATCCCGTCAACTCAGAGATACCGGGTTTGGTCAACGGACAAGCTACCGATACAAACGACACGTCATCCAGGTACGCCGTCGCCGTGGAGCCATACGGCGTACGCCAAGCGATATACTTAGCCGTACTCGGTATCACGCCCTCGTACTCGCTCAAGTCATACGAGTATTGCACGCTCTGGCTGGTACCGTTTATCGAGTCAATCACGACGAACGTACTCAGATCATACGGATCGCTCATCGTACCTATGAGCCATTGGTACGAAGAGCTTGAGTACATATTGAAGGTCACCATGATCTGCGTCAGACTATCGCATTTGATCTCCGGCGAAGCGATATATGCCGGGGTATAGTCATAAGATGCATAGCCATACATACGGAAAGTCTGGATACCCGAGCTGGCATACGAAGAAGAGCTATAGATATACGGCAGATACGAAGAAGTGGCCGCCGGATTGCTGTTACCGCTATACCAGCAGTTCGGTACGGAACCCGTACCAGAGGGATAGGAATCGAAGGTCTCTTTGTTCGGCTTGGTGGGATCCAAGAGTTCACAAGAGGTTAACGCCGGCGTGTTCACCCATGTGCTGTCGCCACAAAGACCACGTACATAGACATAATAGGTGCTCTGCGCATTGAGGCCTCCCAGCTGGAAGCTCTTACCTACCACCAGCGTATCGTCCACAATCGCTAACGCATGATTATACGTATTATTCTTAATAGCTATCGTAGCCACGTTAGACGTCAGTACCTTTACCTGCCAGGTATCATTATCGGTCACGCCGCTCCAGGTCAGACTGATGTCATGCGGCGCATAGGAGGATTGATGGAAGTCATACGGCTCGATACAGGAAGGATCCTTCAGCTCCACATTATCAATCAACACGTCGCTATTCATCATCAGTTTACCCAGACCCGAAGTGATGGCTATCTGATTGTAAGCCAAGTGATAATTCGAGAGGATGAAACGCGCTTTCTTGAACGTCGTACCATCGACAGAAACGGTGTCAAAGGGCACGAAGGTGTTCTGGTCCTCGATATCCTCCATCGTACCTACAATCACGATGCCGCTACCCGAAGAATAGGTACGTACATCAAATGAAAGCAACATATCGGAGAGGTTTCCTTCCACCGTCGGCAGGATAGCTATCGAGCGGTGGGTAGTACCGGAAGAGTAGAGATTCAGCGCCTTATTGGTCGAGGAGGAAGTACCTGTATTATAAATCATCGGATAACCTACGCCCAAGTAGTCGGCTAACTGCCAACAACCGGCCGAGGTGCCGTTGAGGTTATAATTCTCAAACATCTCCTTGAACGGGAAAGCCTCGTCGCGACAAGGCGTAGCGAAGGTCGTCTCGCTCCACCACTCGGTATCGCACGTAGCGCGAACGTAGAGGTAGTAGTTGGCATGCGGAGTAAGGCCTCCGAAACCGAACTGCGGCTTCGTGCTCATATCCGACCAGTTCAGGGTCTGAGCAACCACTACACCGGCCATAGCCGCAATCTGCTCTTTCGTCTTATGTACACGGTCAGACTCTTTGATCGCTACACGGGAGAGGAACAGTTCCCACTCGTCCGCCTGCGAGATCTCCCAACCTACAGTCACCGAATCCGGCTCTATTTGCAGCTCGATATTCGTCGGCGGCACGCAGTCCGAGAGCTCCTCAACGGTAATCTCATCGATATAGTTGATGGTATTCTCGCTCATCTTCTTCACATCGTCCCACATGATAGCGATCACGCCCTCCGGACCGGAGTAGTTCTCGAAGTTCGCATAGCAACGCGTGTAGCCCGTGGCGTTCAGCATGAAATGCGAAACGGGCACGAAGGTGTTGATATCCATCGGATTGGACATCACGCCGATTGTGGCGTGCGCCTGATCAAAGGTAGCACTACCGCTGAGGTAGAACTTCACCTGTACTGCGCTCAGATCCGCAACCATCGGCAGCGTGATCCATGCGTCGGTACCGCCACGTTTACTGAGGAACAGATGGCCTGAACCTCCATAGCTATTCGCCGAGCTAACAGAAACAGCCGGATACGAACCGCTGTTACCAAAGATACCTAAGCCCTCGGCAAACTGACCCGTGATACCTGGAATGGTATATTTCGTAGTCGTACTTGCCTCAAAATCAAAGGTATATGGGATCTCGCGCATCGGCGCTACGGTCACGAACGGATAGCGGTAGGACCAATCCATACCGGCTGCTTTGACGTATACGTAGTAGGGCCGATTCCAACTATGATTCGCCTCCAGCTGATCGCATTGATAGTGGTTGGTCGTCACCGTAGCCTGATCCACGATAGCCTCCTGAGCCGGGTTATTGGGATTGACCTCCGCATTCGTGATAAGCACGTCGAACGAAGCGGCGCTACCTTTCCAGGTGATATCGGCATAGGTATCACGCGGATTGACGCTAACCTCCGTAACCTTATTGACATCCTTGCGGTACTCAATCGTCAGGTTATCCATATAGAAGAGGTTCTGACGGTCGAAACGGCTCACGAAAGCCACGTAGGAACCGGTTCCCTGATACGAACCGAGATCCACGATATTCTCCTGGAAGGTCTTATTACCCCAAACCGTCACGGTATCCACCGGTTGGAAAGTAGTCACGTCGTCCGGATCATCCATCACACCGACGATGATACCACGACCGTTCTGACGACCCGTATTCGTATATACGGTGCTCCAGAAATGTACTTGCAATTGGTTGATATGAAAATCATCGTTCGTCGAGTCCGTCAACGCCGGCGTAGCCATATAGACATAGCGGTCCGCCGGGATGAAAGTAGAAGGCGAATTAGTCGCTCCACCGGAGAAAATCACGGCTGCCGTCGTATCCGGCGAGTAATAAGCACGGGCGTTTCCTTTCGTCGAGGAGTTTACATACGGATTGGTATTACCGGTATTGCCTCCCCAACTCCAGTCTTCGTCACGCACTACGCCGGTAGCATAGTTGAATCGCTCCGTGAAGGGCACCTGCTTGGTCATACGGACGCGGAAACCGAATGGTCCCTCCTCCGTAGCCTCACTACTCCATGCGCTCATCTCATCGTCACATATCGAGCGGATATACACCAGATAGAACTCACCGCTCACCAGGCTTACATCGCAGTTCTGCACATTACCGGATACCTGGCTATGGTAGGCGATCTTCTCCGGCGTCTCCGCCTCGATCTCCTCAATACGGTCCGGCTCAATGGTATCCTTCGAAACGATTACCTCAAATGCATTGGCATCCCAACTTGCCTGCCATGCGATATTGACCTTACCGGCACCCTTGTTGAACACCGTAATATCCATCGGAATGGTACAATCCGGCGCCGACTGCAACTTGATGTCATCCAGTACAATACCACGGCCCAAGTTATCCGTACCCTCAAACGCAATCTGATAGGTCGATCCTACCTCCGGCAGCGATAACTTCACGTACTGCCAGTCGGAGCCTTCGGATGTCAACTCCGCCATCGTCTTCCAAGGGGAATAGGAGCTGGTACGATAAAGCACACGCAGCGAGTCGCGGTCAGCACCCCATTTCGGATTCGCGAACCAGAAGGACAGAGACGGCAGATAGACTCTCGCCGGACTGAGGTTCATCACCTGGCTCACCAAGCGGGTCTTATACCCCTGCGTCTCACCCGTGTTATTACGCAAAAAAGCACGGTGAGTACCTTCCTTTACGGTACTGGGCCACATCAGGTTCTCTTCCACGCTCTCAATGCCCCAAGGCATCTCGCCCGATACAAAAACCTGAGTCCATACCGACTCCTGAATACCATTCTCAAAACCCTCATCGATCAACACCGTGCGGGCATTGAGACTCATTGTAGTAGCCATCACGGCTGCCAAAAACATGAGCAAATGTTTCTTCATACGTTATAAATAATTAATGATTTTTTATCCAACTGCTATAAAAAACAAAAATTTGGGCGCAAATTTACACTTTTTCTGTCAAATACGCAACAAAAAGAGAAAAAAAGTGTTTTTTTTCTTTCTTTTGCTATCTTTAGATTACATAAAAGAAGGAGAGTACCTATCCGATACTCTCCTTAAAATAATATGTACGCGTGTACGCGTGAGCGCTTAGAGGCTTGCCTGGTATGCCTTAGCGTCCATCAGCTTATCCAGCTCCGACGCATCCTTGACGCTGATCTTGATGATCCATCCCTGGCCATACGGGTCGTTATTAACCAACTCCGGCGCAGCGTCCAACTCTTCGTTCAACTCCAGCACCTCGCCCGATACCGGCATATTCAGGTCGCTTACGGTCTTCACAGCCTCAATGGATCCGAAGACCTCACCTTGACCTACCGTCTCGCCTACTGTAGGCACGTCGATAAAGACGATCTCGCCTAACTCCGATTGTGCATAATCGGTAATACCGACGTATGCCTCGTCACCCTCTACGCGAATCCACTCGTGTTCGCTGGTGTATTTGATATTCTCAGGAAAATTCATATATCTTTAAACTTTAAACTCTAAACTCTCTTAACGCTGAACAGGCGTACCCGGGATCTGATCACCCAGCGTACTCATTGCGCAGCGGAATCCAATCTTGGACGATGCCTTATCTTGATCCATGTAACGACGGGTAGAGGGGTTCAACCAATAAATACGGTCAGCCCACGAACCACCTTTATATACACGGCTCTTCTTCGTTACGCGCGGAGCCAGGATGTCGGTCGGATCGGTCTTCACCTCGCTCAAGTTTGCCACACCGGTAGTATCCAGCGGATAATCGGTATCGATCAGGCTGGCGAAGTCGCCATCCAATACGTCGCGTTTATCATCCTCTTTACCCCAGGTGATCTTGATGCAACCTACGGAATCCATCTCGAATTTACCATTCTCATCCAGTACCGGACGGCTATAGATATTACCACGATAGGAGTTGTACTCGCTGGTCTCCTGATAGGTCGTCTCGCGGTAAACATCCATTACCCACTCGTTGACGTTACCCGCCATGTTATACAGACCGAAGTCATTCGGGGCGAACTCATCAACAGGGTTGGTGATCACACGACGGTCGTTCAGCGCACCGCTGACACCCATCATATCGCCGCGACCGCGAACGAAGTTAGCCTGCATCTGGCCCAAGTTCTTCTTACTCATATCACGCGGATGATAACCGCTCCACGGATATACCTTACCCTCGATGGTCAGTCCGTCCTCTCCGGCAACCGGCGCATAAGCGGCAAACTCCCACTCAGCCTCGGTAGGCAGACGATAACCGGTAACGAAGATACCATCGGCGATATTCACCTTACGCTCCGCTCCATAGCTATCGAACTTCGGACGACGACCATACTCAGGCTGATACGTATCGTCCATCAGATATTTCTCGGTATTGAATACAAACTTATCGCGGATCCACTCGTAACTCGGGCGATACATCGTAACCGTCTGCTCCGGATCCTCAGGACTAACCTCCTCGTACGAGTACATCTCATAGCCGGTCTCCTGCTCCCACTCATCTTTGTAACCTTCATCATCGGTAGGCTGGAGATCAGCGAACGGAGGAATAACAATAGCGCCGGCATTGATCAACGCCATCTCGTTCACACGGTCGGTACGCCACTGGCAATACGCCATAGCTTGCTCCCAGGTCACACCTACTACCGGATAGAAGGAGAACGCAGGGTGCTCAAAATAGTTATCCTCGTACGGATCGTTGTACGCCAGATCCTCACGCCATACCTTATGATCCGGGCGAGCCTGATCAACCAACTCCGGCGCTACCGGACCGAACACGAACTCCAACCAGTGGAGATACTCGTTCCAGTTCAGGTTCGTCACCTCGTACTTATCCATATAGAACGAACTAACCGTCAGCGTACGGGTCTCGTTATTACGCGGAGCGGTCAGGAACTCATCCTTCTCGCCTACCGTGAACGAACCACCCTGAATAGGCACCATACCTACCGGGTTCACATTTCCTACTCCTTCATTGGCCTGGAAATTAGTAGTACGTTGGTCGAAATAATTCCATCCGGTGGTGTTGCTCACACGAGTATTTAACTCACGTTGCTGGCACGATACGGCCGCCATTGCCACCATTACGATCAAAAGATACTTTACTTTTTTCATATTATTTTTGATGTGTTTAATATATGTGCACACGTTTCAGCCTGCAAAGATACACATTTTTTCTCATAAAAACCAAACTTTTGGACAAAAAATGAAAAAAAAACGCATTTTTTTACCAAAAACGTCAATTATTTGCTAAAAAAGCAGTACTTTTGTAGCGTGAAAGCGCAAATTATGGCCATAGGGAATGTGACGCCGGATAGTTTCTATGCCGGTTCACGATTGATGTCAACCGACAAAAATGTCGATACGAATCGCATCGTAGCGTGGGCGAGAAAAGCGATTGAAGACGGGGCGGATATTCTCGATATCGGAGCCTGCTCTACCAGACCTAACAGCACCCCTGTGGACTCCGAAACCGAATGGGCACGATTAGCCCCGGCTCTCGGAGCTATCCGGGAGGCTCTGCCGCAAGCGCAGCTGTCGCTCGATACCTTCCGGCCGGAGATAGCCCGGCGAGCGCTGGAGGATTTCGGAGAGATAATCATCAACGATATATCCGGAGGAAACGAAGCTATGTATTCGCTGGTTCGGGATTATCAGGCGCCGTACGTCTGGACCCTCCGGGGGAATCTGAATATCGCGGATACCCTGCCGCACTTAGCCGACATCCGGCTTATTCTCGACCCGGGATTCGGATTCATCGGCTCGCCTGAACGCGACTATGCCTGCATGCGGTCGATGGAAGACCTTAAGCAATATAACCTCCCTATCCTCGTCGGTGTTAGCCGCAAATCGATGGTGTACAAACCGCTTGGCCTCACGCCGGAGACGTGCCTGGAGGCTACGCAGGCGCTACAACTATACGCCCTCTTCCACGGCGCCACCATCTTGCGCACGCATGACGTAGCGCCTACCGCGCGCACGCGATATATATATACACTATTAACTGAATAAAATATAGATATATGCAATTTCTGGCTTTTTCATTCGGGTTTAAAGATATAATCGATATCCTGCTCGTAGCAGGTATCCTTTATTATACCTACCGGCTGCTGCGTAAGACCGGTGCCGCAAACCTCTTCTGGGGTATTTTGGCATTTATCCTGGTCTGGTTTCTCGTCAGTTTTGTATTCCATCTGGACCTTACGGGCGCGCTTTTCGACCGTATCATCTCGGTGGGAGCAATCGCGCTGATTGTCATTTTCCAAGAAGAGATACGTATGTTCTTCTACCGGATCGGTTCGCGTTTCTCGTCGTGGAAGATCTTCCGTCCCTCGGCTGCTACCGAAGATGCCGGTTCGCGACAGCAGATATTGGAGATCACTCAAGCCTGCCGCCATATGGCTTCTACTAAGACCGGTGCCCTTATCGTCCTCGCGGGAGGAAGCAGTCTCAAGGAGATCGTGGATACCGGTGAGCGGCTGGACGCACAAGTCTCCGCGCGACTGATTGAGAATATATTCTTCAAGAATACGCCTCTCCATGACGGCGCGCTCGTTATCCGCGACGGGAAGATGCTTGCCGCGGCTTGCATCCTGCCCGTCAGCAAGAACCAGAACATCCCTCTCCATTACGGTCTGCGCCACCGCGCTGCGCTGGGCCTGACAGAAAAATCCGACGCCACATGTATTGTGGTGTCGGAAGAAACAGGTCATATCTCCGTCGCCGAAGCCGGCGAGATACGAGAGGTAAAAGAGGATGATTTATTCCTCGTACTTCATTCCTCGGCTGCCACCGCGCCGGCGAATTGAACTACCGTACGCATCGCGGCAGATCACGCACTGGCCCGGCTCCGGTAACTGGAAGAGTACCGTAAACTTGATTCCCACCATCAGGCTATTCACCGATTTGGCAAACGGCTGCGTCGTGCCGTCTGCGTTCACCGTCTGGGTGGACATGATATCGTTTACCTGCAGGTTATCAATCATCGAGGTAGTGTTATATACCGGCGAAGTAGCGCCTACGTTATAGCCCTCCGGCATCACGATACCGCGCAGGTCGCGATTGGTATGGATATCCAAGAGACCGTAATCCACAAACGCTGCCAAGCGGTACTCTATCTTACGTTTCGGTACGTCGTAGCCTACCGCGTCATATACCTGACCCAGACGACCTCCGATCTCGAAACTCAGATCCACATTCATTCCAAGACTCGCCTTCGCGCTACCTTTCAACTGATAGCCGTCGAAGAACTGGTACTCCGGCATATTGCGGAAATCATCGAAAATCAACTTATTATTCGGATCCTGGTAACGGCCGAAGGTATTCACGATAGCCGTCGAATGCGCGCGGGTCAACACATTCGCTCCCACTTTCACGCCGGCTAACATATAGAACTTGCGATGCTGGACACCAATCATAATCGGCACCTGAACCGCCAGGTTATTATACTGGTCATGCCGATCCTGGATCTCATAGATATACGTGAACGGGTCGCCATCCAGGTCCGTCTGCACTCCCGGGAGAGGCTCCGTCATATTACTCGACTGGATATAACTCGTCATTCCGCCCTGCGCACCTACTCCTACGTCGAAAAGGAACCTCGTCGGACTATACGTACCGCCGGCCTGCAACTCGTATAAGAAACCTGCACCGCCGGCTACACCGAAACTCGGGCCATAATTACTCTGGGACGGAAGTAAGGTCCATTCGCCTACATTAGCATATGCGCCGACATAGTTGTTTACCTTGGCGTTCACCGCACCGCTGAAGAGCACCGTGAGAAGTAAAACCCAGTATGAAAGATGTTTTTTCACTGTTTTATTTGTATTTTTCATTTTTTTTTCGTACCTTTGCAGCCGATTTTGAACAAGCCACAAATACGGCACGATACATTAGCGTTTGGTACATAAACGTTTTGCGGTCGCAAAAGTACTATTTTTTTTTGACATACGCAAAAAATTTACGTTTTTTTTTACATTTGGACTAAAAATTACACAAAATATGGCATTTAATCGCACTTTAATCACAGCAGCACTCCCTTATGCGAACGGTCCCGTGCATATCGGCCACCTCGCCGGAGTGTACGTTCCCGCGGATATCTATGCGCGATATCTGCGTTTGAAAGGAAAAGAAACGCTTTTCGTTTGCGGTAGTGATGAACACGGCGTGCCGGTTACTATCCGCGCGCGGAAAGAAGGTATTACTACCCAGCAGGTCGTAGATCGATACCACGAGTTGATCAAGCGCTCGTTTGCGGAGTTCGGTATCTCGTTTGATATCTACTCCCGTACGACTTCGGAGACGCATCATCAGTTCGCTTCGGATTATTTCCGGGCTATGTACGATGCCGGCCAGTTCGTGGAGGAGACCTCCGAGCAGTTTTACGACCCCGAGACCGGGCACTTCCTGACCGACCGTAATATCCGCGGCGAGTGTCCGCGTTGTCACTCGTTAGGCGCCTATGGCGACCAATGCGAGAAATGCGGCGCTACCCTTTCGCCGGACGAGCTCATCAATCCTTACAACGCCGAGACCGGAAACGCGCTCGCCAAGAAAGCTACCAAACACTGGTATCTGCCTCTCGACCAATACCAGGCATGGCTGGAGGACTGGATCCTCAATAATCACAAGGAATGGCGGCCGAACGTCTATGGCCAGTGTAAGTCCTGGCTCGACGGAGGTCTCAAACCCCGTGCCGTCACCCGTGACCTCGACTGGGGTATCCCGGTACCTGTAGAAGGAGCGGAAGGAAAAGTGCTGTACGTATGGTTCGACGCCCCGATCGGATATATATCCAATACCATCGAGCTTTGCAAAGCGCAGCCACAGAAATACGGCAATTGGCAGAAATGGTGGAAGCAAGAAGATACAAGAATGATCCATTTCATCGGAAAAGACAACATCGTTTTCCACTGTATCGTCTTCCCCGCGATGCTCAAAGCGCAAGGTTACAACCTGCCGGATAATGTACCCTCCAACGAGTTCCTCAACCTGGAGGGCGACAAGATCTCCACATCCCGCAACTGGGCTGTCTGGCTCAATGAGTACCTCGAGGATTTCCCCGGCAAACAGGATGTCCTCCGCTATGTGCTCACCGCCAACGCCCCGGAGACCAAGGACAACGACTTCACCTGGGCGGATTTCCAGGCCCGCAACAACAACGAGTTGGTGGCTATCTACGGCAATTTTGTCAATCGCGCGCTCGTGCTCACGGGTAAGTATTTCGAAGGACGCGTGCCTGCGTGCGGAGAACTGAACGAATACGACAAGGCGACCATCGAGGAGTTCAAGAATGTGAAGGCTACCCTTGAGGATCTGCTCAATAACTTCAAGTTCCGCGAGGCGCAGAAAGAGGCGATGAACCTCGCCCGTATCGGTAATAAGTACCTCGCTGACACCGAGCCTTGGAAACTCGCCAAGACCGACATGACCCGCACGGCGACCGTGCTTCATGTAGCATTGCAAATCGCAGCGAACCTGTCTCTTGCCTTTGAGCCCTTCCTGCCGTTCAGCTCCGAGAAACTGAAAGCCATGCTGCAGCTGGACGCATCCTTCGGATGGGATGATCTGGGTCGCATTGATATGCTGAAAGAAGGTCAGCAATTAGGCGAAGTCTCCCTGCTTTTTGAGAAGATCGAAGACGCCGCCATTCAGGCACAACTCGATCGTCTGGAGCGCATCAAACGCGAGAACGAAGAAGCCGCCAAAGCCGAGGCTCTCAAGAACTGGCGTCCGGAACCCATCAAAGCGGACACAAACATCGATGAATTCGACAAGAATGACATCCGCGTAGCTACCGTGCTGGAATGTACGAATGTGAAAAAGTCAGATCGGCTGCTGCAATTTAAGTTGGATGACGGTATGGGAGGACGCACGATTCTCTCCGGTATTGCGCAGAGTTATCCTGACCCGTCCGTCCTCGTAGGCAAACAGGTCCTCTTCATCGCGAACTTCCCGCCGCGGAAAATGATGGGTATTGAATCCCAAGGAATGATTCTCTCCGCAGTGGATGCAGACGGCAAACTCGTCGTCACCACCGTCTCTGCGTCCGTCCATAATGGCGCACAAGTGGGATAAAAGAAGAGAGGCAGCCAAATGGCTGCCTCTCTTGTAGCGGGACCCAGGATTGAACTGGGGACCTCATGATTATGAATCATGCGCTCTAACCAGCTGAGCTATCCCGCCAACACCTCGTTTTGAACGAAAGCGGCTGCAAAAGTACTGCTTTTTTTTGACATACGCAAATTTTTTTGCATTTTTTTGAAAAAAAAGCTTCTTTTTATCCTACATTGAACTGACTTCCACCGATAAACTCCCTCAGAATGGAGGTTCGTGGTATGAAAGAAGCCTCCAGCGGCTCGAAAAAACTGAGGAAGTACAGCAACTGCTCCGCCATCTGATATTCTTCCGCTACCGCCGGCACGGTCTGCAACGCCGTCTCTACCGTCAGCCGGATAGCGGATAGTTCGTATGTCATAGCGGTATCGAAGAAGGCGTCCGCCTCATTCCTGAACGGCTCAATCCATTGCGCTTCGCCTTCGATCACAGACGGCCATAGGGCGATGGTAGCCTGAGGAGACTTGCCGCGCGTACGCAAGTCACGACTCATTCTGCGTAACAGACGGTTCACGTATGTTGGTACCCATCGCTCGCCATCTAAGGTCACATGGCTCATCGGAGCCGCATAAATACGGTATTTGCAAGCCGCGTCAATATGTTCGGTCAAGATGGGATTCAGCGCGTGGATTCCTTCGATGACCAGGATGGTCTCTGTCTCCAAGCGCAAGGTCTCGCCGTTGTATTCGCGCTTGCCGGTCAGGAAATTAAAGGTCGGCAACGCTACCTCTTCACCGGCTATCAGTCCGCGCAGATCTTTATCCAACTGCTCCAAGTTCAGGGCATAGACGCTCTCGTAATCTTTCTTCCCGTCCTTGTCCGGCACTAACTGATCCTGCTCCAGAAACCAGTTATCCAGCGACAGCGCCACGGGCTGTTTGCCTTGCGCCAAGAGTTCCAGACACAAGCGATGACTGGTACTGGTCTTCCCCGAAGAGGAAGGTCCTGCGATCAACACTACGCGCACCTTTTCCCGCGAACAGATATCATGCGCTATCTGCCGCAGCTGATCTGCGTGGTACTGCTCTCCTTCCGCCACTAATTGCTCCGCACGTCCGGAAGCAATCATCTCATTAATATATGCCACCCGGCATTTTGAATCTTCTATCATACGCTATTGCGGATCTACGTCCACGATGAGTTTTACATTTTTTACCGATGGAATCGACCAAACTTGATCGATTGCCTCCTTCAATCTGCGTTTGGCTTCCGCCATGTTTGCTCCTTGCTCGATACGAAGTGTGAGTTCTCTAATGGTATAAGCTTGGATCTTCTCCACCGCAGGAATGATCACGCCCGAAACGCGCGGACCGAAGATGCGCGAGAGGTAGCCTTGCAGTTGCGTCACGGCCTGATGCACACGCACGCCGTTATGATCACGCAGTTGGAGACGGATCACCCGATAAAATGGAGGATAATTGAATAGTTTCCGCTCCGCTATCTGATGGTTATAGAGCGCTTCGTAGTCATGATTCTGCACCATACCGAGAACGACATTCCGGGGCTCAAAACTCTGGATGATTACTTCGCCTTTCGCTCCTTTTCGTCCGGCACGGCCTGCCACCTGCTCCAACATCTGATACGCCCGCTCATAGGCGCGGAAATCCGGTTGGTTAAAGAGCGGATCCGCGTTCAGCACCGCTACCAGCCGTACGTCATCGAAATGCAGTCCTTTCGTTACCATCTGGGTACCGACGAGAATATCGCATTCGTGATTGGCAAAGGCATTGATGATATCCTGGTACGCAGACCTGTTGCGCGTCGTGTCCAGATCCATCCGGAGCACGCGTGCTGAGGGGAAGAGCGTCTGAATCTCATCCTCTATCCGCTCGGTACCAAACCCGATAGCTTTCAGTTCGCCTCCGCAGGTAGGACACACCGCCGGCACGGGCATGTGGTAGCCGCAATAATGGCATCGCAGTTCATTCTCCCGTTTATGCCAGGTCATCGGCACATCGCATTGTACGCACCGCGGCGGCTGACCGCAGGCAGTGCACTGGATCTGCGGCGCATAGCCGCGGCGGTTCTGGAAGAGGATGACCTGTTTGCCGCCCGCCAACACCTCGCCTATTCGCGCGACCAACGGGTCGCTGAAATGGCCGTACATCTCCTTGCGGTTATACTGCTGACGCAGATCAATGAGATGAATATCCGGTAGTTCCACTCCTCCGTATCGCTCTGTCAGCGAGACTAAGCCATACATCCCTTTTTGTGCCAAATAGTACGATTCCATCGAGGGAGTAGCCGTACCTAAGAGCACGTTTGCATGATGCTCCTGCGCCAGCACGATAGCCGCAGCGCGGGCGTGGTAGCGCGGATCGGGTTCCGCCTGCTTGTAACTCGGCTCGTGCTCTTCATCAACGATTACTAAGCCTATGTTCGGAATCGGCAGAAAGATAGCGCTTCGCGCGCCGATGACCACATGCGGTTCGGTGCGTGCCGACGCATGATAGAGTTCTTCTCGTTCTGCGTCGGTAAAACGACTGTGATAGACTGTCAGTTGACCGCCGAAAATCCGCTGAAGACGAGTAGTCAGTTGAGTCGTCAGGGCTATCTCCGGTACCAGATAGAGTATATTCTTCCCTGCCGCCAGCTGCTGCTCAATCAGATGAATATAGATATCCGTCTTGCCGGAGGAAGTAACGCCATGCAGCAATACGATCTGCTTACCGGAGGACCAGAAATGCTCGATTTCATCGGCACTTTTCTGCTGCGCAGCGGTCAGCGGATGCATCGGTTCAATCGGTCCGGTATAGGGAGCGATATGCGTTCTTCTGCGTTTAGGGGGATCCAGGAGACGTTTGTCTAATCCGGCAGGAAGCGCCGCAGCCATGACCTCGCCGAGCGTACACATGTAATACGCACTCATCCATTGCCATAGGGCTAACTGCTCTTTGGAGACCATCGGCGCCGTGTCGCTCACAGAGAGAAGGGGTTTGATCTTCGTTGCAAAGGAGGCATCCACAGGTTCCGTATGCTCGCGCAGGACGATACCCCGCACCTCTTTCTTCATCAGCGGAACGATTACTCTGGTTCCCGGAGCAGGTATAGACAAGCCATCCGGGACGCTATAGGTATAACAATCTCGGATGGCTAAGGGTAATATGACGTCGAGGTAAGTCATTTAGCTTCTTCGGAAGCGATGGCTTTGTTGTAGCATTCACGGCAGAGGGGTTCATAGCTGTCCGTCTCACCTAAGAGGACGCGCTTGTCGGAAGCTACGAGACGATGGCTGACATACGCCAGATCGCCGCAGTGCACGCAGATGGCATGGGTCTTATACACATCATCGGCAATCGCCATCAGCGCCGGCATCGGTCCGAACGGAACGCCCTTGAAATCCATATCCAGACCGGCGCAGATGACGCGGATTCCGCGATCTGCCAACTGCTTGCATACCTCCACAATACCCATATCGAAGAACTGCGCCTCGTCGATACCTACTACGTCGATGTCATCGACCATGAGCAGGATATTCTGGCTGCTGTCCACCGGCGTGGATTGGATTACATTGCGGTCGTGAGAGACTACATCCTCGTCGCTATAGCGCACATCGATAGCGGGTTTGTAGATCTCTACCCGCAGTTTGGCAAACTTCGCGCGTTTCATACGCCGGATGAGTTCCTCGGTCTTGCCGGAGAACATCGATCCGCATACCACTTCGATGGAGCCCTTCCGCAAACTCGGGCCTTTGGTGTCTCGTTCGGAAAACATAACTTTCTACAGTCTAAGATCAGTCAATCTTAATATCGGTATTGACATTCTTGCTACCCCAGAGAGCGTAGTAGAGGATGTACGCTACGCCGACGATCGGTACGATATAACTTACCAGCGGGTTATGCGCAGCGATGATACTCTGGATATAGGGCAATACACCTCCGCCGACTACCATCATCATGAAGATACCCGAAGCTTTAGCGGTATATTTGCCCAGTCCCTCGGTAGCCATATTGAAGATAGAGGTCCACATGACCGAGGTGCACAGACCGCAAAGGACGAGCAGCGTAGCCGCCAGCGGGATAGAGATCACTTCGCCTTGCACGATGGATTTCGCCATGATGCTGTCGCCTATCAGCATCGCAGCTACCATCAGCAGGATAGCCGCCGAAGCGACACAGGTCACCATCGTGCGGCTGCTGATCTTACCGCCCAGTGCCGAACCCAAGAAGCGTCCCACCAACATCAGGATCCAATACCGTCCGGCAATCAAGCCTGCAGCAGCAAAGCCCACTTTGGGAGTCAGATAACTGATTAACGTAGCCGGTATTCCTACCTCTACACCGACGTAGAAGAAGATAGCGATCACGCCGAGCGTCAAATGGCGGAAGGACCACGGGGTACGCTCATAAACCTCCTTCTCGGCAGAAACACCGGGCTCTGCGATAGGCGTAAGACGGATAACCAGATAGACAACCGCAAAGACAGCCATCGCGATATAGAGAACCACATTCACACCGTCAATCTCCTTGCCGGCGAGGCTCTCACCGATGATGGCACCAACGAGCATCGGGGTCAGCGCACCGGAGAGGGAGTTCAGCGTACCGCCGATCATGTTCAACTGGTTTCCGCGGTTGCCGCCACCACCTAAGAGGTTAAGCATCGGGTTCACTACCGTATTCAGCATACATACGCAAAAACCGCCGAGCAGCGCGCCTAACAGATAGACATAAAAACTATCTACCACGCCGCTGAACCACTGGATACTAATCCCGATGAAACCGAGGAAAATAGCGAATAATGCGGTCCTTTTGTAGCCGTACTTGGACAGGATATTTCCAGCCGGAATACCCATAATGAGATATGCCAGGAAATTGAATAAATTACCTAACATACCCATACGCTCCGCTTGCGCAGGATCCTCAAACGACGCACCCCATATCTTACCAACCGGGGCAGCTAAATTCGTTACAAACGAGATCATCGCGTAGAGAAACATCATTGCGACGATCGTGATGACAGTGAGTGATTTGGATGATTGTTTTGTTTCCATGACAAGTGTTTTTCTTATTTCCGGCTGCAAAGGTACAACAAAAAAATGACATACACAAGAGTGTATGCCACTTTTTGCGATTTTTTATTTTCTATTCTTTTACCTTTCCTACATATTCTTCCTTGTTATCAAACAGGATATGATCTCCGCCGCAGGTTACTTCTACATCAAAGAGGTTATCATCCACTATGCGCACCATATAATATTTTGCGGGAATTATCACTTTTCCGTCCGAATCAATCACTCCGCTTCCGCTCCCCACATCAAACCTCCAGTACCTGGGCTCGATATATTTCGTCGCCTCTCCATTCTCATAAATTATATTAGAGCGATAGTCATCCACGTAGGACAAAACATACAGACCGTCATGCACAAAAGGTACTACCGTTTTGAGCTCATAATCGATCGTTTTAGCCAGTCCGTCTTTGGCAACGGTAAAACCGATGGGATTGGAGGACAGGCGGATAAAATCATACTCCAAAGGCAGCACCACCTGCCCCTTTTCGGAGATAAGGCCATAAAACTTGCCGTCCGAGACGATACGATAGCCCTGTCGAGGTGCAGAGATGGTGGTATAGATCGGCTCTACCACCCACTCTCCTTGCGTATTGATAAGCCCCCATTTGCCGTCCATCGTCTTCATGACGCATAGACCGTGATGGAACTGAAAAGCGATGTCGCAAAAATCATCGTCATAATAGATGGGGAAAGTTTTGTCAAAGGCCAATTCGCCATCCTCTTTAATGAAGGACACAATGCCATCTTTGAGTACACCGGCTAAACCTTCGCTGAAGTTCCATGCGCGGTTATATTGGGCAGGGATGACGATTTCGCCGGTATTGACGTTCAGGTATCCGCGAAGGCGGTCAAACGTACGGAAGACGACGAGGCTGTCGCCGGTGTTGAATTCGTTGATGAAGATGTGTTGCAGTTTGGGCGTAGTAAACTTGTCGGTGCGCACATCTTTGAGCCTCACAAAGTCTTCCTGTCCACGAGAGCCATGTACCATCAAGATATTCTCCGATACGTATTGGGGTTGAATGTCCCAATAGGATACCCTATGGTATTTGTCGTAATAGATGTTTGCCAACAGGCAAGCAAAAACCAATGCTGCAGTCGCCAGCACGCATAGTGCTGCGATTAAGATTTTTTTCCAAGTTTTCATAGTTGTTTTTGTTTAAAATGTTTTTTATAATTTAGTTCATATACGTTTGCTGAGTAATGCAAATCTTACGTTCTTTAAATAACTGTTGCGACATAGGTTCGACTCCATTATGCTCGGTAAATGCAGCATAAAGCGCATTAAGAACGCGGTTGAGTTTATCGGTCGTATGACCATCTTCCTTGCGGTAACCACGTATCTCCGGCTGCGCTAAGCCTTCTTCCGCTCCGTGAAAGAGCCAGTAGGCATTCAAAGCAATGTCCGTCCGGTGCAAGCCCATAGCACAGGCGATATAGAAATCTCCGGCATCAATCAGTTGGCATAACTGCGGAAAGAGTTCCACCATATTGGTGATAGCCTCAGCAGACGTATCAACCGGATAACGGAAGTAGTGTATGCCATACTCTTCGCACAAAGCAGGCAAACGATCTGTGTGGTCCGTTAGCCGGAGGTCGATGATTGTTTTCACCCCTGCCTCCTTGAGTGCCTTCCACGCGTAGAGTTGATGCCGCGAAGACATCGTTCGTCCCCGTACTCCGCCATAGACGGGTGCGAGATCAGGGATTCGGGTTTGCTGCAAGCGTGCGAAGTTCATATTTCCAATAGATACGATTTTTCTTTTGTGCCGAGGCAATCGACACAGATGATGTTATGATCTTTGGTTACTCCGGCTCCTGTTTGAGAGTGACCGACGATTTGCTTGATACCGGTACCGGAGAATAAATCATGCCCAACAAGTACGTCTGGACGAATCCAAAGGGGCGAGTGGGTTGGCGAAGTGCCATAATGGTCATTCCAATCGGTAGCGTTCGTGTCAAAAGAAAAAGCTTGCTTGTTTTGATGCCAAAGGGAGTTAATCTTCTCTGCTACCTCTGTCAAAGATTCAGAATGGTATAGCCCGAAATATTTCTCATACCACTCTTTCGTGACACCGGCGTGAGTGACGATAAATTTATCTGCGATAGGATAGGCGACGCCGTAAAAAAGGGAATGCGTTTTTAAAAAGGCTTGCCTGTATTCATTAGCATAATGAGGTTCATAGCGGCTGTAGTGTTCATCGGCTATCAAATAATGGAGGTCATGATTGCCATATAGCAACACCGTCTCCGGATGTTGATGCTTAAGATCCAAAATCTCTTGGAAATTGGCCATCCGTTCGGCCTGCGGGACATATTCATACGGATCAAAATAATCCCCCACGAAGATGTTTATACAATCTTCGCGCACAAGGTTCTTCCAGCACGTTCTGGCATGAATATCACCTATGATGTTGTAAGAAACATTCTCATTCATAGTAGTTTTAGTTTTCGGGTGCAAAGATACGACAATTTTTAGAAATGCGCAAATGTTTTTTGCAAGAATCTACAACAATAAGAAATTATTGCTTTTTTCGTATACAAATTTCTTTACTACTTTTCCTGTCCGATCAATGGTACCAAACAGTGTTAGTTCGTTATCACTCGTCATACCGAAACCATCATCATCCATGTAATATTTCCCGTCAGGATTTATTTGCCATTCTACTTTTGCCTGACCATTCTCGAAATGCCGTATTAAAGTGGGGAACATCGCGTTGTGATTCCGTGCACGGGTGATGGCATTATCCGGCAGGTCTTTCATACTATTCCAATCTATATCATCATCTGTGACCGTTACCAGTTCGTAGTTGGTATTCATAATCTCATAGGCACACTGAGTAGTATGATCCAGCAAGAAGCGCGGTTTCCACCAACTCCAAACCAACTGCCATACAAGAGCCATTCCTTCTCCCATGTCATCGTGTCTGTAGTGCCCTTTGGTATAATGCTCCGTGTTGAGCAATTGGTACATCTTCTGCTCGTATGTTTCAGTACCGGGCATACGCTGTATTTTATCATAGATATTCATAATCAATCGAATTGAGCTGGTTGTAATTCTTCTAATACTTCGGCTATGGCATCTGCTATTTCTTCTTGCATACGTTTGCTGTTGCGTTGGAGAGTTGTTGTATTTATCTCCGGTTCTGCGATTGTAACAGGAATTTCCACTTTTACTTCACCATACTGATAATCTATTTGCGTTGTCGGATATAAAGGATGGAAGGATTTTGGGGTTATTTTTCCTTCCAATCCTATCCATTCCATCACGTGGAAGGACGAACATAGACGGATATCTGCAGGGTGGTCTGACATTTTGAGTGTATATTCTAACGTGCCGTCAGAAAACCAATATCCCTGATACGGCATATCTGTTGGAATAATGTGTACTCGTGTGTAACCGGACAGTAAGAGCATTTGGAGCATCCGCAGATGGGTGTATAGGTTTAGGTCTTCTGCAAATTCTATCTCCAAACCTCTCGCTGTCAGCACAAGCGTACTTAAACTGATGTGACGTGTCCACTCTATCTTATCCAAGTGAATTTTTATTCGTCCGTGAGGAATGGTTTCCATCACGTCTTCCTTCAGACAATAATTAACATACTTTACCAGCATATTGCGAAACATCTCATCCCGCTCATACGGGCCGGATATATTGATTGTAATGGCTGTAGTATCGACATCCTCTATATGGAATAACTGCTGATATTGATTGTAACTTTCAGGCAGAAGTTTCCTGATACCGATAGCGGGAGAGATAACTGTAAACTCTCCGCTATCAGTTGTATATGCCACAACTTGCACATCCAGATCCAGAAAATTCTGCATCCATAGACCGATGTCCTGATATGTCCAAACAAAGCGCATGGTATGTTATCCGGCAATTCCTTTTAGGATATCCTCGTAGTTCGTCTCAAAGCAGTTAATAGTATTGCACATGACTGCTGCAACAATCTTTTTGTTGATTGCGCCATCATCCACAGTTGCGGGGAAACGGCATTGAAGCAGTCCATCTTCCGGATCTACGACAAGAGAGGTTACCAGATTCGAGTCGTTTATCCGATTGATTAAAACGCACATCTCCGATATTCGGTCTTGCGGAACCTTAATCGGGAACACGGTTGCGCAGATTAGTAATTCTTGGTCTTCCTCGGCATACAAATGTACATGATACGTCGCTTTCTCGCCATCGATACAGAAGTCTACGCAACTTTTTTCTTCCTCCGCCACGAAATGCTTTATTTCGGCTTCTTGCAAAGCCTCAATGATTGTGTTAAAAATCTTTTTCATAGTTGTATTTTTGTTTTATTGATTTGCAATTACCGCTACTATCTCCGCACCGAACCATTGATCCAGGGTAGCTTCTACCTGTGCCGATACTGCGGGTGTCACTTTGTCGCTCACCTTATTTAAAACATAGGAGATTGCGATGGTGTCGTCCAAAAGGCCGAGCCACTCAAAAACATGTTTGGACACCAATCCGGGAGAAAGCACATAGGCAATAGCCGCAAAGATAAGAATTTTCTCCAAAGTAGTGGTCTCGCTGCTTCGCATTACGTAATAGAATGTTACAACCGGTTTTGCAGCCGCTCTTCCTACACGCAACGCATAATCCTTGAGATTGGCACAGTCTTGACCTAATAGTTTGTCCCACTTGTCCGACCAATCTATATGACGAACCTTTTGTACCAAATGACCAACGGGTCTTCCTAAGATCACATCTGCCAATATCAGCAGGCAAAGAATTGTAAATGAACTCATAATCATACATTTTTAGAGGTTAAACAATCGCTTTTGTCGTTTGACGGTGCAAAATTACTACAAAAAAACGAAAGGGGAGAAATTTCCGCAACGTTGCGGTCATTCTCCCCTTCTGTTTTTACCACTAATAATGTATTTATTTCTATATATATCTCTGCTCTCTTGCAAAAATGGTCGGTTCGTACGTTGCTCTAAAATCATTGAATCCCCGTATACAATTTTCTACCGAAGGAGTCATGTTGTTCTGCAATAAATAAAGCATAACGTTATACCCTCCTGTTATTGCTTCTGCGCGCAGGTCCCCGTCCGGATGCGTGTCTGCCCCTTGTGTTCCGCCAAGTCCTCTTACTACTTTTTCGATACTCATGTGCTCAAGTGCAGCACGAGCACCCATACAAAAGTCGCAGGCTAACTCCTGCTCCCATTGGCCATTATTTAGACCCGGGAAAGTATAGCTCTGGAAATAGCGGTGGGCACATTCGTGCGTCATGATAAGGCTGAATGAATCCTTGTTGTTGATGCCAAGAGCCATCAACTGATTCAGATCATAACATAGTATATCATCTGCATCCGTATTCGGATCCAGGTTGTAAACCATAGTGCCCCCTTTGGGCTGGCGACTAAGGTTCAACACCATATTCGGATAAGACAACCCGAAAAAGGCACACGCAGATTGGATAGCATCAGTTATCTGTGCTATATCCAGATTGAACAGATTGCTGAACTTTTGTTCTGCTTCTCTCAAAAAGTCGTCCATCGTCGGACGTTCCCATGGAAAATTTGGCATAGTCGAAAATGGGTTATTTAAATAGATAGGCGGAATCGTCTCCTATAGGTAGAACATCAAACCGACCATAAAAAATCTTCACGTAGTCCGCTTCAAAACTGTGGTCATAGTTCTTTTTATAATAAGATTGCAATTCACCTACATGTTTGACCAGAATTTGAATTAACTTTCCCTCAAAAGTGTGACCTTTAGGGCTTTGAAGTTGCTCATACCGAACATGCGTTTTTAGACAATATTTATCAATCAGGACATCGCATTCTTTTTCTGATATTATATTTCGGGTACGAAGAAGCAACGGAAGATAGTAAGCGTATGTTGCCAGTTTTTGTGGGACGATGCAATACAGCCTCTTTATTTGCATTTCTAAAGCTTCTGGAAAAGATTTGTCGGAAGTAATTTTATTAAAGAAGCTCAGCATAAAAGTCCGCATATACGTGCCCGATTTATAATTATATTTAAAATTCATCTGTCCCATATGCCACGCATATCGGTACATCAGAAAATCAAAAATGGCAATCTCTATTTGACTCAAGTCATACTTCTTTTCTATCATAGAATCCACAGCGCAAAGCATAGCACTTCTTTCAAGGATATTCGTCCTGTAAAAATCGGGGATTCCGAACTTTTCTGTTTCTATCATCCGTTTCTATTTATTTGTGCTGTAGGATAAGTTTGTTCTCAGCCCGTTCTATAATTTTGTATTTGTCACGCAAACTAGTTAACGCACCTACACCACCGGCAGCAACTGCAATACTCGTAGCAGCAACAGCTGCCTTACCAAGAATACCGGCAGCAACTGCTGTTCCTCCAGCTGCGCCTGTAAATGTAATGGCTTTTCCTGTTTGAGTGGACTCTGTAATATTAGATCCTTGAGTTTTCATTATTACACAAGCAACGGCTATACCTAAGGCTCCTACAGCAACTGCCCATACAACCTTACCTGTGGCCTTTATCTTAAATACTTTGTTTGCTAAATCCCCTTGAATTTCAATGGTGTCGGCATTGTTTTTAATGGCATCGCCTAATTCTTCTTCCGTCTTTGTGATAATCGGTTGCGGAATAATAGGGGTGTCTTTGACTGTAAAATTTGTTTCTTCCATATTTTTGTATAATTTAATTAAAACATTCTTCTTTAGATAATTTCACTTCGGTTCGACGATATTTTTTTATCATAGTATGTCTTTGCCCATAACAATATTTTTGAATCACATTCTTCTTTCGGATGCACAAAGTGTTCAAACAGTTTTATATTTTCCTCCACATAATTCTTGATGCTTTGATTTTTATTTTTAGGAAAGATGGTCGACATTGGTTTATCGAATATATAATATTTCACATCTCCAGCTGTAGAATATGCTTCTTTATTAGAATCGCTCATTGATAAATCTAACACGATATGCTTTATTAAGTTTATGGTTGTTTGAGGTATTTTATCACAAATTTCTACATAATAATTCAATAAGATAGAAAGAGTATATATACGCGATATTTCACTATATATAAATCTTCTCTTATTGGCAGCCTCATCCAACGCTCCAGTAAAAGCTTGCCAAGCACCTTTCAATCCCCAATTTCCACTTTTAACATATCTTACAACAAAACTTCCTATGTCGTCCAAATTTGTTGATATAGCATCGTTTTCCATTTCATATAAAGTTCGGCTTACCATATACATGATTCCTAGCCACTCACGAGTATCAGATATTAAAAGAGATGGATCGTTTTTGAAATTTCCGACAATCTGATACGCATAAGCGGGAAGTTCTTCATACAATGATTCTGCCATTTTGGCGAGCTTATATTCACTTACTAAAGAAGCCAGTTGCATCCCTGATGCGAATGATAGTCCTTTATTAACCGCAGATGCAGACATCTTCTCTAATGGATTCAAAGAAGTCTCTGCATTTTTAGAAGTCATCTGTCCTAAAAAATCTATGCACTTTTGGTTTTTAAAAACATTAAGCGGATACTGAGTATAATCAAAGTCTAATAAGTTGATTGCCATTTCCCAATTGTCTATAAGTTATTCATTTATATCTTCTTTTTCTATTTTTCCCAACTCCTCTCTACTTGGATTGTGGAGGTTGGCGACGCGGTCGGCCTGGCGCTGGATGATACGCTCGAAGAGATTGCGGACATAGCGGGCATTGCCGAAACGCTCGTCTTTTTGTGCTACTGCATTAGAGATAACCTCATACACCTTTTGATACGCGTCGCGCGTGATGGTATATTGAGCTTTCTCCAGATTGAAGGCAAAGATCTTCAGCAACTCATCTGCCGTATAGTCATCAAAATGGATGTATCTATTAAAACGCGACTCCAAGCCCGGATTGGAATGGATAAACCCCTTTATCGGTTCGCTATAACCGGCAAGGATTACTACTAATCGGTCCCGGTCATCCTCCATGCGTTTCAGAATCGTATCCACCGCTTCGCGCCCATATTGATCATCGCGGCTACCGTCAGCCAGCGAATATGCCTCATCAATGAATAGGACGCCATCTAGTGCTTCGTCAATCTTGGCATTGGTTTTAGGAGCCGTTTGTCCCATGTATTCACCGACCAAATCAGCGCGTTGCACTTCTACCAGATGTCCCTTTTTGAGAATGCCCATCTCTTTGTAAATTCCCGCCACAATGCGCGCAACGGTTGTTTTGCCAGTTCCGGGGCTGCCGGAAAATACACAATGGTACGAAACGGATGCCGGTTTCAAGCCATTAGCCTCGCGCTGTTTCTGGACCAACACAAAGTTGCGCAGAGACTCTACTTCTCCTTTTACGCGAGACAAACCTATCAATCCTTGCAGCTCTTTCATGTAATCATGGTTATCCGGCACGGGTTGATCCCATGGTTTGGATGGTGTTTGCATTCCTGTATTGAAAGACGGAGACTCGTTTACACCCCCCAACAACTCTTGCGCAAGCAAACATCCGGCATTGGCAGCCTGCTGCAAGTATTGCGAAGCAGCAGATATATTCCGGAATGTTGTCACGCCACGCATATATAACTCTCCGATTGCCGTAGCCGCCCAACAATTACCTTGCTGCGCGTATTGCTCTAACTGCTGAGTGGCACCGGTTGTTATCAATGCATGCTCGGAGATATTGGTCTCATTCTGATTCACACGCATTGCAAACAGCAACAAGTCTCTCGCCCATATCACGCCGTTTTGACTGGCGCGTTGTAGGTATTGCAAGGCTGTTTGTGTATCGCGCTGCGCATACTTACCTTCGTATGCAATCACGCCAAGATAAGTCATAGCAAACGTATCTCCGGCTATGGCTGCTTGACTGAGTTGATTGATGGTTTCCTGTCTCATGGCTTAAAATCCTCCATTTTCTAATTGCTCCAATTCATAGCGCAGTTGTATCAATTGCGTCTGATAAGTATTTTTGAGTTGCGCCTGTCGCATATAGTCCGTTGTTCTTGATGTATCATAACCGAAATTTGCATCGCGCGTCATACGCGTCCGTTCGTCAAACTCACATCGACTAATCATTGCTTCCAATTCCGCTATACGTTTACGCAAATCAATCATCCTTTGCTGCCGCGACATTTCCACCTTCGGATTGGTATTGGTAGCCACTGAAGAACCGAATGTAGCCATATTGGCAGTCATTCCACCGTTCCGTGTAGGTACATAGCATGTCTGACATACTCCTGTACCAAGGCAGCGCGGACAGGTAGATACCATATGCATTTTATCTGTTATACGTCCGGTGCCGTGACATGCCGCGCATTGATGCGAGCCATGACACTCGGGACATTCACCCGGTCCATAGGTCGTCAGACTAAAGACTTTGCGGTCATATTCCCTTCCTTGGGTATCATAGATAATTATAAAATCCCCTTCACACCAATCCCACTCGCCGGGAGTATGGTCATAGTCGATAAGCCGGGATTGACCGGCCTTCAGTTCTATATAACCTTGCTGGGGCGGTAGTTGTCCGCTACCGTCAACAATCGTGTATGCCACTTTCTCTGTCTTCCACCATCGTGTGCAAGTAATCTTCAGTGCAAAAGAGAGCTGTCCACCCTTTCTCAGGCTGCCGTAACGCATCCATTCATATTCCAAATCCATACTCATATCAATCGACGTTCTCTACGTGGTATATAACAAGTCTGACAAACTCCTAATCCGTCACAATCCGGACATTTAACGGCTATTTCGTCGCCTTGTTTGGGAAATAAGAATCCCGATCCTCCGCATTTGCGGCATACATGCGTGCCGTGACATTCCGGACATTCGCCCGGCCCGTACTCATGCAACTCCAAAGTCCATTGTTGTAATATATTGTCATTCTCATCAAGGATAGCAACAAAATCTCCCTGACAAAAGAACCAGCCTATATTATCATAATTTAATACTGCGGTCTCGTCTGATTTAAGCACTTGATTGCGCCAAATCCAAGGGTTCTGTTGATAAACATCATAGATAGCAATAGTATATACTTCCTTTTGCCAAATATTGGTATTACTCAATTCGAACGACCACATCCGACCGCCTAATTTATTACAATGAACTTGTTTGAATGTCCCTTTTAGTCCCATAATTTGTAATTTTGCTGCAAATGTAGTAAATTTAATTGATCAAGAAATTATAACCGCAACGTTGCTGTTAAATTTTTAATTTTTTCCGGTAATAAGATCTTGGTGGTATCCAAAGTAATACGTCGCAACTCATTACGTTTTCCTGCAATCGTATATTTTTTTGCCAAATCGGTTGATAATACATTTCGGAAAGCCTCGGAAATTCGACACATATATTGGCAAAGCAGGTTGCCTTGCGTTGTATCGATTAACCGGTCTATTACTGCTTCGCTTTGCTCAATTGAATCTCCTTTTGTTGTCAGAAGACGATATATCTGAATCAACTCCCCTCGATAATCTGCAATGTCTTTCAGATAGATTCCTTCCGGGTGACGAAGGAAGAATATATACAGAGTTTTAGGCAATGTATACATCTTTACTTCTTTTTTGTAATCAGCTAAATGGATAGCATAGGTGTTATCAATGACTAATGAACTTAGAGGCTTTGTTTCCAGGTGTTCAAATGATTTGATAAATTCAGCAAACCGGTTTTCCAATAAGACATTGATTCCATTGGTTCGCTGATAGGCATCAATATCGTCCTTAAGCGTCAAAACCAAATCTCGTAACTTAGAATCAATATTCAGTTTGTTAATTTCTACCCCCGGAATGAGTTGCTCTGTGTTTAGCTGAGGGATGGCTCCGCAAAAACTAACTCCTTGCCCTTTTCTACTATTTAATACCTCATCATGGATAGTGTAGTCATGCGTGTCTTGCTTTCCTAAAATAGATATATTGATCGCAGTCAGGTCCTGTATATATTTCTCCAGAATAGCCGGGACAAGTGATTCGGTACATAAAGAAGTGTCAATGGCATAGAATTCAAAGCTGTCTTCTTTCTCGGAAGGTACTATTCGGGCAATAAAAGTCTCCTCAAAAACGGGGTTCTTGCTCGTCAGCCGCTGAATCATGGCGGCTTGATAAGTATGCTCTTGTTCCTGTATGTCTTTATTGTAAAGCAAAGAATAATCTATACAATCCTCCCATTCAGGATGCAAGTCGCTAAAAGCCTTTTGCAACAATAGATTATGGAACTTTTCTATGGAGACGATTTCAAACTTATACGGAAAAAAACCTCCAAAATCCTTTTGAAGTATATTTGTTATTTCCTGCTGATGACTGAATACATATTCATTTAACCGATAATTCCATTTACTCTCAATGAAATAGATCGTATCCAACGGCAGATTATACGCATCATCGTCGTATGCGATACATCGCGACTTATATGTATTCCTCAATACTTGCACTACTTCTAAACAGACAATATTCGTTGTATTTGTCGTGCATCGGATTTGGAAAAACCGTTTAATTCCGTGCGTTGGCCGCCATTTGTTTCAATGTATATGGTAGCAAACAAAATTCCCGCATCAACGGATACGCTGCCTATATTACTGCGCTGGATGGTGGTGGATTCATAACCAAAGATTCGACCTTTATAGTATATTACTTTATAGTCATCTATCTCTAATTTGTCGGGAAAGAGTAAATTGTCTTTCTGCGAAATGCGGAAGGCTTTAAATTGATACATGTCCGTTGATATTAAATTAAGTTATGTGTGATTCCGGCTGCAAAGGTACAACAAAAAAATGACATACACAAGAGTGTATGCCACTTTTTGCGATTTTTTATTTCAGTCCGTCGGTGTCGAGGAGAATGGTGACGGGTCCGTCGTTGATGAAGTCCACCTTCATGTCGGCTCCGAAGCGGCCGGTTTCGACCCGGAGGCCGTACTCGGAACGGAGGCGGTCGTTGAAATAGTCATACAGGGGTGATGCTTTCTCCGGGCGTGCGGCGGAAATGAACGACGGACGGTTGCCCTTGCGGCAATCGGCGTAGAGCGTGAACTGGGATATACTGAGGATGGCGCCGCCTATATCGCGGATGGCGAGGTTCATCTTACCTTGCTCATCCTCGAACACACGCAGTTGCGCGATCTTCTTCGCCAATACATCGGCTTCCGCCTGCGTGTCCGCCTCCGTCACGCCGACCAACAGCATAAAGCCCTTCTCAATTTTCCCGACCGTCGTGCCATCTATGCGCACTTCCGCCCGGCTGCATCGTTGTACTACTACTCGCATGATTGTTTCCTTTTGGGGTGCAAAGGTACTGCTTTTTTGCGATATATGCAAGGAAAATCGCCATTTATGACGATTTTCCGGGTTAGGGGTTATGGGTTATGGGGAATAAAAAAGCGCTCCCCGGAAGGGGAACGCTCTGATGTCCGCTTTACGGAGAAGGCGATTAGCCGTTGTGCGACTGATCATATTCGTCGCCGCAGACTTTCCAGTACCAAGAGTACATGGTCTTTTTGCCGTTGGGCTCGTTCTTCTGCGCGGCGAAGGCGATCTGGTCGTCGGTGATCTTCGAGAGGTCCTCCTTACGCTCCGCGATCATCGCTCGTACCGCGGTGAAGCGTGCGCGGATCTGCAGCTCCTTCGGACTGAGCGGCGTGGTGCGTTTCACCGGGGTGCGCAGATAGAGGCGGTTGCACTTGTTAGAGGTCGTTGCCGCTACGCGGTGGGTAGCCAAGAGCATCTTCTCGCAGCTGTGCTGTCCGCTCTTACCGGGTTTTGCCAATGCGCCGGATACGTGGTCGATACCGGCACTGTACGTTACATTTGCCATAATAATTAAGGTTTTTTAGGTTTGATTGAACAATAGGTTAATACTTCCGTGAGCCGTCGTACGATTCGACGGTCTTGGTTTGGATGACGACGGAGGTGTCGCCGCGTTGCCATGCCTCCGAGCGGGTCGTGACGGTTCGGGTGACGTTGCAGAGATCACCAGTTTCAGGATTTCTTTCTTAGTCATTTTAGTCGAAGTTCGGTTTAACATACTTCTGCGCAACGGTGTACGCAAAGAGGGAGGTGTACTTGTTCTGTGCCTTGAATGCAGCCTCAAGGGAGGCGCGTTCGGTAGGATCCGCGAGGGCGGTCTTAGCTGCCTGCGCTGCGGTTTTCAGGGCCGCTTGGCATGCCTGCACTTTGGCGTCCTTGCTGTTTTTGACGGGGTTCAGCAAATCGACACCTAATTGCTCCTTGCCACAGTTGCAGCGCTTGAAATACAGCGTCTCCGAGCGGTTGAATTTGCCCATCACGCGGGCAAACATACCATGTAA
>ONIM01000059.1 GCA_900317885.1 uncultured Bacteroidales bacterium | reverse complement strand
CGTACGCATATTAACGGAACTGCAACAGATGATAGATCTCCCTACTCTGCCTCGATGGATTGACTGCTTCGATAACTCCAATATCCAGGGAGAAAACGCGGTCGCCGGTTGTGTAGTCTATCGGATGGCAAAGCCAAGTAAGAGCGACTATAAGCGATTTGAGATAAAGACCGTCGCGGGCGCGGATGACTACGCGAGCATGCGCGAGGTTGTGCGCAGAAGATACCAGCACCTTATAGACGAAGGCGCTCAGATGCCCGACCTCATCATTGCCGATGGTGGTATTGGTCAGATGCATGCCATCCGAGAAGCGGTGGAAGACCAGTTGGGTTTACATATTCCTATCGCGGGTCTAAAGAAAAATGACAAACACCGGACGCAGACTTTGCTCTACGGTTTTCCTCCGGCGGAGATCAGTATGCCGGTAACGAGTGAAGTCTTTCGTCTTTTGACAAGTATTCAAGACGAGGTACACCGGTTTGCTATTACATATCACAAGCAGAAACGCTCTAAATCGCTGATACACAGCGAGTTAGATGAGATAAAAGGCATCGGACCAAGTTATAAACAAAAGATTTTGCGGCATTTTGGTTCCGTAAAACGCGCTAAAACGGCCAGCAAAGAAGAATGGATTGAATTGCTCGGAAATAGCAGAGGATCAATGCTTTACGAGTATTTTCAGGCCAAAATATCGCTCTGAGAATTGAATGAAAAGCAAGAATATGAATATTTATACAATCAAAAAAGGTGCTTCCGAGCACTCCGAAATACTCCAACTGCTTAATGAGCAAGGAGCAGAGGTTAGTCCGTTGGAGATTTTGAAAGAATGTGAACCGCATCGGGTATTTGCCTTCGACGGACAGATGGGGGCCGGTAAGACCACTTTCATCAAATCGCTCTGTGAAGCGATGGGAACAGAAGACATCGTGAATAGTCCGACTTTTGCGATTGTAAATGTGTATGACGTGGAACAACCCTACAAGGGTGAGGTGTACCATTTCGATTGCTACCGGCTGAAGGACATCCGCGAGGCGATGGACTTTGGAGCGGAGGAGTACCTCTATTCCGGCAACTATTGTTTTATCGAGTGGCCGGATATTATTGAACCGCTATTGCCGGAAGATACGGTGTATATTAAAATTGTTCCACAAGAAAACGGAGATCGGCAATTAGTGATTGAAAGGAGTTAAGTATGGAAGTTGTATTATTGATTTTAGCAGGTCTGTGTATCGTAGTAGGCATCATCGGGTGTATTGTTCCCGGTCTGCCGGGTACACCTGTCGCGTACGCGGGACTATGGATCGCGCAAGCAACGGAACGTGTGGATTTCTCCTGGCAGATGCTCCTTATATGGGGCATAGTGACGGTTGTCGTTTCGATTTTGGATTATGTCGTCCCTGCATGGGGAACCAAACAATTTGGAGGCACTAAATACGGGGTATGGGGTAGCACAATAGGTGTTTTTGCCGGCCTCTTCTTTGGAGCCGCAGGAGTCATTATTGGTCCGTTGGTAGGCGCCGTAATAGGCGAAATAATGGGCGGAAAAGAGTTCGCTCAAGCCCTTAGAGCCGGCTGGGGAAGTTTCATCGGCCTGCTCTTCGGTACAATCCTCAAGCTTATCTGTTGTGGACTGATGACAAGCGCTCTGATACAAGCAATCTGGTAAATAAAAAGAATATGATAGAGGTTAAAAATATTTGGAAGACTTTCGGCGATTTGGAAGTACTGAAGGGTGTAAATCTGAAGGTAGAAAAAGGCGAGATAGTAGCTATCGTCGGCAAATCCGGAGCGGGCAAGACTACCCTACTCCAAATTATCGGTACATTGGATCGTCCTACGAGCGGTCAAGTGCTGATTGAGGGCGAGGATGTCTTTGCGCTCAACGATACCAAGTTGGCTGCGTTCCGTAACAAACATATCGGTTTTATCTTCCAGTTCCACCAGTTACTGCCGGAGTTCACGGCTCTTGAGAACGTGTGCATCCCGGCCATGATCGCCCGTGAGAAAGAGACGGAATACAAGGCTCGTGCGGAGAAATTACTGCTGGATATGGGTCTCCAAGACCGGATGAACCATAAGCCCAATGAGCTCTCCGGAGGCGAGAAACAGCGGGTAGCCGCAGCGCGGGCGTTGATGATGAGTCCGGATATCATCCTGGCAGATGAGCCCACAGGAAGTCTGGACGAGAAGAATAAGAAGGAGTTAAGCGACTTATTGTTGCAACTTAGAAAAGAATACGGTCAGACGATCCTGCTGGTGACCCATGACAAAGAGTTAGCGGCGATAGCGGACCGGGTGATAGAAATCAAAGACGGAGTGATAAGCCTACCCTAACTCTTCCCTAAAGGGAAGGAACGACATATTATGAGAAAGATAATTTATATACTGCTTTGTATGCTCGCGCTGACGAGTTGTCAGAAAGGGCGGACGTATTTTCCGAAGGACCTAAAGCCGCAAGAGCTTGATATTGTGCGTTTTGACAATTCCCTGATGAATGTACACGAGACTACGGTAGCACAGGATATCCGCGTGTTATACGACGAGTATCCGGTGTTCATGCCGTTATGGGTGGAAGATATATTGGGCATTCCGAGTGCCGACACCGCCTATCTGGAGCAAGCCTTGCCGGAGTTCCTGAACGACACCTTGTATGGTTTCAAAGCCACCAACGCACGGGAGCAAGCGATTTTTGCAGATGTAAGTGACATACAAAACGCTATATCTCAGGCTTTTACGCGCATTCTGTATCTCTATCCCGAGACGGAGATCCCTACCCTGTATCTGT
This sequence comes from uncultured Bacteroidales bacterium, assembly GCA_900317885.1. Lineage (GTDB taxonomy): Bacteria > Bacteroidota > Bacteroidia > Bacteroidales > Paludibacteraceae > Colicola. The sequence continues at coordinate 916 of ONIM01000059.1, read as the reverse complement.
TTATATCGGGCTTCAACGCTCCAATTTATTTCGGGGACGAACTGATCGGCATCGGGGCGGATATGTACCTCGGAAGCGACTATGAGTACTACAACCGTGTGGTCTATGACTACCAGAAACAGACCATGCGGAAAGAATGCATCCCGGTGGATGTGATAAGCGCTTTTCTGTTCCGTACTCTACCCTATACTTCCACCAAAAGCCGGCTCTTGGACCAGATGATCTACCGCGGCAAAGTGATGTATCTGACCGCGCAGATCTTCGACAAACTGCCGGGATACGAAGTCATGGGATGGACGAAAGAGCAATGGGATTGGTGCGTGAAGAACGAAGAAGCCATCTGGCATCTGGTGATGGATAAACGCGATCTGTTTAAGACCGAAAGCCTCATTCTGACAGGCTATCTGAATGATGGTCCGTTCACTTCGGAGGTGTCCCAGGATGCCCCGGGAAGACTCGGTATATGGCTCGGATGGCGGATTGCAGCGAGTTATATGGAGCATCATCCGGAGGTGAGCCTGCAGGAACTGATGGCGGAAGGAGATGCGCAGAAGATTTTAGAGGAGAGTTATTATAAACCATAAGAAAACATGCGAAAACATTGGATAGATAATTTGCGTTGGGTGACCGTACTGTTGGTACTCTTTTACCATGTTATTTACTATTATAACGGCAAAGGTGTAGTAGGCGGAATAGGTGGTTTCGGAGGTCCTCAGTACCAAGACGGAATCATGTATCTGCTCTATCCTTGGTTTATGCCTCTTTTGTTCTTGCTGGCAGGTATCAGTGCCCGGTACGCATTGGATGCTCATTCAGAGAAAGAGTGGTTCAAAAGTCGCACCCGCAAGTTATTAGTGCCTGCTACAATAGGATTATTTGTTTTTCAATGGATCGCCGGTTATTTCAACACGCATAC
>ONIM01000046.1 GCA_900317885.1 uncultured Bacteroidales bacterium | reverse complement strand
TATGTGGACTCGCCGATGTCCACGAATGCGACCCAGATCTTCCGTATGTACCCCGAGGAACTGAGCGAAGAGGTGCATGACACTCTGCGTTTTGACTCCGATCCGTTTGGGTTCAATACCCTGCGGTACATCACCGACATCCGCGAATCCAAAGCGCTTAACCACAAGGACGAACCCTGTATCATCATCTCCGCTTCGGGTATGTTGGAAGCCGGACGAATCAAACATCATGTGGCGAACCATATATCCGATCCGCGCTGCACGATCCTTATCGTCGGTTATTGCGAACCTACCACGCTCGGCGCACGTATTCAGCAGCCCGGACTCCAGTGGATCTCTATCTTCGGTCTCGATCGCAAGATCAAAGCGCAGATCACGAAGATTGAAGGCTTCTCCGGACACGGCGACTACCAAGAGATGATCGATTACCTCACGCGCTCTCTCACGGTCGATCAAGTCCAGCGAACCTTCATCGTCCATGGCGAAGAGGCTGCGGCAGAGACCTACAAAGGACACCTGCACGATGCCGGATTCAGGAATATAGAAATACCCGAAAAGGGCCAAATCATTACCCTCTAACGGTACAATCGTTAGTTATTAGTTGGTTATACGTTCGTTATTAGTTAGATATTTATACAGTATGAAAAAGATCTTTATTCTCTGTGCCTTTGCGGTACTCTCACTTTCTCTTTCTGCGCAATTAGCGTGGGATACGGAGTTCAAGCAAGCCGATTTTAACAATGCCCAGACGGTTATCTCCAAGACCGAGAACGTGTCTTGGAATAATGGTGTGTTTGGTCTGGGTGCCCATCTGGCGATAGGTAAGATTATCATCATAGGCAATGCCTATAATGACGAGTGCGTCATCGCGCTTCCGCAGATAGGTATCGCTCAGAAGCTCTATTTCGCTTGGCAGGGCGCTTCGAATGGTACGATCACGGTTTATCAGTCACCCGATCATAACAACTGGCAACAGATCTTCTCTACGGAAGGCAATACCATTGCCTCCAACAAGGCGGATTCGGCTGCTCTTTCTACCTCTACGCGCTATATTAAGTTCGCTGCTACGGGTCGTACCGCTGCGGCTTTCAGTAATATCCGCGTCTCCGAACTCAAGAGCCTGAGTGTCGGTATCGAAGAGTGGGAACCGGCTGCGGCTATGGTTGATGACCCTGTAGCAACGAAGAATGTGACTGTCTCGTGGACCAATATCGTGGCTTCCGTCACCTCTACAGACCCGCATTTCTCGGCGTCCGTGGAGACCATAGGTCAGAAGAACCTTGTGGATCAGAAGACTACTATCACCCTCTTCTATTCGCATGAGGAAGCCGGTACGCATTCCGGCGAGATCATCATCGCCGGCGAAGGACGTGAGGCGCGCATCGCTGTCTCCGGTACGACGTCCAAATACGACCAGACGCTCTCTTGGCCGCAGACCCTCAGTGAGTGTATCGCCACCGATGAACTTAGTTTCAATGCCTTCACTTCCTCCGGCTTGGAGGTCGTTTATCAGACCTCTGACCCGGCAATCGCTCAGGTAGAAGGAAATATCCTGCGTATCTATAGCTCCGGCACTATCACTATTACGGCTACGCAGCCCGGTAACTATAAGTACAACGCAGCTAACTCTATTGAGAAAACCCTCCTCATCCATAAGGCTAATCCGACGATCAGCCTTTCGGTAGAAGATATCACATATGGTCAGCCCTTGAACGAGGCGGTAATCCATGAACTCATCGGTCAGGTGCCGGGTTCGCTCTCATGGCTCAACATCGCTCCAGATACGATTCTCGATGCCGGCGATTATATGCTCTCGTTGCGTTTCACGCCGGAGAACACGGCGATCTATAATGATGCGACCATGCCGGTGGCGCTGCATGTCAACAAAGCCGTGCAGACCATCCTTTGGGAGAACCAGGAGTCAGAACTGACTATCGGTACTTCGGTGCCTTCTACCGCAACGCTCTCTTCCGGCCTTGAGATTACGTACGCTTATACGGCTTGTCTGCTCTCGATAGAGGAGGGTATGATCATGCCGGAGAACGAAGGCGAAGTGACTGTGATTGCGTACCATCCCGGTAACCATAACTACCTGCCGACGACGGTAATCATGCATACCTTCACGATTCAGGCCGGATCCGCAACCGCTCTTCCGCAACTAAGTCAAGAGCAACTCCGTACGGCGGCAAAATTCCTTCATGCCGGAACCGTGTATGTCTCCTTCGGCGGAAGGGTTTATGATGCGAATGGCGCGCTGCTGAAATAGAAGAACCAACGTTTTTTGACCGCTTTTTGCGAAAAAACACAAAAAAGTACCGCAAATATTTGCGCATGTCAGAAAATTGTTGTACCTTTGCACTCGATTTTCCCCGTTACGATATTAATATATTAAATGGGGTCCCCGAAAATTTTATATTTTTGGGGAGAAGCGAGAATATGGCGAAAATTCATATGAGCGACGTGGTCGCGAATCGTATTGAGCCATAATTCGCGCGAGCGGGTAGTAGTTCAGCCCGGTTAGAATGCCTGCTTTGGGAGCAGGAGGTCGTGAGTTCGAATCTCGCCTACCCGACAAAATGGAGTCACGTCGCGTGGCTCCATTTTTAGTTAAATTGTTAAACCCTAAGATAGTGCGTTACAAAGCCATCTTTATTGATATTGACGATACGCTCCTCGACTACGTCCCCTGTTGCCGAGAGGCTTTTGATGCAGCGATGGCAGATTTGTACACCGTACACCATACACCGTACACCGAAGACGGTCTGTTTCAGACTTTTTTTGACATCGCCGGGCGGCTCTTCTCCGAAGCCAAGCATGGCAAATACACGATCGCTGAAGTGATGGATCTTTATCCGAAAGAGTTCATTGCGACGATCGGTTATCCGGAGTCGGCGGTAGAACCTTTCAAGCATGCTTTCCGCGCGGCATGGGGAAAAACCCACACCTTAGTGCCCGAAGCCAAAGAGATGTTAGATACGCTGCGGGACAAGGGCTATCGGCTCTTTGCGGCATCAAACAGTTTCGGTCATCTGCAACGCAACCGTCTCGAGCGGGCAGGCATCCTGTCGTATTTTGAGGATACGTATATATCCATGGATATTGGCTATGACAAACCCGACATCCGTTTTTTCGAAGAAGCGCTTCGTCGCTGCGGCTTGCAACCGTCTGAAGTGCTGATGATCGGAGACTCGATGACGACGGATATTGAGGGCGCAAGGAAAGCCGGCATTGATGCACTCTTCTTCGACCGCCGAGGCAACGCCTCTCTATTGGAATTAATAAAAGATTTATGAATCGATACACATTAGGCAAAATAGTAAAATTCTTCTTTCATTGGCACTACGACATCCGCGTCACGGGGGAGGAGTTGCTACGCGACAAATCAATCCATCTGGTTCTGCCGAACCATACGGCGTACATCGATCCGCTGATTCTTTTCAGCGAGATGTGGTGGCTACCGATTAGTCCGATGGTGGACGAGTTGTTCATGCGTAATAAGTTCTACCGCCACATCCTCAATAAAGCTGACGCCATCGAAGTCCCGGATTTGAATAAGAGCGCTATGTCGCGCGAAGAGGGTGCAGCGGCGGCAGAACAACTCAGTCGCATCGCTATCGACAGCCTTGCGGCAGGCAAACAACTCTGTTTCTATCCCTCCGGACATGTGAAGACTATCGATAAAGAGATTATCGGAAACAGGCGTTTGGCGTATGAGGTCTGCCGGGAATTGCCCGCAGGCGTGCGCGTGATCCTTTGTAGAATGCGCGGGTTGGAAGGCAGTTACTGGTCCAAACTCAAACCCAAGAAATGGAAACTGCGTCGTACGGTCACTATGCATTTTGAGGACCATACGGACGAATTGAGAGAGTGGGCGCAGACGATGGACAGAAGGACGTTTAACCAACAATTGGAAAACTGGTATAATAAAGTCGAAAGTCGAAAGTATGAGTGAATTAGAGATAGAACAACGGGCGCAAAAGGCGCAGGACTTGTTCAAACAAGGTTTTAACTGCTCGCAGGCAGTCTTTGCTGCTTGTGCGGATATGTACGGTATCAACGATGAACAACTGGCGCTTCGTCTTGCAGCCTCTTTTGGTGGCGGTACGGGAAGAATGCGCATGACCTGCGGCGCTGCCAACGGCATGTTCATGCTCGCAGGGCTGCATAACGGTTCCGCCACGCCCCATGACTCCGAAGGAAAAATGGCGAACTATGCCTTTGTACAGCAGCTGGCAGGAGATTTCAAGGCGAAGTACGGTTCCCTCATCTGCGCAGAGTTATTAGGGTTGGCGCCCAAGGGCTCCACGATGGAATATCTGCCTGCGGAGGCTCTCCGCCCTAAACCTGCTGAGCGCACGCAGCAGTATTATGAGAAACGTCCGTGCATCGAGATGGTTGCCGAGGCGGTAAGAATATTTTTACGAAGCTTATGATTTACAAGAATTTATTAGACTTAATCGGTCATACGCCGATGCTGGAGATTCAACCGGGTCTGCTCCTTAAACTGGAGCGATTCAATCCCGGAGGTTCCGTGAAGGACCGCACCGCCTTGGCGATGATAGAAGATGCCGAACGTCGAGGCGTTTTGACACCCGACGCTGCGATTATCGAACCTACTTCGGGCAATACCGGTGTGGGACTCGCGTGGATCGGACGACTCAAAGGATACCGTGTTATCCTCACCATGCCGGAAACGATGTCCGTGGAGCGGCGCAACCTTCTTGCTGCCTATGGTGCCGAACTCGTTCTTACGCCCAGCAGCGAAGGTATGAAAGGCGCTATCGCTAAAGCAGAACAACTATGCGCCGAGACGCCGAACGCGGTTATCTTAGGGCAGTTTACGAACCCCGCCAACCCTGCTATCCATTATGCTACTACGGGGCAGGAGATTTGGGAAGATACCGCCGGACAAGTAGATGTGTTCATCGCCGGTGTGGGAACAGGAGGAACCGTTAGCGGAGTAGGGCGGGCACTCAAAGAGAAGAATATGCTCGTCGAGATCATCGCCGTCGAACCCGCTTCGTCACCTGTACTCTCCGGCGGAAAACCCGGACCGCATAAGATACAAGGCATCGGCGCAAATTTCATTCCCGATACTTACCAGGCCGGATATATCGATCGCGTGATACAGATCTCCGACGAAGAGGCTTTTGCTGCGGCTCGTTCCTTAGCCAAAGACCACGGTTTGCTCGTAGGCATCTCTTCCGGAGCAGCTTGTGCTGCGGCGCTGCAACTGGTTCAACAGCCGGAATACAAAGACAAGAACATCGTCGTTCTCCTGCCCGACACCGGAGAAAGGTATCTAAGCGTACTATAAATCCTAAATTTGAAATGGAACGAATTCCATCTATAGCGCAATTAAAGCAACTCGTACTCTATCTGCAGGGCGAGATTTTTCCCGAGTATTATCCGTCGGTGGAGCGTCCGAAAGACCTCTGCCTGCCGGAGGCCTTCTGGGCGCAGATACCCGAGATCAAACGCCTCATCCATACCGATGTGGATGCCGTGCTGCATAATGACCCGGCGGTTACGGATCGCGGCGAAGTGATCCTCTCTTATCCGCTGCAATACGCGATGATTCATTACCGTGCTGCGCATGTGTTGTACCTTCTCGGAGTGCCGCGTATTCCGCGTATGTTGACCGAGCTGGCACATAGCCGTACCGGAATAGATATCCACCCTGCGGCGCAGATCGGCGAGTATTTCTGTATCGACCATGGTACCGGTGTTGTCATTGGTGAAACGGCCATCATCGGTTCGCATGTCGTCTTATACCAAGGTGTGACGCTCGGAGCGAAGAATTTTGAATACGACGAAGAGGGCAGACCCAAAGACATCCCTCGTCACCCGATTTTGGAGGACCATGTTACCGTCTATTCCAATACCTCCATTCTCGGTCGCGTTACCATCGGTCACGACACGGTGGTAGGCGGAAATATTTGGCTCACCCAAGATGTCCCGGCTAATAGCATTGTGTTACAAAGTACACCTGAAATCCGAATAAAAAACAAAATATGAAATATTTTCTTGCAATCATCGGCGGCGGCCCGGCGGGCTATACAGCTGCTGAAAAAGCCTCTAAGGCAGGCAAAGATGTGGTGCTCTTTGAGCAATCCGCGCTCGGAGGCACGTGTCTCAATGTGGGATGTATTCCTACCAAATCGCTTCTCTACGGCGCGAAGCAGTATTTTAATGCCACCCACGCGCAGAAATACGGTGTAACGGCAGAGAACGTGGCGTTTGATTTTAGCGCCATGCAGAAACGCAAGACCATCGTTGTACGTAAACTCGTTGCGGGTATCAAGCAGCGGTTGAATAACGAACATTGCACGGTGGTCAATGGGGTAGCCTACCCCCGTCCCCTCCCTGAAGGGAAGGGTGAAGGGTTCATCATCTCGTGTAACGAAGCAGAGTATGAGGCGGAGAATCTGATGATTTGTACGGGTTCGACGAATTTTGTGCCGCCTATTCCGGGTATCAAGGACAATCCTGCTATCTGGGATTCGACGGACGCACTCGCTGCGGCTGAACTGCCGAAATCCATCATCATCGTCGGTGGCGGCGTTATTGGTATGGAGTTTGCGACGCTCTATCATGAACTCGGTGTACCTGTGACGGTTATTGAAGCCATGCCTACTATCCTGCCGAACCTCGATCCCGAAGTGGTACAAATCCTGCTGGAGAAATATAAGAAAGCGGGTATCAATATCCTCACCTCTACAAAAGTGGAGAAGATCGAGGGCAATGAGGTGTCTGTATCAAGCCCTTCCCTTCAGGGAGGGGACGGGGGTAGGCTTGCCGCGGAGCGGATACTGGTTTCTGTCGGTCGCCGTGCGAATCTGCTGGGACTCGAGGCACTCAATGACATCGAGTTGGAGCGCGGAGCGATCAAGATCGATGAGTTCTGCAAGACTAACCTGCCGAATGTCTATGCCTGCGGAGATGTCACGGGAAAGATCATGCTCGCGCATGTTGCTTCGCGTCAAGCCGAAGTGGCAGTAGGACGCATGTTGAAGGAGATCCCGCTGCAACGCATCGCGTATAATGCTATCCCGTCGGTCGTTTATACGAACCCGGAGATCGCGTCCGTAGGTATCACGGAAGCACAGGCGGAGTCGATGTCTATCCCTGTGGAGGTAAAGAAACTGCCGATGACTTTTAGCGGTCGCTTTATGGCGGAGAACGAAGGCGAAACGGGCCTTTGCAAGATGATTGTCGATGCCAAGAACCACTCCGTCCTCGGCGTACATTGTATCGGCAATCCGTGCTCAGAATTCATTTCCGCAGCCTCTTTTGCCGTCCGTAATGGGTACACGGTGCCGGAATTCCGTCAAGTGGTCTTCCCGCACCCCACAGTTAGTGAGATTTTGCACGAGATTTTGTAAAAAATCCCTCGCAACGCAGCGAAAAAGCAAAAAACGGCAGATTTTTAAAAGAATTTGCCGTTTTTATTTGCATATTTGCAAAAAATGCACTATCTTTGTACGTTTTTTGATTTTTACACGCATATATATGCATTTACATACCATAAAACAGAACATGAAAACACATTTTTTTACCTTCCTTGCGCTCTTTCTGTGCGCAAGTATCGCGTGGGCAGATGTTGATTCTTCCACCGACTTAAAGACGTATTATGCTTCTGCAAATACCACCTCCGGCAATCAGCTTCGTCTGGCTCTGCAGGATATTATTGATGGTCATACGGTTGTTTCCTATGGCGATTTGGGAACAATCATGCAGTATTCCGATACGGAAGGAGCGGATGGCCAGCATGTGGTGGATATCTACACCGATTGTAACTTTACCTGTTCCGGTCCTATCACGTGGAAGAGTTCCGGAGATGTCGGTGCGGGAATGAACCGTGAGCACACGGTGCCGCAGAGTTGGTTTAATAAGCAGTCGCCGATGGTCTCGGACGCTTTTCATATCTATCCTACGGATTGTAAAGCCAATAACAACCGCTCGTCGTACCTGTATGGCGAGTTCTCGGGCGCAGGCACATCGTCTTCGACTTCCAAATGCCGCGAGACAGGCAAACTCAGTACAGGTACTTCCAATAGTATCGCTTCCTATTCCTATAATGGTCAGACCTATGCGCCGACGGCTACGCATTCCGGCAAGGTCTATGAGCCGGATGATGAGTATAAAGGCGATCTGGCGCGTTCGTATTTCTATATGGCTACGCGCTATGCCGACGTCTGTGCCAACTGGTCCGGCGGAGCTTTTGGTTCGGCCAGAAACGGATTGAATACTTATACGGCGGAGCTGATGCTCAAATGGCATCGCTTGGACCCGGTCTCTGAAAAGGAACTGATCCGAAACGAGGTCATCTATGGGAATACTACCTATAACAAGAGCAGTAAGAAGCAGCGCAATCGGAATCCGTTTATCGACTACCCGGAGCTGGTGGAGTATATCTGGGGTGATATGCAGGGTGTGTCGGTTTCGATCGATGCGCTTGATTCGCCTTATGCCAATGAGTCGCCGACGACCGGAGTAGAGCAGGTTTCGGCTACTGAGAGCGCGCAGAAGATACTTATCAACGGACAATTGTATATCCTTGTCGGCGAGCAGATGTATAACCTGCAAGGGCAGCGAATTCAATAAACCGCAATCATGAAAAAACACATTCTCTCATTATTCATAGCGGTCTTCGTCTTTGGCGGATTAACGCAGGCGAATGTCGTTACCGGGCAGGCCGCTATCCCGGATGGGTACTACAGCGGCGTGGACGGTAAGTCCTCCGCAGAGTCGATTCTCGATGCGCTTTTTGCGAAAATCAAAGATCACACGGTCATTTCCTACAATGCGCTCGAAGATTATTACGAGCAGACGGATTTCTATTCCGACACCGTGTGGGATATGTATTCCACTTGTCGCTTCACGATGGACGATGCGAATGGCGCACAGAATACGGTCTGCGATGCGTGGAATAAGGAGCACTCTATTCCGCAGTCATGGTTCAGCAAGGCGTCGCCTATGAAGTCCGACCTCTTCCATGTCTATCCGACGGACGCACGTGTCAATAACTTCCGCAGCAACTTGCCGTATGGCGAAGTGGCAGGTGGTAATGGTGCCGGTTTTCCGGATAACTATCAGAACCATGGTCTCGGCAAGAAAGGTTCGAACACTTTCTCCGGCTATACAGGAACGGTCTTTGAGCCGGCAGACGACTACAAAGGCGATTTCGCGCGCACGTATTTCTATATGGTGGCGCGCTACCGCGATAAGGCGTTGGAAGAGATCGACCGTAATCAGGCTGTCTATGGCATTCAGCATAACCGCAATCCCTTTATCGATTACCCGGAGCTCGCGGAGTATATCTGGGGCAACAGAGTAGGGCAGACCGTTGTTCTGGCTTCCATGACGCCGACCTGCGAAGGTGGTGGAGGTGGAGTAGAGCCGGTTCAGACGGTTAAGCATGGCGTGACTTGGTCGATCAACGGCGAAGAGATGCAGACCGACTCCGTAGTGGAGAATCAGAAACCTGCTTCCCTGCCGGCAGAACCGACGTCTTGTTCGGAGGAGAGCCCTGTCTTCATCGGTTGGACCATCGCGCCTATCGCAGGCACGCAGGACGATGCGCCGGCGGTCATCTATAAGGCTCTCGCGGACTTCCCCGAGGTGACGGCTGACGTGACTTATTATGCAGTCTTTGCGCAAGCGGTAATGAGCGAAGTGTCGCTCCCGACGACGTATTTCTACGACAAGGATAACACCGAAGGATGGAACAATACCGCTCCGTGGAAGAACTCATATTGGGTGCTGGAAACCGGTACGTCTATCGTCTCGCCGCAGATTGATCTGGCGCAACTCGATTCGATTGTCGTGAAGATGCGTACGTATGGTGGCACGCAATTCGACCAGCTGGATATATACGAAGAGGATGGCAAGCTGGCTTCCTTGAAGGCTACCGAAGGTTCGGCGATGACCGAATATGTATGGGTTAACAACCTCTATATCGCCGGTATATCCACGCTTACTTTCACTTCCAACTATGGCTCGGGCAAGGGTATCGGTATTCAGTCGATCAAGATCAAAGCCGGTAGTGCAAGTGAGATCTACGTCCGTTATATCACTTCCTGCGGAGGGGCTACGGAAGCTATCCAGACCTCTGTCACGACGCCTCGTGCCACCAAGATCTTCCGCGATGGCCAGATCTTCATCCTCGTCGGAGAAGAACTCTATAACAGCCTCGGCCAACGAGTAAAATAAGAAATCATAAATATTAAAATTTAAAATTTTAATCACATGGCAGACAACAAAGTAAACATGTTAGCGGATTTTGCTCCGGTCTCCACACAAGTATGGAAGGACAAGATCATCGCTGACCTGAAAGGTGCCGACTTCGACAAGAAGTTGGTATGGCGCACGCCGGAAGGATTCAACGTGCAGCCGTTCTACCGCCGTGAGGACCTCAAAGGCCTGAAGACCACCGTCTCCGCGCCGGGTCAGTTCCCTTACGTCCGCGGTACGCGTACAAACAACGAATGGGCAATCCGCCAGAACATCTGCGCTTGCAAGAACGCTCGCAAGGCGAATGCGAAGGCGCTGGAGGTGCTCAACAAAGGTATCACATCACTCGGTTTCTGTTTGGACAAAGACAAACTGACGTACAACTTCATCAAAACGCTTCTCAACGGCGTCTATGCACCGGCAGTAGCCATCAATTTCTCCATCTGCGCCTGCGCGGCGCCGAAGCTGGCGAACATCCTCGTGCGTTACTACGGCCGTATGGGCTATGACACCAAAGGCCTCATCGGTTCAATCAACGTCGATCCGATTAAGAACATGCTTCTCAAGGGCAAAGCTCTGACGCGCGAGCAGGTATCGGAGAAGATCGCCGAGACCGTCAAAGCAGCCAAATCGCTGCCGGGTTACCGCGTAGTAGGCGTCAACAGCGTCATCCTCAATAACTCCGGCGCTTACGCCGCTCAGGAGTTGGCGTACGCACTCGCTTGGGGTGCCGAGTACATGACGATGCTCACCGAGGCTGGTGTTCCTAACTACCGCGCAGCCAATGCTATCCGTTTCAACATGGGTATCGGCGGTAACTATTTCATGGAGATTGCCAAGTTCCGCGCAGGCCGTCTGCTGTGGGCAAAGATCGTTGAGGCATACAAAGACCCGATCTTCACGACCGCTCTCCGCAACGCTGCTAAGATGAACGTCAGCGCTGAGACCAGCCGTTTCAACATGACCGTCTTCGATGCGTACGTGAACCTGCTTCGTTCGCAGACCGAGACCATGAGTGCGGCTCTGGCAGGTGTGGATGAGATCACCGTTACGCCGTTTGACGTGACGTACGAAGAGCCGACGGATTTCTCCGAGCGTATAGCCCGCAATCAGCAGCTGCTGCTCAAGGAAGAGGCACATTTCGATAAGGTCGTTGACCCCGCAGCGGGTTCGTACTACCTCGAGAACCTGACCGCTTCTATCGCTGCCGAGGCATGGAAGCAGTTCCTCGACATCCAGGAGCGCGGCGGTATGTACCAACTCGTTTCCGAAGGCAAGGTACAGGAGCACATGGCGGCTAACCTCAAAGCACGTCTTGCTGACGTCGCTAAACGCAAAGAGGTGCTGCTGGGTTCCAACCAGTTCCCGAACTTCACCGAGAAAGCCGGCAAGAAGATCAAAGCCGATGCCGGTGCTTGCAGTAGCATTTGTACGTGCAAGACGGATAAGAAACAGGCTGCTTGCGGTTGCGATAGTTCTTGCGAGAACGCGCTGCCGACGCTGCCCGTAGCACGTGCTGCCGAAGAGTTTGAACAACTGCGTCTCGAGACCGAAGCAGCTAAGAAACAGCCGGTTGCGTTCATGCTGACCATCGGTAACCTCGCTATGCGTATTGCGCGTGCGCAGTTCAGTTGTAACTTCCTTGCGTGCGCAGGATACAAGGCAGCCCGCAAGGCGAAAGCGGACATCATCGTCCTCTGTTCGTCTGACGACGAGTACGCCGACCTCGCGCCGAAGGCATGGAAGAAGCTGCAGGGCAAGAAAGAGCTCTTCATCGTTGCCGGTGCTCCGGCGTGCATGGAGGACCTCCAGAAGCTCGGCATCACCAACTTCATCCACGTCCGTTGCAACGTCCTCGAGACACTGAAATCGTTTAACCAACAACTCTTAAAGAAGTAAGCCCTATGAAACCGAATTTCAAAGAAATTGATATTAAGAAAGTGGCTGCAACGAAGGTTGTTGGCCCGAACAACGCCGACTGGCAGACGCCCGAACTCATCGACGTCAAGCCGATCTACACCAAAGAGGATCTGCAGGGCATGGAGCACCTCGACTACGTCTCCGGTATCCCGCCGTTCCTCCGTGGCCCGTACAGCGCCATGTATCCGCTGCGTCCTTGGACCATCCGCCAGTATGCCGGATTCTCCACCGCCGAAGAATCGAATGCGTTCTACAGAAGAAACCTCGCGTCCGGTCAGAAAGGTCTGTCTGTCGCTTTTGACCTCCCGACCCACCGCGGCTACAACGCCGATAACATGCGCGTGGTCGGTGACGTCGGCAAAGCAGGTGTGTCCATCTGCTCGCTGGAGGACATGAAGGTCCTCTTCGCCGGCATCCTGAACAAGATGTCCGTCTCCATGACCATGAACGGCGCCGTGCTGCCGATCCTCGCGTTCTATATCAACGCCGGACTCGAGCAGGGTGCCAAACTCGAGGAGATGGCCGGTACCATCCAGAACGATATCCTCAAGGAGTTCATGGTACGTAACACCTATATCTACCCGCCTAAGTTCTCCATGAAGATCATCGCCGATATCTTCGAATATACCTCGCAGAACATGCCTAAGTTCAACTCCATCTCCATCTCCGGTTACCACATGCAGGAGGCCGGTGCCACGGCGGATATCGAGTTGGCTTACACGCTTGCCGACGGTATGGAGTACCTCCGCGCAGGTGTCAACGCCGGCATGGATGTGGATACGTTCGCTCCGCGTCTCAGCTTCTTCTGGGCGATCGGTATGAACCATTTCATGGAGATTGCCAAGATGCGTGCAGGACGTATGTTGTGGGCGAAGATCGTCAAGTCTTTCGGTGCCAAGAACCCCAAATCGATGGCGCTCCGTACGCACAGCCAGACCTCCGGTTGGTCGCTCACCGAGCAGGACCCGTTCAACAACGTCGGTCGTACCTGTATCGAGGCGATGGGAGCTGCACTCGGTCACACCCAGTCGCTCCACACCAACGCACTCGACGAGGCTATCGCGCTGCCGACGGACTTCTCCGCGCGTATCGCACGTAACACCCAGATATACATCCAAGAGGAGACCAAGGTCTGCAAGGAGATCGACCCGTGGGGCGGTTCCTACTACGTAGAGACCCTCACGCAGGAACTCATGGAGAAAGCGTGGGCTCACATTCAGGAGATCGAGAAACTCGGCGGTATGGCAGCAGCTATCGAGACCGGTATTCCTAAGATGCGTATCGAGGAAGCAGCCGCTCGTACACAGGCGCGTATCGACTCCGGCAAACAGAAGATCATCGGTATCAACGAGTATCGTCTGGAGCACGAAGACCCGATCGACATCCTTGAGATTGATAACACCGCCGTTCGTGAGCAGCAGGTAGCTCGCCTCAACGAACTCCGTGCTAACCGCGACGAGAAAGCCGTACAGGCTGCTCTTGCTGAGATCACCGAGTCCGTACAGAAATGGGCTGACGGCGGTAAGGGTGAGAACCTCCTTGCACTCGCTGTCAAAGCAGCCGGTCTCCGCGCTTCGCTCGGCGAGATCTCCGATGCCTGCGAGAAAGTCGTAGGACGTTATAAAGCAACCATCAGAACTATTTCAGGCGTGTACGCTTCAGGTACTAAGAACGACGATAACTTCCAGGAAGCTTGTCGTCTCACGGCAGAGTTTGCCAAGAAAGAAGGTCG
>ONIM01000032.1 GCA_900317885.1 uncultured Bacteroidales bacterium | reverse complement strand
CCAATTCTACAAAATGCGGCGCCTCTGTCGTCACCTTGTCGGTGATCTGCAGCGCATAATGAATCCCTTGACACGAGATCATCTCCACGCTTATCTCTCTTCCCTCGATAAACTCCTCCACCAGCGCCTCATGCGCCATCGATGCCTCTTGCGCTCTCTCCACAGCGGCTTCAAGGTCCTCCCATCGCTCCACTTTCGTCACCGCCAGACTTCCGCTTCTATCCGTCGGTTTGACAATCAGCGGCAACTCTATCTCTTTCGACTTTCGACTTTCTACTTTCGACTTTCGACTTTCGACTCTTACCTCATATCCCGGGCAGTCCACGCCGGCAGCGCTCAACGCATCCCGCATGGCGTGTTTGTCATGCGCCTTGAGGGCCGCTTCGTAACTGTTTCCTGCGAGCCCCATCTGTTGTGCCACATACGCCACGGTCGGCGCCGCTACATCGCTGGCGATCGTACATATACCATCTATCCGCTCTTTGCGGCAGAGCGCCAGAATCTGCTCCTTCTCCGTAATCGAAACAGGGTAAAAGAGGTCGCAGAGGTCTTTGCAGACTGCTCCTTGTTCCCACGCAAAACAGATGGTATAAAGCCCCATCTCCTTTGCCCGCAGCACCAACGGACGCTGCAGATAACTCGCTCCTATAATAGCTAATCGCTTCATCTTATTCCTCTAATGCATTTACCTTCACGATAGCAAAACGCCCGTTCCGGATTTTCCATTTGACTTCCGTGCGCACGCCGTAATGGTGCTCTATCTGAGAACGGATTACAGACAGTTTGGAGTTCTCATCCTCATAATTCCGGTCCGTAAAGACGTACATCTCGTCACGCAACAGCGCCTTGTAACTATGCCCCATGGTCTTATTATGCGGCAACCAAGTCATCCATCCCAAGGTATATTTGCGGCATTCATACGGCCATATATGCCACGGATTCATGGCTTCCACATGCATTGAACTACCGATGGTCACAAGGTAAGTATCTGCAGACATGTATTCCAACAGCGGACGCTGCAGTAGCTCCCAAAACTCGCGGGCATAACGCTCTTTCTGCCGCTCAAAATGAGTCTGATAGCCGTACCATCCGCTCAAACACAGCAGTGCAATCACAATTCCCCAACGCCGCTTGAGACCTGTCGTCTTCGGTAACAGCATAAAATCCGTCATCAGCAACGGCATCAGCATGCAGAGGAACACGCGGTTCTTGAGGAATCCGTCCAAGCTCACGTGGATCATCAGCGCCGCCATGAAAAACGAGTACAGAATCAGAAAGATATACTTCGACCTGTTTCCTGTTGTTAAGATCATCAGTACCAACAGGGCCATGAGAATCGCTAACTCTACCGCATATTTATCGAGGCGGTGCAAGTTCTGCATCTGCGATTGAATCGGCATGTTATCCACCACGGCGCTGATCTGTCTTATCGTCGGCAGATCTATCTGTTCGGGGTCGGGAATGAAGTTGAGCAACAACTTGTAATCCGTCCACTCTACCCCTTCCGGCAGTTGCTCCGGCTGTAGTTGATACGCATTGGGATTGTCGTTCAGCTGCGCCCTTAGTTGGTTGTACTCGCGGTAATATTTCCATTCCGGATCGCTCTCGTACACATGCCGGTTCACCATCCGGCAGCCCACTACCGCCATCAGCATGACGACAACCGCTATATACTTGCGCCAGTTCAAACGATACGTATAGACGATGATCGGCGCCATCAGCAGCCCCACTAATCCAGCCGCCATGAACCGTACCAGCGCCGCTATAACGACCAGAACCACCCCGCTCCAGCGGGCTTTCTTACTCTCCCTGAGCAGTAACATACAACCCGCCAAACAAACCAACCCTGCCGTCGTCGTAAACTGCAATGCTATGATGGTTCGCGCCCAAAGGACATAGAGCACGATAATCCACAACCACCGCTCCCACGGCGAGCGGTTTTCCGTCGTCAAGATGCAATACACTAACACACTCATCGAGACCACATGCAGCGCTGCGAAAGCGAGTGTGTACCACTCGACTGCTTTGGTAAGCCCATACAAAAAGGCCAACACAGCACCGTAGATGACGTTGATATACACCAGATGGCAATCCGGCGAACCGGAATACGCACCGTTGGCAATCATCGCCATCACTATGTCGTCGTTCTCCTCAAACTGCGCCGGCAACACCGCCGCCATCAGCGCGAAGAACGCGATATTCACTCCCAGTACTATGTATTTTAGCCCTTTCATCAATCCATCATTCCCACTTTCTATCCTTTGCAAACAGCCTTCCCACGCCATGCAGGATGGTCGTCCACTTCATGTGCCGCCCGTACGCAGGGCTGTACTGCACGATTCGGTCTGCATTACGCATCCTCACCTTCATCGTCCGCCATTTGCGCACAAAACGGTTCCCGCTCGCAGTCACTTTTTCCTCCGATACCTTCAATCGACCCGCCAATAAATCCTCCAACATCCGCCGAGCTCTCGGTGCGACCTTTTCCGAATAGAAAAGGGACTTATGTAAGGGTAATCCTAGACTTTGCGTTAGGATATATGCGTATATTTGCCATACATCCATGAGGTGTAAGGACCGCAAATAGCGCTCCAGGCGCTTCTTATCTATCTGGTCGGCGGTATGATTCAGCAGCAATGCCAAGTCGCATAACTGCCGCATGTTCGCCCCTCTGGACAACACATGTTCCCAGGAATGCAGCATGATCAGAAGCGCGTTATACGTCTTTTCCGGTACGCGAACCTCTAATCCCTCGTCGCCAAGAACAAATAGCTCACTCTTCGCCATCCCTTCTTTCTCTATCGCCTCATACCGCTTTTCGTCTATCGGGTGCTGCAGGTCGATCGTCACGCGGTGGGTCTCTATCGATACACCGTCGGCAATGATATTATAATGCTTGTAATGATCCAACTCCTCGTCAAACTTCAGTGCTTTGGGAAAAGCCTCACGGATTGCTGCACATGCCGGATGGTATTGCTCTTTGCCCACAAATAAATCTATATCGCCCCACTGACGCTGTTCCGCCGAAGGATAATAGGCTGCCAAACCGGCACCTTTCATCAGCACGGGTCTTATACCCGCTTTCTCTAATGCCTGCCATACGGTCTTCAGTTGGATGGTCATGTGCGCCTGCGTTTGCATCGTGTGCAGGCACACGCCTTTCATCTGCACCCGCGCGTACGAAGAAAGAGAACTATCCGCCAGTACGGACGGATACACCAAAGCTCCCGTACCTTGCATGGCATGCAGACGCAATAAACCCTCCGTCTCTTCTTCGGGCCACACTACCGGCTTGCCCCATAAGGCTGCGCGGACTTGTCGTATATAGGTATCGTTAAGCACTATGTGTCTTGCGTGTCAGGATAGAATGCATCGTCAAAAAGAAATACTTGATATCCGTCCTAATCGGGTGCGCCAAGTATTCCGTCAGGTATTTGTCTTCGCTCGTAAACAGTTCATCAAAAGTATCCGGATGGTCGATATAGAATGGCGGGATAAGCCCTGGTTTGGACTTCGTACGTTTCTCCTGCAACCACTCCGGATAGGTATCAAACATCGTCCGGCTCAGTGGGCGGACGCCTACTAACTTCACGTCTCGTTTGAACCAGTTGATCAGCATCGGCAACTCGTCCAGCCAGTACTTGCGCATGAATTTACCCCAAGTCGTGATCCGCCAGTCGTCATTACTCTTATCAGCGATGTCCATACCGCCCCGAGCATCAAAGACGTATTTCTGGATGTACTCGGCGTACGGGTGCATGGTACGGAACTTATAGAAATACTTGATCTCTTTGTTCTTGCATACCCGCGGTAACTTAATCATCGGGCCATATACTTTGATCTGTTCCTGCGGGTACGGTTGTGAATGACGATGTGCAAAGACATATTCTATATGCCCCATCGGCACAATCTCATCCACCTCAAAACCACAGTAGTAAAGCCGTCCCAGAACCTCCGTCTTACTCAACATGCGCTTCCTTCCTTTCGTCACGTCGTAGTACAAACGGCTCGTCAGCATGAGCCTCGGCAGAACACGTTTACGGAAGAAATAGAGGCTGTACACGACCCAGTTTATACCTGGAGGGAACTTGGATAAAAGCTTGGATTTCATGTATTCCTGCGGACGGTAGCAACAAACATAGATACCATCATCCGGCAGTTTCTGGTTCACAATACATAACCGCTTATTGATGCCTCGGGTATCGTTCAGCAATGTCAGATCGACAAGGGTTTGGTACTGGTAATCGGGAATCTGCAGGAATGCAAAACGATTTCTGTCGCATACCACTTTTGTCAACCTCGAGTCCAGACGTGCACGTTTGCGGAGCATATAGTAATCCGCCTCTGTCGTGACGGACAGCACCGATTGATGGATAGAACGGATGGAGTCTTGTCGCCGCTTCTCATCCGGGCGCTGGACATGCGCATTCTTACGCTGCTCTATCTGCATCACCGGTACGGTCATGTTCGTCGCGTATTTCCAGTAATGCGCTGCGAACACCAACACCGTTTCTATCGCTCCCACCACTAATATCGACCAGGTAGCTACTTTCGGAGACAACTGGTACGGCAAATGCGGCAATACCCACCAGCAAAGCGCAATCAGTATAACCGCGTCAGCGACTAACGATACCATCGCCTGCCATAGCCATGCATCTTTATACGACCGATAGCTCTGTACCACAAATCCGATCAGTACCCACAGCACCGCCAGCACGCCGAACATGCCCCAATAAACGGCGATCGAGCTCTTGGCATCTATCCATCGCCAGAGCATGCACAGCAGACCGACTACTACCCAGACCATCAGATCTGCAGCTACCCGTTTATACCATCCTTCCCGAATCATTCTTCGCCTGTATATCTGTTTTTCTTGCCGTAAACGACCCACTTATCCAGCGCTACCAATACTGCCGGCACAACGGTCAGCGTCAGCACGACCGCCACAAACGCTCCGACCGCCAGACAGCCCACAATATTACTGATCATCAGATCGTCGATAAACAACGCCATCGCACCCGGACCGATTACCATAATCAGACCCGACGTCAAGATTGTGCGTATCGAACCTCTATATGCTGCACAAACCGCATCGACCGGCAGCGAAGTCTTACGGAACTCGCGGTAGTAGTTTGCAAACAAGATTCCGTAATCAATCGTTGCTCCCATGAGGATCGCCTGCACAATCAGGTACGCTAAATATAGCATCTGCCCCGACACCACACCGGCTACCACCACGTTTACATATACCGCCGTCATTACCGCTACCACCAGGATCGTCGGCACGATGACCGAACGGAACGTGAGGGCGACGATGAGGAAGATCGACAGGATGGTCAGCAGCGACACTACGTTCATCTCATGGTCAAAGCCGTCTCGCATCTCTGTGTACATTACCGATTCGCCGACATAATAGTGGTCGTGTTCCAGCCGCGCATCTGCCAAAGACGTGAGCAACTCCACGAAATCATAAGTCTCTTTGGACTCAGGCGGCAGCGTGGATAACACGACGAGCAGTGAGTGTTTCTCTTTTCGTAGTTGCCCTAAACCGTCCTGAACTTGCGCCTTAATGCCTTTCGCTTGCGCGCTTATACTGTCCGGTAAGAGTTCCGCTATCCGCGGGTCATAAACCAATGTATCACAAAGGAAATTCAGCAGCGGTCCGAAGCCCAACTTTAAGGTATCTGCCGAACTATGCTCCGAGCCGTAATAATCGTATAACAAGGACATCTGTGCCGGCGTCACGGGATCAGAATGAACATCCGACAGTTTCATCAACCTCGCTAACTTAGCCGCCATCTGGTCCGAGGTATAGGTCTTCTCACCGAACACTAACTCCGTGAATAACTCTGCCTGCTGATCTGCCTTACTCGGACCTTTCTGCTTGGGTGCCGCAGGTTTCTCTTTGGGCTGCGTCACTACCACTGTAGCTCTCGTTGTGTCGGTACTATGCAGCGAGCGTTGCATCTGCGCTAAGTTGCTCACCATCTGCGCGGCATCTTCTTCCGTCGGTTGTTTGGCAACCGGGACAGCTTTCTTCGGAGGATTAGCAATCGCCAATAACTCCTCGTCCGTGAAGTCCTCTATACCAAACGCCCGCAGCAGGATATTCAGCGCTTTCGGCGTCAACGAAGCATTCTTATCCGCCAGGTCCATGAGGTACGCTCGCTGGCTTAATAAGGTGCGCTGCTCATCGGAGATCATGCCGGCGAGACCCTTCCTTTGGAATAAGTCATCCACCAGCAGATGGACGTACTCCAGCGGCGTCAGTTTCTTCGCTTTGCCCGGTGCGTAACCATAGACGAGCTGGGTCTGGATCTGCGTCGAACCGATGAAGTTGGACATCTCCTTGACGCTCATCGGCAGACGGATAGCCGCTGTGTCAGTCAGCTTACGCATCTCCACGGAGATAGCCGAAGTCTGCGTCGCGTTCAGTTTCTCAATGAACGGAATAACCGCGATCTTCTCCACCTCCACACTCGGCATCTCTACGCTGTCTTCGTCAATCGCCATCATCTCCGGACTGATCATCAGCGGCGCAATCGTCTCACGTACCGGCACAGTGGTATCCACCAACTCTTCTTCTTTCTGATTGCTGATAGCTGAATGCTGAACACTGACTTCCTTCTTCGGCTCTGCGGGAGTTACATCCAACATCGATTGCAAGGCCTCGATCTGCTCCTTCATCTCATCGTCCAGATACGAAGCCAACAAAGGGTTATTTGCTACATGAGAATGCAAGAACCGCGCTACATCCGGGAACGCTAACCGCTGCTCTTCGTCGCCTTTCGCTTCCAAGTAATACAGCAGCCGAACCGTCTCCGGCGTCAATGCATCCAAAGCCTCTGCCGGCACCGCCGCGCCTTGAGGCATCATTTCTTTGAAATCCGTCAGCAAGGACTTCACATGACTCGCCATCTCTCCGGGCGTCAGAGGCCTGCTCATCAGCGTCGGATACGAGATCACGCCCTGGATACCCGGTTGCGCTATCAGGCTGTCCACCAACTCATATACTTGCCCCTCGTCCTGCGTGTCATATACTAACACAAACGGGTTTGGCGAAGGGAAGATCTTCTCTATCTCGGATTCTTTCTCTGCAGAGAAGAAGATGGTCGTCTGTTGCGACAGGTACCAAGACCCGCCGAACAAGATCACTGCACCCACCGCCATCGGCAGCTTATGCCGTGATACGAAACGTGCCAGACCGTCCGTCGGCGGCACATAAGCTTTCTTCGCGGTCTTATTGATGGTCTTACGGAAAAGCATCATCAGCGACGGCATCGCCGTGAAGGTGCAGATAAGCGAACAAACCACGCCTTTAGCCAGCACCACGCCCATGTCCGTACCGATCTTCAGCCGCATGAAACATAGCATCAACAGACCGACTACGGTCGTCAGCGCCGAAGAGAGAATCGACGGTGCGGCTTTCTTAATTGCCCGGTTCGCCGCCAGCACTGCGGTCTTTCGGTCAGTGTGTTCGTCCTGCTCCTGACGATAGCGGTTCAGCAGCACAATACAGTAGTCCAGCGACAACACGGCCTGCAAGATCGAACCGATGAAGTTCGTTGTGATAGAGACGGACGGCAGCAGTGCATTCGTGCCCATGTTCAGCAGGATGGCAAGACCCGTAGTCATCAGAATCACCACCGGTTCAAACCAACTCTGCGCCATCACAAAAAGCACTACCATAATCAGCACCGCCGCGAAGATCATTACGGATATCGGCGGCGTAGCACCGTCCTGGCTCGTCTCCACCACGCAGTTACCGCCGAAACGGTTACTGATCTGCTTACCGAGGGCTTTCTGATCCACCGATTTCGGTACGTCCAGATCAAAGACCGTGTGGGTGCTGTCCGCCGAATAGCGGTACGACACACCGCGCACATCTTCGTAACCCTCTAACAAAGTGCGGATACCCGGCACCTCGTTCGGCCGCATACCTTCGAACATCACATGAACATCCGCTCCGGACATCTGCGCCGATGAACCGAACTCGTTCATGACGATCTCCAGACCGCTTTTCATCTGGCTGTCGTCCGGCAGGTATTTCGTCATGTCGGCATTGACGTTCACATGAAACATCATGATGCCGCACACGACGCCTAATGCCACTGTGATCGCAAATAATATGTAATGAAAGCTTCGCTTCATTAGAACTGTCCCATCTGCAGAAACGCTACCTCTTTGGGGGTCAGGAAACGATATTTACCGCGACCTACGTTCTTCTTCGTCAAGCCGGCGAAAGACACGCGGTCCAGGTTCACTACTTTATACCCTACTTTCTCGAAGATGCGGCGAACAACGCGGTTCTGCCCCGAGTGAATCTCCAGACCGATATGCTTGCGGTCCTGTTTCGGGAACTCCAAGGCATCGGGGATGATACGCTCGTCATCCAGCGTCACGCCGGCACGGATAATCGCCTCATCTACCTCATCTAACTCGCGATCCAGCGTCACCGCATAGATCTTCTTCTTATTGTATTTCGGGTGCGTCAGCTTGGCTGCCAGATCGCCGTCATTGGTCAGCAGAAGCACACCGGTCGTGTTTCTATCCAGACGACCCACCGGATAAATACGCTCCGGACAAGCGTTACGTACGATGTCAATCACCGTGTGGCGCTCTTGCGGATCATCGGTCGTCGTTACCGTGTTCTTCGGTTTGTTGAGCAGGATATATACCTTGCGCTCACGACGTACGGGCTGATCGTGGAAACGGATATCATCCGTCGGCAGCACTTTGGCGCCCAACGAATCCACCGTCACACCGTTGACGGTAATCACACCGGCCTGAATGAAATCATCGGCCTCGCGGCGCGAACAGATACCCGCGTTCGCCAGGAACTTGTTCAGACGTACCGGCTTCGTCGGATCCTCGTGCTGCTCACGATACACTTGTTGTTTTTTGTTGGAATACACACCGTTGTTACGGTTCGGCTTCTTGAATCCGAAGCCTTGCGGACGACGCTCGCTGCCGTCGTGGCTGAAATGCGGACGACCCTCACCCTCGCGGTGAAAACGCGGACGACCCTCGCCCTCCTGGTTAAACGGTCGGCTCTCACCCTCGCGGTGAAAACGCGGACGCGGAGCATGCATCGGAGCTCCTTCTTCGCGGCGGAAACGCGGTCTTGGCTTGCGCTCGCCGTCATTGTTGTTGAACTTGTCAAACATGTTTGTTAGTTTTTTTAGATTGTTGTACATTTGCGCTCTGTCTTCCGAACGCGTCGTAACCCCTCGCGGGCTACATACGTGCGTCACGCACGCGTTAATAATAAATAAGGTGAAAAGGCAAAAGGTACATTTCCCTTTCGCCTTTAACCATTAGCCTTTCGCCTTTATCATGCCTCCGCCTGCTCGATTGCCAATTTACCGCGATAATAACCGCAGCTCGGGCAAACGGTGTGGTAGATGTGCAGTGCACCGCAGTTCGGGCATGTTGCCAGTGTCGGAGCTTTTACTACGTCATGGGTACGACGTTTTGCTTGTCTGGTGTGGCTTTGTCTTCTTTTAGGATGTGCCATGTCGCGCGAGCTGTATTTTATCCTCTCAGCTCGTCAAGAGGTTCTAATTATTAAACGATTCTTATTCTATCTCATCGGGTTCCGGCTCGTCACATAGGTGATTTTGGAGGAGAAGTTCCATTTGCTTGTTGCACTCACCCGCCTGGTGACAGTGAACGACCGGAATATTGATACTTACTATTTCATACGCTAACCACGATAAATCCAGTTCATCATTTAGCGAAGCGTCACCGCTATCGAATTCATCATTAGCGTCTATTTCAAGGGACATCGGATCGAGGCACCGGTCACACGTTACAATCACAGTTCCATGAACTGCTATCGTGAGCCAATAATCCTCCTCCCGGAGATTAAGCGCTATCTTGGCTTCCACTTTCCCGCCTAATACCTCCGTCTTTTCTAAGTCCTTAAAAAAGCCGTCATCCAGCGTTACTTCGAACTCGTGAGTGCCTATTTTCAGGCGCTTCAAATCGATCGTATAGTGGCTTTCCTTGCTCATAAGCGCAAAATCGGCTGCAAAATTACAAAAAATTCTTCACATGACCAAATATTTTTGATTTTTTCTTGCATTTTTGGGAAAAATTTTGTACTTTTGCACCCGATTTTTGTAAAACAACGGACAATTATGAAGAAAACATTTGTACTCTTTATCTTTTTTACCACCCTCTTCTGCGGAGCACAAGCTGCTGTGACATTGGATGCCGACCTGAAGGCTGCGCTCCCGAGCGGTCAGTATTTCCTTCCTGCTCCGCCCAAAGTGGGTTCGCTCATCTGGCTGGATGACTCCACCAAGTATTACCTATACAAAGATAGTATACAGAATACCGATATCAACGGCGACCAGTGGGACTCCATCTGGGCGAAACTGAACGAACCATACATTTTTGCCCTTTACCGTTTGTCGGCTGATTCCGTCATGGATGCGCCCTTTGTCAGCGCAAACTTACAAAGAACAGATCATAATCAATACACAGCAACAACGACCCGCAATACAACCGACTTTCCTCAGATAAACGCCTTGCAGCAACTCTGCGAAGCGATGAAAAACCAGAACACCTCCAAGCTCTGGCGCACCCGTCCGAGGCCGTACAAGTATTTCGGAGAGTGGTACGGCAATTCAAATGAGAAGGATACTACAGATGCCACCTCTTACCCTTCCGGGCACGGCTATTTCGCAGGTCTTTTCGGCATGTGTATGATGTATATCGACCCTGGTCATGCGCTGCAGATTAAGAAGATGATGGACGAATGGATGGAGTGCCGTCTCTGGGTGGGCGCTCACTGGCCGACCGACCTCTCTGCAGGCTGGCAATTAGGCGCTATCGCCTTCTCCATCGCCATGAATTATGACCAGTTCCATGACTTGGTAGAGGCATCCAAAGCCGAACTGGAAAACTACCGTGCTGCACATCCGCAGCCGGCACCTGCACTCACCATCGGAGATGCCAATACCGCATCGGAAGTGAACACCTTCCTTTCGGACCATAACGGCGAGACCGTTCCTTCGCTGGAAATCACACGGCCCGTACTGAACAATATGTACAACACCCTCTGTCTGCCTTTCTCTATGGACGCAGACCAGATTGCCGCCAGCTCGCTTAACGGCGTACAGATATATGAGTTCACCAATGCCGTCGTAGCCGATGACGAACTCTACCTCTATGTCAGCGAACCCGTGAACACGATAGAAACCGGTAAGCCGTATTTCGTACAATATACCGCTTCTTCCCAGCTGGATGAACTGTCTTTCGCAAACGTCACCATCAGCAACGCAGACCTTGACGCACAGGCTGTTACCTTCAACGGCGTGACCTTCAAGGGCACGTTTGCTCCTTTCGAAATGCCTGCGCAAGGTGGTCTCAATATAAACGGAGGTTACCTCTTCTTAGGCGCAAATAACCAACTCTACTGGCCGAGCACAACCGGAGAGATCAAACCCTTCCGCGCCTATTTCTACGTAGATGCCGCTTCCGCCCCGACGGGAATGCCGCTTCGCCACGGTATGCCCGCGCATATAGGTCAACCTGCACAAACGCCTTCCGGGATCGGTTCCATTCAAGGAGGTGACGCACAGGCAGCCAAGATCATCGAACGTGGCGCCGTACACATCATCAAAGGCAATGAGAAATACGATGCACAGGGCAAAAGCATTCATTGATAGCTGCCTCATGAGAAAAGAGTATTTCCCACCTGTTACCGGCACCACCTGCATCGCTTCCGTCACACTGATGCTCACCTCTCTCCATCCGGACATAGGAGGCGCACCCATCGGCGGCGGTGATCCGGATAGTGCCATTTAGCAATTGATGCTGGTGATGAATCCGGTTTTTTTGTTTGTCTCGCAGCAAATGTGATACACAAACCGCCTCGCAAACTAAGCGGGGCGGTTTTTTTATTCCATCGGTTTAATCATCTTTTCGATGAAGGAGATTTAATTTGTCAAAGCTTGGTACATCTTGAATAACTCTGCGACGCACTCGGATTCGGTCATCTTGGTGGAGAAGCCGTAGGCAGCCATGACCGCGCGGTCGTTCTCTTGGTGGGCACGGCGGAGTTCCGGCGGCATGGTCACTTCATCGTAGAGGTCAGCCAAAGAGCAATCCGGATACTTAGCGCGGGCATCCAAAATGGCTTGGGCGGTAGCCTCAATGCGGGCTTTCTGCTCGTCGGTCGGCTGACACCACGGGAAGTTATTATAAACTACGCTTCCTGAATAGCGGTAACGCATCTCCAGACGACCTGCTACTACACGCATCCACGCCATGTGGACGTTGGAGGTCAGCACACCAAAATGGTAGAGGGTAGCATCGGGGATTATAGAAAGAGAATCCGCGGCGATTATCTCGGGAGGCATAAAACCAATTGGAATATACCGACGACGTTCAGAACTAACACGCGGGATTACCATGTAAGTACTTTCCGTTTGAGGCATAGAAAAGAAAAGCGCCGGTTTATTGGCTGCTTGCCTTGTCGGAGCAGCGGTACTGGCAGCACGCATTTCTCGCACAGCCTCTAAGCGTTGGTAAATGTCTTTGTTTTTGACATAAACACTTAATGGAATATTTCTCAACCACAAACAATAACGGATCTCATTATTGTTGAGATAATCTTTTGCTCCGACATACCTGCGTATGCAACATTCTATGCTTGGATCATTCTTTATAAAGGCTGCCCGCTCTTCTTCTGATAAAATAAGGTTACCTCCATCGGAAGGTTGATTTCCTTTTGTTAATTTTGGGACATTACATATCGGAGTAGAACGGCTTTCTATAAAGACATCCGGGGCATCGATGAGATAAGGGTTGATATTGGAGGCTTGGATGGCTTGAGAATCTGAGAGGTAGAGGCGCTTGGCGTTATTTCCCGAAATAGAAAAGCCTATTATTACGCAATGCACGTGCGCCTTGATGTCCGCTTCTGAATCCCAACGGAAAGTACGATAAGCAAAATCAATATGAATTCCATATCGGTCAAAAAGTGGTTGCCAGAGTGCCGCCGCTTGTTCGCCTTGCGTAATAGAATTGGTAGATACAAGGGCTGCTTTGATATGTGAATTTTGGCTCATCATCTTTGCTGCCAGATGGTACCAAGCACCCACAAAGTCGATACTATTAGATAACTTCACTTTTCCAAAGATAGCCACAGCATCCTCTTTTTGTTCGGCAGACATCATACTTGCTCCCACAAACGGCGGATTGCCCATAATGTAGTTGAGCCGCTCGGGCGCAATAATCTCGCACCAGTCTATGCGTAACGCGTTGCCTTCGTGGATATAGGCGTTGGTTTTGAGCGGCAGGAAATCAATCGCCCGTCCTGCTATAGCAGATGTCTCTTTGAGTGTCTGGCTCTCGGCAATCCACAATGCCGTTTTGGCTACCGTACAAGCAAAATCGTTGATCTCAATGCCGTAGAACTGAGATATATTGACTTTGATGAGAATATCGAACGTGAGCACATTCTCACCACCATACATGGCTTGTATCACTTTGTTCTCCAGACGGCGAAGCGAAAGGAATGTTTCCGTAAGGAAGTTACCACTACCGCAGGCAGGATCGAAGAAAGTGAGGGAAGCCAGTTTGTCTTGGAAAGTAGCTAATGCCTGCTTTCTCGGAGCTGCTTGCTTCATCTTCAAAATCTTGCCGAACTCGTCTTTGAGTTCGTCCAAGAAAAGCGGGTCAATGACCTTGTGGATATTCTCGATACTCGTATAGTGCATTCCACCGCTACGGCGCGTCTCGGGGTTCAGCGTGCTCTCAAAGACCGCGCCGAAGATAGTAGGCGAGATCTCGCTCCAGTCGAAATCGGCTGACGCATCCTCCAAAATGAGGTGCTTGAGTTCGTCGGTAAACTGCGGAATCTCAATCGTCTTATCCGAGAACAAACCACCATTGACATAAGGGAAGTCTGCCAGATCGTCCTCCAGATATTTATCGCGCTCGGCAAGGGGTGTATCCAGTACCGCAAAGAGATCCACCAACGCGCGGCGGAGTTTCTGCGGAGGATTGGCATTGAGGTAGTCATGAAAAGCCGTACGGCTGTTGAACAAGCCTGCATCCTCGGCATAGAGGCAGAACACCAGACGGACACAGAGGATATTGAGGCTTCGGAGCGTTTCGGGGTCGTCGGCTCCGTATTGCTCTAATAACTTATCGTAGATGACACCCACCAGATTACCGGCTTTGACGGAGACCTCCATTTCGCGTTTGAGGTGCTCATTGCCCTCATCGACAAGGAACTGCAAACGGTAATACTCTTTTTCGAGGTCTTTGAGCAAAATCTTCTGCGGTTCGCCGTTGGGCTGCTCCATGTCATAGACCCAGAACTCCGCGAAATTGCAGGTCACGATCCACCTCGGACGCTGGCTATACGGTAATTCGGAGGCATAGCGTTTGGCTTGCTGGAACGGATTGAGCACAGAACCGTCGGATTGCTTGATTCCTTCGCCGAGGTTCTTACCCAGCGATTTCTGCTCAATCATCACTTTGGTGGTCGGGATAAATCCGTCGATAAAGGAAGTGTGGTCAAGTTTGACTTGGTGCTCGTAGATGATGAAAGTCTCCGGGTGCTCGATGCCGAAGACTTGGTTGAGGAGCGTGGTCCAGAAAATCTGGCTCTCGCCTTTCTCGTAGCCTTTTCCCTCCCAGTGAGCGGCAAACTCTTTAGCGGCTTTTTGTTGCTGTATTGCGGTCATGGTATGTATGTTTACTTGATATAATATACTTGCTTATTGGACGGATATTCATACACGGACATGGATCCGTAGCTATAGCCGCTCCCGCCGCCATAATCTCCTGTCAGCGTAGAGTCTTTGCATGCTATGCATACAAACGCTAATAATAATATGTATATCCAAAGTTTTCGCATCTACAGGATAATATTTGCGATTTTGTATGTCGGTCATCTCCCGCTCATCGCTCGGTGGGGAAGTTACATCTTACTCAGTAATTCATCGGTGAGTTGCTCCAGTTTGACGAAGCAGAACCACTTCTTGCCGAGGTCTTTGAGACTTGCGCCGATGAGATAGACGGTGTCATCTATACACAAGAATCGGTCATGTGCGCGGTCAAACTGCTTAACCTCAATGGGCGAGTACTGCGCATTGTGTTTCTCAAAATCAAGCGACAACTGACGCGAAATATTCTTTGTGTAAACAACCGCATCCACGCCTTTGTTCCGCTTATCCAACATGGTCAGCACACTATCGTCCACATAGTTATCAATCAGCACAATGCGTTTCTTGGCTTCGCGTATACGCTCGTTAATAAAGGTATAAGCATCGAAGATCTGACCGTCATAGAAGATACCCTTTTCCGGCTTCTCCGAATTGTCATCCAAGCGACGGAAGACCTCTTCGAGCTTTTTGTTATTCTCAGCAACTTGAGTAGTGAGTGCTAACTGATTGCGTTCTACTACTTCCAAGCGTTGGAACACCTGCGCCTGCGAACCGATAAAATGGCGCATGGCATTGAATGCGCGCATGATATGGATGTTAGTAGCTATCGCCATCGGCGAACGGAGAACTCCGCTGAGCATAGCTATTCCGTTTTCAGTAAAGGCGTAAGGGAGGTACTTGATATTTTGACCTTGTTTGACTTTCAAGGTCGCATTTTGCGATCTTGAATTGTCACCATCTTCATTCATGGTCGCAATTTGCGATCTTGAAATTCCTTCGTTTGAAATCACAATTTGCGATGTCAAGTGTGTGTATTCGCCTTTCAAGGTCACAAATTGTGACCAAAAAGATTCAGCCTCCTCTTTGGTAAGTTGGAACATAAAGTCCTCAGGGAAGCGTTCCATATTACGCCTTACCTGTTCGTTCAAACGTCGTGTTTCCACGCCATACAAGCGCGCCAAATCGCGGTCAAGGATCACTTGCTTGCCACGGATGGTAAGGATAAGACTTTCTATTTGCTCCACCGATTGGATGGCGGCTGCCTCTGCTTTTACTATGTCGTTCTTTTTTGCCATGTCTTAGTTTATAACTGGTCACAAATTGTGCCGGCTCGTTTGATGCACCCAAATCGGGTGCAAAGGTACAAAAAATTTTTGATATATGCAAGTTTTAACCCCAATTTTTGAAGGTGTAAAATTCACACATTCACACATTCACACAAAATTTTGAGAGCCGATTTTGGTCATAATAAATATATAATATATAATATATAATATTATTATATTATTATGGATATTTTTTCAACAGACACAGATGCGTGAATCTGTGAATCTGTGAATTTATCGTGCCCTTGCGGCTAAGAATTGAAAAAATGCAAAATTCAAGAAACGCATTTTTTTGCATTTTTTTGCGAAAAAAATTTGCAAAAGATAATTTGTTCATCGTATCTTTGCACCGTCTTTCAAAATTCAGTAAGACTTCAGTAAGACTTTAGTAAGACTTTAATAAGACTTTAGTATGACCAAGCAACAAATCCACAAAATCATCGTCACTCTCGCGACGGCCATCGTGACGTGTGCGGCGATCGCACT
>ONIM01000008.1 GCA_900317885.1 uncultured Bacteroidales bacterium | reverse complement strand
GTCGGCTCATCAGCAAGGATGATCTCCGGCGTGTTGAGCAAGGCGCGGGCGATAACCACACGTTGTTGCTCGCCTCCGGAGAGTTCATACGGGCGCTTGTACGCCTTGGTCTCCATACCGACCTGCTCCAGCACCTCGCGTACATGATCCGCCATCAGTTTCTTATCCTTCCATCCGGTTGCGCGGAGGACGAAGAGGAGGTTCTCCTCTACCGAGCGGTCGGTGAGCAGTTTATAATCCTGGAAGATGATGCCCAGACGGCGACGGAGGTACGGCAGTTTGCGGCGACGGATGGTACACATGTCGTAGTCCAACACCTGCGCCTCGCCGCTGATGATCGGCAGCGCGCCGTAGAAGGTCTTCATCAGCGAGGACTTGCCGCTCCCCACCTTACCTAATAGATAGATCATTTCGCCGGTATAGACCGTGAGATTCACGTCATGTAAGACGATCTGATCCGCCTGGTGGATTTCTACGTCCTTATATCGAATTAATTCTTTCATTCCTCGTTCATCTTCTTCTCAATCTCCGCCAGTTGCGCTTTGAGGTCGTCAATCTTCTTTTGCATTGCGTCCACTAACTTGTTCGCGGTCTTGGATTTGGCGGTGAAGAAGAGGATATTATTCTCCGCGGTCTTGACCTCTTGTTTGAGGCGCTCGTGCATACGACGGAGATTGTCGCCGCCCTTGGCTACAAATGCCTGACGCTGCTCCTCACGCGCTTTCTGACGCTCCTCACGGGCTTTCTGGCGCTCCAGATACTCCTTATGGCGTTGCTCACGCTCTTTGCGGCGCTCGCGCAGTTCAAGGAAGTACTCTTTCTTGGTAGCAAAGAAGCGGTCGCACTCGGCGCGGTACGAGTCGTAGATGGACTGATTGAATTTCTTCGGAGCAAAACCGATCTTGCGCCATTCGTTCTGCAGGCCTTGGATCTTCTCGGTCAACTCTTCCCACTGTTTGGCGCTCATCGGCTCGCCGTTGACGAGGGGTTCGTTGATCTGCTTGAGCTGATCAATGATCGCCTGTTTGGCCTCGAGGTTCGCCTGCTCTTTGGCGTGCAGCTCGTCGAAATAAGCCTGGTGTTTCTTATTGATGATGGTCGAAGCGGTCTTGAATCGGTTCCAGAGGTCTTCACGCAACTCACGGGCAACGGGACCGATCTCTGCCCATTCGTCGTGCAGCTGCTGCAGCGCACGGCTTGCCTCGACGATATTCTCGTTGTTCTGCAGCTTCTCAGCAGCCTCGCAAAGAAGGGTCTTGAGCTCCAGATTCTTCTTGAAATCCAGATCACGCAGCTCGATATTGATCTTCACCAGGTCGTAGAACTGCTCCTGGTACTGCTGGTATGCCTTACGGATCTCTTGGGTCTTGGGAGCAGGAACGGCACCGATCGTCTTCCACTCGGCCTGCAGGTCGCGCATCTTCTGGAGGTTCGCCATGACGCCGTCTGCGTTCTCGTCCTCCGCCATCTCCTTCATCTGCGCAAGGATTGCTTCCTTGCGGGCGAGATTAGCCTCCTCTTCTTTGGCTTGAGCCGCGGCTACCTCAGCGCGCTTGGATTTATATTGCGCCAAAAGGGTCTTGAACTCTTCTTCTACCTCCGTTACTGTTTCCTCAGCCTCCTCGGCGGTGGAATAGAAACGCGTTTTCAGATGATCTACCTGCTCCTTGATTGCCATCACATCTTCCTGCTGCAGCAACGCCTTGAGCTCCTCAATAATTTCTTGTTTTGTACTTGCCATAGTT
This sequence comes from uncultured Bacteroidales bacterium, assembly GCA_900317885.1. GTDB lineage: Bacteria > Bacteroidota > Bacteroidia > Bacteroidales > Paludibacteraceae > Colicola. Next base: position 36,856 of record ONIM01000008.1, on the reverse strand, counting down.
GTTTTTATTACGTGCAAAAACCTTTGCGGGTGCAAAGGTACGCAAAATTTTTGATATATGCAAGAAAAATATGAATTATCGTGCTTTTTATATCCCGAAAACGGTGTATCTCCTGCCGTTTCGCAGGATCAGGAGTTGTCCGTCTTGCAGAATCTTGACGCTTCGTAAGGAGTCATGCTCCGCGTTCTCTACGCCTTCTTCGTCACCTTTTTTCACGAACGATACAGGTCCCTCAAATACAAATTCATACTGTACATCATTCTCGGCAATCACATAGCCTTCTATATGGTAGTTGCTGCCGGACTTGGTGATCGTAAACTCCTGATCGTAAGTGTACTCGTAATCCAGCGACGAAGCGCTCAGCTGCACATATGTGTAGTCGCCTACGTTGTAGTTATAGAGCGAGTACTCGCCGGACAGATCACCTTTGACCGCAGCGTAAAGATCGAGCCAAACCTCGGGATAGCCCGCCTCGGACGCTAACATCAGCCAATAACTGTACGCTCCTTCGCTGGAGTACGTGGTGTCCTCCGAGTAGTCTTGCGCTACCGCCCTTACCATCTCCAGACGCACGGTATCCGTCGCCTCTTCCTGCGGGGCGTCGGGGTTCTCGGAGAAATACACCTCGATGCTGAAACAGCGGAGCTGCTTATCGCAGGAGATCGTCACCGACGGATGGTTAATGTCGCTAATCGTCAGAACCGGCTCGCCGACGGCGTCCGCTGCCTCATCGGAGATGTAGTCGATATTTCCGTAATCACACAACGCGCTGAAATTCTGCTTCGCCCATCCGTTAACCGCTATGCCGCGGATGTTTTCGCCGGCGGAAATGGTCATACTCCCATTGGCAAGAACGCCGAAATACGTCACGTCGATGTTATTGTACGCATGGTCTGCGGGGTACGCTGATCCGTAGGAAACAGCGATGGTGATGCCTTGATCGGATAAGGTATAAGCGGTCTTGTCGATCGTTGTGTCCGGGGCGGTGATGATCACCGGCTCCTCTGCCGCAATCTCCTGTGCCATCACCGGTTCCTCTGCCGCAATCTCCTGTGCCATCTCCGGCACCATAAAGGCTATCATGGCGATAACCCAAAAGAATTTGTTAGTTTTCATAAAAAGAGTTTGTTAGTTTTCTAAAAAGAATTTGTTAGTTTTCATAAATACTTTTTCTGTATTTCTGCCCCATTGCAGTATTTTCTGCAAAGGTACGACAAAAAATCGACATACGCAAATTTTTCTGCAAAATAATGACAAATAAATTTCGTCCAAATAACAAAAAAAATAAGACAGAAATACATCCAAAAGCGCGTGATTAGCGGGTGATAAGCGCGTGATTACCGCGACATTCGTATGACGAAAAGGGGAGAAAAGCCCCAAAACGAGCCTCGAGAGAATACCTCTTCCTAATCCGACGACAAAGGTACTGCTTTTTTTGGACTTTTTCAAATTTCCAGCCTCAAAAAACAAAGAAAAATAGTAAAAAGTATTAAAATCCTTGTGTATGTCAAAAAAAAGTAGTAATTTTGTCGCCGTAATTTAATATCAATCCTCACTAACGGAATAAAAACCAAGGCCGGTGAAGGTGTAAGAGCCGGGAAAAAGACTCACAAATATATGAAAACAAAATTCTTCTCGTACATGAAGACAAAATTCTTCTCTCTTATTGGCATCGGAATGATTGCCATGTTTTTTCTCGTCTCATGCGAAGGAAATAGCGGCGGGAGCGCAAGTAGTATGCAGTTCAAGCGTATGGACATTGCCGGAGCGAAAGCGATTGCCTTGGCAAGTGACGGCAGTAGCCGGAACAACGGGCCGAAGCGTATGCCGGCAGAAGGAGATGCCCCGGATTACAACGTATCGAATCCTGTATGGACTGTGTCCGAAGATGGCACACTCGTTGAAGTACACTATACCATCGAAGTCGTAGGTAATGGCGAAATAGTTGATTTGGTAAAAGCCAACATGCGCCTTGTGATGCAGTATATCTATCCTATCGGTGACGAATGGTTGTGGCTCGTAAACTGCGAATACGACTACCCCGGATTGGATGACATCCCTGAACCGCTGCACGGCAAGATTCGCGAGTTGATTAATAACGCAGGTATTGACCTCAATTTCCTCGTGCGTAAGTCTGACGGTGCGCTCTTCCAATGGACGCGCGAGCAAGGTTGTCCGCAGAAAGGTAGAGGTTACAAGCAACCGAGCGATATCTATGGTCAAGTCGAATCGGTAGGCAAAGACGTGTTCTCCTGTCCTTCTATGGGCGGCTTGGATGACTACTATGGACGAATCTACAAACTGGAAGACCAAGGCGATATCTTGAATGTAGTACAAGTGCTAAACAGTTCACAATCCGGCAACGGTTTATATGTCGACGACCGCGGCTATGTTGGAACGATCTTAGGCGGCGACTTTGGCGGCGGAATACCCGTGATAATTGATCCGAGTTCTTTGAAGTTGAGCAACATCAATTCAGGTGCGGCACAGCTTGAGAAACCGGAGTATATCGCCATAGGCGGAAGAGCATATATATACGCAGAGAGATATATTACGACCACGGAAACCGACGGCAAAGAAGGTAATTGGGATGTAACGAAACACATGGGCTATTTCTATGCCTTGGAGAACCAATCGGGCATGTGGACAGTAAAAACTCCTGCCTTGTATGAGTTTGATCTAGAACAGCAATCCGGCCCCACACAAAGGGTATACAAGACGCCGGTAGCCACATGGATGGGAACGGAATATGAAGCTAACTGGACAGCTCATTCGTATGTCTATACCTTTGACCCGATAGCTGCGTCTCTCACAAAGAAAGAGTTACCGGCGAACTATCCGGTGGATGAAACCAAGTACTATGACGGTGTTGCGTATGTCATGGGCGAAGGCCAGAGTTTCTTCTATGTATGCGACTTGGCGAAGGACGCGGCAGAGCAAGTAGAGATTCAGTTTGATGAATCGATTGCTGAATATATCTCCCAGATTGCGTTTATGGGCGGTTTCAGCGAGTATGACCCGAATACGCAATGTTTCACCGGCGGAGCACAACTCTTGGATGGTACGCATCTGTACTTCATCCTCTATGCACAGGGGGAGAATCGCGGTAAGGTAACCGTTCTTCACGAAGGTGAATCCGACGCAGGACAAGTCATCTCGGTTATGGTAAGACTGAACTAAAGCGGGATAAAATCCCGCGGAATGGACATACGGAGCGGGATACTATCCCGCGGAACTACCAAGAAAGAAGGGCAGTGAGGGAGACCTTGCTGCTTTTTTTTTGCAAATAAATTTGCATATGTCAAAAAAAAGCAGTAAATTTGCACCCGATTTTAAATTGGCAAATTATAGGCTTATGATTACGATAGAACAATTGAAAGATGTGCAGCAACGTGCGGACAAGCTGAAAGCGTACCTGCAGATCGACGAGAAACGTATTCAGCTGGAGGAAGAAGAGCTGCATACGCAGGCTCCGGGATTCTGGGACGACGCGAAAGCTGCCGAGGCGCAGATGCGCAAGGTGAAGGGCATCAAACGCTGGATCGACGGATACGAAGGTGTACGTGCGGCGGTGGAGGAGCTGAACCTCAGTTATGAGTACTACCGCGAGGAGTTGGTGACCGAAGAAGAGGTGGATGCGGCATATGCGCACGCTCTCGCGGAGGTCGAGGACCTGGAGATGAAGAATATGCTTTCTCATGAAGAGGACCAGATGCCGGCGGTGTTGAAGATCGTCGCGGGTGCAGGAGGAACGGAGGCTCAGGACTGGGCAGAACAGCTGATGCGTATGTACCAGCGGTACTGCGAGAAGCACGATTATAAAGTGACGATCGCCAACCTGCAGGAAGGCGATGAGGCGGGAATCAAGACCGTGACGTTCAATATCGAGGGCGACATGGCGTACGGTTATCTCAAGAGCGAGAACGGCGTGCACCGTCTGGTGCGCGTGAGTCCTTATAACGCGCAGGGAAAGCGCATGACGAGTTTTGCGAGCGTGTTTGTCGTGCCGCTGATTGATGACACGATTGAGGTGGAGGTCAACCCTGCGGGAATCAGCTGGGACACCTTCCGCAGTTCGGGTGCCGGCGGACAGAACGTCAACAAAGTGGAGTCCGGTGTGCGGTTACATTATAAGTTCGTCAACCCTTTGACTAACCAGCCGGACGAGATCGTCATCGAGAATACCGAGACGCGCGACCAGCCGAAGAATAGAGAGAATGCTTTGCGGCATTTAAGGAGTCAGCTGTATGAGTTGGAACTCGAGAAGAGAAGGCAGGCTCAGGCGAAAGTGGAAGCCGGCAAGAAGAAGATCGAATGGGGAAGCCAGATACGGAGTTACGTCTTCGACGACCGCCGCGTGAAGGACCACCGGACGAACTATCAGACGAGTAACGTCAATGCCGTCATGGACGGAGATATCGACGCGTTCATCAAAGCATACCTAATGGAATTTCCAGAGTAAAGAATGAAAGAGTTAATGATTATAGCCGCGTTGGCTGTCGGAATGACGGCCTGGGCGCAGAAAGACAGTACGAAAGTTGAGAACGACAGTACGAAAGTTGAGAAAGACAGTATAGAGGGTTTCCGTTTTACGACGGTGGATAGCGTGGGTATCACGCCGGTGAAGGACCAGAACCGAAGTTCGACCTGCTGGGCGTTCTCGACCTTGGGATTCCTCGAGAGCGAGGTGCTGCGGGAGAAAGGCAAAGTGGTGGATTTCAGCGAGATGTATGTCGTGAGCAAGACGATGATCGACCGCGCGACGTACTGCGTAAGGCTGTATAACGAGCCGCATTTTGCGCCCGGAGGTAGCGCCTATGATGTCATTTATTGCATGGAGCACTACGGTCTGGTGCCGCAAGAGGCGATGCCGGGAATCCGTTACGGGTGGACGAAGAACGACACCCTACCCGTTCATAGCGAGTTGGACAAGGTGGCAGGCGGTTACCTGAACGGCCTCAAGAGCCTGAAGAAACTGAGTCCGGTGTGGAAAGAGGGTCTGCAAGCGATCTACGACACGTACCTGGGCAAATGTCCGGAGGAGTTCGAGTACGAAGGCAAGAAATACACGCCGAAGAGTTTTGTGGAGAGCCTGGGGCTGAAGGAAGAGAACTACGTCTCCTTCACGTCCTATACGCATCATCCGTTCTACGAGAAGTTCGCGCTGGAGGTGCCGGATAACTGGCGTATGGACCAGATGTACAACGTGCCGATCGACGAGTTGATGCAGATCATCGACGAAGCGCTGGCTAAAGGCTACACGCTGGCATGGGCTGCGGATGTTTCGGAGTTGGGCTTTACGAGAAAAGGTATCGGCGTAGTGCCGGATGACGACCACGGAGCAGATATCACCGGTTCCGACATGGCTAAATGGGTCGGCATGAGCAACGACAAGAAGAAAGAGGAACTGACGAAGAAACCGCTGCCGGAGAAAGAGATCACCCAAGAGATGCGTCAGGACGCCTTCGATAACTGGGAGAACACCGACGACCACGGGATGCAGATCTTCGGTATCGCCAAAGACCAAAACGGCAAGAAGTACTACATGATCAAGAACAGCTGGGGCACAATGCGGTCCGACTACAAAGGTATCTGGTACGTGAGCGAGGCGTTCATGCGGTACAAGACCAACGACATCCTCGTGCATAAGAACGCCGTACCGAAGGAGATTAGGAAGGCCTGCGGCCTTTAGGATTTAGGGATTAGGATTTAGGGATTAGGATTTAGGGATTAGGATTTAGGATGGCAGCGGAAGGAATCTATAAAGATCGCGGGAGTAAGTTCTTAGGGTTCGCAGAGCCGATAGCGAATGAGGACGAAGCGAAAGCGCGTATCACGTGGTATAAGAAGAAGTACCACGACGCGCGGCATGTGTGCTACGCGTACCGGTTGGGACCGAACCTCTGGCGAACCAAAGATGACGGCGAACCGCACGGTACAGCCGGAGCACCTATCTTGCGATCCATCGATGCACGGGGATTAGACAATATCCTAGTGGTCGTGGTGCGCTATTTCGGCGGTACGCTGCTCGGCACCGGAGGACTGATGGTGGCGTATCGGGAAGCAGCAAAGGCTGCGTTGGAGGATTATGAAAGATAAATTTAGAGATATTAGAGCTTATCGCGTGGGATGGTTGCTGACCATCTGCGATTTTCTGTTTGCTTTTCCGCTCTTGTGGATCTGGGCAAAGCGGACGACGGAAGGTATCAAGTTAGATTACATGGGCGACCGCAAACAGATAGAGAAAGATATCAAACACGGGGCCTTCTTCATGACGAACCACCGCGACATCGTCTTGGACTCGGCATGGCTGTCGTTGCTGCTAAGATGCAAATACTTCATCCGTCCGTTCATCGGCATCGGCAATAATTTGTTTGCTTATAAATGGATCGAAGTGTTGGTGCGTTTCAACCGTTGTTTTGTGGTCAAACGCGGTGCGGGGGCTCATGCGCAGTTGGAGAACTCGAAGCAGCTCTCGGCGTATATCCGTTCGCTCCGCGAGGAAGGCAAATCTATCTGGCTGGCTCAACGTGAGGGCCGCGCCAAAGACAGTAACGACCTGACGCAAGCGTCGGTGCTGCACATGCTGACGCTGGGCGACGAGGACTTCTTTCAGAACGTCAAGGCGCTCAATATCTGCCCCGTGAGTATCACCTACGAGTACGACCCGTGCGACTACCTGAAGGCGGCAGAGATGCAGCTCAAACGGGATAATCCGAAATGGAAAAAACGCGCGAAAGACGATGTATTGTCCATGAAGACAGGTATTCGTGGATACAAAGGACACGTGGTGTATCGCTTGACGCAAAGCATCAATCCGGAGATCGACGCGCTATTAGCGGCGCATCCGGAGTACCGCGAGGCTCCGATCCACGACCAGCTGCAACACGTGTGCGACATCATCGACCGGCATATTCATCGGGGCTACGAGATATACGAACGTGGCACGGATTTTGATGCGTACATCGAGAGCCGCCTGGCGATGATTGACATCCCCAATAAGGACGAGGAGTTTTTGAGAACTAAACTTTATGAAATGTATAATAATCCGAAGATAAATTATGAAAAGAGCAATATTTCCGGGATCGTTTGATCCCTTTACAGTAGGCCACTATGATATCGTGAAGCGTGGTCTGGAGTTATTTGATGAGATCATCATCGGTATAGGCCGAAACAGCACGAAGAAAGAGACCTTCCCGATCCGTGAGCGCGAGGAGGCGATCCGTAAGATTTTTGCAGACGAACCGCGCGTGAAGGTGGCTATCTACGACTGCCTGACGGTAGATTTCGCGAAAGAGCAAGATGCGAAGTTCATCCTTCGCGGGATGCGTTGCATCGGCGATTTTGAGTACGAACGAAACATGGCGGAGGCGAACAAGCAGATCGGCGAGATTGAGACCGTGATCCTTTATACGCGCCCCGAGTACGCGCATATCTCCTCCACCTTAGTACGTGATTTATACGCTTATGGAAAAGACGTTAGCGATTTTGTGCCTAATACTCTGCGTTAGTCTTCACGCGCAGGAGCGGCCGTCGACGGTACGGGTGGATGAGTGTATCACGATCTTCAACGACGTGATGCGTCAGGTTGATGTGAACTACGTCGATACCCTCAACTACGAGGATCTGACGGAGAGTGCCATCAACGCGATGCTCCGTAAGATCGACCCTTATACCGTATATTATCCGAAGAAGAACGACCGCGATCTGCGTATGCTGACCACGGGTAAGTACGGCGGTATCGGTTCGATTATACAACAACGGCCCAAACCAAGTACCAAGGGACAAAGTACCAAGTACAAAGGGAAAGTATCGAAAGACAGCCTCTGGACGTACGCGGTGAACCCCTATGAGGGCAAGCCGGCTCAGCGGGCAGGTGTGCAAGCGGGAGACAGGATTCTTTCCGTAGATGGCAAGACGACGAAGGGTCTGAGCGTGAGCGAGGTAAGCAATAACCTCCGCGGCGAACCGGGTACGACGGTGGTCTTGGAGCTCGAGCGCGAAGGTGTGGAGAAGCCGTTCAAGGTCTCCATCGTCCGCGAAGATATTCACTTGGAGCCCGTCAGTTATGCGACGATTCTTCAAGCAGACACCCTGCCCTACCCGATCGGATACATCGCTTTCGGAGAGTTTACAGAAGGTTCGGCGCAGGACTTCAGCAACGCGCTGGACGACCTGTACTATAACCACGGCGCCAAGGGTCTGGTGATCGACCTGCGCGGTAACGGCGGAGGTATCGTGGATGAGGCGATGCAGATCGTCAATCTCTTTGTAGATCGCAATACGACGATCGTGGAGACGCGCGGCAAGACGGCGCGTAGTAACAACACCTACCAGACACGGAACAACCCGCGGTACAAAGACTTGCCGCTCGTGGTGCTGGTAGATAAGAACTCCGCGTCCGCTTCCGAGATCGTCTCCGGTGCCTTGCAGGACCTCCATCGCGCTACGTTAGTGGGTCAGCGGACGTTTGGCAAGGGGCTTGTGCAGAACGTGCGGCCGATTGCATACGGCGGTCATGTGAAGGTCACGACGAGTAAGTACTACCTGCCTTCGGGACGGTGTATTCAGGCGATCGACTACAGCGAGCGGCAGAAAGGGCATGAACTCAAACGCGACACCGCAGGCGGCATCCTGCCGGATATCGTTCTCTCGGATTCAGGCAAGGTAGATATCACCTATTCGCTGTATATCAATCATTATTTCTTCGACTACGCGACGCGTTACCACCGTCTGCATGACTCGATTGCCCGCCCTGAGGTGTTCGAGTTAACGGACGAGGAGATAGAGGATTTCTGCCGGTTCCTGGACGAACGGGGATTCAAATACGAGACGGAGACCTCGAAGTTCTTCGAAGACATGATCAAGATGGCGAAGCACGAAGATATCGACTCCGCGACGCTCGCGCAGTTAGAGGCTCTGGAGCCGGTGCTGACGCCGGACTTCCGCAAAGCCATCGAGCGCAACAAAGAGGAAGTGAAACAACTCCTGGGCACAGAGATCGTGCTGCGGTACTACTACCAGAAAGGTCAAGCGGCGTATAACCTCCGCTACGACAAGGAGCTGAAGAGAGCGCTGAAAGAACTGAAATAAAAAAGACAGAAATAAAAAAAGAACGGGGACGAGCCCCGTTTTTTTTTATGCATAAGAGTGTAAGCCTCCAAGGAGGTGGTTGACTCCGAAATACGTGAATAAGACAAAGACGAACGCGATGATGGAGATGATATGGTAGGCAACCTGCGAAGCGGGTTTGCGCCCTCGCGCCTTGAGGATCACCGGCCAATGGATCATCGCTGCGTAAACGAGCATGGTGATGAGCGCCCAAGTCTCTTTCGGATCCCATCCCCAATAACGTCCCCAGGAGAGGTTCGCCCATACAGCACCGATAAAGATGCCGGCCGTGAGGCAGAAGACTGCAGGGTACAAGAGAAGCTGCGAGAGGTTCATCAGCGTCTCGCGCCAACGCGCTACGCAGAGGCCCAAGATGCCGTTGATCATCACCACCGCAAAGAGCGTATAGGAGAGCATGATCACCGAGACGTGGATTCCCAAGAGCGGCGTCTGGAGGACAGGCTGAAGGGGCGGTTTGGGCGTGACGACCTTCGTCATGACAAAAGCCAAGACGGTGATAAGAACCGCAAAGAGACCGGCTCCTACCCTGCCATAAACGGGGAAAGCAGCTATCATCTTGTTCCAAAGGGCACGGAAGTAGGTGTTCTTCTGGAAGAAGAACGTGGTCATGCCGAGCAGCAAGAGTGCGTAGCCGGTATAGGTGATGCCGATACCCCACGGATCGTAGTTATACGAGAGGGTCACGCCCATCTGATCGCTGTCGTAGTCCGACTGGCAGAACCGATAGCCGCGGTACTTGAGGGGGTTGTTCATGCGCACGGTGCCTTCGTCGATCTTCATCTGGTGGTCCGGCGTCCGGGCACTGCGGTCCAAGAGGCGCAAGTCCGAAACGAAATCCACCGGGTTGCCTTCCGCATCGTTGAGGATCTGAAAATCCCAAAGGAAGAGAGAAACGGGCTTATTCGCTACCGAGAGCGTCTCCGCCTTGTCCGCACGCAAGTGTATCTCACCTTGGACGCCGAAGAAATGCGTCACACATGCCCCCACGATAATGATCGCAAGGGCTATGTGCAACACATATGTAAACGATTTCCGACTAAATCGCATTGATGAAAGCAACGACTGCATCGCGGTCTTTTTTATTGAGTTTATAGAACTGCTGGGTCGGCCAGTAGGCATCGGATTGCTCGCTATAGCCATGCCACATGATCGCTTCGATCACATTGCGGGCACGGGTGTCGTGCAGACGTGCTTCGTAAGCGTCACCGGTAGCCTTGCGATGCAAGCCCCTACCCCAAAGCGGCGTCGTACGGCACCAACCGGTACGGATATCATTGACCATGCAGAGCTTATGCTGAACCATATCGGTATAAGGCCAGATCTTCTGGTTCGGATAGCGCGGCATCGAAGCGGTGACGGGGAAATGGTTCGGGTCACGCACTTCGTCCGGTCCGGTAGTCCAAGTAGGACGATGGCAGTAGTCGCAGCCAATCTTCGAAAAGAGTTCTTTTCCGCGCAGAACCGCACTGTCGTTCACGTTACGAGCTGCCGGAACCGCCAGACCGCGGTGCCAGATCATGACCTGCGTGAACTCGTCGTCGGTCATCTCCGCCGGCAGAGACTTGGAGGTCAGGTAGTCGTATATCTCCTGCTCGGTACCAAACGCTGCTTGTACCTCCGGATCTTTGGAAGCATACTTCGCGTAGATTGTGCCGTCAAGGTCGAGATAGTGGTAACGACGGTCGGAACGGGTGACGTTGGTGATGTTCCAGATAGCGTTCGCCCCTGCAGCATCCATGATCGGTCCACGGGTGAGGGCGTACGTGAAACGTTTCGGACCCCACTGCGGGTCGTTCTTATAGTAGCCGGAGGTCTGGAAACCGCCGTTCCAGAAAGCATGGTTCAGACCGTTTTTGAGTTTGCCGTCTGTCGCCTCTTTCTCATACTGGGCGATGATATCTTCATCGGTAATGGCATCGAGAAGTCCCGTACCGTACACGCCGATCGTGTTCTCCAGCTTCACTTCGTAGCCCTCGCTCTCGAGCAAGCCGTCCGGGTCGCGGTAGCCTTGGTTATAGACGTAAACGGCGGTGTTCGGCATCTTCACCTCCGGGTAGCGCAACTCGTAGGTCTCGCCGTCGGGGAACTTGTTGCCGTGCTCATCCGTCGCCGTCTTCCAGGTCACCGTGATCTGATCGGGATCCAGCGGCGCCTTGAAAGGTGCAGCACCGAAGAGTTGCGGCATGCCGGCGAGCCAAGTTACGTAGGCCTGCGTCTGAGGATTAATGACCACGAGCAGCGTTCCGTTACCCTGATCCTTGGCGTTATAGGTGCCTTCGGGGACGGAGGTTCCGTGCGAGTAGTTCGGGTGACAGTGCTGGCAGGAGGCGCGGACATAGATCGGTCCCAGACCATGCTGACGTCCTGTGGTGTCCGTCACGAAATCTTTCTCGGCGATGTTATCGCCCTGCGCAAACATTGTTCCGAGACCTGCCTCTTCGGTAGCCGGTGTCGGCTGACGGAAGGTCATGGAAGAGGTGTTGGTCGTCGTACCTAACCGGCCACCGGTGTAGTACCACTCCGGCAGGTCGGTCACGGGCTCCGGAGTCGGCGTGGGATCTTTCTTACAACCTACGAGCGCTACCGCCGCCAGAGCCATGAATAAAAATTCTTTTTTCATAATGATATTGTTTTTCGATATATCGATATTTCGAGATTTCGTTATTTCGATAAGAGGGGCAGCACCTCGTCATCGAGGAGTCCTTCGAGTTCGGAAACCTGATCGATTGCCGCTTTTACCTTAGCGTTGCCCTTAGCCGTGTTCTCAAAGTCTTCGATGGCTTCGATGGCAGCGATGGAGGCATCGATGGCTTTGCGCACCTTGCCGTCCAAGTCTGCGTCCTGCTGGTAGATATAGTTTGAGATGGCGTAGTCACCGGCCTGCGCACCGCAGTAAGCGTGACGGATAGAACGGATGTTATCCGCAAAATCAATCGTCGAAGTGCAGCTGTACGGGCTCTCGATGTAGTCGCGTTGGTCGGGAGTACTGCTGATATACGGATTACCCATCTTCAGGTCCGCTACCTCACCGGCAATATCTACACATCCGGCGATGATCTCTTCTGCAGCCTCCTGATAAGTCTTATAGAGACTTCCCGCCTGACCTGCGTTAACGAGATACTCGCCGTAGTTCTCTCCGTAGCTGAGCGACTCGTCATCCACCGTGATAACCGCCTCTTTGGCCTCGCTCACCTTACCAGCCCAGCAGTCTTCGAGCAGGATTGCCTGCTGCGTGAGGTCCTCGACGATACCAAGCAGATAAACCGCCTCGGCGTGCGTGAGGTTTGCTGCATGAGGCCTGCCGGTACCCACAGCACGGCCTTCTTTCTCTATGGATTCAAAGAGCAAGTACTCGCAAGCATGGAAACCCTTGAGGGCGTAACCGAGCTTGTCGCCTACGTACGAACCGCCTTCAGCCTCCAGCTCCGCCATCTTCTGCGGATCGTTCAGCAACGCTTTCATCGCATTGAAATCCAAAGGCCAGGAATCGATGTGCGGGTCGATGTTATGTCCCGCTGCAGGACCGTACAGGAAGGCCTCACTCTGCTCCCAGTACTTACGCATCGCTCTCCAGTCCGTACCGGCAGCTTTCATGAGTTCGGAGTAATCCGTCCCTGCCTCCTGTGCCTTGAGGATCTGCTGGCATTTGTCCAGCAGCTTCAGACCCTCATCCGCCATGGAGGAATAGGTGGCGATGACCGTGTTCTCTACATAAGGCTTCATGGCGCGTTGCAACGCCGCCTCTTTGTCCGTGGTGACCTCTGTGTCACCCTTCTTACATCCGCTCAATGCTACCAAGCCGATGAGCGAGAATAAAAGAAACTTCTTTTTCATAATGATTGTAATTTGTTAGTATTTATAGTTGATAAAATCCTGCATAGACGATTCCTACGGCAATCTGCGGTTCGTCGTTGTAGAGCTTCCCGCGCGTACCGTCCGCGCGCGTTCCTTTTTTCAATATACCGTAGGAGAACTCCGCCTTCACGCCGATCTGCTTGATAGGGAAGTAGTTGATACCCACCGCCGCACGGTGCCTACCGCACCAGGAGTACATATCCGTCGGTTTGCCGTCGTAGCGGAACATCGAGTCGTAGTAGTCGTACCGCGCGAAGAGGTAGAAGGATTGGTTCTTCTCTTTGAGTTTATTGTTGAGCGAGAAGAAGTCGTAACCTGCTTCTATACCTGCTGCAAGTGCATCGGACGCAACCCATTGCTTGGAGGAAACGGAGCCTTTGCGCATTGCGATATTGTATTGCGTGATCGCCGCCGCATCGGACAGATGACCGTAGGTGAAACTACCGCGGAGGATGAGACCGTAGTCCTTGTATTGGAAATCAAACGCGCCGATGGAGACCGTACCCTTGACGTCCTTGTACGCACTCTCGTCCAACTCGGCGTTGGACTTTGAGAGGGTATTGCGGAAGGAGTTACCGCAGTACCCGCTGAGGGAGAGACGAAGTCCTTTCACGCCCGTATAATCCACCCTCGCTGCACCGGCAAAGACGTTCGCAATCTTAAACTCATACGGACTGCCAGCTCCGGGTTTGACCCAATTCTTTCGGTTAAAACGATCGCTATCGAGCCCGGGAAGGAACATCGCCTGGTAATGAAAACCGTTCTTGGTGCTTCCCATGAACGTCAGCGCCACCTCATGCCAGGTACTCGGGATGATGGTGAAATCGCCTTCGTTACGGTACACGCCGAAGTACTCCGTCGATTCGTGGTGGGCGTTCAGACCGCCGACGGGGATGACCTGCATACCTGCCCGGATGATCGCGTAGCGGTTGAAGGCTTTCTGCAGCCAAAACTGCTCTAATGCCACTTCACCACCGCGCTCGATCTCACTCTCGTACTCGCCGCCTTCTTCCTCTTCGATCTCGATGGCACTCTCCGTACCGCCGTGCTCGAACTCGATCTCCGTGCCTACCGACCATCCATGACCGAAGTCATAGCCCATGTAAATCACCACGTGCGGCAGATCAAACTCGCCGTAATGATCGTTGGCAAACCGCTCGGGGTTCTTGCCATAACGAAGATAGTTGTTGGAGTAGAAACAATGTTTGGCGGTAATCTCACCGTAACCGCCGATAGTAAAACGTCGTGTTTTACCAATTTTGGGGGATAGAGTGTCTTTTTTCTCTACCGTCTGTTGCTGGGCTTGTTCGAGCCTCTCCACACGCTGAACGAGCGCCTGAAGGTCCGCAACAGAGACCGTTATAGAATCCCCTGCGTACGCATGTAACGCGCACGAAATCAATAAGATAAACAGGCTTAAGTGCCTTGCTGAAAAGATTATTTGCCGATACATAATAATACCTCTGTATTGCCTTTTAAAAACAATACAAAGGTACTACTTTTTCGTCATTTATACAATCCCTAAAAATAACGATTTTGGGAAGGAAATTACTATTTCTGGTACTTACCGACGTACTTCATCGCAAGGAAGAGCATCCAATCGGGCGTGTGTTTCAAGAGCGGCGTAGCAAGCCAATTCAAGAAACCCGGGGTGTCCGCTTTCTTGTTCTTAAAGAGTTTCTTCAAGGCGCGTTTAACAAGTTTCTCCGGAGGAATAGAGACCGTCAGGTTCACCGCTAACTTGCGCAACTTGGGCGAGAGTCCGAAGAGGGCTGTATCCACGGCTCCGGGCGCCATGACAGTGATGCCGACGCCGAGTGGTTTGAACTCGTACCAGAGGGACTTCGAGAAGTTATAGATAAACGCTTTTGACGCATTATAGGTCTGGATTCCCGGCATCGCCATCCATGCCGACATCGAACTCATATTGAGGATGTAGCCTTTCATGGGAAGACCGCTATCGCTGACAGATCTTTTAGCCATATCTTCGGCGAAGAGGCGGGTGAGTTTGGCGACGGTCATGACGTGCAGTTGGAGCATCAACTCAATGCGCTTCATCGAGGTCTCGATATAGGGGTTGAAGAAAAACACTCCCGCGTTATTGATGAGCACATCGACGGTAAAATTGTTCTCTTTGGTCCATGCGAAGAGTTGCTCTGCAGCGTCGGGGAGAGAGAGGTCGGCAAAATGCGCAGTGGTTTTCACGCCGTACTTTTCCGCCAAGTCAGCCGCCACGCAATCCAACTCCTCCTGCTGGTTGCTCACCAGAAGGAGGTCAGAGTGATAATCCCGCGCCAAGGCGGTAGCGTACTGCAGACCTATACCGCTACTTGCGCCCGTTACTAAGCTCAGCATCCTTCTCTAATTTAGCAATCTCTTTCTGAATACGCTCAGGGATAACCTCGCCATCGCGCTCTACGCACTCGTGGCATTTCATATCCAGCGTGTACATACGTCCTACGCAGTAATTCGACCTTCCGCAGCCTGCGTGGTAATGCGGATTCGCCTCCACATGGTGCACGAACTCCGGATCCTTGATGAGCACGTGTGCTATCTGGAAGAGTTCGAAGCCTTCGTCCATAATCTGGTAGCAGTTATCGCCGGATTGCACGCCGCCTACATAAATGAGGGTCGGAGCCCCACCCGACCTCCTCATGGAGGGGAGGAGAGTTTCTTCTAATGCTTGTTGGAAAAGCTTCGCTTTGTCCATGAAATAGAGTTCTTTGAAAGGCGAAGTAGGCAGCATGATCTGGTGCACA
Organism: uncultured Bacteroidales bacterium; assembly: GCA_900317885.1. Lineage (GTDB taxonomy): Bacteria > Bacteroidota > Bacteroidia > Bacteroidales > Paludibacteraceae > Colicola. The sequence continues at coordinate 21,110 of ONIM01000008.1, read as the reverse complement.
CCGGGTATATTGAGCGCTGCTTTGAGCCACCAGAAGGACTTCATCGGCATGTAATGCGCAAGGGTCTTGTAGGGCATTGCGCCGGAGAGGATGGTCATCGGCGAACGACTGACGGTACCGCCGGAGAGGACAATACCGTGCACCTTATGTTTGGCAATCTCCTTGGCAATCCGAATACCCTCCTCAATAGATACACCTTTCCAACAATCGTCCCACATGTTCGTCTTTACCACGACCGCCATGTCGTCCTTGGCATGGATCATCACTTCGTCGAGTACTTCGTTGAGGAAGCGTACACGGTTCTCAAACGAACCGCCGTACTCATCGTGGCGGTGGTTCGTACGCGGCGCGAGGAACTGCGAGATGAGGTAGGCGTGGCCGGCGTGGATCTCCACGCAGTCAAAGCCGCAGGTACGAGCCCAATCGACCGCCTCACCGAACTTCTTGACAAGCCCCTTGATCTCCGAGACCTTTAGTCTCCGATGGATCGTCGGGCTATAGAGGTTGAACCATGTATCCGCAGAAACAGGCATGCAGTGGCAGGTGTAGAAATGCGTCATGTTACCGCAATGTCCGAGTTGGATGGATGCTTTCGCGCCCTCGGCGTGGATGGCGTCGGTCATCTGCCTCATCTGAGGGATGATCTCCTCGCGGACATAGAGCTGGCCGTCAAAAGAGACGCCGGAGAGGTCCACCGCGCAGTAAGCGACGGTAGTCATGCCTACTCCGCCGCGGGCTACGGAGACGTGATAGTCCTGAAGCTCCTTGGTCGGCGCATTATGACGCGCCATATTTTCGAATGCCGCGGAACGGATGATGCGGTTCCGCAGCGTAATCGGCCCTAATTGATAGGGTGTAAAGAGTTTATTGTTCATTAGTAAATAAACGGAATGATGCGTTTCAGTTTCTTGCGGTCGAACTCATCGGGGAACTCCTCCTCGTACTTCTTGTAGATAGCATTGCTGCGCGGCACGAGGTTGCAGCACGAGAACCAGAAGAAGAGCAGTCCTGCGAGCGACCAAGTGAGGATCGCAAAGCCGAGCCATTCGGTGATCTCACCGAGGTAATTGGCACTCGTGACGTACTTGTAGAGCCCTTTCTTGGGCAGGTAATGGTTCGTGTCACCGGGCTTGCGCAGATGGCGGATCACGTAGTCGGAATGCATGTTAATAATCCATCCGACAAAGAAGATAACCGTACCGATGATGAAGCGGGGGTCGGTCAGCCAAGACGTCGAGTAGAGGTGCGCATAGAACGGATCTTTCGGCGCCAGATGGAACAACCAGAAACCCTGGATATAACCATTGATAAGATTCCATACGACCGACAGAATCATGATTGCTACCGGCATCTTGCTCTTGCCCTTCAGCAGGAACGGGAAGATGAACGAACGCTGGAAATAATGGAACTCAAAGAAGAGGAAGAAGAGCCAGTAAGGCGCACTCTTCGCTGCCTCGGCAATCACCGGATCAGCGCTGCCCATCGCTTTGAAATACTCATACCATACGACGAAGAACACCGGACACTCCATGAGGAACCACCCTACTTTATTATTCATCGCCGGGCCCCATTTCTCCGAACGCATCTTACCATAACCGGCGTCCACGTAATACAGGGACACAAATACAACCAGGCCGATTATAAACATAATAAACAGCAGGTCGTAAAAGAAGTCAATCGTATAAATATTCATAATTGTTTGTTATTTTTCTTTATAATCCACAAAAAATCGTGCAAAGGTACGAAATTTATTTCGTGTGTGCAAATTATTCTTACGATTTATCGGTTTTTTCGCGTTTTTGGCATATAAAGAGTCCGAAAATAATCAATCCTATACCTACCCATTTGAGTGCAGGCAGATGTTCGCCGAAGAAGAGAAACATCCAGATTGCCGTAAACACCGGACGGATATTATTGAAGGCATTTGCCTTCGTCACGCCTATCTGCCGCAAGGCGTAACAGAAGAGGATGAACGCCGTCACGGACGCAAACACCGTCAGGTATGAAACCGACCAAAGGGCAGTTGTAAGAGAGGAAGACGGGTCTGCGAGCGTACTCCATTCAATCGCCCTGAGCGCACTCGGTCCTTCGCGCCAGAACCACACCGGGATAAAGAAGAGCAGACTGATTACCTGGGTGTAGAATACAAAGGAGAGCGCACTGTACCGCATCGGCGCCTTACGCATCATCACAGAGTCTATCACCGCCGCCGAGACTGCCAGGAAGGCCAACAACACGCCCCAATAACTGCCAATGGAGTAGTTCTCCGCCCCGGCAAGAGTAAGTACAAACACGCCGCCCGTAGAGATAAGAATACCGAAGATATTATTGCCGGTTATACGCTCCCGCAGCAGGATTGCCGCAAAGACCGGACTCAGCAACGGACTCGTCGAGAGTAAGGTCTCCGCGATTGTCGGGCTGTTGAGCGCGTCGTAGGCGTAGGTCTCGAGCATGTAATACAAGAACGGCTGGCAGAAACCCGCCAGGAGAAACAGCGGCAGGTCTTTGAGTTCCATCCGCTGCAGACAAAAGAGCGAGTGCTTGCGTCTCACGAGGCCGATAACAAGCATCAGCAACACCGACGGAATAAACCGCATGAGGATCATCGTAAACGGGGGCAAGGCTACCAACGCATGTTTGATAGCGATCCCGCTCACCGACCAGATGATCATGGAGACGATCAGAGCGACGATGGCCAGCTGTTTTTCTCTATACCCGCCAAACGGCATATCGTTTCGTGTGTTAAATTCATCAATCGCTCCGTTTCGGCGGCTCTCGGAGCCGTAGTATCGGGATAGATGGGCGCCCCCATGATAACTTGCGTCAACGGTTCATCCTTGCTCCCGAAAAGCCGGTAGATACCCTTCCGCTCGCGGTACGTGATTGCAAACGGGATGATGGGTTTGTTGTACTTATAACTCATCGTGAAAGCGCCTTTCTGGAAAGGCCGCAAGGGCTTATACCAGTCCCATCGCTTGGCTTCGGGGAAGATATGAAACCAATATCCGCGGCGGTCGAACTCATCGAACGCAGCGTTAAACGCCTTCATAGCGGAGAGCCCTGCTTCCGGAGCAGGGATAGGTATTCCGCCGATGATACGGAGGAAGATCTGGTCTTTGGTGCGGAAGTTCGGCGCGAACATCGGGATACGCATGTGATGCGTGCCATTGATGGCTGTCAGCACCGACGCGCAGTCGTGCCGGTAACAATGGTTAGCGATGGTGATGGCTCCGTGTGAGAGGTCAAACTGCTTCAAGTACCGTCGCATCGGACAGGAGCTGCGGTGCCATTTCTTCTCGCCCTCTATCTGCCATCTCAGTCCGTATTTCAGCCGCAGCACCACGCCCATGATCGGACGCACAATGCGGTAGCCGAACCAGATTCGCAGTTTGTTGCGCCATGTATCATCCACATACGGATAAGTTGCATCTACCTCGGGGTACGGACGGTCATAAACGGGTTTGTACAGCCCTACATACGGATCCTCCTCCGGGTAGTCTATCTTCACCGGCAGAACATAAGTTCCGGGAGTGACTTTCAGATCTTGATATCGCTTGTTCATACTTTCAAAAACTTTGCTCCTACGGCGCGGGCAGAGGCGCCGTCCTTGTCGTCACGATCGCCCACGAAGAGCGTTGTTGCGGGATCTGCCTCTAACATCTCCAGCAACCTGCGCACGCAGGGTTCCGAGGGTTTGAGGGCTCCCAGCTCCGGAGCAGCGATGAGCAACTCAAACGGCTCCGGGTCGATACCCAGCGCTTCTAATTTCTCCTCCACAAAGCCGTAGTCGGAGTAGATGGCGAGTTTCAGTCCCCTACTCTTCGCCTCCTCCACCAGTTCCATAACCTCTTTGCGGGGCTTGTGGTAACGATGGATCAGCCGCACCATCGCAGGCATATAGAAGTTATTGTACCACGTCTCAGCGATACCTGCGCTCCACCAATGCCCACGCGCCATGAAATGGAAGAAAGCGTCGTTGTACTCTTCCTCCGAGGCATACTGGGTGTAGTGCATGTTTCGCCGAGCCCAGCGCTCTGCCATCACCAAGGGCAGGCACCAGAATAACCTTCTTACCATGCGGGCAGCCAGACCCGACTTATCGTACATCGTCCCGTCGAGATCCAGTACGACGGTTTGCACGCCGTTTAGCACGTTCTTTTTGTCGATCATCTATCTTGTTTGCTCTATCAATAATGTTCTGACTAATCTTGTCAAACCGGCTCTCCATGCGTTGGATGAGGTTGAACTTGCTACGCCGTTTCTCGTCCTGCATGAGCAAGTTGAACTTGAACTGCCCGTCCCTAAATCCGTCCTTGAGGCATGCTGCCTTAAATCGCGCGTACGCGTTAGAAAGGAGTATATGGGTCTCGGGAGCATGGAGACGGAAAGACTGCCGCTTGGATTCGTACTCCACGTTGATGTGCTGCAGCTTCTCGTCCACCACTTTGGTAAACGCCTCTGCCTGCTCCTGGTTGATCTTCTCGTCCTGGAACTCGTAGTAGAAATGGTACTTACTCTCCTCCACCTCAGCGAAACCGACGAAGAACTTCGTCTTGATTCCCGTCTCTTCCTCGGCCTGGTGTACGGCGTCCATGAACTGCGGTTCGTACAACTTCTCACCCGTCATGGAGACGATGCCGTTGACTTTCGAGATCATGTGTACGGTCGGGGTGCTCTTGTAGAACCCGCCGACCTCCACGAGGTCGTTCATGTTATACCGGAAGAGTCCCGAGTAGGTCGTCACGTACGCGCAGTAACGCTTGCCGAGCTCCAACTCGTCGATCTGCAGGAAGTGCTTATGCGGGCTGTCCAACTCGCTCTCCTCGACGAACTCGTAGTAGTGGAACTGCGGGAAAAGGACGGACTCGTTGGTATCGTCCAACGAGAAACCGAACCGGCACTCGGTGGCTATATAGCCGAGCTCCTGGTAGAAGGTCTTGTCCCAATTAAACTGGTCCATGTACTTGTCCATGTAGATCTTCGTGTTGCCGCATTTCCAGGTACTGAGGTACTGGAGCCAGGGCCAGAAGTCCTTCGGGTACAAGTGTCCCTTCTCGGCGAGAATCTGCCGCAGTTCTGCGGCTCTCTCAGGATATGGAGCGATATACGCGTCTAACTCCGAACGGATCTCGTACGGGATATCCACATCTTCGCTGATGGTGCCTTTCTCGATGTCGTTGATCATCTGCTCGGTGTTCTCATTGAGCGCCCGCAGCAGTTCTAAGATCGTTGCGGGGTTCGCCGTCGCCCAGAGCGTCACGTCGCGGTACTGCAACGCTAACCGCATTAGGACGTAGTTGCGTGTTCCGTAATCCGGAATCGCCATCACCGACGCAGGGGCCGTGTAGTGCTTCTTGATAATCTGCGGGATGTCGCGCACCAACACACCGCTCACGGAGCCGAAGAGCGTCCCGTCCGGCGCGTAGCCCTCGCACTCTTTGCCGACCGTCGTGAAGATCCGGCCGCCGAAGATCCGACTCCGGTGCTTGACAAAGTTCCAGGTCCATATATGGCTCATCTTGCCGTACACGTCCTTGAGGTACTTATGCGTCATGGGAATCCATTTGGGTTCGGAGGTCGTACCCGATGTCGTTGCGTACATATCCGGCTTGCCGGGAAAGAGCACGTTCTCCTCGCCGTTCTTATGCCGCTCTACGTACGGCCGCAGCGTCTCAAACGAGTTATTCACCGGCACATAGAGCCTGTACAACCGAAACAGGTCCTCAGCACTCGTGGCGCTCAGGATGCGGTCGAAATGGTGCTCTTTGCCATAAACGGTGTCGCGGGAAATAGTGAGTATGTCTCGTAGAGTCTTCTCTGCTGTGTGGCGGGGCTTGCGACTCCAGAAACGCAGACGCAATGTCTGCGACCCGCCGACTAGCATCAGCATGAAATTGATGAGCCATGGATAAGGCAAAGCGTTGCCTTCGTTATCCAAGTATGGTTTTGTTTTTGCCATAATAAATGGTTCTGTTTTTGCCTATTAACGCAATTTGGGTGCAAATTTACTGTTTTTTTCTGACATACGCAAGCCCGCGCGCGTTTTTTTGTAAAAAAAGCACCAAGCCTTGCAAAAATGAAAAAAAATTACTATCTTTGCAGCCAAATTGCGAAAATATGAATTTTACACATCTTCATGTACACTCCCACTACTCCCTGCTGGACGGACTTTCCAAGGTAGAGGAGATCGTCGATAAGTGTCTGGCGACGGGCATGAATGCCGTGGCGTTAACCGATCACGGCAATATGTACGGCATCAAGGACCTGCTGGACTACTGCAAGGGCGTGAATAAGAAACTCAAAGCTGCCGCAGAAGAGAAAGGTGAGCCTTTTGTTCCCTTCAAGCCCATCGTGGGCTGCGAGGCGTATTGTGCGCGTCGCGGAAGACACTCCATGAGCGACGACAAAGCCGTGAACGGCGAGGGTAAGACCTACGTCATCGACCGCTCGGGATGGCACCTCATCCTCTTGGCAAAGAATATGGTGGGCTACCATAACCTCTGCCGCATCGTCTCGCACGGATATATGTCCGACGCGTTCTACCATACTCCGCGTATTGACAAGGAGCTCTTGGAGAAATGGCATGAAGGTGTCATCTGTTGTTCGGCTTGTCTCGGCGGCGAGCTGCCGCAGAAGATATTAGGAGCACAGACCGCTATCCAGGTTGACCTCAGCGCACAGACCGCTTCCAGGTTGACCTCAGAACTCATTGAGGAGGGGGTGTTCAAAGAGGCGGAGGAGACGGTAAAATGGTTCAAGAACCTCTTTGGCGAGGATTATTATATTGAGTTACAGCGCCATGAGACGCAGAAACCCGGAGGAGATCAGGACACTTACGAGCGGCAGAAACAGGTGAACCCTGTGCTTGTGGAGCTCGCCCGCAAATACGGCGTGAAGATTATTGCGACCAACGACTCGCACTTCGTGAACGAAGAAGACGCGGAGGCGCATGACCGACTGATCTGTCTGAGCACCAACCACTTCGTCAACGACGTCAACCGAATGCACTATACCAAACAGGAGTGGCTCAAGACACCCGAAGAGATGGCGGCTATCTTCCCCGACCTGCCGGAAGCGCTGGAGAACACGCAGGAGATTGTCGATAAGGTGGAGATCTACGACATCGACCATGACCCGATCATGCCTAAGTTCGACATCCCCGCTTCGTTCGGCAAAGAGGAAGACTACCCCGACCGTCTGGCGTTCGAGAGTGCGTACCTGCGCCATCTGACGATGGAAGGCGCCAAAGAGCGTTACGGCGAGGAACGGTTAGCGAACGACGAGGAGCTGAAAGAGCGTATCGAGTTCGAACTCAACACCATCATCACGATGGGTTTCCCGGGTTACTTCCTTATCGTCATGGATTTCATCCGTGCGGCGCGGGAAGATCTGGATGTCTCGGTCGGTCCGGGTCGTGGTAGTGCGGCAGGTTCGGTAGTGGCTTACTGTCTGAAGATCACCGATCTGGATCCTCTTAAGTACGACCTCCTTTTTGAGCGTTTCCTCAACCCCGACCGTATATCCCTGCCGGATATCGATACGGATTTCGAGGATTGCGGCCGCGGCAAGGTGCTTGATTACGTCAGCCGCAAGTACGGCGAGACACATGTGGCGCATATCGTGACCTACGGCAAGATGGCTACCAAGTCCGCTTTGGCCGATGTCGGCCGCGTGCAGCAAGTGCCGTTAGCGAGGGTAAATGAGCTCAAGTCCTTTATCCCCGACCGCGATTTCCCGGACTCCTTACTGAAGGACCTTCCGAAAGATGCCAAACGTCCCAAAGTGAACCTCAAGAACTGCTACAAGTACATCCCCGAACTCAAAGAGGAGCATAAGAACGGCGATCCGAATATACGCTCGATGCTTGACTACGCAGCGCGGCTGGAAGGTACGATTAGGCAAGTAGGTGTACACGCCTGTGGCGTGATCATCGGTGCGGACGACTTGACGAACTTCGCGCCGCTGAGTTCCGTAGAGGATAAGACCAGTAAGAAACGTGTGCTCGTGACCGAATACGACGGGCATGTGGTGGAGTCCGTGGGTCTGATCAAGATGGACTTCCTCGGCCTCATCACCCTGACGATCATCAAAGAGTGTCTGAGAAACATCAAGAAAGCACAAGGCATCGATATCGACATCGATCATATACCCATCGACGACGAGGTGACTTACAAACTCTTCCAGGAAGGACGGACGGTAGCGGTCTTTCAGTTCGAGTCCGCCGGTATGCAGAAATACCTGCGGGAGTTGAAGCCGACCGTCATTGGCGACCTCATCGCCATGAACGCGCTCTACCGTCCGGGACCGATGGATTATATCCCGCAGTTCATCCGCCGCAAGCAGGGTCTCGAACCTGTGACGTACGACATCCCTGTGATGGAGAAATACCTCAAGGACACTTATGGCGTGACCGTTTATCAGGAGCAGGTGATGCTTCTGAGCCGCCTCTTGGCGAACTTCACCCGCGGCGAGAGCGACAAGCTCCGTAAGGCGATGGGAAAGAAGCAGATGGCGGTTCTGGAGTCGCTGCAAGTCAAGTTCATGGAAGGCGGCAAAGCGAACGGTCACGACCCGAAAGTGCTGACGAAAATCTGGGAGGACTGGAAGAAATTTGCATCCTATGCCTTCAATAAATCTCATGCGGCTTGCTACTCGTGGGTAGCTTATCAGACGGGTTACCTCAAAGCCCATTACCCGGCGGAGTTCATGGCGGCGAACCTCACCGTCCACAAGGACGATATCAAGGAGGTGACCAAACTCATGGACGAATGCAAAGCGCTCGGCCTGAGTGTCTTGGAGCCGGACGTGAACGAGTCGGAGTTGTCCTTCACGGTCAACGAGAAAGGTGCTATCCGGTTCGGCCTGGGCGGCATCAAAGGTGTCGGCGAAGGCGCCGCAGAGGCCATCATCAAAGAGCGCGAGAAAAACGGCAAATACAAAGATATCTTCGATTTTCTGGAGCGCGTGAACCTGCAGTCCTGTAACCGCAAGACCATCGAGAACCTCGCGCAGGCAGGTGCCTTCGAGTGCTTCGAGGACATCTACCGCGAGCAGTTCTTCGGCGTCAACGACAATGGTGAATCGGGACTCGACCTGCTGATGAACTACGGCAATAAATGGCAGGCAGACAAGGCCTCCAACGCCAATTCGCTCTTCGACGATTTCGACATCGAGGTGGATATACACCACCCTTCCCTGCCGCAAGTACCCCGTTGGGACACCATCGAGCGGCTCAACAAAGAGAAAGAACTCATCGGCATCTACCTCTCCGCGCACCCTCTGGACGAGTATGCGTTCGAGGTCAACGAGTTGAGCAACACCACGGCGTTAGAGATGTCGCAGTTTGATAAATGGCGTCGCCCGGACGCCCGTAACGAAGCGGAGATCACCCTCCGCAAGCAGCAGATAGAAGAACCGGATGAGCAGGTCCTCCTGCCTTCGGAATTCCTTGCCGCACATAAGAACCAAGCCTGCCTCATAGGCGGACTCATCATAGAAGCGGAGCAGTTGCGTTCGCAGAAAGGCAACCCGTACGGCCGTTACACCATTGAGGATTACACCGGCTCTTATCAGTTCGTACTCTTCGGCAACGCCTACGCGCAGTTTGCCCACCTCATGCTCAAGGACCTCTTCGTCCTTGTCACAGGTGTTGTGCAACAGAAAGGCGCCGGCATGAAATGGTTTAAGGAAGCCAAAGATGAGGAGGCGGAGTTTGAGTTCGTAGTGCAGCAGGTGGAGATGATGAACGAGGCGCAGGACAAACGTGTGGAGGGCATCAATATCCGGTTGTCGTTGGACGCCTTGAGTTACGAGCTGATTGACGAACTGAACGACGTGCTCAAGGCCAACAAAGGCTCCGAGCGCGTACATATATCCGTTTTCAATCCCCTCAACCGCCAGCAGATATCTCTCACCAGCCGCTCCAACGCGATTCACGTCACCCCGCAGTTCTACAAATGGCTCGTGACCAAACGGATGGAAGGCGTGTTGGAGTTTAATGTAGTGACGAAAGAATGAGCCCCACCCGACCTCCCATGAAGGGGAGGAGAAATTATATGAGCTACAAAGAAGCGATAGAATATTTGTATAACGCGCGGCCGCCGTTTCATCTGGTAGGTGCGGCAGCGTACAAGCCCGGTCTGGAGAACACGCTCCGGCTCATGGCGCACGTCGGCAATCCGCAAGAGAAGTTGCGGGCGATCCATGTGGCAGGCACCAACGGCAAGGGTTCGACATCCCATCTCATCGCCGCTGTGCTGCAGGCCGCGGGTTACAAAGTGGGGCTGTACACCAGCCCGCATCTTGTCTCCCTTACCGAACGGATCCGCGTCAACGGAGTGCCGATTCCCGAGAGCGAAGTGGCGCAGTTTGTTGAGACAAACCGCGCATTTCTTGACGAGGCACAACCCTCTTTCTTCGAGACCATGACCGCCATGGCTTTTGCCTATTTTGTAGCGCAGGAGGTAGATATTGCAGTCGTTGAAGTGGGACTCGGAGGAAGGCTCGACAGCACCAACGTCCTCACTCCGATTCTCTCCGTCATCACGAATATCGGTCTGGATCACACGGAGTTCTTGGGCAACACGCTTGCAAAGATCGCCCGTGAGAAAGCCGGTATCATCAAACCCGGCGTGCCTTGCGTCATCGGCGAGACGCATCCCCAGACGATGAACGTCTTCCTCGACAAAGCGCAGGAGTGCGGTATCTTAGGCGAAGGACTGGAGACCACCGACTGCAGGATTTGGTTCGCCGATCAATGCGGTTACCTGCGCACCCGAAGGCTTCGCGAAGCGCCCGAGTGCGAACTCAAAGGCCTCTATCAGGAGAAAAACCTCCAGACGGCATTTGTGGCGTTGCAGGTGCTGAGATGGCCTAACCCCAACCCTTCCCTAAAAGGAAGGGAGCATTTTTCCATCAGCAGAGACGCTATCCACGAGGGTTTTAGCCACGTATGCAGTCTGACGGGGCTTCGCGGACGATGGGAGACGCTGCGTGAGAAGCCGCTCGTGATCTGCGACACCGGACATAACAGCCACGGAATCCAGTACGTTGCCCAGCAACTCAAGACCCTCCCGAACCCGCATATATGGATCGTCTTCGGCATGGTCAACGACAAAGATACAGACGTCGTCATGCGGCTGCTGCCGAGCGACGACAAATACCATTATATCTTCACCACCCCGAATACGAAGCGCGCAAGGACGGCGGAGGAGATGTTGGCGATGTGGGAGAGTATTCAGCATTCAGCATTCAGTATTCAGCCGATGTCCATCAATGATCCGAAAGAGGCAATCAACTATGCGTTGGAACACGCCGCAGAGGAGGATGCGGTCTTTATCGGCGGCAGTAATTACCTCGTGGGCGAGGCTTTGCAAATGATTAGCGACAAATGAAGTACCACGTATTACATATAACGACGGATTTTGCCGAGGAATGGCAGAAAGAAGTGTTTGACCAGGAACTTTGCGACCTCGGCGTCGATACCATAGACGCCGGTTTAGAACCGGAGCAAGCAGGCCATGCGGATTATTACATCCCTTCGGATCTATGGGAACAAAACCAAGAAGCCATCCAAGCGCAGATCTCCGATACCGAAGGAGCGACGCTTCTATCGGTGGAAGAAGTGCCCGATGAGAATTGGAATGCGGTTTGGGAAGCCGAGCACCCGGTGCAAGAACTGCCACTGGGCGTGAAGATCATCCCGCATTGTGCCTTCGGTGCCGGCCACCACGAGACGACGGCGATGATGATTGAGGCATTAATTAATTTCAAATCTCAAATTTCAAATTTTAAATTTAATGTCCTTGACAATGGGTGCGGAACCGGGGTGTTGGGGATCTTTGCCAAGAAACTCGGTGCGGCGCATGTGCTGGCAGTAGATATTGACGACAAGTCCGTGCAGAACACGCTCGAGAACGCTGCTCTGAATGGCGTAGAGTTGGATGTGCGTCTGGGATCTGTCAATGAGCAAGGCGAACGGTCTGTACTCTGTCAGACTGAAGGTCGGTCTGTATTCGACTTAGTCCTCGCCAATATCCACCGCAACATCCTCCTCGCGCAGATGCCTATCTACGCGCGCATAATAAAAGAAGGAGGAGAAGTATGGATGAGCGGATTTTATGAGACCGATTGTCCGGCACTCGAAGAAGAGGCAAAAAAGAACGGGCTACGTCTTATTGAAGTCCGCGCGAATGGCGAATGGCGGATGATGATATGTCGAAAAGAGGTGCTTCACTGAGGAACTGAAGTTCCTTGACCGACTTCGCGGTATTTATCTTGCCCTTCTCGGCAGAGGCCACTCCTCCCGTTTGTCGGGAGGACGTTCTGGGATAGACGAAGATCCGGAAGTTCGCGAGGATATATTCGTACTCGCGCCATTTATCAAAAATAGCCAGATTATCTTCCCCGATGACGAGCGTGAACTCGTACTCGGGGAATTGTTTTTGCAGTTCGCGCAGGGTGTTGGCAGTATAAGACGGTCGCGGAAGCGAGAACTCAAAATCCGATGCTTTCACTCCGGGGATGTCTTTTATCGCCTCGCGGACGGCTGCCAAGCGTTCTTCTTCGGGCGCTAAGATACCGGCATCTTTGAGCGGGTTATTGGGGCTGACCATGAGCCATAACTCATCGAGATCCGTATGCTCGATGACCCATTTTGCCAATCCCACATGCCCGAAATGCACGGGGTTGAAACTTCCGCCATATATTCCGATTTTCATTCTGCTATGATGGCGTCTAATTGTTCGAAGGCATGGGTGAGGTCATCGTTTACGACCACGCGGTCGAAGTAGGGTTTGTAGGAGAGTTCTTCTTCCGCTTTCGCGAGGCGTTTCTCGATCATCTCCGGGCTCGTGTCCCCACGGCCTTCCAGACGACGGCGCAGTTCCTCGATGGACGGCGGACAGATAAAGATTGAAGTCGCTTTATCGCCAAGGATCTTCTTGAGGTTCAGACCACCTTTCACATCAACGTCAAAAAGCACCTGCCGTCCTGCCGCCTCAATGCGGTCAATCTCCTCCTTGAGCGTCCCGTAATAAAGACCATCATAGACCTGCTCATACTCGATGAAGTCATTGTTCTCGATGCGTTTCTGGAACTCCTCAACAGAGATAAAGTAATACTCTTTGCCGTGTACTTCCTGTCCACGCGGAGGACGCGTCGTGCAGGATACCGAGAGTTCAAAGAGATCCGGATGCTGGGTGAGCAGATGCTTCACCATGGTCGATTTACCGCTGCCCGAAGGCGCACAAAAAATATAGATCATAGGACGTTCAATACTTGCTCTTTGATTTGTTCAAGGATATCTTTCATCTTAACGACGATGATCTGCATTTCCGATTGGTTGGATTTGGAGCCGAGGGTGTTGATCTCGCGTCCCATCTCCTGAGCGATGAAGCCGAGTTTCTTGCCGACTCCGGCACCTTCACCGCCCATGGTCTCACGGAAATACTTGATATGGTTCGTCAGGCGCACTTTCTCCTCGGTGATGTCAAGTTTCTCGAGGTAGTAGATCATCTCCTGCTCGAGCCGGTTGCGGTCGGTCTGCGCCTGCGTCTCAGCGGAGAGTTGTGCGAGGTTAGCTTCCAGCCGCTCTTTGATCTTCGCCACGCGCCCTTTCTCAAACGGCTCTACTTGGGCGAGCAAGGCTGCGATGCCGTCGAGTTTCTCCGTGAACATCGCTTGCAACGCCGCTCCTTCTTGGGTACGGAAGGCGATGAAGGCTTCGATGGCGCGGTCCAGGAGAGCCTGAATATCTTTCCATTCCTCGTCCGTCATTTCGGACTCCTCTTCGGCGGTCTTCTGTACATCCGGGAAACGCAGGATAGCCGCCATCACTTCAGCCGGTACCGGTTCGCCAAACTGCTCGCCGTACTGCTGCGCGTAAGTCTTCGCTGCCGCCCAATTGATGGGTGAAGCACCACTCTGACCTTCCCCTGCAGGGAGGGAAGTCTGCTCGCAGATGGCGAGATCCACCTTGCCGCGCTCGAGGCGGGAAGTGATGATGGTACGGATGTCCAACTCATGCGCACGAAGCGCAGGAATGAGCCTCGTCGAGAGGTCCATGGATTTGGAGTTCAGCGAGCGAATCTCGCAAATCAGTTTATGTCCTCGGAAAATTGTTTCGGCTTTTCCGTAGCCGGTCATAGAAAGTATCATTTGCCTATACAGAATTTGCTAAATATATTCGCCAGAACTTCGGCGTTGGTGATCTGTCCGGTCACTTCGCCGAGAGCCGCAAGGCAGTCCTGCAGATCCATGGAGAGCAACTCGCCGGAGAGGTTGTCTTGCAAGCCCTGCTGCACACGGAGAATGGCTTCATGAGCACGGCTTATCGCCTCATAGTGACGGACGTTGGAGAGCATCACGGCGGAGGTTGGCATAAGCTCTTTGGCTACCCGCACCAACTCGCGTTTGAGTGCTTCTATCTCGCCATTCTTGGCAGAGATGGGAATCCCTTCCCCTGCCGCACCGATGTCCGCTTTATTCAACACATGGATAAGCGTTCCGTTAACCGTTATGTCCTCATTCTTAGTTCCCGTTCCGTCCGAAATCAGCAGCACTATCTGCGCATTTTGAGCGGCACGGCGGCTTCGCTCCATGCCCATGCTCTCCAGCGTATCATTCGTCTCGCGGATACCTGCCGTGTCGATGAGACGGAAGAGGATGCCGTCGATGACGAGGGTGTCTTCGATGGTGTCACGCGTCGTGCCTTGGATGTCGCTCACTATCGCCCGCTGCTCGCCTAAGAGCGCATTCAGAAGGGTCGATTTGCCGACATTCGGCGCACCGATGATGGCTACTGAGATCCCGTTACGGATGGCGTTGCCGGTACGGAAGGAATCCAGCAAGGCAGCAAGTTTGTGTTCGATCTCGTCCGCTAAGGTCTGCAGCTCCGTACGGTCGGCAAACTCCAGTTCCTCATGGTCCGCAAAATCCAACTCCAGTTCTACCAGAGAAGTGAAATGCAACAAGCGTTCGCGCAGCGCCGCCAACTCCGTGGATACCGATCCGCGCAGCTGACTCAGCGCGAGATCTTTCTCCGCCTTGCTCTGCGCTGCAATGAGGTCAGCGACCGCCTCGGCCTGCGTCAGGTCCATCTTGCCGTTGAGGAACGCTCTGCGGGTGAACTCGCCCGGTTCGGCAGCCTTACAACCTGCGTCGATGAGCCATCTGAGCAGCTCCTGCTGGATATAGAGGCTGCCGTGACACGCTATCTCTACGGTCTCCTCACCCGTGAACGAATGCGGCGCGCGGAAGACCGAACAGAGCACCTCGTCCAGCACCTCGCCGTTCCTCTCTATACGGCCAAAATGTACCGTGCCGCCCTTAGCCTCCGCCAAGGTCACACGACCGCGAAAGAGGCCATCGACGATGGCTATACTCCCCTCTCCGGAGACACGGATGACGGCGATTCCGCCGAACCCATACGCAGTACTGATGGCACAGATAGCATGCATGTGTTTCAAATTTTCCTGCAAAGGTACAACAAAAAATTGAGATATGCAAGTTTTTATAATAATAGGACGTTTTTTTTACCTTTTTGCTTGCATATATCAAAAATTCTTTGTAACTTTGCACCGGATTTGGAAATCAACATTATAAACTCAATAAAAAATCAAACATTATGCGTACAACATTCAATCGCCTTCGTGCAGTAAAAGACAGCCTTCCTCATGGTAGTATGGACGCCATCGCAGCCGAGCTTAGTATTCCCGGCGACGAGGTAAGAGCTTATTTTAACGGTGAAGGCAACGCCGATTATCACATTGAGCCGGGTCCCGACGGGGGTATCGTAGTGTTCAGCAACACGCGAATCCTGGAGGTGGCTTTGCGCCGCGCTTGGGAGGCTCAAAACGAGCTTTAAGGCAGTGATAAGCATTTTTCCAACGGCTTTTAGAAAGGTAATAGCTCTGGCGCTATGCGTCGGGGCGTTACCTTTTGTATTTAATACGCAGGCGTACGCAGGCGAGGAGACGAGAGTCGAGAGCCAAGAGTCGATAGTCGAAGGGTTCTGGGACGAGTACAAGCGTCCCGTGGGCTTCACCTATGGCGCCCAGGCACGAATCCAGACCACCTACCTTTGGCGAGGCATATATGCCGGCGGCGCGAACGTACAAGGTAGCGCGAACGTCGGCTACGGCGGCTTATACGCTGACATGTGGTGGAACATCGGCGTGACCGACTGGGGGTTTAAGACCTTCCAGCCCGAGGTGGATCTGACTATCGGATTCAGACGGTGGGGACTCGATATCTACTTGCTCTATATTCATAATTTCAAGCACGGATTTTTCGACTTGGGTTATTATGACTCCGGGCGCAACGCATTAGAGTTAGGCGTACGATGGACGGTGAGCAACAAACTACCGCTGAGTATCTTATGGGCCACGCGTTTTACCAACGCCGACAGTTATGTTATGGCCGGCGATACGATTCATGCCTACTCGAGTTATGCGGAGATTAGTTATACGCACAATTTTGCCTATGGGCTCAGCCTGTACGGAGCAGTAGGCATCACGCCTTGGCGCAGTTTATACACAGGTTATCAGCGGGGATTTGCCGTGCAGAATATAGAGCTGCGTTTACGCAAAGACTGGTCGGTATCCGAGCGATGCGGCTTGATGCTACAAGGGCAACTGGGTATTAACCCTTCCGCGCTTGCGGCAGATAATACGACTGCACAGTGGAAGCCGAAAGACCCGGGTAGTCAGGCGGTCAACGCCAATATCGCCTTTGGCGTTTATTTGAAATAATTAAAAATTAATAGGTATTAGAATGAAAAAATTTACACTTTTGTGTGCCGCGATGGTAGCGGCAGTAATGACTGCGAAAGCAGAAGTAGAGTTTGCTTA
Source organism: uncultured Bacteroidales bacterium (assembly GCA_900317885.1). Classification (GTDB taxonomy): domain Bacteria; phylum Bacteroidota; class Bacteroidia; order Bacteroidales; family Paludibacteraceae; genus Colicola. The sequence goes on along the minus strand of ONIM01000008.1, from coordinate 4,260 downwards.
CGACGCCGGTGCTGAGATTGTCAGTAGTTATATCTGGCGTGGTCAGTATAACGGCGGTCTGAGTTTTCAGCCGGATTTGGAGATCGGTTACGACGGCGAGCACACGTCTTTGCGCGCAGGCGTTTGGGCAAACATCGGTGCGTCGGACTGGGGTTTCCGCAAGGGTCTGCCGACCTACACGGATGTAGATGGAATCGAGATCGATCCCAACACCCGCTTCATGCCGGAGTTGGATGTCGTACTGTCTTTCAGCACTTATGGTCTAACAGTAGGTTTTAACCACTATTATTACTGCGACGGATCGAACTTCTTCTCCTGGCAGAAAGATGCCAAACTGATTGAGTTGGACGAGAACGGTGATCAATTCGTGAATACTACTTCCACTACGGAAGTTTGGGCAGGATATAACTTTGGTCATTTCTTCGGAGACAAAGCCGGTGCATATATTAATTGGTACACCACGGTAGCCGGCAATGACTTCGTAGAGAACGAGGACGGCGACCTCAAACGCGCTTGGAGTAGTTATTTTGAGGTAGGTTACGACTACACCTTTGAGGGTATCGGTCTGACCTTAGGCGGCGTGGTAGGAATGTCGCCGTGGCAGAGTGATCTGTACGGCAACGGGAAGTTCGCCGTAACAAACATCAGCCTGAAAATCAACGAGGAGTGGGAGCTGGATCACGTAACCTTCGACCTCTTCGCACAGGCTTCGCTGAACCCTGACGGCATCAACAAAGAGAATGTCTTCATCAAGGGTTCCGGAGACGAGAAACTGTATAACCAGAAACTCAACGGCGTCATCGGTCTCGGTATCTGGTTCTAATCAATGATTCGGGCGAACAACAGACATACAATCGGCGCGTTGTTGGGCGTAGGCCTGGCAGCACTGCTAATCTGGGGCTTGGACGACAAGCGCCAAGAGGCGGAGGACGAATTGCATAAGACCTACTACCATAACGAAGGGAAGGTCTTTGGTACGTATTATAACATTCGTTACGAGGCTACCGAGGATTTGAAAGACAGCATTCATGCTGCCTTTGAGGCGTTTGACGCAAGTCTGAGTATGTTCAATCCCCACTCTATTCTCTCCGCTATCAACGACAACCGCGACACGACGACGAATGCGTTTTTCGAAGCCATGTGGGCAGAGGCGGAGGATGTCTATACCCTCTCCGGGGGCGCGTTCGACATCACCGTCGCGCCGCTGGTGAACTACTGGGGATTCGGAAGAAAAGAGAAGATGCCTAAAGCCGACCCTTCCCAAAAAGGAAGGGAGATAGATAGCATTCGCAGGTTTGTGGGCTTCGACAAGGTGGAACTGATTGATCACCGTGTCTATAAATCCGACCCGCGGGTGCAGATCGACGGCGGTGCTGTGGCGAAAGGTCAGGCATGCGACGTCATCGCGGAGCTGCTGCGCCAAAACGGATGTGAGAACTACCTCGTGGATATAGGCGGCGAAGTGGTAGCCAAAGGCAAGAACGCCAAAGGTGCCCCCTGGCATATAGGCATCACCAAGCCGAATATCAATAACGAGGGTGCTCAGGAGGAGCTGCAGGAGATACTCGAAGTGACGGACATAGCCATGGCGACCTCCGGCAACTACCGCAATTTCTACTACGACGGCGATGTACGTCGGAGCCACACTATCGACCCTCGCACGGGCTACCCGGTGCAACACTCTGTCCTCTCTGCGACGGTCATCAGCAGCCGGTGCATGCGCTCGGACGCCTTGGCTACAGCATGTATGGTGTTAGGCAAAGAAGAGGCTTTGGCAATGATTGAGCAAGCTCGAGACGCTGCATGCCTGCTGATAGTAGCGCAAGGAGACAGCCTCGTAACGGTGGTTTCGGAAAAGTGGAAGGAACGGATTAACGGATTAACGGATTAGGGAATTATGACAATAGCGATTTTTGGCAATGCAATGAAGCCGGAGACCTTGCGCGAGGCGCAGCACATCCTGACTTTCATGAGCGAGCAGAAGATTAACGTCCTGCTCTCGCAAGAGTTGCGCCAGGAGTTAGACCTGCGCGAGTATCCGAGTTTTCCTGAAAACTGGGACGGAGATCAGCAACCGGAGAACGTGTACGGCGAACCAATAGATTTTGCGCTTTCCATTGGTGGTGACGGTACCTTCCTCACCAGCGCAGCAGCTATCGGCGATAAGAATATTCCTATACTCGGCGTCAATTGTGGACATCTGGGATTTCTGGCAGAGGTTCAGACCCAGGATGTCGATGATATCCTTCAGAAGCTGGTTGCCGGGGAATACACGATCGAGCGTCGCAGCCTGCTCAACCTGACGATTCTCGACAAGGACGGAATCAAGCGTGAAGGACTCATCATGGCGCCGAACGCGCTGAACGAGATAGCAATCCTCAAGCAAGGTTTGACAAATATGTTGACCATCGAGACCAAAGTGAATGGTGTGTTGCTTCATACCTACCATTCAGACGGTCTCATCATCGCTACGCCGACGGGCAGTACAGCGTATAATCTCTCTATTGGAGGACCTCTCGTTGTGCCGCAGAACAGAGGTATGATTCTCACGCCGATTGCGCCGCACAGCTTGACCGTGAGACCGATTATTATGCCGGACGATTGGAAGATCGATATCCGCGTCAGCAGCCGGTACGACGCTTACATGGTCTCCGTTGATGGACGAAGCATTAGTCTGAGCACCGACCTCAGCCTGCACATCGAGCGCGCTCCGTACACCGTCAAGGTTGTACAGATAGGCGATAACAGTTTCTTGAAATCTCTAAAAACAAAACTTAATTGGGGGCGGTGAGGCGCCGCAGCCGGATATTCGTAGCATGATCTTAAATTACATTATATGGGATGTGGACCCGATCTTGATACATTTCGGGGATGGAGGAATACGGTGGTACGGCTTGCTCTGGGCCATCGGGCTATATATTTGTTGGGCAGTCAATGAGCGGATGTACAAGCGGGAGAATTGTCCGGCGGAATGGGCGGATCTGTTGTTCTTCTGGATGGCAGCCGGTGTGATCATCGGTGCGCGCTTAGGGCACTGCTGGTTCTACGAGTGGCACCAGTACGGCAAGCCGTGGCATTTCTTGGCATGGGAGTTTACGTATCGCAATCCCTATATAGAGAATCCCTTGCGACTGCTTAAGATATGGGAAGGCGGCCTGTCGAGCCACGGCGGCGCGATAGGGCTCATCACCGCAGCGGTGCTGCTCAATAAGTATAAGTTCAGCAAGTACCCGCAGTTCGGCACCTCGTGGCTCTGGATTCTCGACCGGCTCTGCGTAGGCGTGTGCTTCACGGCGATGCTCATCCGGCTCGGAAACCTCTTTAATAGTGAGATATACGGCGGACCGACCGACCTGCCTTGGGGCTTTATCTTCGTACGCGACGGACAGACCGTACCTTGTCACCCGACGCAGATATACGAGATACTCTATTGCTTCGTAGCGCTCTGCGTCACTTGGCCGATGTATTGGTACACCGACGCACGGCGAAGAGAAGGTCTGCTGCTCGGCGTGTTCTTTGAGATCGTGTTTGTCACGCGTTTCCTATTGGAATTCATCAAGAACGACCAGGAGGCCTTCGAAGCCGGACATGTACTGAACATGGGGCAACTCCTGAGTCTGCCGTTCATTCTTTTAGGTATATTCCTTATCATACGCGCGTATAAGCGCCCTCTGAGTCCGGTTGTCGATAAACGCCCGAAAAGTCTGGACCCTAAATACCAAGACAAATGACAAAAAAAGATCTTAGAATCATATATTTAGGTACGCCGGAGTTTGCTACTGCAAGCCTCAAGGCGTTGGTGGAAGGCGGTTATAACGTCGTGGCGGTTGTCACCATGCCGGACAAACCTGCCGGTCGAGGCCATCAAGTGCAGTACTCAGACGTGAAGAAATACGCGTTGGAGGTCGGTCTGCCGATTCTGCAACCCGAGAAACTCAAAGACGAAGCCTTCCTCGAAGAACTGCGTTCGTATCAGGCAGACCTGCAGATCGTCGTAGCTTTCCGTATGTTACCGGAGGTCGTTTGGGCGATGCCCCGACTCGGCACCTTCAACCTTCACGCCTCGCTCCTGCCGCAGTACCGCGGCGCCGCGCCGATCAACCGGGCAGTCATGAACGGCGACAAAGAGACCGGCGTAACGACCTTCCTGCTCAAGCATGAGATCGACACAGGAAACCTGATTATGCAGGAACGCATCACTATCGGCGAAGATGAGAACGTAGGTTCGGTACACGACCGGCTGATGGAACTCGGCACCTC
>ONIM01000013.1 GCA_900317885.1 uncultured Bacteroidales bacterium | reverse complement strand
TCTAATAACATTCCTGCTACCAGCAGCAGACCCAAAATGAAACTCTTTTTCATATTATATAGGATTTATCTATTACAATCTCCGTCCTTGCACATCGTACATCTGTCCTCCGCGGATGAGATAGATCTGTCCGTCGCGGATGATTTTCGTACAGGGGACATGGTCACTTTGTATATTTTCCATTCCTGTCGGTGTTGGATTGCCGAGCGTCTTGAACGAACCGGAAGTGGAATAAAGCTCGATTTCATCGGAAGAAAAAGCCGTGAGAGTGAACCAGTAATCGGTGTTTTCATCCAAGCCGTTGTACCGGAAAGAGAAAGAGTCGCTTTCCTTCTCTTGCGGCAGACGCGCAGGGGCATGTTTAGAGAAATTGATCTCGACGAGCTGGCCCATGGTATTGAACGTCAGCGTACAAATCTTCTCCGTGCGCTCCTCGTTCGCCCAGATGATGAGCGTGTAACTCGTTGCGCCATCCACTGTCGGCCATGTGAACTGCACGCTGTGCTCCTCTGGTTCTGTTGTCACCTCCTGATCCTGCTGATCTTGCTCCATCAAAGTATTGTCCACTTGGATGTTAAAGTCCCTCCAGATGCTGTTGGCACGGTAGATTTCCGCCAGCGAATCACAGGGCACCAAAAGGACTGTTTGAGCTTGATTGAGCAGATTGAAGGGGTTGCCTTGCGTTGCAGGAACGGACATCATTGGCGCTACGATCGTATCAAGCAGCGGTGTCACATCATTGCCCCAGAAATAACCGCCGAACACTTCATTTTCCAGCAATGTTGTTTGCCTCGAAAGCACCAGCTTGTCCTTGTCTATTCCTCGCAACGAACCGGAACGTAAGGTCGTCGTCTGCTCCGGTAAAACAATTATATTCCCGTCATGCTTAGGCGGATAAAGTGCCAAAGCCGTCGTGTCTGCCGAAAAGAGCACACCGTCTATCGTACGGAAATAATCATTGGCTTGAGGCATGCGGACGTACCAGAGTTTTTGGCACTGCTGAAAAGCATGTCGCTTTGTAGAACTGGCCCTTTCCGATGATGGCATTGTTGATCACCGCCTTGTTCAACTTGCGTGAATAACTGAACACTTCTTCACCGATGTTTGTCACCGACGCAGGGATGGTCACGCTGGTCAGATCGAACGATTCGGAGAAAGCCTCATTTCCGATTTCTTCCAGGCATGCCGGCAAGGTAAGGCTTTCCAGATTGTTTTGCACAAAAGCATTTTCACCGATAGTCTTCACGTTTGGCATCTCTAACTTATACAGATTGGACGCTACGTAGAATGCGAAGGGGGCAATATGTTCAATGGATTCGGGCAATGTGGTGTACACATATTTGCGGTCAGGACAATAAACCAGCGTCTTCATATCTTTGGTGCAGACTAACCCGTTCCAAGTCGTATAGTGCTGATTGTCAGCCGCTACCGTCACCGTCTCCAGCCTTCCGCTGCAAATGGCGTTCGGACCGATATAGTTTACCGTCGATGGAATATGTAGTGTCTTTACCATACTGTTCAAACTAAAGAAAAGCGACAAACTCTCTATCCGTTCCACACCCTCAGGTATAGTAAGGCTCGTGACCTTTGTACAGCCGTAGAAAGCCTTATTACAAATTACTTTGATGCTCGACGGAATAGTATATGCGCCGCTGTATTTTTCCGGCATCAGCACAAACAGGCTGTCATTATAGATAGGATCTTGCAACGCATCCAAGATATAAAACGCCCACGAGCTGACGGATTGCACCGAGTTAGCTAAATACACGCGTTGCAAATTGGGCATCTGTTCAAACGAACGCTGCTCAATATACGTCACGCCTTCCGGCACGCGGAATTCAATCAGACCTGCTTTCCAGAACGCCTCAAAAGGAATCTCTGTTATCGATCGTACTGTCCGGAATGATACACGATGTCAGATTAGTGCATCTGAGGAATGCATTTTTGCCTAAATTACGCAGGGTTTGTGGCAAGACAATAGATGTCAGTTGATTGCAATTGGCAAAAGCATCGTCAGCCATACTCGTAACCGCGTAATTCGCGCCCTCGTACGTCACTGTGTCATTAATAACGATGTCACCAACAGCGGTGTTGTTACTCTGTACCGCTATTTGTGCTATCATGGCTGTGTTATCCAGCGTATAATAGACGCTGTCAACAAAAACCTTTTGCGCGTAGGCGCACGTTCCTTTTAATACTAACGCTGCAAAGAGCAGAACGAAAACTGTAATCTTTTTCTTAGCCGCAAGGGCACGATTAAGCAAAAACTTTTTCATGCGATTTTAAGTTTTGAAATTCGGTGCAAAATTACTGCTTTTTTTCGACATGTGCAAATTTAGCAGTTGTACGAGGCGGTTTTTCTAAATTTGTAAGTACTTGAATATCAGGTGGTTGTAAATCGCGGTCTCGGAAATAGTTGTACGAGCGACGAAGAGGGTTTGCGAAGGGCCGTAATCTTGGGCGGAAATCCACCTCTTCGAAGCTGACTTCCTCCACTTCGACCTGATTTTCTTTGGCTCGTTTGGCTTCTTTTTGGAGCTGGCGATAGATGGCTACATAGACGTATTGATAAAAGCGCGAATAGGCCTTGAAGCCTTCTTCGGGTTTTCCGCCGCCTTTATAGACGGTGAAATAGTGGTGGAAGAACCGAATCCGCCATTCGATACCCTCCGGCGTGTGGTCTTTCTCCAGAGCGTGCGCACGTCGTTGTGCCTCTTTGATCAGCTCTCTATTGGCGACGCAGGCTTCCGGCCAGTATTTCGGGAAATGGAAGGTATATAACTCGAACAATCCCTCTCTGAACCGCGAGGGACGAACGACGATCCGTTTCTTGTATTTCCGCCCCTCATTCGCTGAATCCATCGCGCCCAGCAGAAAATCCACCCCCGCACACATACGACAGTAGTGCACGCCGCGTTTATGAGGTGTGGAACCTGCCGGAAGCGGCTCAAATGTGAATCCGGCGTATTTTAAGCCCTCAATGACCTTTGTTTTCAAATGTTTCGACATGGCTTGTAACTTATTGAAATGCAATTAAATATAAGTGATTATGATTTAATAAAGTCTAGAAAGAGTCAACCTTGATGCCCCTCCGGGGCCTTTTTGCGTCCTGTTTTTAGTCTAAATCATCTGCAAAGGTACAAATTTTTTCTCAAAAATGCAAATTTTTCCATAGAAAAACGTTTTTTTGCTTGATAATTTGCATGAATGCAAAAGTTTTACTATCTTTGCAGGCGAAAATATGCCCCACCCCGACCCTCCCCGTAAAGGGGAGGGAGGTTCGCGCAATGATGCGCGAAAAGTGCACAGAGTGAGGTATAGGAGAAAGGAAGGGGCGAAGGATTATAGGCAGAAGGGAGTTGCGTATGTTATTTAAACAGAGATATATTCGTATTGGAGTAATTTTTGCTGCTGAGGTGAAATTTTATGCAGTGGTAGTGCTTCTTGTCGTTGCGGTGGTGGGGATGAGCTGCGGCAGGAGGGGTTCTCTTGCGATGGAGAAGTTGGAGCAGGGGGAGGCGAATTATAAGGCGGGGACGTCATCTAATTATGCGAGTCATTATGAGGAGTCGGTTTATTACCTGAAGCAGGCTGAGGAGGCGTTCCTGGATGTCGATCCGGCGGCGCTGTCTGAGGAGATGCAGGGAAAGCGGACGAAGTTGTTGGGGCTCACGTGGTTTCATTTGGGAAACACGTCCGAGAGCGAGATGCTCTATGAGATCGCCAAGGAATACTACCGCAAGTCCGTTCCGCTGCTTCTGGAGAGTAAGAACCTTACTTATCTGGCATGTGCGTATCGGGATATCGCGCGTACGACGGCGCTGACGGAGGGGGAGCAGGATAGTGTGCTGTATTATTTTGATGAAGCAGAGCGTTTTGCGCGCGAGGCGCAGAGTACGGTTCTGGAGCTGGATATACGGGCGTACCGGTATCAGCTTTGTTTTCCGGACAGCATCCCGCAGCGGTTGGAAGTATGCCGTAGGCTGGCTGAGGAGTTTGGAGCGCACGCGAGGTATTCGGAGATCGTGGAGCTCCTTCTGAGCGAAGCAGAGACCGATTCGGCGGCGTATTATCTGGAGCGTTTGCAACCTCAGGACTCCGCGTACGCGTATTGGTTTGAGCAGAGTTATACCTATCTGCAGAGTAAGATCCTGCAGCAAGAAGGCAAGTCCGGCGAGGCGTATTCGCTTTTGCTGGATCTGTACGATAGGAAGATCGAGGAGTTGCGTCGCGATGCGGGTTCGCGGACATATGCGCTGACGCTTCATTATGATGTTGCGCGTGAGCAGCAGCGGGCGCAAGAGGCGCTTCGTGAGCGGCAGTGGCAAAGGAAGATCTCGTTGGTGCTGATCTTGCTGTTGGTGCTCTCGGTGGCATTGTTCTTCGTCTCGTGGCGGTACTGGCAGCACCATAAAAAGGAACAGGCTGCGGCTTTGCGGGCGTTGCAGGACAAGTATGCGCAGCAGTTACAGTTGGCTCTGGAGCGGCTGAAGCAGAAAGTGAATTTGACGCGGGAGATGGAGCTGCAGCGACTTCGGGGTAATGAGCCGGAGTTTCCTAAATGGCTGCAGACCTACCGCGACGAGCAGCTGACGCTCAGTAAGGAGAGTATCGACGAACTTATCGGTTCGATGGATACCGCTTTGGACGGGGCGATCAGCAGGTTACGGAAAGAGTATCCGGATTTGACAGAATCGGACATGCAGTTTGCAATTTTGACCATCATCGGTGCTTCGGACAGCGATATGGGTATCTTGCTGAACGTCCAGAAGCAGACCATCTACCACCGCCGCCAGATCGTGCGGAAACATGTGGATCCGGCTATCGAAGATATTGATGCGTGGCTCAGGAAATACATCCTAAATCCTAAATTATAAATCCTAAATCTTAGTCCCTTTGATTTCCTCGTAGGTATAACCGCGCTGAAGGAGGAAGCGGAGACGTTTGTCTTCGGAATCGGCTTTGCGGGCGCGGATGAGTTTGCGTAAGTTATCAAAATACGCGGTTTCATCGATGTTTTCCAACGCTGCGCGTATCTCTGATTCGGGAAGTTGGAGAGCCCGCAGACCTGCCTGGATCTTGAGTCGTCCCCAAGACTGGTAGGCGACCTTGTCATGGACGTACGCTTCGCAGAAACGGCGGTCGTTGAGGAAGTTGTCGGCGTAGAGATTTTGCTCGATGAAATCGAAGAAATCGAGCCCGTCTTCGGGCGAGAAATCTTTGATTTTTGCATCTTGCAGACCCCACTCGTAAAACTTACGACGGACATCTGCGGCGCAATGTTCCGCGCGGGCACAATAGGCCTGGGCTTTAGCGAGCCATTCGAGCTTCGATAATTCGGTCTTTGCCATAAATATCTTTGTGGATTTGGATGTCGGTATAGCCAAGGCTGTCGAGAAGTTGCTTTAGCTCCTCCCCGTAGGCCTCGTTGATTTCGAAGAATAAGCCCCTTTCCCGACCTTTCCCCTTAAGGGGCAAGGAGAACAACTCTGCGATGCGGCGATAGAAGAGGAGCGGATCGGAGTCGGGGACGAAGAGTGCGGAGGAGGGTTCGAAGTTCAGGACGTTCGGACGCATGGAGGATTTTTCCGACTCGCAGATATAGGGAGGGTTGGAGACGACGAGGTCATATTTAGGATTTTCTTCGTTGGAATCGAAGATATCTGCTACTTGGAAGTTGACCTCGACATTATTGCGGCGGGCATTCTCCCGGGCGATGGCGATGGCTTCGGGGGAGATGTCGATGCCGGTGACGGACCATGAGGGATGCGCTTTCTTAAGGGCGATCGCAATACAACCGGAACCGGTGCCTACGTCTAAAACATGGAGGCCTAACCCCGACCCTTCCCTGCAGGGAAGGGAGTTATTTATCCGCTCGACGAGTTCGGCGGTTTCGGGGCGGGGAATGAGGGTAGCGGGCGTGACGAGAAGGTCGAGGCCGCACCATAATGTATGCCCAAAAATATACTGAATCGGTTCAAAATGCAAGAGTCGGGTGATGATTTCCTGCGATTTCTCTTGCATAATCGGAGAAAAAGTAGTATCTTTGCACCCGAATTGCAATTCTGTGCGTGATTTGCCGGTGAGTTCTTCGGCAATCCACCATGCCAGGGAGCGGGCTTCGTCCTCCGGATAAGCCGCTAAAAGGGCGGATTGGAGATTGGATATTTGATATTTGACAGTAGACATTTTAGAAAAAAACATAAAAAACCCTTCTGAATGCTTTTGAGCTTTGCTCTATGCGTACTTAGCTGCTAAAAAACCACTTGTGTGCAAGCACCCAGACGGTTTTTACCATCTAAGCCCGCACTCTAACGAGTAAAAGCCTTCAAAAGACATAAACATAAAAAACATTTTTCAAAACGGTGCAAAGTTATAAAAACGGTGCAAAGTTACAAAAAAATAATGAAATACGCAAATTTTGCTTATGAATTACGAACAATATATAGCTCGATGCATTGAAATTGCGCGTCGCGGGGAGTATTATGTGGCGCCGAACCCGATGGTGGGAGCGGTGCTGGTGGGGCCTAACCCCGACCCTTCCCTAAAAGGAAGGGAGGTCATTTTGGCGGAGGGATGGCATGAGCGGTTTGGAGAAGGGCACGCGGAGGTGAATTGTTTTAAGAAAGCCGAGAGTCAAGAGCCGAGAGTCAAGAGTTATAAAGACTGTACACTCTTTGTCTCTTTGGAGCCGTGCAGCCATTACGGGAAGACGCCTCCTTGCGCGAAGTTGATTATTGAGAAAGGGGTAGGAAGAGTTGTTGTGGGGATGTTAGACCCGAACCCGTTGGTAGCCGGAAGAGGCGTAGCAATGCTGCGTGAGGCCGGGATTGAGGTGGTGGTCGGTGTGCTGGAGAAAGAGTGTCGGGAGCTGAATAAACGGTTTCTGATGCTGCACGAGCACCATCGGCCATACGTGGTGCTGAAATGGGCGCAGACGGGGGATGGGTTTATAGACCGCCTTCGGCCTGACAGAGGGCCTAACCCCGACCCTTCCGTAAAAGGAGGGGAGAATGAGGAGCATCTTCAAGGTGCTCTTGCTATCTCGACGGAGCGGACGAAGGCGATTGTACATAAGATGCGGGCGGAAAATATGGCGATCATGGTGGGGACGAACACGGTGATCATGGATAACCCGCGGTTGATGACGACTCATTGGGAGGGAAGAAACCCGATCCGCGTGACGGTAGATCGCCACGGACGGATACCGGAGGATGCAAGGATATGGGGGCCTACCCCCAGCCCCTCCAGTGATTACGCAGGAATCGACCCGGTGATTGTATATCGGGAGCGGACGGATTGGGAGTATATCTTGGAGGATCTCGCGGGAAGGGGGATCCACTCGATTATGGTCGAAGGCGGGACAACGCTACTGAATCATATTCTCGATACGGGAGTCTGGGACGAGATGCATATCGAGGTAGCACCGGAGATCACGATCGGCGAAGGAGTAGCGGCTCCAAACGTCAATCTGTCCGATTTCATCGGGAAATTGGAGACCGTGGATGGTCACCAACTCTATACTATTTATCGTGAATCACTCTGATTATCGGGAGTCACTCTAACCAGTAGATATCCTTATCGGTAATCAGTACCCATAACCCTCCGGGGATCTTCGTAAAGACGAGTTGTTGTTCGTCCTCCCGGAGAGTTGGTTTCTTTCCCGGTAGCGTCTCGAAGGTGATGGTCTCTCCGTTCATCGGATCGATGTAGGCGGGTTGCGGAGTACGCAGAGGGAGGGCTCTCTCCACGAGCGTTTGTTTCATACTGACGATCGCGCTATCGGGAGTGGCTTTTCTTCGTCCGGCAGCGATCTGCAAGAGGGGTGTCATCTCGCGGATGGTCTTGGGCGCAGGACTTTGTGCGATACTTTGCCGGGCAAACGCATTGAGAACGGACTCCTGCATGAGGCGGATGGTATCTACAGCCGGGGTTTGCAGTTCCAGCCGTGCGCACCGACCGAGAAGCGAACCATCCATCTTACCGGAAATCTCTTTTCCTTTGCTATAATCGCTTATCTGCGCGGCGAGGAGTTGGTGCTCTTTCTCCAGATCGCTGTAAAGCTGCTCGTACACGTGGTCCTGATCATGTAGAAAAATTGACGCCCACTTGCTATAATCCCAGATGGCGATGTCGTTTTGCAGAAAATCCGTGTAGGTCAGTCCGTCCAGGCGGTAGAGCGCGATAGGTTCCTTATGGAAACGGGGCGAGTAGGAAGGGATATCCTGGAGGTTCAAGGCCGTCTGGTACGCGGCGATGTCGGCATCGAGGCTGTCGGCAGCGAGACGCAAAGCCTCCAGGAGGAGCCGTTCTTCGGGCAGGAGGTGCAGATGGGCGCTCTTCTCACGTGTATAGCGGTCGAGAAACTGATGGAAGAGCGTCTGGCAGCGGTTATAGCGCTCGGACATCCGGATGAAAGAGAAATGGATGGAGTCGCAGGCCGTTTGCAAGCGTTTGATCTCCTCAATCCGCGGGCGGACAAACTGCTCCAGGGTAGCGTATTCGATGCGTTTCTGCCCGTCCGCGAGTTCGGAATATTGCCATCCCGGCAGTTTCTGATCTTTGGCGAAATGCAGACAGTTACCGTAGAAGAGTTTCGATTGGTAGAGCAGGGTGTTGAGTTCGGAATAGTGGTGCAGCGGGTCCCGTGAAGGGATCAGGCCGTAGCACAGATTCCCCAGATGGTAGTAGATGCTGGCATATTCCGGGTGCCAGTATTGGTAGTCCATGAGCAGGTATATCGCTTCATAGGGGCTCATCCCCTGCGCTTGCTCCAGCACCACGCTGTACTTCTCCTGCGCCTTTAAGGAAGAGGCAAAGAGGAAACCGAAAATAATGATTATGACCGATTTTTTCATATTCTTCGTTTATTAGAAATCCAACACTTTTATCTCCACCCGTCGGTTGATCGCGCGGTTCGCTTCGCTGTCGTTCGCTACGAGGGGTTTGCGTTTTCCGTATCCCACGGCTTCCATTCTCGAGGGGTCCACACCCCGCTCGATGAGCCATGCCTGTACTGCTTTGCCGCGTAAGGAAGAGAGGCGGTCGTTGTACTGGTCGGAGCCCTGGTCATCGGTGTGGGCGGAGAGTTCGATCCGAAGCGAGGGATTGATGAAGAGCAGTTGCGCCAGGGACTCCAGTTCGTCGTTGGAGCTCTCGGTCAGTTCGTAGGAGTTATACTCAAACTGAATATTGCGTAGCCGGAGCACCAGATCTTTGGTAAGCGGCGTGAGGCGTGCGTAGAGGGTTCGCTCGCGCTGGTCCGTGCCCGTATTAAACAAGGTGTCGTAGAATAAGAATCCCGGTGCGGAGACTTGCAGGGTCTGCTCTTGGTTGATACGCAGGGCGGTATCCGGGCGGGTCGGCTGGCCGTTAAGGCGCATGGACACGTCCGGGACGGGTTCTCCGGTGACGGCGTGGGTGGGAACAAAATGATGGAGGCTCTTCTTGGGTTGCAGCGGGATGTCGAGTTCGGTCTCGGTGAAGACCATCGGTCGCGCGGTATTGACCTCCAGGGCCGTATCGTTGTAGTTTTCATGCTTCAGGGGGAGCGTGTGTCTCTTCCCTAAAGAGAGTATCTCCCGTCGCGTGTTGATGATCTCTTGGGTCTCGCTGTCGTAGGCGTTGAGGGTCAGCGTCAGCCGGTTCTCCAGGGCTATCTCCCCGAAGGACCGCTCCTGGCGAGAATCGAGGTGGTAGGTGCTGATGTCGATATAATGGTAGGAGTAACCTTTCGCCATGAGGGCCAAGCGGTAGTGTCTGTTGCGTTGCAAGGCTACTTTCCATCGTCCGGTCATGGGGTGAACGGCAGCGGTCTGGATGAGTTGTCCGTCGGTAGCGTCGTACACCAAGACCCGGCCTGAAGAGAGGGGTCTGCCGCTTTTCTTAATGACGATATTACCTCCGGCAGCGATGATCGGCTGCGGCTGCGGCGATGTCTCTACGGGTTGCGGGAGGGTCCAGTTATGGCTATCCACCATGGTTGCGACGAAGGGTTTCCAAGGTCCGTTGTTCTTCTTGGTCTGCTCGCGGCGCAGGAAAACGAGGGTGGAGTTATCCTCGAGGATCTGCGGATGTATATCTGCGGTAGTGCTGATAATCAGCGGCGAGGCTTCGCTCCATTCTCCGTTTCTGTTCCAAGCCCGCCATATCTGGCTGGAGGAGCCGTCCGGAGAGGAGGTGACATAGAAGAGCATGCGCTCGTCACTACTGATCGACGGCCATGACTCGTCGTTCCCGGTACTGAGGGCGTTGATCCGTTGCGGTTCGCTCCACCGCCATCCATCAGCGTGCATCTCGTACAGATCGTAACTCATCTCCGCAGACTGTTTGGCGGCGAAGAAGATCGTGAGCGAGTCCCAGCTCATTACGGAATGTTGCACGCTCCATCCGCGGCTCTCGAGCATGCGGACCTGGGGCAACTTAACCTGACCGAAAGCCATGATGCTAATCGGTAAAAAGAGAAAAAAATAGATATATCGTCTCATAGCGAGTGCAAAAGTACAAAAAAAATGGCAAATATACAAAAAAAGTAACAAATTTTTTGGTCAATTCAAAAAAAAGCAGTATTTTTGCACCCGCTTTTGTGAGAAAGCGTCAAATTAATGCCACGAAGTTAAGATGGAAGATCTGACTTTAGTGGTGATTGTATAACACTAAAAAACAACAGAAATGTATTTAACTTCTGAGAAGAAAGCCGAGTTGTTCGCTAAGTACGGCAACGACGCAAAAAACACCGGTTCTGCTGAGAGCCAGATCGCATTGTTCACCTTCCGTATCAACCACCTGACCGAGCACCTGAAGGAAAACCGCAAGGACTTCGGTACAGAGCGCGCGCTGACCGCATTGGTAGGTAAGCGTCGTCGTATGTTGGATTACCTGAAGGCGAAAGATATCGAGCGTTACCGCGCGATCATCAAAGAGCTGGGTATCAGAAAGTGACGCTTGGATTATTACTCGTGTGACTCGCGGTCCAACCGCTCGATTACACTCCGTAATATCCTACGCTCTCCCCACTGCAAACCTTTCAGGTTTACATCGGGGACCCCAAGAACCCTTTTATGGGTTCTTTTTTTTTATTGTAACTTCGGCACGCCCCTTCCCCTGACGGGGTGGGTTCCCTCCGAAGGAACGTTCGCGTCCTGCGGGGCAAACGCAAATTAGCGATTTTTTGCTTCTGCGTCGTTCCTCCGCAATAGATACCAGATAGCCTTCGTCCCCGACGTACAGGTGTATGCCCTATCCGCAGGGTCCAAAGGCTATCTATTATCGCGGTATTACATACCGCCAAGCAAAAAAAACGCTAAAAAATTTGCGTATGTGCAATTTTTGTTGTACCTTTGCACTCGAATTAATTATGATTGAGATTAAACCATACATAGAGCATGCGGTGCTGGTGGGATTGATAACGCCGAGCCAGCCGGAAGACAGGACGAAAGAGTATCTGGATGAGTTGGCGTTTCTGGCAGATACGCACGGTATAGTGCCGGTGAAGCGGTTCACGCAGCGACTCGACCAGCCGAACTCCACCACTTATGTAGGCGAAGGCAAGTTAGAGGAGATCCGGCAGTTTATCGTGGAGAGGGAACGCTGCGCTGACACTGATCCTATAGATGTAGTGATCTTTGATGACGAGTTGAGTCCGCGGCAGATCAGGAATCTGGAGAAGGCCATCAACCATCGCGAGAAGCACCCGGCGAATGTCCGCGTCATCGACCGGACGATACTGATTCTGGAGATCTTCCTTCAGCGTGCGCAGACGAGTTACGCAAAGACGCAGGTGGAGATGGCGCATCTGCAGTATATGTTACCCCGCTTGACGCGGATGTGGAGTCACCTGGACCGTCAGCGCGGCGGTGGCGGCACGAACCGCGGTATGGGTGAGACGCAGATAGAGGCGGATAAGCGCGTCATCGGTCAGCGTATTGCGTTGCTGCGCGAGCAGTTGAAGACGATCGACAAGCAGATGGCAACCCAGCGTCAGCACCGCGGGAAGATGGTTCGCGTAGCGTTAGTAGGGTACACGAATGTGGGTAAGAGTACGCTGATGAACCTGCTGAGCAAGAGCGAGGTCTTTGCGGAGAACAAACTCTTTGCGACCTTAGATACGACGGTGCGGAAGGTGACGATCGAGAACCTGCCGTTCCTGCTGAGCGACACGGTTGGATTCATCCGCAAGCTGCCGCACCACTTGGTGGAGTCTTTCAAATCGACCCTGGATGAGGTGCGCGAAGCGGATCTGTTGGTGCACGTGGTAGATATCAGTCATCCGAATTTCGAGGAGCAGTACGAGGTGGTGGAGCAGACGATCAGAGAGATAACGGCTCAGCGGGAAATCCCGGAGATAGTGGTGTTTAATAAGATCGATAACTTCTCGTACGTCCCGAAAGAGGAGGACGACCTGACGCCGATGCAAAGGGAGAACTACTCGTTAGCGGACTTGCAGAAGAGTTGGATGGCGCGGCTGGGCGAGGACGCGATCTTCATCTCCGCGCGCAACAAAGAGAATATCGACGCGCTGCGTGCGTTGCTGTACGACCGCATCAAGGCGATTCACGTGAAGCGGTATCCGTACAACGATTTTCTTTTCCAGAACTACGAAGAGACAGATAATTAACAAACATAGTTTAACTTTAAAAATTGTACCATTATGAATGAAGAATTGAAACAAGTAATGGCCGTAGCCGAGGCTTGGACGAAAGAGCCGTTTGACGCCGAGACCCGCGCACAAGTGAAAGCGATGATGGAGGCAGAGGACAAGACCGAACTCATCGATGCTTTCTATCGCACCCTCGAGTTCGGTACGGGCGGTCTGCGCGGCATCATGGGTCCGGGTACGAACCGTATGAACAAGTACATCGTAGCGATGGCAACGCAGGGTTACGCCAACTACATGCTCAAGGTCCAGAAAGAAGGCGGTTTTGAGCACGTACAGGACGGTCGCGTAGCGGTTGTCGTAGGTCATGACTGCCGTAATAACGGTCGGCTCTTTGCGGAGACGGTAGCCAATATCTTCTCTGCGAACGGCATCAAGGTGTATCTGTTTGAGAGCCTGCGTCCGACGCCGGAGGTAAGCTTCGCTATCCGACATCTCAAATGTCAGGGCGGTGTGAACGTGACGGCTTCTCATAACCCGAAAGAGTACAACGGTTACAAGGCCTACTGGGAGGACGGTTCGCAGGTGCTGCAGCCGCATGACCAGGGTATCATCGACGAGGTGAACAAAGTGACCCTCAAGGATGTCAAATGGGAGGCGAACAAGGACCTCATCGAGATCATCGGCGGCGAGATGGATTATGACTACATGATGGCGGTTAAGTCAGTCATGATCGACCAGGAGAGTATCCTTCGTCAGAAAGACCTCAATATCGTCTATACCCCGATGCACGGTGCCGGTCGTCAGATCGTGCCGATGTGTCTGCGTAGCTGGGGATTCCAGAATATCCACGTAGTACCGGAGCAGATGGTGATCGATGGTAATTTCCCGACGGTAGTCAGCCCGAACCCGGAGAACGCGGAGGCGATGACTCTCGGTATGAAACTCGGAACCAAGCTTGGCGCCGACCTCGTTATCGCGAGTGACCCGGACGCGGACCGTATAGCCATCGTCTGCCGCAACGACAAGGGCGAGTGGGTCATCATCAACGGTAACCAGACCAACATCATGTTCCACTACTACATCATCAACAACATGAAGCGTCTGGGCAAGATGCGTCCTGACATGTATATCGTCAAGACCATCGTGACCTCGGAGCTCATCCGTAAGATCGCGGACGCTCAGGGCGTGACGCTGACGGATGAGTACACGGGCTTCAAGTGGATCGCCAACCGCATCCGTATGTGGGAAGGCAAACGCAAGTATATCGGTGGCGGTGAGGAGAGTTTCGGTTTCCTGCCGTACGACGCTGTCCGCGACAAATGTTCGCCGTCCGCTATCTGCCTCATCTGCGAGATCGCCGCGTACGCGAAGGACAACGGCATGACGCTGTACGACTATCTGCTCAAGATCTACGCCGACTACGGCTTCCAGCGCGAGACGACGATCAATGTTGTTCGCCCGGGTAAGACAGGTGCCGAGGAGATCCAACAGATGATGAAGGACTACCGTGCCAACGCGCCGAAAGAGATCGCCGGCGAGAAGGTATGCCTCATCAAGGACTATAAGACCCTCAAGCAATGCAAACTCGAGAACGGCGAGTGGAAAGAGAGCGACATCGACATGCCGCTGCATGCTACTTCGAACGTGCTCCAGTACTTCACCGAGGGTGGTCTGAAGGTATCTGTCCGCCCGTCGGGTACCGAGCCGAAAATCAAGTTCTATTTCGAGATTCCGGTCAAGACCGAGATCGGCAAACCCTTCTCCGGTGCCGACTACGAGCGCTGCACCGCCGAGGCGGAAGCCCGCGTTCCCGAGATTAAGAAGTCCCTCGGACTCTAATCTCCCCTCTTGCATCCGTCAAGTTTGGCGGATATAAAATAAGGTACGCGCACCCGCGCGTACCTTATTTGTTTCCTTCCTTTCCCCCCTTCGCCTCGGTTACAAAAATCGGCGAGGTCTCCCCCGCCGATTTACTGCACCGTCAGCCGCTTTATCGTACTTCCTGTCCGGTCATGTCATATACCTTCCCGTCGGGACGGAGGATGTAGAGGATGCCGTCAATCATCAATTTACGATTTGACGATTTACCATTTACGATTTGGGATGCGTCTATCTCCTCTATGCCGGTCGCACTCTTCTCCGTAGCGGTGAACTGCGCCGTGTAATCCGCATTTGCGGTAGCGGCTACAATCTCCGGTTCCCAACCGCTGAACGTGTAGGTATAGTTGTCATCTTCCGGCTTCGTCGGGGTAGCACCTCTATAGACAGGCACCTCACCTTCTACCACTTGCGTACTATATAACTCAACGCCGTTATAGTTCAAGAAGCGAATGGTATATAGGGATGTTTCCTCGTCAATAACTCTGACTTGGCAGGTATCATATACATATTGGCTACCACTACGGATACGAGCAATGATTTGCGTGTTGCCTGCCTTCTTGGCGGTTACCAAACCATTGCTTACACTCGCAATAGCGGACGATTTGGTAAGCCAGGTAACACTCAGATTGCTCTCCGGAATAATCATCGCATCCAACTGATAGGTGTCACCTACATACAGGGTCAGTTCGTGTTCGCTCAAAATCAACTCGTGCGGTTTGACAGTGACGTGACAGGTGTCATAGTGGTAACCATTGCTTGAGTTGCCAGCACGAGCGACGATATCTGCTGTACCTGCCGCTTTAGCAGTAATGACTCCCGTACCGGCTACCACCTCTACCGCCGAATAATTGGTAGTTAACCAATATATGGATTTACTCGATGCATTCTCCGGCAGTACCGTTGCTTCTAATTGGAGACTCTCGCCGATATACACCACCAACTCATGGGTATTGAGTATCACATCCTCGACGGGGATATCTTTGATTTTGAAGTACGCGTATGCTTCAACATATTGTTTGCTTGAGCGTGCATAAATAGTCACGCTATTACCATAACTGCTACCCTTCACTGCGGTCACTAAACCATTTTGATCCACTGTCGCATAATTGGTGTTGCTTGATTCCCAAGTGACCGTCTTGTCGGTGGTGTTCGCAGGCAGGACGGTTGCCGTGAGTTGGAAGGTTTCTCCTTCGCGTATTTCGATATTGGAACCGGTGTACTCATTGATGGTAATGCTCTGTGCTTCCACCGCCTGAACAGTAATCTGAGCCGTAGTGCTGCTAATCTCCGTTCCCACAGCCGTTGCTGTGATGGTGGCAGAACCAGCACCGACTGCCGTTACCAAGCCTTCTTGATCCACCGTCAATACGTTGGTATTGGATGACGACCATTGGATCGTCGGCAGATAAGAGATATTGTCGGTGTAGTTGAGTCCTCCGTAATACATATAAGATGCTCTCACCTGAACACCCAACTGTCGCGTACTTCCGCCTTCCATCTCCGTTTCGGGTTCCGGATAAACGGTTCCATAATACGCTTCGTATGTAGGCGGCTGATAGATACTGATCCACGCCAACTCTGCCAAATACGGTTTTATACCATAGTCGGCTCTCAAACCACTCGGAAGGGAGGCATACACCTGTGCTGCCGTTTCGCTTTGTTGTTTAGCCCGAACAATGGCACGCGCACAATGGTAGGTGCCATACACACTGGCCAGATAACACGTTGTGTCTGCCATCGGGGTAACAGAAAGGATCTGCTCATCGCTTACCGACCAATTGAAGCCATGATTGGTTGCATCAGGCGTCGTATAAGCGATCATCATATATTCGAAGTTCTCGAAGAATACGCTTTGTTTCTTATATACCCATTCGCTCTCACCTATACGGCGATAAGCCATCGGTTCAATATACGGGCGAGGTTGCACGATCTTCAGTTTGCAGGTTGCTTTGTAGTCTCCTTCATGGGAAGTAACCGTAATGGTATATGTATTTGCATAACCTAATTGGTTCTCAACCAGATACGTAGTAACAAAGCCATTCTCGTCTATCGTGTACCATGACGGACTGTCACTTATTGACCATGAGAGACGCTTATCTTGGGCATTCTCAGGCAAGATCGTTGCAATGAGTTGGAAACTGCTTCCTCCTATGACTGTCGTGTCCGTTACGTTGAGCGTGATACCTGTTACCACAATCGGATCTTCGCTATCTGCGGGTGCTCCTTCATAGAAGACGCGCAAGTAGGGGTAGCCGTCATTGATGGCTTCGTTACGTCCCCATATATTCTCAAAGTCCCAATCAACGAATGTCGCTTTCGCGTGCATCTCGTTCGTGGTCTTCGGGCCACCGATATAGTGAACTCCGCCCCACGAATAGGAATCCATTACGTTGACTAATTCCTTGTCATAATAGCAATTCGCCACTTTATCACCGTACGAGTTATTGGCATTGGCGAACGAGTGATGGGTATGTCCCGCACTGTAGCTTTTCGTAATAGGAATTTGTTTGCCAAATACCGCGAAACCATATCCCTGAGGATTGTAATCAATCGTATCCACAGGGCTGGTGTTATGAATATTGACGCGCGAATAGCAGTTGGTGATTTTGGCGATATTATAATAGAACTCATCACCCAATTGTCCGATAAATCCGCCTAAGCCGTAAAAGCCATCCGATTGCACGAAGATATTTCCCTCGGTATAACACTGGTCGAATGTAACAGAATCGACTACGAAGCCCGCCATCATACCAACGCGACTCGGATCGCCTTGGGTACCCACACCGCATTGCAACCAGTATTTGGTAGCATCGTCATAGACACCACGCGTATCGTAATTCTGATAGTCCAGACAGGAAGCCGCAATACCGACATTCTTGATGACTGCGCCGTCACCGACCCATCCGAAGAAACCTCCGTAACCGTCACGCATGGGCATACCGGTGTTCTCTTGGTACAAACCGTAGATTACATGTCCTTGACCGTCAAAGGTACCTTGGAACCGGTGTTCGCTTTCGTTTTCTACACCGTAGTTCGATCCGATGGATTTCCAAGGCAGACCAAACGCGCCGCGTCCCCAATACTGCCAATCGGTAGTGTCACACAATATGATATCGTTATCCAACACAATGGTCTTGCCGGCGAAACTGATAGGCGCTAACGTTTGCGAAATCGGATTTGTCGGATACATCAGTTTGTTGGAGTGTCCATTACAATCGTTCTTCTCACCCCAATCGTACAAACCGTTTTGCAAAGCCATCAGACCACGCAGTTGAGCGGCTGTCTGGATATGATAGGTCTTGGCAAAATTGTTCTCGAACGGCGTTATATCTACATCCCAACGTTGATCTTCACGCCAACGGGCATACAGCGTCATACTCGCCGTCGGACGTTCGGTTTTCCACTCATAGAACTGCGTGAGCCCGGCATCTTTATACCAACCGGCGAAGAGATACCCGTCACGCAACGGGCGTTGTGGTGCCAATGCCTCACTATTTGCATAGACATACTTAGTTGGAACAGCAGCCCCGCCATTGGAGTTAAACGCGATGGCTACTTCCGGACGCCATGCGGCATCCACAGCTATAGTAGGATACTCACCTTCGTTAAACTGCCAATAATTCAGTTGCAAATCCGCGTCGTGACGGGCATTCCAACGGCTCACACCGTAATTCAGCAGGTTGACAAACTCTTTCGATTGCAACCATTGAGTGGTTTCACGTCCGTGGAAGCCGTCTTTGCCACAGTTCAACCCAGGGTGTTTGTCTCTATCGATGAACTCGTTCTCATTGTAATGGAATCCCGCGTAGGAAGAACCAACGATACATTTCTCGCCGTTATTGATGTTTCCGGTGAAGAGGAAGTTGATACAGGTATCCTGTGACCATGAATGGAAAGACGAACCATGTACGATACCGATGCCGTTGTAGGCACCACCGCCTACCATCTTGGCTTCTGACGAACAGTTAAGCACCAAAACATACATGCCTAACTCGCCGGTGAAAGCACCGATATTGGCTCCGTTATTGGTTTTCCATTCTACATCACCGGACGTATGACATTGGATGATACGTGCCGATTCGGCCAAGTAACCGGTCAAGATACCGATATTGCCATCCGCGCGGATATAAGCGTCGGTCACCTTGAGATTGCGCACGACCGCATTCTTTCCCACATAACTGAACAGACCATAGTTACCGCTTGTAAGCGAGTTGATGTACATATTCTCCACTTTGTGGAAATCGCCATCGTAGGTACCACGGAACCAGTTCTCTATCGCCGTCGAATAGTAGGGATGAGTGTTCTTGGCAGCAATCGGCGTCCACGCAGTCGGCGCCGTATATTCCCATTCGGCAAACGGTGCATTGAGTGCAATATCCGCTGTCTGCTTGATATACTGATTAAAGAACGTCATACCCATGCTACTGAGTAGCGCCAAATTCTCCAGGTGCTCTTTCGTGCTGATCAAATACGGATTATTCTTCGTTCCGTCTCCACCACCAAGGAGTCCTGCCGTAACGGGTTGATAAACACCGGTCGGTCGAGGCAGACCGTCACGCAACTCCCATTGACTCGTTCCAAAGAAAGCTGCTAATTGATTCAGTTTGTTCACAAAAGCCTGCGTCTTCATATCTGCCAGCGGCATGCCGATACCGTTCCAAGATGCACCGGATTGCTCGGAGATAGTCGGCAATCCCTCATTAGCAAAGAAACAACCGATCTGTTGGGACGGTTCTACATTGCCTTGGTATTCCGTATTGAATCCACCGAAATCGTGATATTTGCCGATGAACGGATGAATGGAATTACGGTAATAATTGGCGTCATGATGACGGATCGTGCTGGTGGTGTAGCAGTTGAATATATCACCGCGATACGCATCGTCGGTTTGATGTTGCGCATTCTCACCGTTGTCGTAACAGAACATCGCTATCGTCGGGTCACCGCCTACACCTGTGCTATCACTTACGTCGCGCAGAGCGCCGGTGCAGTAACTGGATTCAATTCGTCCGTTCCAGTTCCGATAAGCAAAACCGGCGATAGCACTTGCCCATACATAATTGGTGCTTGTGCCTTCTCCGTCCACACCACCCAACGCAGCACACTCACGAACCGTACCGCTGTTCTCTAATACGAAACCTGCACCGCTGCGGTAACGGAAGGTGTGACCACCTACTGCATTCGTCTGTGCATCAGGTCCACCCAATGCCTGTATATGTACGTTCGCCGTACATTTCTCTATAAGACCGGTGTTCGAACTTACGAATCCTGCGCCGGCTCCCATCGTGCAGCGCATAAAACCATCACTCGTACAGTTGCGGATGACACCGGTCGCTTCGTTCGTGCCCACAAAAGCGCCCCCGCCTTGCAGGTTCGTATTCACCGTTGCCGAACAGTTCTCGATCAGACCTTTATTCGTATGAGCAAGGCCGTTACAACCGCTCTGCGTACCGCGAAGTTCTCCTTCTACGTGACAGTTACGGATGACCGAATTGGCCTCTGCATTCAGTACCAACAGGGCTTGGTTAACACCAGCCATCTTCGCATTGGCGATATTCAGGTTTTCGATTGTTCCGCCATCCAGATTGACGAACAAAGCCTTGTTCATTACAGAGAAATCGTAACTGCTCAAGTCTAAATCCAAGTCCTGCGGGTTCCAGTCGTCCGCCCAGTTCATTCCCTTGCCGTAATACAGGTTATACACGGTATGACCATTGCCATCGAAATGCCCGCGGAAATAGCCGTAGTCGGTTTCTTCGCCCCACTGCATAAGTGAGTGTGCAATCGGCTCCCATTGGAACCAACTCGCTGTGTCGGGATTGTTGAAATCGGTGAGATAAATGTCTGCCGTCAGTTTGATGTACTGACCGGCGAAGTCTTCTTTATCGACATTCGTACGCTCAGCAAGTCCGGCTAACTGTTCCGGCGTGGAGATGAGATACGGGTCGGTTTGCGTTCCCGAACCGCTGAAGGTTTTGTTACTGGTACCGTCCCAGTACGTCTGCGCCTGCATCACCACTGCCATCAGCAGTGTTAATGCCAAGAATAAGTACTTTTTCATATCGTTGATTTAACTGCGTTTTTCAGTCGGGAGGATGTTCCGGGTGCAAAGGTACGAATTTTTTTTGGGATGTGCAAATATTTTTTTATTTTTTTTATCGTGCGAGCTTGCCGTCGATGGTGTAGAGTTGGTCGTCGGAGAGGATATAGACGGCGCCGTTACGGATGAGTTTCTGCGCAGGGTTCGCAGGGTTGGTATAGACCGCAGGCGCAGAGGTCGGTTCGTTGGCTTCATAGACCGCCTGGAGGAAGATACCGTCCGCGAGATCGCCGGATTGGACTTCCCAACGGAGGAAGGTGAAGCCCTCGATACGCGGCGCATGGGGTACCTGCCAGTGTTGCGACTCCATGTAATGGGGCGAGTGGTCCGCGTCGGCTTTGAGGTAGGTCACCGTGATCAGTTGGTCCTCAAACTGCAGATCCGTCGCTACGCCGATGATGTTCATGAAATCGCACCAGACGGCTTTCGCGCGGTAGAGATCGATATAATCCATGGGGACGTAGAGGATGCAGGTCTGCTTGTTGACATTATAGACTGCGCGCTCGGTGATGGTCTGCGGGGTGAAGGCGAGGTTATGGATCGCGCGCAGCGAGGAACAATTGTAGAAAGCATCTTGGTTGATGGTCGTGACGGAAGAAGGGATGAAGACCTCTTCGAGTACCGTACAACCCTCTAAGACGCTGGTAGGAAGGCTCTTTTTCCCTTCCGGAAAAGCAAACGACTTGAGTGAAGTACAAGACATGAAAGCGCCATCTCCCATGTAGATGGCTCCTTCAGGCAGTTGAATACCTTTGAGCGCGGAGCAGTTTTTGAACGAGTACGCCCCGATGGTGGTCAACGTAGATGGAAGCACGATCGTATCCAGCAGATTCATGTTCTCACATAAGTACGCCGGGATGACTTGTACGCTGTCACCGAAGACGAACGAGGTCACTTGGGATGAGGTGCTGTAGAACGGTGCGCTATCGTCCGAACCGATGGAGCAGGTCTTGGGGAGCCAGACGATGGCCTTCGTCGGATTGTTTTTGAAGGCTGCGTTGCCGATGGAGGTCACGGTCGAAGGGATGATGACAGTGTCGAGGTTACAATTATAGAACGCACGCTGGTAGATGGTGGTGATACCTTCGTGGAGGTTCACGTTCGCCAGTTTCGTACAACCGTAGAAAGCGTCCGTGTTGATGGTCGTCAGGGTAGCCGGCAGCTCAATCGACTCCAAGGACGTACAGCCCTCGAGGAAACTGACAGGCAGGGTCTTCTGCGTCACAGGCAGGTTGATGGATTTGAGTTTCGAGCAATACATAAAGGCGTACTGACCCAGTGAACGAACCGAAGGCGGCAGGACGATAGTGTCCAGTAAGTTCATGTTCTTGCAGATATATGCCGGGACAGTCTCTACGCCGTCGGCGAAAGTGAACGAAGTGACTTGCGAAGAGGTGCTGTAGAAAGGCGCACTATCATCCGAACCGATAGAGCAGTTTGCCGGTTTCCAGACGATGGCCTTCGTCGGATTGTTTTTGAAGGCTGCGTTGCCGATGGAGGTCACGGTTGAAGGGATGATGATCGTGTCGAGTTTGCAGTTATAGAACGCACGGAGGTAGATGGTCGTCAGGCCTTCCTCCAGGTTCACGCGCTCTAATCTCACACAGCCGTAGAACGCGTCGGTGCCAATGACGGTGACGGAGGACGGGAGTACGACCGATTCCAGGTTTGTGCAGTACTCAAAAGCTGACGTGCCGACAGATGTCACGGGGTACGTGTAGTTGTTGTACGTTACGGACGAGGGAATCGTCACGGTCGTATAGGGTTTATAGACGGACTTGTCCGAACTCTGGTCGCTAATCACCTGCGCCGTGGTGGAGCCCAGGGAGTAATAGAGACCGTTAATCTTGACGTTTTCTGCAAAGATACTTGCGCTTGCTACCAGCGCCAGCAGGAAAAGAGTAAATTTTTTCATATAGTATTCAGTATTTAGTTATCTGTTTTCAGCGCATTGATGACCATGGAAGCGAGTGTGCAGCCGAAGACGGCGGTCACTTGCATGAGGGAGCCGCGTGTCTCGCAGGGGTGCACTTGCTCGGTGGAGTACACGCAACGGACTTTGCGATAGGGATGGAGTCCGATCTTCTTCATCCGTGCGCGGACAGCTTTGGCGAGTGCGTCTCCTTTGATGGACATCAGCTCGCCGGTGGTCACCGCTGTGGGGTCGAACCGCAAGGCGGCACCCATGGAGGAGAAGACCTTCATCCCGCGCACGCGCGTCGCGTTAATAATAAGGTCTGCCTTGGCCTCGACGCTATCGATGGCATCGATGAGGAAGTTGAAGGGGGCCTCTCCTAAATCCTCCCCTAAAGGGAAGGACTTATCATTAGGCTTATACATGGCGTTTATCGCTACGATCTCTGCATCGGGGTTGATGGTCAGGAGTCGTTCGCGGAGGACTTCCACTTTGGGTCGGCCGATGGTCTCGTGGGTAGCGGGTAGTTGTCGGTTGACGTTTGAGGACTGGACGACGTCGCCATCGACGATGGTGAGATGGGTCAGTCCGGTACGGATGAGCGCCTCGGCGCACCACGAGCCTACGCCGCCGACCCCGAAAAGGATGACGCGAGCGTTGCGCAGCCGATCCATGCCTTCCGGGCCCAATAATGCCTCACTTCTGCTGAAAAAATCCTCCATAATCATGCAAATTCGCTGCAAAAATACAAAAAAATACGCAATTATGCAAAAAAAATGCACTAAAATTTGCTCATTTCAAAAAAAAGCAGTACTTTTGCACCCGCTTTTCGCCCAAAAAACGTAAAAAGCGCGCCCAGGTGGCGGAATTGGTAGACGCGTTGGTCTCAAACACCAATGGGAAACCGTGCCGGTTCGATCCCGGCCCTGGGTACCTCGCGCGAGCTATGGCTTAATACGATTCGCGACTCCGTCGCTCATATGAATTTTCGCCATGCTCTCGCTCTCCCCACCGGGTGCACTACGTTAGCGCCCGTCGGGGACCCCAAAAATGAAAAATAATTAAAGGTCAAGCGGGAGACTTAAACATCCGCTATAGCTCAAAACAGGCTAAATGCCCGGAGAGTTCAACAAAAGGAGGTGTATGCAATGATTATCGTTCCTGTAAAAGAAGGTGAGAACATCGAGCGCGCGATTAAGAAATTCAAACGCAAATTCGATAAGACGGGTGTCGTAAAAGAGCTCCGTCGTCGTCAGCAATTCGACAAACCGAGTGAGCTGAAGCGAATCAAAATGGCACATGCGAAGTATGTGCAGTCGTTGCACGCTCACGATGATATGTAATTAAGATATCTCGCTCCAATTATGCGCTTCGATACGTAGAGTATCGAGGCGTCTTTTGTATATACGGTTCCTCTCATCCTCGAGCAGCGGGTCGGGGTCGAGGATCTCGAGGGCTGCTTGGCGCGCGAGGGTGACGAGTTGGCCGTCGGTAGCGAGGTTGGCTATATGCAGTTCAAAGGGTGTACCGGATTGCAGGGTGCCTTGCAGGTCGCCGGGTCCGCGGAGTTGCAGGTCGGCTTCGGCGATGCGGAAACCGTCGTTGGTCGCGACCATGATATCCATCCGTTTGCGGGTCTCTTTGCTCAGCTCGAGATCGGTGAGGAGGAGGCAGTAGCTCTGGTCTCCGCCACGTCCGACGCGTCCGCGGAGTTGGTGGAGCTGGCTGAGGCCGAAACGCTCGGCGTTCTGGATCATCATGACGGTCGCGTTGGGCACGTTCACACCTACTTCGATGACGGTCGTCGCGACGAGTATCTGCGTCTCGCCGGACGCGAAACGCTGCATCTGCAGGTCCTTGTCGGCAGCTTTCATCTGACCGTGAACCATAGAGATCTTATATTCGGGGAAGGCCTCGCATAGCTCATTGAACCCGTTCTGCAGGTCCTGCAGGTCGAGTTTCTCATTCTCTTTGATAAGCGGATAGACGACGTATATCTGCCGTCCGTCCTGGATCTGCTTGCGCAGGAAGGCGTACACCTGTGCGCGGCGTTGGATGGAGTAATGGATAGTCTGCACGGGCTTGCGTCCGGGCGGCAGCTCGTCGATGATGGAGACCTGCAGATCGCCATAGACGGTCATCGCCAAGGTGCGGGGGATAGGTGTAGCGGTCATGACGAGGATGTGGGGAGGTAGCTGGTTCTTAGTCCAGAGTTTGGCGCGTTGGGCGACGCCGAAACGGTGCTGCTCGTCGATGACGACGAAGCCGAGGTTCTGCCACTGGACGTTATCCTCCAGTAACGCGTGCGTACCTATTAATATATGGATGGTGCCGTTGAGCAGACCGTTGTGGATAGGCACGCGGTTCTTGGGTGTCGTCGAACCCGTGAGCAGGGCTATATGCACGGCGTCGCCGAGCGGAGCCAAGAAGGCTTTGAGGGTCTCGTAGTGCTGGTTGGCGAGGATCTCCGTAGGCGCCATGATACAGGCCTGGTAACCGTTATCGATGGCGAGCAGGCAGCACATGAGCGCCACGAGGGTCTTGCCGGAACCGACGTCGCCTTGCAGGAGGCGGTTCATCTGACGACCGGACTTGAGGTCATCGTGTATCTCGTGGATGACGCGTTTCTGCGCGTTAGTGAGGTCGAAGGGCAGGGCTTTGTAGAGGGCGTGAAAACGCGTCCCGACCAGCGGCATGGCGAAGCCCGGGTTCTGCTCGCGCCGCTTCATCTGGCGGAGGATCTGGAGCTGGATATAAAAGAGCTCTTCGAACTTGAGTCTCGCCCGTGCGTTCTGCATGGCGAGGGTGTCTTTCGGGAAATGCACGTTGATGAGTGCGTCCGTGAGACTCATGAGCCGGTATTGCTGCAGGATGTCTGCACCGATCGTGTCCGGTACACCCATCTTCAGGTCGGGTAAGAGCTCTGCGATGATGGAGCGGATAGCTTTGGAGTTGAGTCCGTGCCGCTTCATGGTCTCGGTCGTGTTGTAGTACGGCTCGAGGCCCTGCGTCATCTCCGGCGTGACTTTCGACCAGGGAGTGAGGTCCGGATGAACGAAGTTATAGAGGTGGTTGAAGCGGCTGGGTTTGCCGAAGAGGAGGTACTTGACGCCCTTGGCGAGTTTGACATACTTGGCTCCCTGGAACCATACCAGCTCGCATTGATGGGTACCGTCGAAGAAAGTCGCCGAGAGGCGCTGCGCCTTACCGATACCGATCGTGTGCCATTCCGTCACTTCGCCGATGATCTGGACGTAGGTGTCCTCGTCGTTGAGTTCGGCAATGCGGTAGAACTTACTGCGGTCGATATATTTGTAGGGATAGGTCCGCAACAAATCCATCGCGGTCTGTACCCCGAGTTCTTTACGAAGAATGTCGGCACGTTTGGCACCGACATTCTTACAATACGTTATATCTCTCTGAGATAATTCCATAGCCGCATGGCCATCTTGCTCCGGTTCTAAACCGGTTATTGGAGCTTGAAGTTAACAGGTACGGTATATTTCACGCGTACGGGTTTACCACGCTGCTGACCGGGTTTCCATTTCGGCATGGACTTGATGACGCGTACCGCCTCTTTGTCCAGCGAAGGATCGCCACCGGAACGAACAACCTCTACATCAACGATCGAACCGTCACGGTTAACGACGAACTGGCAGATCACACGACCTTGGATACCGTTCTCCTGCGCGATAACCGGGTACTTCACGTTCTCGCTGAGGTATTTGAAGAGGGCTTGCTGTCCACCCGGGAACTCCGGCATCTTCTCTACTACGACGAAGATGACCTCTTCTTCCTCTTCCTCAACCGGAGCCTCAACCGGCGCAGCGATAACGACTTCTTGCTCCGTCTCCTCGGTATTCACCTCGATCGACTCGGTCTCGACGTTATCCTCCACGACGTTCAGCACCTCAACCTCCTGAACAGCAGGGGGTGGGGGAGGGGGAGGAGTCTCCTGACTCGTCTGTTGGATCTCTACTTCTTCCTCAAAGAGGAACTCTGTGTCGGTCACCTCGTACTTCGTGACCTCTCGCTCAGTCCACTCCAGCGCCACGTAAACGAGGCTCAGAACGAAAACCAAACCCATCAATACATAGACGAGTTTGTCCTTCTCTAAGCTGGCTTTTTCTGATTTCTTAACTTGCATATCTTGTGTTTTTTAGGTCGTGATTATCAAAATCGGCTACAAAGGTACAACTTTTTTTTCGTTTGTGCAAATAAAAAATAAAAATTTTGCCATAGATACCATAAAATTGCCCTTTTCCGGCAAAAATGGAACCGTCCCGGGTACTGTTTGTCGAGCCATCTCCACATCCGTATCCGCTCTTTCTTGTATCGCCGAAAGGCAGAGAAGGATGTCGGTTGCGAGACTGACTCATGATTGCGCCATACGGCGGTGGGGGTAGGCAGAAAAGCGAAGCGTGTACGTTGTGTGAAGAGTCCGTAGAGCGGGTAATCCAGGACAGGGAACGCCTCCGCCAGGAGTGCGGTCAGCTCGTCATCGCGCAGTAGCTCCGTGCGGAAGAGGACGGTACAATTCGAATGTCGTGCGCCCCATAGGTCGTATCGTGTACTCAGGTCCCCTTGCGGGATCGGTTCGTCTCTTTGGCCCTGCTCCGCCGTGTGTACAAAACCGACCTCCGGGTGCGTACGCAGGTAGTCTGTCTCTATCTGCAGCTTATGCACGTCGCACCAATAATCATCGCCGTCGAGCATGGCGATATACTCAGCTCCGTCCGCTTGGATACGGCGGTAGAGGTCGATCGTGTTGTGCACCAGTCCCACGTTCTTCGGCCGGCGGATATAGACGATGCGGTCGTCCTGCGCCGCCAGGCGGTGGCAGACCGTCTCCGTGCCGTCCGTAGAAGCGTCGTCGCCGACGTAGATGCGTACCGGCTCGTTGCATACTTGCGCCTGCACGCTCTCTATCGCCTGCGCGATGAAGGGTGCGTGGTTATATGTCGTGATGCAAACAGCTATCATAGATATCTTTGAGTTGGGTGCCGATGGTCTCGGAACGGGAAGTGTCCGGGGGAAGTAACTCGTTCTTTCGGGGGCAGTCTTCGGCGGAGAACAAGATTGTCTCGATGAACTCGGCGAACTTGCCGGGTTTGTTCTGCGCGATCTCTTGCGGCACGATAAGATCAGCGGTCTCTTCTGCTATGCCCACAGGTGTGGAGAGGATCGGCAGGTTTGCCGCAAGGGCTTCGGCGAGGATGATGCCGTAGGTCTCGTATCGGCTGGAGAGCACAAAAGCGTCTGCCTTGTGCATCTCCTCGGCTACTTTGCGGGGCGTCAACTCGCCGGTCCAACGGAGTGTTCCTTCGGGGAAGGCGAGCCTCTCTGCGTACGCGCGTACCTCTTTATAATCCGCGCCCGTACCAACGAGTACGAGGCACCAGTCCTGACGTTTTTCTGTGAGCATCTTAGCCGCCCGCAACAGCCCTTTTACGTTCTTCGCTGCCTCGTCGAAGCAGGAGACGTGGAGGAGGGTTTTGAGTTTTTTCGATATATCGGGATCCCGATATTTCGATATCTCGAAGAAGAAGTCATCGACAACATTATGAATCTTCTCCCACCTGGCGTTTTGGATTCCGCAGGTCTGCATCGCCTCTTTGAGGCGCTCGGAGACGGGTAGGATGACGGACGCTTCGGCGGCAATCTTCTCGTAGATCTTCCGTTTGAGTGAACCGTTATTGCGCAGGTACGCGCCGTTCTCGGGTAGAAAACCGCTCCAATGCTCCACGATCACGTACGGAATGCCGTAACGCTTCTTGAGGTAAAGCGCCAGGAGGCCTTGCTTCTGGATGACGTTCAGCTGTACGACATCCGGCATCCATCCCTCGCGACGCAACGCTTTCCATTGGCGCCAGGTGTCGCGCCAAGTGTTTGAGAAGATCACCCGCACCTCGCATCCCTGCGCACGAACCGCCTCCACGTGTTTCTGCACGAAGAGACCACTCATCGCGTCTTTCTCAGACGGATACCACGGTGTGAGAAAAAGAACTCGCATCAATGCATGCCGATCTCGCGGAGTTTCTGAAACCAGATGGCGAGACGGAAGATAGGTTTGTAGTATTTCTCGACGGAGAAATAGGTATAGGGCGTAGAGCCGAACTGCTTGTAGTGCTTTGCCGTACCGCGCTCCATCGAGCCTTCGAAGTCAAAACGGACCTGTTTCTCGCGGGCTAACTTCATCGCCTCCAAGACCAATAATGCCCCAGCGCCCGAGTCGCCGAAAGCAGGGTCGTAAGCCGGTATCAGGTAGTACATCAAGCTCTTGTCCCAGACGAGGAACGCCGCCGCATAGACCTGTCCGTCTGCGTTGCAGACTTTGAGAATCTCGCATTGTTTGTTGCGTCGCGCCTTGCGTTCCAACACCAGCAGAAACTCCCTGCTGTAACGGATCTTGCGCTTGCGAGCCGCCAGACAGTGTACGTGGAAACGGTAGAAATCCTCGACCTCCATTCCCCGCTCGGTATGCAGACTCAGCGCTTTTTGCAGCTGACGACGTTTGTTCTTGCTGAACGAAGCGATGAGAGCGTCCAGGTCGCTGAGGTCATCCACACGGTACGTCACCCGCTCTTTGGTCTTGAATCCCAATCCTCGCATGGCATCGACGCAAAGGCTGCCGGGCATGTACTGCTGGTAGTAATACGCCAGACCCAGATTATCCATCTGCTCTTTGATTGATCGGCATACTTCCGCGGTCTTCCATTTATCGCCGGTGACATCTTCCCGCACCCATATACCGCCTATCTGCGTCTGCTGAGGCATGATGATATATTTGAACCACGCGCGCTTGCGTAATAAATAAGGCATAGCGCCGATGATCTCGCCGTGCTCGTTCTCGGCAAGCAGTACATCCCACTCCTTGCCTGCGCACACGGCGTCCATCCACCATGGTTGCATGAAGAGCGGGACATACTCCTGCGACGAGGTCCATTCTATATAGCGCTCTTTGTTCGTCATTAGTTCCTAAACAGTCCGTTAAAGAAACCGTTCTGCTCTTGTGCTTCCGGAGCAGCTTGAGCCTCGTCGTTGAAGTTCTCCTGCGCTTCATCGCTTTCGACTTTCGACTTCTGACTTTCTACTCCATTTCTGTATATCTCCGGACGATAGAGAATCTGAATATTCTCCGCTACGACCTCCGTCTTGCGGCGGATCTGGCCGTCTTTCTCCCAACTACGCGTCTTCAGTTTGCCTTCTACATAGACCTTCATGCTCTTCTTGAGGTTCTGCTGAGCCCACTCTGCTAAGTTGCGCCAGAGCACGATAGAGTGCCATTCCGTTACGTCCGGTACCTGTGTGCCGTTCTGCATTACATAACCGCGCTCGGTGGTTGCCAAATTAAAGGTTGCAATCGCTACGCCTCTGTCCAAGTAACGTACTTCAGGATCTGCGCCTACGTTACCAATAAGAATTACTTTGTTTACGCTTGACATAAAAACTTTTTTTTGATTAGATTTATTTGTGTTTGTGTTTTTTGGTTGTACGTGTCTAAAACCTTTGCGAGTGCAAAGGTACACTTTTTTTTTGATATATGCAAATTTTCTTCCGCATTTCCGCAAAAAAACTTTTGGCACGATGTTTGTAAGAGAGGGGATAACCGGTTGAAAAATGGCCAAGTTTATTGGCGAGAGATTATTGTTAAAACCCTTATTTACAAGAGGAAAAGAAAATGAAAAAGTTATTCGTCATGGCATTAGTTGCCATCTTTGCCGCAAACATCAGCGCGCAAGAAGTTAAGGCCGAAAAGGCCGAGTGCAAAAAAGAGAACAAAGAGTGCAAGAAGTCCTTCGAAGAGCGGACGGAAATGGAGATCAAGATCCTCTCGGATGAGCTCTATCTCGACAGTCTGCAGGCGGAGAAATTCGCTAAGACCTACCGCGAGTTCAAAAAAGCGCAATTCGAGTTGAGAAAAGATTTCAAGAAGAAGTTCGCGAAGGACCTCAATGAACGCCAGGTGGAGAAAGTGCTTCGTTTCCACGGCGGACATCCGTGCAAGGGCGATTGCCAGCACAAAGGTGCTCCCCAACGCAAGCACGTAGAAAAGGACAAGAAGTAATCTGCTGCTCTAAGGTATTAGTATGGTAAAAACAGGACGACTCACTCCCGTGAGCCGTTCTTTTTTTTGCACCCTCCTTCTATCGCTATTTCAAGCGCGTTACAGGACTCACAGCGAAAGAATATAAGCTCAGAGTAAGACCTAAACCATAGGATCACCATAAGATCACCATAGGATCACCATAGGATGAAACCCTGAAAATGGTAAAATCATGCAATTTACTATATAATACGTAGTATTATATACTTTTCGTGCCCATTTCTCCGAAAATATGTGCTTTCCCGTCACTCCTTAGTCCATTTCGCCAGACCTTCTTTTGGGCTGTATATCAATCTTAATTTGCTACCTAAACCTTGCATTTCAAAGAAAAAATCACTTTTTTTGCATTTTTTTTACAAAAATATTTGGTCATGTCAAAAAAAAGTAGTACTTTTGCAGGCTTTTTCGCGCGAACTGAGCCTTGTACGCACATGTGTATATACAAAAACAATGGTACGGGCAACGCGCCGAAGCATATGGAAACATTTATAAACAAACAATTAATTCAAACAACAAAATGCCTACAATTCAACAATTAGTTAGAAAAGGAAGAGCAGAACTGCTGGACAAATCGAAGAGCCCCGCTCTCGACAGCTGTCCGCAACGTCGTGGCGTTTGTGTACGTGTTTACACAACCACCCCGAAGAAACCTAACTCCGCAATGCGTAAGGTAGCGCGTGTGCGCCTCACCAACGCTAAGGAAGTCAACGCTTACATCCCGGGAGAGGGACACAACCTGCAGGAGCACAGTATCGTTATGGTACGTGGCGGCCGTGTAAAGGACCTGCCGGGTGTTCGTTACCACATCGTTCGCGGTACGCTCGATACCGCAGGTGTAGCTAACCGCCTCCAACGCCGCTCCAAATACGGAGCTAAGCGTCCGAAAGCTAAAAAGTAATTAAGCTCTGAATTAACTAACTAAATGTTCCATATTTGGGACGAAACAAATGGGTTGAGGGTTGAGTAAGCGGCTACGGGTTAGCTACTGAAGAGACAACAACCAAAATTAAAATTATTTGAAACAATGAGAAAAGCAAAACCAACAAAACGTGTGATCCTGCCGGATCCGGTTTATGGCGAAGTAATGGTGGCTAAATTCGTAAACCACCTCATGCTGGACGGTAAGAAAAATACCGCTTACGGCGTATTCTACAGCGCGCTTGGCGTAGTAGAGCAGAAAGCTAAGAGTGAGGAGAAGTCCGCTCTGGATATCTGGAAACAAGCTCTGGATAACATTACCCCGCTCGTAGAGGTTAAATCCAAGCGTATCGGTGGTGCTACCTTCCAGGTGCCGACGGAGATCCGTGCTGACCGTAAGGAGTCTATCGCAATGAAGAATATGATCGCATTCGCACGCAAACGTGGCGGCCACTCGATGGCTGAGAAACTTGCTGCGGAGATCATGGATGCATTCAACAACCAGGGTGGTGCCTTCAAGCGTAAAGAGGATATGCACCGCATGGCTGAGGCTAACCGCGCATTCGCACACTTCCGCTTCTAATTAAAGCGTACAAAAAAAGATTGATAAGAAAATGGCAAAACATGATTTGAAATTAAACCGTAACATCGGTATTATGGCCCACATCGATGCGGGTAAGACCACTACGTCTGAGCGTATTCTGTTCTACACCGGTCTGACCCACAAAATCGGCGAGGTACACGATGGTGCGGCTACCATGGACTGGATGGTTCAGGAGCAGGAGCGTGGTATCACTATCACCTCTGCTGCTACTACTACCTACTGGAACTATGCGGGTAATAAGTACAAGATCAACCTGATTGACACTCCGGGGCACGTGGATTTCACGGTCGAGGTAGAGCGTTCGCTCCGTATCCTCGACGGCGCTGTGATGGCGCTCTGCTCGGTAGGCGGCGTTCAACCGCAGTCTGAGACCGTTTGGCGTCAGGCGGATAAGTACAACGTACCGCGTCTGTGCTACGTGAACAAGATGGACCGTAGTGGTGCCAACTTCTTCGACGTAGTTCGTCAGATCAAAGAGGTACTGGGTGCTACTCCCTGTCCTATCCAGATTCCTATCGGCGCTGAGGAGACCTTCAAGGGTGTCGTTGACCTCGTGAAGATGAAAGCTATCCTCTGGCACGATGAGACCATGGGTGCAGAATACGTGGAGGAGGAGATCCCGGCTAACCTCCAGGCTGAGGCTGAGGAGTGGCGCGACAAGATGCTGGAGACAGTATCGGAGTTCGACGACGTCCTCATGGAGAAGTACTTCGATGATCCTTCGACCATTACGGAAGATGAGATCCGCGTAGCTATCCGCAAGGGTACCCTCGCGATGAAGATCTTCCCGGTGATCTGCGGTTCGTCCTTCAAGAACAAAGGTGTACAGACCATGCTGGATGCTGTCTGCGCTTACCTGCCGTCTCCGCTCGATACGCCGGTGATCAACGGTACCAACCCGAACACCGATGCTGAAGAGGTTCGTCACCCGAACGATGAGGAGCCGCTTTGCGCACTCGCATTCAAGATCGCTACCGATCCGTATGTAGGTCGTCTCTGCTACTTCCGTGTTTATTCGGGTCACCTGGATGCAGGTTCGTACGTTTACAACCCGCGTTCTGGTAAGAAAGAGCGTATCAGCCGTATCTTCCAGATGCACTCGAATCACCAGAATCCTGTTGAGACCATCCTCGCGGGTGATATAGGCGCAGGCGTAGGATTTAAGGATATACGCACGGGCGATACGCTCTGCGACGAGAACAAACCTATCGTACTCGAGTCTATCGAGTTCCCGGCACCGGTTATCGGTATCTCTGTAGAGCCGAAGAGCCAGGCTGACCTCGACAAACTGGGTGTAGGTCTTGCTAAACTCGCAGAGGAGGATCCGACCTTCACTGTGAAGACCGACGAGCAGACCGGTCAGACCGTCATCTCCGGTATGGGTGAGCTTCACCTGGAGATCATCATCGACCGTCTGAAACGCGAGTTCAAGGTAGAGTGTAACCAAGGTCGTCCGCAGGTTGCTTACCGCGAGGCTATCTCTGCTCCGGTAGAGTTGCGCGAGGTGTACAAGAAGCAGTCCGGTGGTCGTGGTAAATTCGCAGATATCATCGTTCGCGTTGAGCCGGCAGATGCTGACTTCCCAGGTGGTCTTCAGTTCGAGGATATCGTCAAGGGTGGTAACGTGCCTAAGGAGTACATCCCGTCTGTTCAGAAAGGTTTTGAGACCGCAATGAAGAACGGTGTGCTCGCAGGTTATCCGCTTGACAGCCTCAAGGTTACTCTGATAGATGGTAGCTTCCACCCGGTTGACTCCGATCAGCTGTCCTTCGAGATCGCTGCACAGATGGCGTTCAAAGAGGCTTGCGCAAAGGCTAAACCGGTACTCATGGAGCCGATCATGAAGATCGAGGTCGTTACTCCGGAAGAGAGCATGGGTGATGTCATCGGCGACTTGAACAAACGTCGTGGTCAGGTAGAGGGTATGGATACCAGCCGTACCGGTGCTCGCATCGTGAAGGCTAAGGTACCTCTGGCAGAGATGTTCGGTTATGTAACCGCTCTGCGTACCATCACCTCCGGTCGTGCTACGAGCTCCATGGAGTTCAGCCACTATGAGGCAGTATCCAGCTCGATCGCTAAGGCAGTACTGACTGAGGTAGGCGGCCGCGTAGACTTAGTCTAAAAAACGAGCGCGTATGTGCGCAAGCGAGCGCACATACACGTTCAATTAAATAATATAATAACAAACCCCGGTAGGGTTGCGGGTCATTCAAGCAAATGACTCTTTGGATGGACTGCGCTCTACTAAAGTATTAACAAAATAAAAACAAGTATTACTAATTATGAGTCAAAAAATTCGTATCAAACTGAAGTCTTTCGACCACAACTTGGTTGACAAGTCTGCAGAGAAGATCGTGAAGACCGTAAAGGCAACGGGTGCCGTAGTAAGTGGTCCTATTCCACTGCCGACGCACAAACGCATCTTTACCGTTAACCGCTCTACCTTCGTTAACAAGAAGAGCCGTGAGCAATTCGAGTTGGCAAGTTACAAGCGTCTGATCGACATCTACAACAGCAACAACAAGACCGTTGAGGCCCTCATGAAACTTGAGCTCGCCAGCGGAGTGGAAGTAGAAATCAAAGTTTGATGAGTATCCGCAGTACTTCCTTCGGAGAGTGGCTAGGACCCCTAGGATCCTAGAACCCTAGGAGACTGGAAAACCCGAAGGCGAGAGTACAGGAGAAGTAACATTAAAACTAAGCAACAATGCCAGGTTTATTAGGAAAAAAGATCGGAATGACTTCCGTCTTTGGTGCCGACGGCAAAAACATCCCGTGCACCGTTATTGAGGCAGGTCCTTGCGTAGTGACTCAGCTCAAGACCGTTGAGAAAGACGGTTACAAGGCAGCTCAGGTTGGCTTTATGCACAAGAGCGAGAAGCACACGAACAAGGCAGAAGCAGGCCACTTCAAGGCCGCAGGCGTAGAGCCCATGCGCCACTTAGCAGAGTTTGAGTTCGACGGAGAACTTGCTCTGGGTCAAACAATCACAGCTGCTGACCTCTTCGAGGAGGGCATGTACGTGGACGTTATTGGAACCAGCAAGGGCCACGGTTTCCAGGGTGTCGTTAAGCGTCATGGCTTCGGCGGTGTGGGCCAGTCTACTCACGGTCAGGACGACCGTCTGCGCGCACCGGGTTCTGTAGGTGCATGTGCTTACCCGAGCCGTATTTTCCCGGGTACCCGCATGGCCGGACAGATGGGTGGCGACCGTGTAACAGTACAGAACCTCGTCGTTCTGAAAGTAATTCCCGAGTACAACTTGATCATGGTCAAGGGTTCCGTACCGGGCGCAAAAAATTC
>ONIM01000068.1 GCA_900317885.1 uncultured Bacteroidales bacterium | reverse complement strand
CTCATTCCAGTCAGTAGCTTTGCACCCTTGCTCTTGTAGTTGCGCTATCTCTGCGCTGGTTAGTTTACGAAAAGCCATAAATGGTTCAGTTGAAAACAATTGTCAATCGTTAGTCGTTGAGGAGCATCGGCATGAGCAGCATCAGCACGTCTTCGTTCTCTGCGTTCTCAGCCGGCAGAATAAGACCTGCACGTGCGGGGTCTGCCAACTTCAGCTGTACGTCTGCCGACTCAATCGAGTTCAGCAGGTCAATGAGGAACGGCGCCTTGAAGCCGATAGCCATCGGTGTACCTGCGTACTCACAGCTGATAATCTCTTCCGCGCTTGTCGAGAAATCGATGTCCTGCGCCGAGATTTTTATCTGGTTCTCGCTCAGCGCCAGACGCAACTGCGCCGTACCGTTGTTAGCGAACACAGCCACGCGCTTGCAAGCGTTGATGAGCGTCTGACGGTCCACGGTAACGACATTCTGGTTGCTCTGCGGAATAACCGCATTGTAGTTCGGAAAACGTCCCTCAATCTGACGGCATACTACCAGTGTGCTGCCGAACTCGAAGCGGGCGTTCTTGGCACCGAAGAGCACCTTCACGTCTCCTTCCTCTTTCGCCAACACGTTCTTCAGCAGACCTGCCGGTTTTTTCGGAAGGATGAAACTGGATGCTTCGCCGGACTGAACCGCTGTGTTCGAATAGCGAACGAGACGGTGAGCGTCCGTAGCAACCATCGTCACTTTGTCCGCGGCGATGTCAAAGAAGATACCATTCATCACCGGACGGAGGTCGTCATCAGCCGTGCAGAAGATCGTCTTCTCAATCGCGCTCTGGAGCACGCCCGCAGGAATCATCAGCGTTTTGGCATCAGCCTCCGCAGCCGGCAGTTCGGGATACTCGTTGCCGTTCACACCGACGAACGAATAGGTACCGTTCTGACTAATCATGCTGACTGCGAAATTGTTCTCGTCAATATGAAAAGCCAGGGGCTGCTCGCTGAACTCGCGCAGCGTCTCCAGCAGCAACTTGGCAGCCGAAGCCACTTTGCCGCTACCCTCTGCGCCTTCTACCTCTATGGCGGTACGGATGGTCGTCTCGCCATCGGAAGCGGTCAGCGTAAGCTCGTTTCCTACTAAATCAAACAGCACATCGTCCAATATGGGCAGCGAATTTTTGCTGTTCAGCACACGGCACACTGCCTGTAATTGGGAAAAGAGTTTTGTACTCGATACATTGAATTTCATACGCGTATATTTTTTAGTTATTTTAGCCTTTTTTATTAAATGTTTACATTTAAGCGTGCAAAGTTACAACATTTTTTTTAAATATACAAGTTTTTAGCGCAAAATCTGCAAATTATTTCTATTATTTTGTTATTTTGCCGGAAAAACGCGACGGGTTGCCTTCGGTTTTACTCCGAGATTAGTCCTCGATTAAGCCGGTGGAGAAATAGAACATTGAAGAAAAAACAGTAGTGAGCAAATGAGTTTGGCACGGAATTTGTATATTGAGGATATCACACTATTTTTTTCATAGTGATTGATAGAGATTGTTTGTTATATCGTTTAAAAAAAGGCTGTCGGGAGACAGTCTTTTCTTTTGGCTTTTGGCTTTTAGTTTTTAGCTTTTGGTTTTTTGCTATTCCTCTACCTTGCGGTACTTGCCTTCGATGAGAAGCATACCGGGCAGGATTTCTCCTCCGGAGGTCTTGACGAACGTGGTGTAGGGTAGTGTGGAACCATCTGCCTGCTCGAGCACGGCGTTATAGCGATTGTCCCAGATAGCGCCTTTCTTGGGCTTGACCGTTGCGACATACTTGTATGTCGTCTTGCCCGTTTCGGGGTTCTGGATACGCTGTACCACTTGGAACTTGGAACTCTCGCTGATGCCCTCTTTCATGCCGATTTTGGCTGCATAGCCTTCTATCTTGCCCCGTCCGTTGTCGAGCACGTCATAGACAGGTGTCTTAACCTTGAAATCTTCATACTGCTTACCGAGCGAGACGATGTTCTTATCCATCGAACGGGCGCATATCGTGCGGACCAACTCGGTTCGGCTGTACTGACCTTTGAGCACGGATTTCTTGTCAAACTCATACTCATGGGCGACATACTTGACGCGGAAGGTGGTCTTGTCGTCGAGAAAAGCTTGCACCTTCGCTGAGTCGGGTTTATCCGTATAGTAGAACTGATAGAAGATAGCGGCGATGGAGTCATTCCATTCGAGCCGGTAGAGATAGGAATGGGTTTTGACCTTGAATCCCGTGAAGCTGTCAGCTATCTTCCCAGCCGTTTGAGCGAGGTCGCGTCCCGCACTTCCGCCTGTCAGTCCGTCCAGGATACCTCCGAGCACACCCATCGCTATCTTAGCGGCAGCTGCTTCCTGCTCGGCGGTGATATAAGTGATGTCGTTGACGAGGACGTAGGTGTTACCGAGCAGTTCCTCTCCGGCATCGGAGAGCGTGTGCAAGCCTCGCGTGGTCTGCAACGCCAGTTCGACATCGATATCGTTAGCGTTATACTGTCCGCGCTCCTGTACCAGACGGGTGTTGAATGTGGCGTCCGAGACGGTGTTGCCTTCGAACCCGAACCACTTGGCTACCATCTTCTTGCCTATCTGCGCCTCATTGAGCAGTCGCTCGGTATGACGGGCGTTCGCCTGCAACTCGGCTGCGGTAAGCTGGTGGCCGTAGGTGGCTTTGAAATAGCCGGAGTCGCGACGTTGCACACCGCCTATCTTCGCATTGTTGATTATGCGTGCGCCGGTGATAGTATGGTCATCATACTTATCGGGCACAGGGAGCGAGTCGAAAGCCTTGTATATCTCGTTACCGAACTCATCCTCAGGGTGATAGACGAGTACCGTAGCAAGCGAGTTGCGGCGGTAGTCCATATTACTCTGTGCCTGTGCGGAAAAAATCGCACAAGCACAGAACAATGTTAGAAGGGTTTGTTTCACAAACGTTAAATGGTTAAATCGTTAAACCGTAAAAGCGTTAACGAAGCGTGTTGAGGAACTCGATTGTGG
>ONIM01000012.1 GCA_900317885.1 uncultured Bacteroidales bacterium | reverse complement strand
GTCGTCCATGATCCAGCCGTTGGCGAATGCCACGTTCATCACGTCGCCGAGGTATTCCTGACCTTCAGGAACGAGGAACCAGCCGCCGGGCTGAGCGATGACGCGGGTGGGGTCGTCGAGGGCG
The DNA here is from genome assembly GCA_900317885.1 of uncultured Bacteroidales bacterium. Taxonomy (GTDB): domain Bacteria; phylum Bacteroidota; class Bacteroidia; order Bacteroidales; family Paludibacteraceae; genus Colicola. The sequence continues at coordinate 33,588 of ONIM01000012.1, read as the reverse complement.
GTCATATACATATAAAGCACATAGCGCAGACCATCGGCCGTGGCACGTACGCCGTGGGCGAGATGCAGCCAGCCCTGCGCAGTCTTCAAGGGATGCGGCCCCTCGCCGTTCTTCACTTCCATGATGGTGTGATAGTGGCGAGCGTTGATGATGCGCTCCTCCTTCACCTCGGCATGTTCGATGTCGTCGACCAATGCCCAGCCGATGCCACCGCCCGAGCCGGTGTCGATGAAACCATCCTGCGGACGGGTGTAGAAGGCGTACTTCCCGTCGACGAACTCCGGATGGAGCACCACGTTGCGTTGTTGCGAACGGCTCACGAGGTCGGGCAGTCGCTGCCAGGTCTTCAAGTCCTTTGTGCGGGCAATGGCAGCCGTTGCCGTTGCGGCACTGAGGTTGCCGGGCTGTGAGTCGTCGTGTCGCTCGGCGCAGAACACGCCGTAGATCCATCCATCCTCGTGTTGCGTCAGTCGCATGTCGTAGACGTTCGTCGCGGGCTCCCCGTACTCGGGAAGGGTCAGCGGGCGCTCATGGAACCGGAACCGGTCCACCCCGGTCGGGCTGTCCGCGAGGGCGAAGAAAGACTTGCGGTCAGCGCTCTCAACCCTGGCGACAAGGATATACTTCCCGTCGAACTTGATGGCACCGGAATTCATGACGGCGTGGATGCCGAACCTTTCCATCAGATAAGGGTTGGACTCCTTATGGAGATCGTAACGCCATTCCAACGGAGCGTGAGCCGCGGTAAGCACCGGATTCACATAGCGCTCGTAAACACCATTACCCTCAATCGGGACGTTCTTTTTGGAAATAAGTTCCTCATGCGACTTCTTAAGCCGCTCCAATCTCTCTTCGTACGTCATAACAACACAATTTCTTTCTTCTCACTGAACAGTCTGAAATCTTCCGCATTCTCAAAGCCTTTCCAGGGACCATAGAAATGGCCGGGGCGATCGTGGGCGTTACGCCAAGTAAGCACATAGCAGATAGGGAAACCTTGAATGGCAGGATAAAGCCTCTCTGTCCACCAATGGGGGTCAGGAATCCCCTCTAGGCCGGTCTCGGAAAGGCACATGAGTTTCGTGTGCTCTTTCGAGATCTCGGTAAGAGTGGTGAGCATCTGTTTCAGATTCGCCATATACGCGACACCGGCGGCATCGAGGTCACCGTTGTTATATTCATAAATATCAGTGCCTAAAATGTCCACAATGTCATCTCCAGGGTAACGGGACAGGTAATCTTCCTTGGAAATCGGCCCGTTCGGGGAATAGCACCAAAGCAAGTTCTCGACACCTTTCTCTTCAAGCCTCTCCCTTGTCAGGCGGAATAAGGCTTTATACTGCTCAGCGGAGCATAGATTGCCTCCCCACCAGAACCAGCTTCCTATGTTCTCATGCCAAGGGCGGAAGATAAGCGGTATGGGGTTTCCTTGATCGTCCGTGAGCGATGCCAAGAAATCGCGGACGCGGGAGAGCCACACCAACATCCGCTGATGCTCCGCGCCTCCGGGCAACAGTGAAGCGACCGCCCCGGATGTGACATCCCAGGATGTACCGGCCGGCCACGGAGCACCGATAGTCTCATCCGAAGTAATAGGATTACGCGGATGCCAGCTGAGCGTCACTATGCCCCCGCGACGGTGATGCTCCTGTATCTCGGTACGTATGCGGTCAAAAGGCACAGAATCGAGGTTCCTGGAGGCTCCGATCTCTATGCCTCCAAGGTCAAAGCCCATGACAGCAGGATAATCGCCGCACGACTCCAACACATCGCTTCGTCCGGCTTCGTATTGCCAGTGAACGCCATACATGGGGTCATCCTGATGACCGAACATGCAGCCTTGCTTCTGCAATGAATCCAAACGCTGCAGCAGTAGTTGTGCGGCAGTATCTTCCTTTGCAGGGCGGCAAGCCGCGAGAAGGACAAGGGACAGAAGTACGATGTACGATTTATGTACGAAGGAAAATAAGGGTCTCATTTCAATTCAAAGATGCGGGATGGGTAATCTATATTATATTCCGTGGAGAGGGGGATGTCCAGTCCGACGGACATGAGGTAGGCGCCGGTGAAAGACTTGCCGTCTAACGCACTAGAGACCTCTCCCCAGCCCTCCCCCGAAGGGAGGGAGCCCCAACGCACTTGTTTGTTTTTCTCATAGAGCGTGTAAGTGCGGTTAGGATCGAGTCCGGCGAGACGTATACGTCGTGATGCCTGCTTCATGAAGGACGAGAGACCATAAGCAAAGAGCACTGCATGATCTTTCGCATCATTCACATACATCAATGCCGCAACGCTCTGCGTTTCCGGCAATTTGACATTTGACATTTGACATTTGTCATTGTAAGGAGATACCAGACGGTAGAGGTTACCGAGTTGGATCAGTTCGCGGAGGGCTTTGTAGTCCCTGAAAGCGACGGTACACTGCAGTCGCTCCTCGTCGGTCATGTGCGCCGGCTGCAACTCCATACCGAGCCTACCGGACATAGCCACATCGCAACGGAACTTGATAGGTGTCGTGCGGCCGGTCATGAGATACGGCGAACCGCCTATGTGCTGCGCCATGGCGTTGGAGGGGAAGAAATACGAGGTGCCCCATTGGATATAGACGCGCTGCAGGGCATCGTTGTTGTCCGACACCCAAAACTCATCGAAATAGGGCATGAGTCCGTAGTTTGCCCGTCCCCCACCCGAGGCGCAGTTCTGGATAACCACGTTCGGGTATTTGGCGCGGATGCGTTCGAGCGTCTTGATGAGACCCAGATGGTAGTCCACGTAGAGGTTCGACTGCTTATCACGAGGTAGGTACGTGGAACCGCAGTTCTGGATAGAGGCATTGGCATCCCATTTGATATAGACTATCTCGGGATGTTTGGTGAGCAGGTTATCAACAATGGAGAATACAAAATCTTGCACCTCTGGGTTCGTCATATCAAGCACAAGCTGCGTACCGCCGCGCCCGAGTTTGAGTTCGCGTCCGCGTTCTTGGAGCACCCAGTCGGGATGCTTCTCATAGAGTTCGGAGAGCGTGTTGGTTGATTCGGGTTCGATCCAGATACCGAACTTGATATGCCGGTCTTTGGCGGCATCGGTAAGGGCTTCCAGTCCATTCGGCAGTTTGCGGGTATCAACCACCCAGTCGCCGAGGGCGGCATTGTCGCTGTTGCGCTGGTACTTCGCGCCAAACCATCCATCGTCCATAACGAAGAGTTCACCGCCGAAAGAAGCGATGTCGTTCATCATGGCGAGGATCTTCTCCTCGGTGATGTCGAAGTAGATGCCTTCCCACGAGTTGAGCAGGATAGAACGTGTCGCATTACCGTTATGCATCATGCCACAAGTGCGAGCCCAACGATGGAACGCACGGGAGACTCCACCCATTCCTTCGTTCGAATAGGTGTAAGCCAGATGGGGTGTAGTGAAGACTTGTTTCGGAGATAGGATATACTCAGAGGCCATGGGATCGATACCGGCATAGAAATGGAATCCTTTCTCGTCGGTAGCGGCTACCCGTATCTCAAAGTTGCCACTCCAGCAGAGGGCAGCACCGAGTACGCGACCGCTGTTTTCTTGCGGTACACCGTCCAACGAGATCATCACTTCGGGTGCATCCAGATGGGCGTTACGTGCGCCGTCAGAGTTACGGATGGTTTTGATACCACGCGTGAGACGTTCGACGGTAGGCACACCTTCCGCCGCCCAGTTACCATGAATATGCAGCAAGTGCGGGTTGTCTCCCTCGATAGGCAGATAACCGCTGTCGTACCGCTGCAAGCGCACAGGTCTCTTCTCGGTGTGGGAAATATCGTACCATGTCTCGGTCATCTCCACCGCCTTCCATTGCCGCACATGGATCGTCACATAGAACGGCTGCGCCAAATCTTTGGTAGCGATGATCATTTCCTTGTATTGCGGATTGTCGATATAGGTGGTGTCCTGTGCCCGTAATTGCAGACTCTGATCTCCATCGGCATGCTGCACCATGAGCGCCGGCAGATGGATATGGTCTATATCGCCGAAAGTAGGAAGCAGCTCTATGGCATGCAACTGTGTGCTCGCCAGAAGACCGACCATCACCAAAAGTATTTGAATTACTCGTTTCATATGACAGATTACGTTATTCAACACACTATCTATATACATTTAAACATCGGCATATATTCGTTCGCTTCGACGGATGAGGGAATATCCATCGTACACCTATTTCCAATCCGGCAGCAATGGGTTTTGAATGTGGATCTGTCACCAGATTGGTAGCCAACACGGAGGTATAGTCATTCATAAAATAATGTATTTTCTCCATTCCCGGCTTATCGTTTGCGAACCCCAAGGCCTGGTTGGAGGATGTGATTCGTAATGCATCTGTTACTCCGCAAGCCACCCATGCCCGCACCATCAAGGCTGTATATTTGCCGATATGGTATTGTACTCCAGCCCGTAAGACGAGGTCGATCATTCTATTGGCTTTCCAATCGGTCGTTTGCATAGTGGCTGTTGTGGTATAGAACCCGTGGTTTTCCATCTCGGACAAAGTTAACCCCCACTGTGGATAAACCCCGGTGTGGCATGTAGTGCCACCATAACTCATCCGCTGCGCTATCGGTAATCCGTAACGTCCTCCTCCGGCAAAGGTAATCGCTATATTGTCGCCCACAGGTATATCTGCATGGATGAACAATCCCGGTTGTAGAAACCAAACATCTTGCTTATCACGCCATCCCGTAATGGATAGATGGTGGTTGTACACCTCTCCATCGGTGTCAGTAACACCTGTCCATTGCATCCTGCCGTCTATTGCGGTTATTGCACCATAATGAGTAATATCTACTCCTGCCCCAATGCCAATGTAGCGGTTAAACATTATGATGTATTCACTATGAGCAGTCACTGACCAACTTCCGTTTTGGCGAACATTAAGTCCCTCTATAGGAGAGGAAACGGCATAATTCAGCGTGCTCCAGCCTCCTCCTGCTGCGATTTCTATAACAGATGTGACCCGAGCGAACAAAGAACTATTCACCGCCCAAATCAAACCGAGGATGAATAATAATCGATATCTTCCGTTTTCACTCTTCATTCAATACGGGTATGATTTCCACGCGTCGATCAAGCGATATAGCATGTTCGCCTTGCTCATAAGATACAGATGCGGCAAATCCCTTTTGCGTTATCTGGTTCGGATTCACGCCCAGATCTATGAGCATTTTCGTTATTACCTCTGCGCGCAAATCGGATAGTCGCTGGTTGTACTGCTCATTTCCCTCTCTGCTGGCATGGCCGTAAACTAGTATCTTTTGTTCCGGGTTTTGCTTCAATAGATCAGCTATTTTAACTAATACATCTGCGGGTTTTAATTTGGGCTCAGTAGAATTGAGATCAAACCAAATGACGGCTTTCTCCATCACTTTTACGATTTGCTGCACTACTACCGGCTGCATCTTCCTATTATATTCTACCCGTTCGTCTAACACCATGGATGTATCGCATCGCAGCACACTCTCAAATTGGGGAGGAGCGGGCTTTGATTTTGCTTTGGGATGCCAACTTATGCCTACTTTGATACCGATAGCCCATGGTCGGACGGCGGTTACATATTCAGACATAATCATACCATTATATGGGGACATGAAGGTATGATTTCTATATGCCAACTCCCCGGATTGATCGGTCCGTTGCCACCCCATATTCCCATCTGCCACTCCATTATCCGGACGGATAGAATTGCATGATAAATCAAAAAACAAAGCGGTTAACAATTCTATCTGCGGCGTTATCGGGTGGGCGACGCCTAATTCCGCCATGATTGCAGCAGAAGGCATGCGCAAAGACAGGTTATGGTCGGACGATCCGAATGATGCGGCTTCTTCGGTATAGAAATCATGTTTGTCCATGCCTTCAAGCAGCAGGTTCCATTGCGGGTAGTATCCCTTATGCTCTACCTGCCCGCCATTCAGGCTCCATCGATTGGCAATTGGTAAGCCTATTTTGGCACCTAATCCGGCATAGATATTCCATTTGGGCACAAGAGGATACTGCATCTGAATCATAACAGGAATATCTATCATCAAGGCCGTCTGCCTTTCCCTCCAATCATGAGTTTGGGCGATATGGGTGTAGTTCTCACCGTCAGTATCGGTGATACCTGTCCATTGCTTGGAGGCATTGAGCGTACCGGTGGAGGTATAATTACTACATCCAACACCGGCAGCAAGCGCCCAGTTTTCGGTAAAATACCAAGCATAATTAAGCTGCACTTTACCTGCCGCAAAACCCACCTCTGCTCCGGCTGAACTATTATCGGCATTGCGTAACTTATATCCCATGGAGCCATAGCCCAGACCGAGCCATGATTGGAGATGGTGCCCTTTGAGCGAGAAGTCATTATTCGGTTCTTCGCGGACAGGAACAGAGGTCAAAGGCTGTTGCTCATAATGGCAACGAATGGTATAAACCGTATCAAGCCATGTCGTAACAGTTGCCGTATCGTTATTGGCAATATCGGAAGGAGTAGATGCCTGCACAACATACGTAGTATCCGATATCGTTTTGGGAGATATTGTAACGACACGTTTCTTAATCGTATACTGGATATTCGAATCCAGGATTTTAGAGAGGACCTGTTTAGGCGAAGCTTCCTTAAAATTCGCATATACCGGCACGTCCACGTTCACTTCTGGCGCGATATTGAGTTTATATCCTGTGGCTTTAGCCAAGTCCTGCAGCACTACCTCCATACGTGCACCTTTATACCGCTTAGTCAAGCGTTTAGAGGGCGCAGCACAGACAACCGTCACACTCAGTACAGAAAGAATAATGTAAGCAAAGATTCGTTTCATATTCTTCATCGTTATAATTACCAAACTCTGATTCGTTGAGCCACTGATTCGTTACCCATTTGTAAGAGAATGATATACATCCCGTTATCAAGATAATGAGGAAGTTCGATATCCTCTCCACGGGTATAGGTCAGCAAGCGTCTTCGCCCCATTATATCGTATATATTGAGCTCAGCTGAACGTCCATTCATTTGAATGCGAATAGGTTCATTTTTAGCGACATGCGATGGGATCTTAGGGGAAGAGACGGCACTACGGGGTGCCTCTTCGAAAGTGATAGGACAAGACACTTTCAGTTCCCCATCGACGCACCGTGCTATGACATAATACTCTCCGGGAGCCATACCATCCGGCATATACAGGAATTGCTTCGTAGCGCCCTCTATAGCCACACTGTCCAAGTACCACTGCCAACTAACCAAGGTACTATCATGATTATCGCAGAAGAGGACGTCATTCCATTTGCGATATACGAGGTCATTGGTGCATTCAGGCAAGGGGGGATCGCATGATTTGAAGCTAAAATGGAACAAGCGGTTCTCTGTCACAAGTTCAGATAAGGATATATCATCAATAGCGAAGTCGTTGCCATAGGCTGCATCCTGAAAGTTCACCAATCGAATAGTAGCCGTATCCGCCTTGCCACTATTCCATACGGCATAGACTTGTGTCCAATGACCATAACCGCCTTGTGGAGAGACACGGCCGCCTTGCAATTGCGAATTGATACTAAACTCCAATTGCGCCATGGCTAAATTCTCCTGGTCCCAATTCATCACCCATGCAGAGAAGACGTAGCTGGTATAAGTGTGCAATCCTCTTACGGTTTGTTGCCAAACGGTCTTATTGACATCCGAGCCGCCATTCACCGCCATCATTTTTCCCGAGCCGGTTGTATGATCATGCGAGCAAGCGGGTGAAGGCGCAGAAGAATGTACCTGGTTAACATCGGTGGTGATGGTATAGACCCCTTCATCATAGAGAGTATTATTTCCCGCCGGGGTACGATAGGTATAGTCCGTCAGGAAGGAAGTATTCCCCTGCTCAAAATCTCCATTGATGACTCCAGAGCCCGCCTTCGTCACACGTTCTCCGGCAAATAAGAACCATATATCCTGTTCCGTATCAGAAGGCAAAGAAGCCGTCATTGATTCCGGAGAACCCGATATACGCGTCCACTTGGAGCCGGTATAAGCAAACCATTGATAATCCATATAGTCCGGCGAAGAGCCGATGCTGATGGAGATTACGGAATCCGCCATTTGTTCACATACCAAGCTATCGGTATAACTTATTCCCATCGATGAAGGAGCCGCAGCAGGCATAGGAATAAAAAACTGCCATTGCCCTTGCGCATGCTTGTCCGTACCGCAATCATCACAGGTAACAGCATAAAGAATCTGGTTTCCGCTCCATACCAGGGTATCGGTTTTCAAGCCTGTAGCGGTACGAAAGACGACATACGTCCACGGCCCCGGCGAAGGAGCAGTGGCTTGCCATATATGATTCTCACCCGGGACAAGAGTCATCGCCATACATTGTTCGTCCGAAGGGTTATCGACGATAAAACATGCCTCTATAGCTGACTCAGCGGACCAGGCACGAGAAGCATCGAAATACAACACGGTGCCTGCCGGAATAAATGCCGCCATGGCTTTTTGCATGACCCAACATGCTGCCAAAAGTGTAAAAATGCGTTTCATGGTGATAAATACTATTTGTCAATATTGATTGTTTGTTTCAGCAAATCTTCATCTCTGCTGCTTGCACCTACCATTATCTCAAACTCTCCGGGTTCAAAGACCGGCTTCATCTCAGGACCTATATATTGCAAATCCTGCCGGGTAAGGACGAACTCAATCTGTTTCGTCTCTCCGGCTGCCAGAGCGATGCGTTTAAATCCTTTGAGTTCTTTGACAGGGCGCGTAATGGCACTATACCGGTCGCGTATGTACAATTGCGCTATCTCCACGCCATCTCGTTGAGAGGTATTGGTAATTTGCGCCGACACTCGGATGGGGAGCGTATCACTCACCTTCAAGTTACTATAGCGGAAGGTGCTGTAACTCAATCCATAGCCAAAGGGCCAAAGGGGAGCGCTTGATTCACCTGCGGCGTACGGATGGAAGTACATCGAGGGCAGATGATTATAATACATGCCCACTTGTCCCACATGGCGCGGGATAGTAACCGCTAATTTAGCGGAAGGATTGACTTTGCCCACTATGATTTGGGCTATCGCCAAGCCGCCGAACTGTCCCGGTTCCCAGGCCTGAATAATAGCCGGCAAATGCTCCGCCGCATAGGTAACTCCCAAAGGACGTCCGGAAATAAGAATGAGGATCGTAGGTTTGCCGGAAGCAGCGACTCTCTCAATGAGTTGATTTTGGAGTCCTACGAGGTCTATATTGCTGCGATCCGTATCTTCACCTCCGGTACGTTCCATCCATCGTTTGCGCATCATATACTCTCCGGCCACGATAATATTGAGATCGGCTTTCTGGGCTTCCGCTTCTGCGCGAGCTACCTGAGTAGGGCTCATGTGTTGCGGATCCCACCCCTGATCAACGAAGTGTATATCCGCCTGCGGTAATACGGTATGCAATCCCCTGACCACCGTCCATAGATTTTCCTCCGGCTGAGGCTCAGACCAATCACCCATAATATTCTCATCATCGGCATTGATACCGGTAATCATAATCCGATGGTATTGCTCCGGGTGAATAGGTAACAGGTTTTCGTTTTTGAGGAGAACGATAGATTGTTGAGCGGCTTGCAAAGCCGTTTGCTGATGCTCGGGGCAGAAACAAATACTATCACGTATTTCCGCACGACTGAAAGGATGCTCGAATATGCCTAACCGGAATTTGGTTTCAAGGATGCGACGCACACTCTGATCAATACGTTGCTCCGAGATAGCGCCTTCGCGTACGAGTTGGCAAACGGCTTCATTCCATTCGGGACCATGCATATGTACATCTATGCCAGCCAAGATAGCTTGCCGGAAAGCATCTTTATTATCCACTGCGGTAAAATGCAGATCATGGAGATGCTCTATGTCCATCCAATCGCTGATAACCAATCCCTTAAAACCCCAATCACGACGTGCAGTATTCTCAATAAGATCATAATTGCTATGACAAGGTATACCATTGAGTTCGTTATGTGAGGGCATGAGCGTAGCTACAGAGGCTCTTACGTTAGCTTCAAAAGGCGGGAAGAATACCTGCCGCAGCGTTCGTTCGCTCAGATCCGCCGGTGCGCCATTGGTTCCGTTCTGGGACTGCGAGCCGGCGATAAAATGTTTGACGCATGCCAGCACGCCTCCCTCTTGGAGTCCTCGGGTAGTTTGGACACCCATTAAAGATACAAGATAAGGATCCTCTCCGAACGTCTCTCCTACTCGTCCCCATCTGGGGTCACGCGCCACCTCTACATTCGGATCAAAGGTCCAATACATGTTCATGGCGCGCATCTCCTGTGCGGTCTGGCGAGCGATGGTATAAGCCAATGCGGTATCAAACGAGCATGCTAAACCGATATGAGTAGGATACACCGTATTGCCATAGCATTTCGCATTCCCATGAATAGCATCTATACCTATGAGGCATGGGATGCCCAACCGACTCTCCAGACATAGTTGCTGCAGATGATTGGCTTCCTCCATGGTGAGTACATGCAGAAAAGATCCTACTTTACCCTCGCGAATCATCTGTTCAACATCGCTGATGGAGTAGCCCGGGTAATAGCCGCTTGCGGTATTACGATAGAGTTCATCTTCGGTCATGACCGAGGAATTGAGGCGTATATGCTCCAATCCGACAAACTGATTCATTTGTCCGACCTTCTCCTCGAGGGTCATACGACTCAACAAATCCTCGGCTCGCTGAGCGGGGGTAAGGGTCGAATCCTTATACGCCGGTGTATCGGCGTGATGACAAGCAGACAAGCACATTACCAGAACCAAAAAGAATGCAACAATCATATCTCATTCAAGTTATTACCAATCCGGCAGATCATCCCGCGTCAGCACATACCGGTTGCCAAAAGCGGCATTCCACCACGTAATATTGGCATGCTCATGATTAGTACCATTAAACTCATTGCTGACCACCGATCTCGTTCTACCTGCGTCATACCACGGCATGAACCAACTCCATCGGGCACCTGCTTGCCATTGATTATTGACGGTAGCCACAGATCCGCATTCGGAGAGGGTGATTATCTTATTAGGGAATCTCCGTTGCGCCGCGGAGAACTCCGAAGCCATAGCTGTTGCTGAAGATTGGTTATACATATCACGACCGATGATATCCACGTAATCCTCGCCGGGATACCATGAATCATCGTTAGTCTCCGTTGTCCATACCCAAATGAGGTTATTGATACGATGCTCCACTACGAGTTTATTGAACATCCATCTCCATAATTTCACATAGGTCTCTCCGCCTCCTGTTCCCCACCAGAACCAACCACCGGCTGCTTCATGGAAAGGACGCCAGATGACGGGGATACCTGCACTTTGAAATTGCTTGAGAATGACAACAAGGTTCTCAATATCGGTTTCGATAAACTGATTCTCCCACGTTCCGGGGATAACGGCATTAGCGGGATTGAAGGTATTGTTTTTGGCATAAAAATCTTTTGCTTCGCTTCCTTGTGCTACGGGTACACGCCAATGCCAGCATGCCAATACGATTCCATTATTATCCCACCAATCTATCATTTGCGTCATATCCGAATAGTTGGCATAGGGTTCGCCCATGTGGATAAAATCGACACAGTTCATGGCGGGCCAATGTCCGGTATGTTTATACACCCATTGCGCTTCGTTGGTATTAAAGGATACATTTGCCATCGTAGCAGAAAGGGTTTTGATACCGTAATTCTCACGCAGGAACTTATATACCTTAAGGGCGGGTAATGCAGCCGTTCCCAAGGCCTTCTGAGTAGCTAACTGCAAAGTTAGTTCGCGCTCTCCCAAGGTATTAAACACCAGTTTCATATCCGGTAATTGCTGTCCGTTGATATCGGCAATTGCCCCCTTATTGATACAAAGCGTATATTGCGATTCTCCGCGAAGACCGGATACCTCAATATGCAGCTGAGCGCCTTTTACCCATGGCGAAATCGACACGCCATCCAGCGTGATACGCGTCGAATCCAGCAGAAGAATAGGCTGCGAATAAGTAAACATGATCGTACTTATCATGGAGTCCACGACCTCTCCTTCCGCCAATGTTTGGCGTACCACGTGGAAATCAGGCAATTCCTTTTTCTCACATGCGGAGAAACCGAATCCCAATAAAAGCAGCGTCAGCAGCCAAAGCGACACATGATGTGATTTGTGATACAAAGTATTCATAGATCTACACGATTAATTTGCGATTACTATTTTTTGTCCGGCATGTATATAGATAGCTCCGGGTTGCGGTTTGGCGACAGGTCGGCCCAGCATGTCATAATAGTTGTTATCCACAGGATTTTCCCCGACCGGAGAAACATCTGACGACAAGACCGGAGGATCCAGATACACGGAGCATACCTGTGCATCAGCAGCCCATGCGTTCATTACTTTCTGTCCCCAATTACAGCTCATATTGCCAGTTGTTTGCGTAGTGGCAGAGTTCTCGTCATATTGGTTGGTAACGAGATCGATATAGTTCAATCCTCCGCCGTTTCCCCACCAGGACCAAGCGAGCCATCCGACTCCTTTCTGACGGGTGTAGGAAATGATCTCATCTTCATCTACATCATCACCCTTGTGCGCCCATGCGAACTCTCCTATACATAGCGCGACGCCATGACTCAGGACATTGTCGATATTAGTCCGCACACGTCCCGGAGCACCTGCCACCTCGTACATATGAATAGAGAAGATGACATTTTTTTGCGGATCGGCATTCAGAATATTCTGCGCCTGGTTGGTGAGGCTGGCTACTTCCTGCCCCCACCCCGCAGCATCCACCATCAGACAATGGGTCAAGCCGGCATTCCGGATGGTTTGAATGGCGGTAGAATACGCAGAAGCATAGGCGGAATGCTGTTTCCACGTTCCCTTCCATTCGTTGGCGATATTGATAATCACCGAATGCTCATGTCCCTTCAAGGCATTCGCCATCTCCACCCAATAGGCAGCAGCCGTTTGCAACGCAGAGGACTCATCCGATCCGGTATGGTCATGTATCTCAAGCACGAGGATCATCTGCAGCGCTTCCGCTTGTGCGATCATGCCCTGGATGGTAGAATAAGTGTCTTTGGTGTACTGCGTCCCATCCGACAGGGCTACACGTACTGCATTCGCCCCCGCGCGTTTCATCGCCTGCATCTGGCGGTCATAACCATAGCCTTTAAACCAAGCGTATGCCAAGTTAGCGCCCATCATTCGGAAAGGCTGACCATATCCGTCCAAGAGTTGGTTTCCACTTACTTTAAAGCCCCCCATCTGGGTAGTAGAGCCATCTCCGGATGATCCGCCATTCAGCCCCGTGAGACGGATATAATCGATACCAAACCATGTCCAGTCAGGCGCTAAACGTATCGTATTAACGCCCGCGGTAAAAGTAAAAGTCCCCAAACACACCTCATACGTACCGTTTTGCTGCGTCAGTTGGGTCGTTCCCGATTGGCCGCAGACCTGCCATGCCATCACTTTGTCTCCATACGGCGATTGCACCCCGACATACACCGTCACGGACGATACGGCAGAAGCGGAAATATTAAAAAGTACATAGCCGTTGGCATCATCGGTATAGAACCATACCACTCCATCATTCAAGGTGCCGCTGTAGGAAGCAGATTCTGCCTGCCATGTCTGAGCGGAGAGCGAGCAGGCAAAGAGGGTGATCAGAAGGGAAAAAATATGTCTTTTAAAGTAGTTCATCGTTATCAGTTATTTAGATTGCACATGATAAGGAACGATACGCGGATTGTCAATCCTTATTTCTACCGGATATTTCTTGCTTGCGTCCGTTTGCGCACCAAAGATCATCATATTGAAATCGGTATATTGCGACATCTCGCCCAGTATTCTCTCAGAGCTGGTTTCTTCCTTATTCGTATTAAAATCCGCGAGAGGGATAGAGACGGTAGTCCATCCTCCGGTAGCGGCATCAGATACCGTACCGTCTTCGTTCAACCATGGTTTCCAATGATATTGGGCGTTATTGTCATCGACGGAGAACTCCTGGTCGGATGTCTTAAACCAAAACAGCATCGGCACATCACTCCATTGGATGATATTCACCTCAAATTTCAGTGCGAGCGTATCCGCCATGCCTTGCGCGATAGGCTCTATACCTCGCCCGTCTTTAGCCCAATAACAACCGGACAGGTCATTATTCCAGACCCACGCGCCTACCGCCGGAGCGGCTAAAAGCAGATAGTTACCATCTACGCCATCCACATCCGAAACGGCTCCTTTGAGATAGGAGTTCCCCCACTCATGGGTACGAAAATCCGTTATCAATCCCCGTTTGTCCCGGAAATAGAAGTCAGAAGACGTGCTACCATAGGATGTCGTTACGGTCAGCGGTCCCTCTACGGCACCATCGGGTACGATGAAGGCGATCTCGGTTGCGGAGCAGCTGACAATCTCCACCGCCTTTTCGTCCGCCATGACGAGCTGCAGGGGTTCATAGAAATAATCTCCTTTGAGCACCGCCGTATCACCATCCTCCACATATTCGCACACCATGCTGCGTAAGACGGGAGCAGGGATATAGGTACGGAAGGAATAATCGGTGATTTTATTATCCACCGTCACGAGCCGCATATTATCCGATATCTCCAGTGAGAAAGGCACCGTAACGATGATTGCCCGAGGGCTGACGAGGGAGGAGTTGAGCGCTGCTTCGGTCTTGCCGAAAAAGATGGAGTTAACCGATTGCAGATTCGTTCCTACAATAGCTATGGTAGATAGCATCTCTGCCTCATAGATAGCTGAATCGGCTTTCGCCGGATCACAAAGACGTACATAATCAATCACAGCCGGTTTACCGTTTCCGTGATCACGTATATATTCATCGGAGCAGGAAGAAAGTCCCATAACTATACCCAAAACGACTATCCACATCGCTAAGGGGAGTACATAAACAGTGGTTTTCATATTGATCAAGTTATTTAGCATAATAATCTACAGCCGGTTCCGCCAGGGAGGGCATAGCGGTTAACTCAGAGCCGGGAATAGGAAGATACATCTGCGAGGCGCTGACGGTGATGAGCGCTCTTGTGAGATCAAGCGTATATCCCTCTCTAACAGTCTTTTTGGAGGGGTCGGAGTTATAATATCCCTGCTCACGGTTCATGCCGTTGAGGTATGCCAGGGCTTTCTCCTGATTACGGTAGAACATGCGTTTGATATCAAAGAAATTAATTCCT
This sequence comes from uncultured Bacteroidales bacterium, assembly GCA_900317885.1. Classification (GTDB taxonomy): domain Bacteria; phylum Bacteroidota; class Bacteroidia; order Bacteroidales; family Paludibacteraceae; genus Colicola. Next base: position 18,376 of record ONIM01000012.1, on the reverse strand, counting down.
TCAAAAGCGAACTCGCACCGGCGCTCATGTATCAGTTCGTCGTAGGTGATAGCGCCATCCTCATCGGCGGTTAGACCGGCACGCGCACGAATGCGTGCATAGACATCGAGCGCCAAGGCATCGGAAGTAGCCTCTCCTCTACCTATACAAGCCTCCACGTACACCATATACACATCCGCGAGGCGAAGAAGATAGATATTATTGGCAGCATCTTGTGCATCGCCTACTCCTCCATTGCAGTCTGCTGCTCGACCGATACAATACTTCTTGCAATGCGACAGCATCTCATTCGCCGACTCCAGATCATTGCCTTGCTCATCGACCACAGCGATATGATAGGTATAGCCACCGTCCGCTTTGTTGATATTAGGATAGAAGTCCCCATCGCTCATATACACCCATTGGCGTCGCAAGTCTGCAGGGTCATATTGTTTTTGCAGGTTGACGGTAGGACCTTTGCCGTCTCCCCATGCCTGATCGGCGCATGACGTACGGCTCCAGTTACAATTATGCGCGTTGCCGTACCCATACCCACCGACGATACATTGGATAGCGATGAGCGACTCGGGATTGTTATTGGCTTCTATATCGAACAAAGTAGCATAGTTAGGCCAGAGGGACAAACCGCTATTATTGATCACATCAGCCGCCAGAGACTTTGCTTTGGCGAAATAGTTATCCGATTGGGCATTTTCCAGATGGGAAGCCATAGAGAGATACACTTTAGCCAACATACCCTCTACGCTCCAATAGGTCAACCGGCCGGGTTGCTGATCCGCCTTGGGCAGATGCTTCATAGCAAAGGTCAGATCATCGACGATAAAGCGATAGACGGACTCCTGGGTATTGCGGCGCAAGATAGAGGATTGCATCGCCACATTATTCTCGACGATAGTCACATCGCCCCAATACTCCGTTAAGATCCAATAGGCGGTACCACGAATGCCTCTTGCTTCTGCGAGTCCTCGGTTGATAGCCTCTTCGCTTATACCGTTGGCGCGCGCTAAGTCGGGCATGGTATTGATGATATTGTTGGCAAAACTGATGATTCGGTATAAGCCCTGCCAGCCCTGAGTCAAGAAGGAGTTATTGGCGCCAAAGGACATATAATAAAACTGTCCCTCCTGATCATAGGTATAGTACAAGTCCCCGGACAACTCGTCTCCTGCCATCCACATGAATTGGTGGGCAAAAGCTTGCCAGGATTTCATAGTATAGAGGGTAGCGGTATTTTGGCGGATATTGGCTTCGGTCTTATAGAACTCCCCCATAGCGATACTATCCTCGGGCTCTACCGTCAAGAAATCCGAACAAGCGCTCATGACCATGGCGATCGCGACGACAACAAGATGAATGATACGGTTACTGCGTTTCATATTGTTCATTGTTTCTAAGATTGTATATTCGTTGATTTATAAGGATAGATTGAGGCCAAACGTATATACCCTTGGTGAGGGATAGCGGCCGGTATCGATATTGAGTTTGCCGGCTTGCTGGTTATACGCTCCAATCTCAGGATCGTAACCGCTATAGGCGGTAAATATCCATACGTTTTGGATATTTGCATACAGTTTCAGTTTGGCGATATGAATCTTTTTCATCCATCTATCCGGGAAGGTATAACTGAGGGAGATATTACTGATACGCATAAACGATGCGCTCTCGAGCCATCTGTCCGACATACGGTTATTACGGTTGACATCGGTCGTATTCCATCGAGGCAAGGTCGTCGATATATTATTGAGGATATAGAGATTGGAAATATCTTTATTGGTATCGTCTCCATCGTAGTAGCCGAACTGCACGCGATCATTGACACGTGTCGATTGGTTATCCCATATCGAGGTCATACCTTCGGTCTTGACGCGCGTGTAGTTGAGGATCTGTCCTCCTACGGAACCATTAAGGACGATGCCCAAGGTCCAATTCTTATAACTGAAATTATTCGTAAATCCAAATGTAAAATCGGGGTTAGGATTACCGATGACGGTTTGGTCCTTATCGGTGATAAATCCGTCTCCATCGAGGTCTTTGAAACGGATATCTCCTACCCAGACGCCGGTGTTTCGGTCAATCTTATTATGCCCTGTTCCGTCATCCACCTGAACCGCCCAATGCTCGATATCCTCTTTGTTCTCAAAGAGTCCGTCGGTCTGGAATCCGTAAAACACGCCCATGGGTTGTCCGACCATTATGGCGGTAGCTGTTTGGAACTCCGAATACCAGTCAATATTCCCGTAGATAGGCGTATTATTGGCATCCATAGCGAGTACCATATTGCGGTTTACGGAGATAACGAGGTTGCTATTCCATTGAAAATCGCGTGTTTGTACAGGGGCTGTATTGAGCGATATATCGATACCTCTGTTTCGTACTCGTCCGATATTGGTCATCGGAGTAGCTATATCATCCCATCCGTTACCGCCGATGATAGCGGGTACAGAGGGTTGCAAAAGAAGGTCTTTGGTTTGTTTTTGATAGAGATCGACTGAGAGATCGATTCGGCTGTTAAACATACCGAAATCGACACCTATGTTCCATTGCTCGGATGCTTCCCATTTAAGGTCAGGGTTCGCATTCGTAGCCATTCGGAAACTGGTTCCGAATAAAGAAGCATACGCGCGCATCTTCGCCGCGTAGAGATAGGTACCGATATTGGAGTTTCCGACCTGACCATATCCTACGCGCAGTTTGAGATTGCTAATCTGCTTGACATCCCTCATCCAAGCCTCATTGCTGATACGCCATGCCAAGGCGACGGAAGGGAACGCGCCCCATCGATGCGCGGGACCGAACTTAGAGGACGCATCACCACGAATAGTTGCGGTGATCAGATAGCGGTTATCATAGTTATAGTTTGCGCGAGCGAAAACGGACATGGTGGTGCTGGCGTCCTTCCATCCCGAGTTGGTGACATAGGTACCATCCTCACCCATGACCTGGATATCATTGTTGGTGAGATTATTTTTCTGCAAGGCTGTACCCTCCCATGCGGAGCGGGACATCTCCATACCTAACATAGCGCCGATGGTATGTTTACCTATCGTCTGGTTATAATTCAGGTAATTCTTCCATATCCAATAGAAGGAATGCTCCTCGCGTTGATAGATCTTATTGATATTATTAATTCGTACGCCGAATTGGTAGGTCGGCATAAATCCCTTGTTGAGCGAAGTATTGCTATCAAAACTATACTCCGTGCGGAGATTGAGATAGCCCGTAAAATTGAACTGTCCGTAGAAACTACCCATGATACGGTCGCGTTGGAGGCGGTTATTGAACAACTGCGCCATGGCTACGGGGTTGTAGTTGGCGGAGGCGCTCAAGTTAGAGGGTCCTGACCAATTGCCGAATTTATCCTTGACGGGGATATCGGGTTGCATCGTGATGGCGGACATTAAGATACCGGATTCGCCATCATTATTGATGATCTTCTCTTTGGTGCGTGCGTAAGAGAGCGAACCGCCTAACTTGAACCATTTGGCAAACTCATGATCGATGTTGGCACGCGCCGAGAAACGCTCGAAATTAGAGCCGATCACGGTACCCTCCTGATTCATATATCCTCCGGAGATAGAGAATTGGGTTTTGGCGTTACCGCCGGTGAGCGAGATCTGATGAGAATGCATCAAGGCATCCCGTACAACCGCATCCTGCCAATCCGTACCGCGTCCTAACAGAGAAGGATCCTGATAAACGGGGTTGAGATAGGTACTGAAGCCTTGGTTATACAGATCTTTCTGATAAACGGCATAGTCGTGCAGGTTCATCATGCTGATTTTGCGCACAAAAGTCTGCAATCCGACATATCCGTCATAATTGACATGCATCTTCCCCGCCTCCCCGCGCCGGGTAGTGATGATGACGACGCCATTAGCGCCGGCAGCACCATAGATAGCGCACGCAGAGGCATCTTTGAGAACATCCATCGAGACGATATCCTGCGGAGAGATGGTAGCTAAGGGGTTTACTTTGGTTTGACCGTTGGACCCTCCCGCCCAATCAAATCCACCTATATCCGCCCCGGATCCGGACATCGGGACACCATCGATGATATAGAGGGGTTCGTTATCTCCGGTGATGGAGCTTGCGCCGCGAACGCGGATACTGGTAGCGCCGCCGGGAGCTCCGGTATTCTGGGTAACCTGAACACCGGAGACACGTCCTTGCAGCATCTGATCCGCGTTCGTCACTATGGATTCTTTGAGTTTGTCGCCGGTAATCGAGCCCACAGAACCGGTCAGATCCACTTTACGCATCGAACCATAGCCCACTACTACAAATTCGTCCAGCACTTGTGTATCTTCCTCCATAGTCAGCGTCAACTGATCCTTGTTCGCCTTGACTTCCTGCGTCTTATATCCTACGGAGGAGATCACGAGAACCGCATTCTTAGGAACCTGTAACACAAACAGACCATCAATATCCGTCACGGTCCCTTGATTTGTACCTTTGACCATGACGGTGGCTCCAATCATCGGTTCGCCTTTTTGCGCGCCATCCAGCACGCGACCATGTACCTCCATGGTCTGACCTACAGCCAGCAGGGAGAAGATACATAACTGAAATAAAATGATTAATCTTTTCATCATTTGTAGTAGAGATTAGGCTAATCAAGAAAAAAAAAGATTAGCGGCGGCGAGATAACCGCCGCTAATGGAAATGCAGGTAGAGATTACTCAGCGATAGCACCGGTGATGGTGTAACGTTGGTTACCGCGAAGGATATATACGCGTCCGTTTTCAATGACTTTCGTTGCCTTGACTGCGGAAGTCGTATTAACGATTGCGCTACCGCCGCTCATGCTGACGCCGACCACTTTAACCAAAGCCGCCTTGTCGTCATAGGCATTAATGGTAACGCCTTGGCGTTGATATTCGTCGGTATAATATTCGCCATTCACCTTGGCATACTCTTGCATATCTGCCTTCGTGATGACGATTGTTTGCTCACCGGCACCGGCCTTAACGGATTTGTACTCGAAGAACGGACCGTTCCAGTTATTGATCGGCACAATCTTACCGATACCCCAGTTTGCGCCTACTGCTGCGTTCGTTACGTTGACTACTATTTCGAATTCGTCATAACTATTGATCTCATCGAGCAAGAGCTCCACACATCCGTACTCGTTCGGCGTACCGAGATCGGTTTTGGTAGCCGTAGAAGAACCGCCACCGGTTCCGCCTTCGCCATATCCCTTCACAGAAACGAGAGTCGCTTTGTCGTCATATACATTGATATGTACACCTTGCTGACCATATTCATCGGTATGATATACACCGTTCTTCTTAGCATATTCCAGCATGTCTGCCTGCTCGATGACGAAGCGGTTTACATTGCCCGTACCGGGATTGTTGCATGACAGTTCGAAAGCCGGCGTATTCCAATCGCTAACAGCTACGATCTTACCGATACCCCATCCGTTCTGCGCCTCATCGGTCTTGTTGGAAACCAGGATCTCGAAATACGCATATTCGCGGATAACGGCTAACGGCAGATAGCAGGTCTTGCCCGGCTCGGTCATCTCACCTACATTCTCTCCTGTAAGACCGTCCAGCGGATCAACAGCCTGACCGCTGATGGCATACGCTGCCTTGAGCACAAGCGAACATGGCGCACCTGCCTGCAGATAGACTTTCTCTACGCTGTTTTTACGAGCAGGATCAAGCTGAATCTCTGCGCTCTTCGATCCAGCTCCTACCAATTGCTGAACATACTGTTGACCATTCCCATCCGGCGTCGTATAGTTCACATTCAGAGCGATCTGAGCCGGAGCGCTCTCGAATTCAACTACTACGCGGTCATAAGCCGAGAAATCAGCTTCCAGCCACCAGCCCATGCCGCAACCCCATGCGGAGGGGAAAGTCAGCGTGTGGGTCGCTGCGTTGTAAGTACAACCACCCCAACCTGCGTCGGTCAGTTCACCAATACCCAGATCTAATTGGGCTGCATTCATGCTAACGGCAGCAAAAGCTGCGAGAGCAAAAGAGAATAATTTTTTCATGATGATTTTAAATTTAATTAATAAAACAATAAGGGTTTGTTTTGACGGTGCAAAGGTACCGCTTTTTTTTTGTTTCTTTTGGCACTATTCTATCATTTGATGGCACTTTGTTAAAAAAGTGCTATTTTTAACATGTTTTAAAACATATTTAAGCATCATATATAGCAATCCCATCATCAAGAGGCAGCCTATCCCATCGCCGATAGGTTGCAATCCGGGGTTCTCAGTATCCGTTTTGCCCGTACCACCACCACCCGGGCCCGAGGAACGACGAGGAGTGGCGCCTGAAGGAGTTGAGGCAGTAAAGGGTTCGTATATCTCCCCTTGCGGCATAGCGGTTGCCGACATATAGGCAGACGAGCCACCGATATTGCCGGACATCTTAGCCGTTGGCATCGTAGCGAACTCTACTTCCGCCATCCCCCTCTGATAGGGACGGGAGGGTTGGTAGGGCTTACCATAATTCTGGGCGGACAGCGATATAGCGAATCCGAACAAGAGGACAGCCAACACGATTGATGTAGATAATTGCTTATCCATGGTTGCACTTATTTAACATGTTTAACGAATCACAGCTCCTGTAGCGTCATATTCCACACCATTGCGAATAATGATGAGTTGACCATTGCGCAGTATTTTCTCTGCGCGGATAGCTGAGCCTTGCATACTCTCCATGCCGGTAGGCGTGTTGTCTATATGGAAGCCACGCATGGGGAGTGCGGGATATTTATTCTTGAGCGACACTGTTGCCTGTACATAACATTCAAACGGACGAATGGTAGGCTCGGACTGCAGTTCGAAATAGGTACCTGCCTCATTGAGAATATAGGCATCGGTCAAGGTAAAACTATGCAGCGTATTATTGGCATACATCCAATACTGCTCACCATCTGCTTCTACTTTCCATTCCTTAGCTACACCATCGATTGTTTGCGGTCCGACACCGACGAAGCGGATTTGCGTATTCGTCTCGAAATAAGAACCTATCGGCTGCTCGCTATCGAAGAGGATAATATATGCCTCATCTTTTTTCGGATAACCGTAACGGGTACCGTCATTCGCCACGTACTCGCTAACACAAGCGAGACTATGTCCCGGGGTTATATACTGCCATCGGGCGGCAAAAGCTCCCGGCACGGTCTCGTTTTCCGCTTTCAGATATTGCAGGTAATAATGCCCTGCGCCATCGGGGTTATTGGCAACCTGGTCCGTCACGTCGCTTGAGTAATAGACGGCGTTGATGTCATACCACGTCTCTTCGGCCTCGTCATATACCTCTACATCGCTAACGGTAAACGGCAAGGCAAAAGTGTACCATTGATCCAGCTTATTGCCCAATTTGTAGCTCGTACCATCATCTTTCGCCGGACGGATATAGGTGATTTTACCCAAGACCTCAATATCTTCGGTGTTGGTGACCTCGCCTCCCTGATAGATAGTCAGGTTATTCACCACGGTAGGTACTTTCTTTCCCTCTCCCGGATTAACCACTACTGTTTCCGGAACGCCCTCAACGACCTTGATAAGAGTTCCTTTTCCGCAAAGGATCATACCTGTTTCTTTCAGTCGGCGGAGCATGTCAGCATCCACCAACAGATAGAGCACCTTGTATCCTTCAATTCTGCCTATCAGAGTCGGGGCGTCACCATATAAATCGTCTATCGTACGATCAAACGAGATATCTCCGTAGCTGGGGCAGAGAGGTGGTTCCTCATAACTCTTCGCATGTACGCTATCCACGTTACAACGGAAAGAGAGAGTGGCTCCGTCCTCCACTTTCATGTAAAAGTTGATTATACTTCCAACTGTGACATTGTTAAAACACCTCTCATCCAATTCCAGTTTGTTCTCCCAATCACCTAAGTCAAAACCTTCGCCATCAAGCTCCAACTTATCGGTCATGATATTGATTCTTCCATCATCTCCATAAGTCGTTACATTCGGCGCGGAGGTGCGCATCGCTTGGTTGGAACACGACGCACGGAGTTCTACACTTTGAATCGTATAATTGCGCCCCTTGACAATTACGCCATGGCGTTGTAGGTTCGCCAAATGCGTTTCGTTTATTGTTATCTCGAAATAGTGTCGGGACTTATCTTCGCTACTCAGACTCCAGTCTCGTAAACCTCCACCGGTAGAATTATCCAGTCCCTTGTAAGTATGGCTATCGCCGTCTGTATAGATATACTGCAAAGCGCCTTGCGCGTCCCCACCCTCACCGGAGGTATTAACGCGGAGAACATCGCCTTCTGCTGCGGTCTGGAAATGCTCCGGACCCAATACTACTTGCTGGCTCCAATCGCCTACTGCCACATTGCCGCTCCATATTTGATATACAGAGCCGATGGTCGTCTTGCTGACCGCAGTCAAGGTAGCAGCACCGGAGGTACACCTTATATATATACCGTGCGCGCGCAAGTTGTTGTTGAGCGTGATTGCCGTTCCGCTGGTGACGGTACCGAGAGAAGACGAGCGGTTAGTATTATCATAATAACTCACCGGACCCTCTCCCGTGAACGTGAAAGTGATCTCCGAATCAAAGCACGAATTAATGGCATCCGCCGAGACTACTGTTTGTCCCGTCAGATCCTGATCCCCCGCCCAAGGCAAGGAAGATATGGTAAGTTCGTCCTGCTGGAAATAGGCGGTTAAAGTTAAATCGCTTCCGTCATTGAGATCGCTCATCGTAAAGGTATATGAAGCCTCCGTAGATACCTGGGTGTCTCCTTTTTTCCATTCTACGAATGAGCACCCGCTTTCAGGAGTAGCTGTCACGGTGATAGACGCACAATCCGTTACGCTGCTTCCGCTCGCCGGCGTACTACTAACCGTTCCGTATGTATTGTTATTGCTGGCGACGGTAATGGTATGAGTGGTTGCCGGCGCTATCGGATCGGCTGAAGTGACATTCGTTGCTTGCAACTCCGATAGATAAATCTTGCCGGAAGATTGAGTAGTGGAGAATCCATTTTTCTCTCCGTTGATATATATATCGAACTCTCCACTCTGAGAACCCGCCCTACTCGACACTACATAGGTATAATGCCAAGCGCCGTCGGTAGCTTCTAAGTTATAGGTCTTATCTGCAAACTCCATATATACGTGATCCGAACTACTCTCCGTCCTATACCAGAAAGCAAAGCCGGTAGCAGCTGCATTCGGGGTATAAGCCGGTCCACTCGTTAAGCGGCAACCATAATAGTTGCTACCGTTACCACCCATATTCGAGTATTCAAAACAGAAGACATTATGATCAAAATGACATTCCGGATCGGCAACGCTGGAACATGTATAACTTGCTCCGCCTCCAGATTTTATATACAAATCGAACAATCCCACCGCACCGGTAGTAATTATATTACGGCATTGATAGGAATCGATTTCCATTGTGGAGAAGAACACTTTCTCATTCGTATTTCCAATCCAAATCGATACGGTATATGTTCCTGCTGTTACATTGAGGGTTGTTTCATAGTTCCGATTTTCCTCGCCGGTAGTTGAAATAGTAGCGGCTGCTGATTGTTGACCGTTCACCGTTACGCGAGGCGCGTCATAGTTGCCGCTTTCCTTAATATACAGAGGAAAAGTAAATATATATGTACCCGTTTGCGGGAAAACAACGTTCATGCGGGAGGTTAGTATATGACCGGAGCCGGAGAAACAGACCTGTTGATAAGGATTATGCTGGTCATTTTTAGCATTATCTTTATTACAACTATAACTGAAATCGCTATCTAAAATAACCTTATCCTGTGCACCGGTTCCAACCTCTGTATAGTAGAAACCCAAAGAACAAGGAACCGTTTTAGGACTGATAGACGATTCATATTGCGGATAAAGCGTTAAGGCGCTTAACTCGCTATTCCATTTGCTATCCGCTGTGGTATAGGTGGTACTTGCTGCTAATGTACCATCAGCGTTAATGATTTTTGTACCACCGGTAGGATCCGTGAAATATCCGGTTAATGCATAACCGCTCACACCCGTAGCTGCGTCAAAAACCGGCAGAGCAGTTCCCCATGTGGCGGTGACGCTACTACCCGTAGCACCATGATTAGCGGTATTTGCATCAAGAGTGACAGAGGTGGTTTTCGGAGCCCATTGAGCGGTGAGGGTGATGTTTTGAGTAATGTCTTGGATGGTTGCTTCGTTACTAATCGAGCTACCAGCCGTAACCGTTGCTCCGTTGATCTTGACAGCTACATTAGCAATCCAGTTCGTAAAGGAATGACCGGTTTTCGTAAATCCATTCGCAACCAATGTACGATCTTCGCCACAAGGAATAGCCGTCACATTGCTCATCGAACCACCCGAATTGCCGTTGCCTGCAAAGGAAATGGTATAAGTAGAGGGAGAAAAAGTGCCATAGGTATAGTCACTATTATTCCAACCAGTAATGGAAATATAGTCCTTGGAAGATTCTACTGTAATGTCACTCGTTTGGTTATAACATTTGCCATCTCCAAAAGCCGGCGCATCCAAACTTCCATTGATACGCGCGGCAATCATTTTCACGCCATTCCACAGTGGTATCTCTGCCGACATGCCACAGTCATTCGCCGTCATGAAATCCGTCCAACCTTTGACAGTTTCACTAATAAAATAGTAGATAGCAAACTTTGCATCGTCTATATCCCAGACACCCGGAGTAAGATATATCGTCTTGCGGGGATAAGTTACTGATACTTTGGGTGCACCGCCATTATCGGTATAATCAATTGTAAAGGTAAAAGTACCACCTAAGCCTGCTTCCAGTTTAAAATTACCCTCGCTATCTCTGAACTCATAATTGGAAATATCGGAATAGACCGCAGATGTGTTATTGCCGTAGTATTGCAAAGCACCGGCATAAATCTTAAATTCTTTTTGCCCCGAGTTTAGCGGCACTTCTACTGTTCCAACTTTATCTGTACCAACACGTGTAAAATTATAGGTTGTTGTCCCGTCTGTGTAACACTGCAGAGCATAGACTTTCGTACCTATTACGCCCTCTGTACTGCATGTTGCGCCGGTAGAAACAACACAACTATAATCACCGCCATCGGTAGGAGAGGTGGTCGTTAGTGAATATGTTTTGGATGTCGCACCAACAATATTCACACCATTGTGTTTCCACTGATAGCCGGTGATATTGCCCTCTGCAATCGGAGAACCTGTACCTGCAGAAGAATACGCCTGTGCGGAAAGACTGATTGTCTCTCCTACGAAATAATCCCAATTACCGCTAATATCCACATGATTAGGCGCGGTGCAGGAGGGTTCTGCATCGCCATCTTGAATAATGGCTGCAGAGGTATTGATCTGCACATAATCGTATATAGCCCAATTGCGTGCATACAATCCGATCAAATAACTTCCTTCGGTAAAACTCCTATTCACTGTATGCGTTTGATATGCTCGGTACCACCCCCCATCATACACCTTTTTATACTCAACTTTTTTATAATATTTGTTGTAATAAGAACCGGGAGAAGAGATTCGTAAATCGGGAGATTCATTTCCTGCGCACTCTTGATAAAAGTTAATATAGGTTCGATCATTCTCATTATTACCACAACGAATCTGGAAATCCAAAGTCATAGATCCATACGAAACGCCATTATAGTCTATCACTAAAGGAAGATATACCTCTCCACTTTCTGTGATCATACCACCTGTACCGGAATAACCTCCAAATTGTTCCTCAGTATTCAGGCTCATGTTGCTCGGAGAACAATTACTACTATTAATAACTTCTATGCTCAAACCGTCCTCCGCCTCTACTTTAAGAGAACTAACAAGTTCCGCCTTCACGGAAACGGGGAACAAGAGCATTAAAAACAATGCAGAAATTGCAAAGAAAGTAAATGTTTTTTTCATAGGTATTGTGTTTTTAAAGTGGCGTATTTTGTTGTGTATTTTCCAAATACGCTGCAAAATTACTACTATTTCACCAAATATACTGACACTATTTTAGCAGTAATTGCACCCTTTGGCACTTTTTTGATCTTTTTTAGCTCAAAATGTGAGAAAATAGAATATTTTTGAATGTGGGGCCTACGACGAAATAGCAATTCCTAACGAACGAGCCATTCCCAACAAGGTACTACTTCAATTTCACCATGCGCATCAGTAATGGTGTCTTTAATATCATAGGTGATAATAGTGCGTCGCTTGCAAGGTAGTGCATTAGCAATCTTAGTTAATGCGGTCACTTCGCGTTGTCGAGTTGCATCTTCGGATAGGTTATAGGCTACCTGTATGGCCCACTCCTCCTCGGGGATATAAAAATCCACTTCTTCGCCGGCACTATAGAAATAGACCGTGTCGTTCTCGGGATCGTGACCATAATGGCGGAAGAGTTCCAGCGCTACCATATTCTCTAATAAAGACGATTTCCCATCCAACAAGAAGAGATTCAGAAACCCGTTATCAATGAAATAATACTTGCAAATACTCTCTTTTTCAGACAACGCACCGGTGATGTTACGCAAGCGCAGTAAGAACCATGCATCTTCGGTATGGGTGATATAACTCTGCACGGTCGGCACAGAGATTTTGCCGTTGATGGTAGAGAGGATATTGCTCATTCGATTGTAGGACACCGGTTGTTTAACCGACTCCGCCATCTTCTTTATTAGCAGACGCAAGGCCGCGATATTATTGATTTTATTGCGAGAGACTATGTCGTTCAGATAAATCTTCTGATAAGTGCTGCTGAGGTAGTCTCGTTTGGTCTTCATCCCCACTGATTCCGGCATGCCGCCCCAGAAGAAGTACTCCTGGTAGTGCTGAAAGAATAAGGCCCTTCCGGAAGTAGTGAGCAGCGCTTTCTCGTCATAGGGCACCTGCATGGCGTTCAGATACTCCTTGAAACTATACGGATAGATATCTTTGGGGATAAATCGCCCGCCGAGGGTACTCAATACTTCTTTGCTTAACATTTTAGCGTTACTACCGGTGAGACATATATGCGCTTTGCTATCCGCCATGCGGCGCGCAAATTTCTCCCAGCCAGTGATGTTCTGCATCTCATCGAGGAAGATACGCGGTTCTCGACCGTACATCTCTTGATGGCATTCCAACAAGAGATTGAAATCCGCCGCTGTAAAATTATCTATTCGCTCGTCCTCAAAATTGAGATAGAGGATATCTGCCATCGAGCAACCGTTTTGTAACAACTGCTTGATGATAGCGTACATCATATACGACTTGCCCGCACGACGCACACCGGTGAAGACATAGTTCACCGACTCTTCCAGTTCGTACGCACGAGGTAAAACCTCCAACTTTTCCACCAATTGTGCATTGTCCAAAAGGACTTGTTTGAGTATTAGCTTATCCATATATGTTAAATCGCATTTTATAATTCAATACATCTTTATTAAATAGCATTTTATAAAATCCGCTGCAAAAGTACAATTTTTTTTTGATATACACAAGGATTTGGAGGAAAAAAAGATAAAAAAAGCAGGGATATTACCACAAAGCATCCCTGCCCCGTTGGACGAGGGCAGGAATGATAGGGTAAGAACGGATCTCACATCCGGGATGGTTCGTCGAGGGGCGCGTTACCAGGCGGGCACGCCGCCTTGCGGTTCACCACCGGTGTCTACCTCTAACTTAGGTGTTAAAGAAGGCCATCCCGAAGCGCACAATACTTGCGCGGTATAGATGTTTTCCGTTGTTTGTATAGAGGGTTGTTGATACATACGTTTCATAGTTTTTCCCGATTTAATCCAATTAAACCTTATTATTGAGCACGCGCGCCTGTGAGCGTATAGCGCTTGCCTTCGCGGATGATGAAAAGTTGACCGTCTATCAGCACCTTTGTCGTCTTCGGCATAGCGGTCACCGTTTCCATTCCGGTTTGAACCTCCTGTCCTTCGATCACCATGCGTATACGACGTGCACTCGGTGCCGGCGCAGGTGCACTCACTTCGTCCCAGTTCAGGTATGCACGATAGGCTCCCACTGTAACACCAGTACCCGCTTTCTTGAAGGCGTTTGCATAAAGGAAATAGTTATGGTGAGTCTCATCATACGGGGTAAGATTAATAAGCTCATACGTTCCTTCGAGGCCGTTCCCGGCTTGTAGATCTGTATAGGTCCCATCCAGCGCTACTCTTAACTCATCGGCAGACAATTGGAAAATATACGGTTTGCCAGCTTCAAGAGAAGTACCTTTATCTTCCAGAACAATATATGTTTTTTCACTTATCTCTTTTCCAGCCACGCTATACAGCGTTGCACCGGTTACTGTACCATTTAGCGGAAGACATATTGTTCCATAATTACCGGCAGCAATCGGCGCACCGGTACGAGAATACGTATTATAGTTCGCGGTAATAGCTACAGCCTCAGCCGGCATAGTAAAGGTAGTACTTATCGCCGACGCATCCGCAAAAGTCACTTCAGGCGAAGCCGTCCAACCGGTAAAGGAGAATTCACCAATAGTTGCGGCAGCACTGATGGAAACCGATGCATTTTCTTCTGCTTTCACCTTATCTGCCGTCGGCGCTGCACCTCCCATGTTATTCACCATCGTAATGTCATACGTCGGACAGAAGACATTCGAGTTAGCAGTAATGACGATTTTGTCATATACAGCATAATCATTTCCATACAGACCGATAATATACGTTCCCGCAGAAAGGGTTACATTGCTGATTGTAGAATTATGAATAGGGGTATTTTGATAACCCGTATTATCACCTTTTATATCATAGCCATAACCTTGATGTTTTCCATAATCTACTCCATCATACGTAAGTGCATTACCTAAACCAGCCTCCCAAATGTTCAGCCAACTATCTCCGGCATGCGCTTTATAGACTGTGAATGAATACGTAGCAGCAGGTAAATCTATTATGTAGTATATTTCTCCTGTGTGATTATTAAAATCTACATAATTTCCATCTGCTCCTGAATACCAATTATTCGCAATTTTATAATTCGGGATAGATGTTCCTTTGGTTAGTAATGCAGAATTGATTTGATAAGTTCCCTCCTCACACTGAATTGTTAGATTATTAGAGCATATTTCTACTGCAAAGTTGGCGGTCAGGCTGATGTCTGCCGATAAATCAAAGGTATATTTTGCATCGGTAGAAACGGCCTCACTGGTTGAGGTGATAGTCCAATTCACAAAGCGATAACTGGAATTAGGAGTAGCTGTAACGGTTACCGAACCTTCACATTGTAAGCCGCCACCATCTACAGACCCATAAGAACCATTATTGGCCGCTAATGTTACAGTGTGTTGAGTGCAGGTGGTATAATTTGCCGTAATCGTCACATCGCTTGACGGCATCTCGAAAGTAGTACTTGTCGCCGAAGCATTATCAAAGGTCACATCATCGGATGCCCAGCCCGAGAAGAAGTAGCCAGGGTTAGCATCCACACTTATATTCACTACTTCTCCGGCAAAATTTGAAGAAGCTGCAGTTACCGTGCCATACGTATCATTGTTAACTACGGTTACAGAATATTTAGATTCATTAACAATCACTTTGATATAACGAATACCAAAATGAGTCCAAGATGCCGCAACTGTTATTTTATTATAACCGGCAGATAAATTGAACTCTCCCATATCTCTTTCTCCTTCAGTAGTATTCCAAGTCCAATTCGCCTTTTCTTGACCATCATTCACATAAACTTTAAATTCTTTACCATCCCAGGGAGCATAAAAACCAACCTCAATGGTGCATGTAGTAGCGACTGCAGAATAGTGCGTAAAGTCAATGTATTGACCATCCGCCCCTATAAAGAGATATTCGTCAGTACTTTCTCCAGCATTTGTATTATGCCCTGTATTATCTTCTACCGCACGATACGTATATGTTCTATCTGCTTTTATGTCTTCTTCAAAGTTCGCCTGTATGGTGACTGCAGTAGCAGGATCGGACATTGTGAAGTGGGTAGAGGCATTATTCACATTATCAAGAGAAGCCGATCCGCTCGTTACCGTCCAATTCACAAAACGATAACCACTATTCGGAGTTGCCGTCAAATTTACCTGTGAACCGGCGCAATAACTACCCTCACCAGTAACGGTTCCATAATCATTATTATTTCTATTTACCGTAACGGCAGCTCCTTCGCAAGCAGCGAAGTTTGCGCGGTAATTAACATTAGCAGTAAGAGTGAATGTGTGAGAAGCATTCGTAGAAACTACTGCATTTGAGTTATTATTATCAGTCCAATTAACGAAATTATATCCCGGATTGGGAGTGGCGGTAACTGTAACCTCCGAATTTTCGCAATAACTACCACCTCCTGCTACGGTTCCTTTATCATTATCATCTGCGGCAACGGTCACCGAATGTTGCGTACAATTCGGAGTAATAGTTAATTTCTGCATCCAAAATTTATCTTTATCCCCATCAACGCATGTAATTAAAATAGGATAATCTCCCGACGTACTAATTGTTACTTCGTACTGAAGATTTTTTTCTTCATTATCATTCACCCAATTTACATTGTCTATAGAATAAGTGTGATTATCCACTGTTATTTGAGGAACGCGGAAATCATTAGAATGCTCCGTTTTCATTGCCCGCAAAGTGAACGTATAGTGTCCGGCAGTCAAAGAAACATCTTCGCGTGTACAAGCCTTAGCACCGCCGTCAAATCCAGTCCATCTTTCGCTATTATATTCGTGTGTTTTCACAACATTATACAATGCTCCCGAGAAATGAAAATCGCTAGTAGTTACTGTATTCCAGCCACTCACCGTTCCTCCGTTGCAGTTATCATCTGAAGCATCGCCATTCTGTGCAGAATTCGTAAACTGAAATGATTTTACAATCGGATCCGCCTTCACGGAAACTGGGAACAAGAGCATTAAAAACAATGCAGAAATTGCAAAGAAAGTAAATGTTTTTTTCATAGGTATAGTGTTTTTAAAGTTGCGTGTTTTGTTGTGTATTTTCCAAACACGCCGCAAAATTACTGCTATTTTCCGAGATTCACTGACACTTTTTTAGCAGATATTACACTATTACCTTTGTTTTGGCATATTTTTCCCGAAATTCGGTTGGAGAACAACCTTTCCGCTTCTTAAAAAGGCGGTTGAAATTGGTGAGCGTATTGAATCCGCAAGAGAAACAGATTTGCGACACCGGCTCGTTGGTGTCTATCAACATACGGGACGCATGCCCCAGTCGTACATCGACAATATATTCCGCCAGCGTTTTTCCTGTCCGCAGTTTGAAAAAACGGGAAAAGGCAGTAGGCGACATGTTCGCAAGTTTGCTCATCTGCTCCAGACGTATATCTTCGATATAATTCGCAGAGATATAGTCTTTTACGCGTGCTACACGCGCGCTCTCCATATTGGGCTTGACTTGCGCAAAAGAGGATGAAGACAGTTCGCGTGCATCATCGAATTTAGATAGTTCGTAGAGAATATTGAAGAGCTCTATGACCGCATAGAATCCTTCCTTAATACTCGATATCTTAATGACACGAGGGTAGATAGTCATGATTGCAGCAAGGGGAAAAGCAAGACCTCGTTGGGCACGCATCAGCATATTCTTAATAGAGCACATGGGGTTGGTGTCAAAGAAGCAATTATCCAGAAAATCCAAAGAAAACTGAATGGTCACTTCGTGAATATCATTGCTATGGCAATCGCCTTGCAACCATTGATGCTCGAGATTTGGCGAGGTGATGAGGACAAGATCATACTCTCCTATGGTTTCCACTGAATCCCCTACTATGCGTTCGCAACCGGCACCATTCTCCACGAAATTGAGTTCAAACAGATCATGCCGGTGAAGCGGATAATCATATCCGGCCTTATGACGATCTGCAACGTACATGAAATCATGTTCCTCCAAAGGAGTGATCTCTTGTAATATTTCCTTTTTTTCTACCTGAGACATCAAAAAAGTGCCATGTTTTAGGTCTGTTATCCAAAATCCGCCGCAAAGATACTGCTTTTTTATGACATATGCAAGAAAAAATATGCGATTTTATGCATTTTTACTGCGTTTTTGCACAAAAAACGTCAATCCAGTTAAGGGGTTGTGGGATTAAAGATACACAAAAAGCGGTAACCCGCTTGATTGGATCACCACTTTTAAGATTAATGTATAATGTATTGCTTTCTTAGTAGAGCAAGCCAAACATCCAAAGAGGGATTTTGTTGCCAAACCCTACATCAATACCATCTGCTATGACATAACTCTTCGGTATATCGGCTATCTGCCCGTATCCTTTGCTCTTTCCTCCGACTTCAAAGATATAGGTACTATCAATCAACAAGTCACCTTTGGCAGGCATCGCCAGTTTATGCGAACATAGCATATTAGACATAAAAGTCTCGCGCAACGTACCCATATCCGAGTTCGGCGATAAGGCATACATCAGATTGGTATTGTCAAA
>ONIM01000057.1 GCA_900317885.1 uncultured Bacteroidales bacterium | reverse complement strand
GTAGCGTTGATGTAATAAACTTTAATCTTATGGTCAGCGAAGTATTTCTTCACTTTGTTCGGCAGGTTCTTAACGAGCTCGTCTCCCTCCCAGATGGTGTTCAGAAGGAACGTACCGCCGTCCTGCAGACCGCGGGTGACATCGTACATGTGGAGGTACGCCTGAACGTGACAAGCCACGAAGTTAGGCGTGGTAACGAGATAGGTCGAGTGGATAGGCTCGTCGCCGAAACGGAGGTGCGAGCAGGTGAAGCCACCGGATTTCTTACTATCGTAAGAGAAGTAAGCCTGGCAGTACTTGTCGGTGGTGTCACCGATGATCTTCACAGAGTTCTTGTTAGCACCTACTGTACCATCGGCACCGAGGCCGTAGAACTTAGCCTGGAAGAGCGAAGCGTCACCCATCGCGATCTCCTCGCCTACAGGCAGAGAAGTGAAGGTAACATCATCGTTGATACCTACGGTGAAGTGGTTCTTCGGCTCGGGCAGAGCGAGGTTCTCGAAGACAGCCAACATCTGCGCCGGAGTGGTATCGTTGGAACCCAGACCGTAGCGTCCGCCAACTACGAGGATATCCTTCAGACCGAGTTCGTCGAGTGCGTCTTTTACATCGAGGTAAAGCGGTTCGCCGTTAGCGCCCGGCTCTTTGGTACGGTCAAGCACGCAGATACGTTTCACGCTCTTCGGCAGCGCCTCCTGCAGATACTTGAGGCTGAACGGACGATAGAGGTGTACGTTGATGAGACCGAGTTTCTTGTTACCCTTGGCAGCCTCGTAGTCGATGACTTCGCGGATAGCCTCGCAAGCAGAACCCATACAGATGATGATATTCTCTGCATCGGGAGCACCGTAGTAGTTGAACGGACGGTACTCGCGACCGGTGATCTTGGAGATCTCCTTCATATAATCGGAAACGATATCCGGCACTGCGTCGTAGAAACGGTTGCAGCTCTCGCGGTGAGTGAAGAACACATCGGGGTTCTCCGCCATACCTTTCATCTCCGGACGCATCGGGCTGAGGGCACGCTCACGGAACTCCTGGAGCGCCTTGTAGTCCACGAGCGGACGGAGATCCTCCATATCCATCGCCTCTACCTTCTGGTACTCGTGCGAGGTACGGAAGCCGTCGAAGAAGTTGAGGAACGGCACGCGGCTCTTGATAGTAGCGAGGTGTGCTACTCCGGCGAGGTCCATCACCTCTTGTACGGAAGCCTCAGCGAGCATAGCGAAACCGGTCTGGCGGCACGCCATGACATCCTGGTGGTCACCAAAGATACAGAGCACGTGGCTTGCCAGCGTACGAGCCGATACATGGAAGACGGACGGGATGAGCTCACCGGCAATCTTGTACATGTTCGGGATCATCAGCAGCAGACCCTGCGAAGCGGTGAAAGTGGTGGTGAGCGCACCTGCGTTCAGCGAACCGTGAACAGCACCTGCGGCACCTGCCTCAGACTGCATCTCCTGCACGAGAACGGTCTCGCCGAACAGGTTCTTGCGACCTGCGGCAGCCCACTCGTCCACGTTCTCCGCCATAGGCGACGACGGCGTGATAGGATAGATAGCAGCTACCTCGGTGAACATGTAAGCTACATGCGCCGCAGCGGCGTTACCATCCATGGTCATAAATTTCTTTTCTTTTGCCATAAGATTAATTTGTTAATATTGTTGTTTATAATTGGTTTTAAAAATGGCCTTCTTTCGATATGTCGATATTTCGTCCTTTAATACAGGAATCCTAACAGCCAGAGCGGTATCTGGTTGCCTCTTCCGGTCTCCATGTCTGCCACAGCCGTCGGACGGATAGTGTCGCGGTTGGACACCTTCTCGTGCACGTCGAAATAATACTGATTATCGACGATGAACATCGCGCTTCGCTCGGTAGCGTTGACCTTATGCGAACCATGGATAGCCGTATAGAAATAGGTCTCTAACATATCTATCCGCGGGATCTCACGGGTGAAAATCATCCGCGCGAGGTTCGGGTTATGCATATAGACCTTCGTCGGCTTCATCGGGAAGGATTTGTTCTCCGGATAGAGCAGATTGATCAGACGCGAGTCTTTGAGGTACTTGATATAGTTCATCGTCGTCGCACGGCTCATCTCTATCTCGTCGGATATATTCGACACGTTCAGCGCGCATGGAGCCTCCTCCATAAGGATATACAGCAACTTACGGAGCTTATGCAGACACGCTACGTCTATCTGCTTGATCATCAGCACATCTACCTCCAACTGGCTATTCATTACCTTCAATATCTCCGACTCAAAACTCTTACTCTCCAGATACGAAGGATAATAACCGTGATCGAGGTACGCATTGAAGTAATCCAAGGGATGCACGCGTTCGCATATCTCACGGGAGATGGAAGCATGGCGCTGAAGGATGTCCTCCAGCGTATAGGAGTGAAAACGCAGACCTGTCTGCAGGTTCAGGTACTCACGGAACGAGAATCCGCGGAGGTTATACGTGTGTACAATTCGTTCCAAGTCGCGGTTCTCCTCATCAATAGGCATCACCGGCGTTGCACAGAAGATAATATGCAGATTCTTGAATTTCGAATAGCAGCGCTTGAGTTCGCGCGACCAGTTCGGATATTTGAACAGCTGATCCAAGAACAGGTATCGTCCACCCTTCTGCGCAAAAGCACTCGCGAGCTCTACCAAGGTATGCTTCGTAAAATAGAAATCGTTCATGCTGACATATAGGCATGGACGCACATCTCTCTCGGATTTGCGTTTACTCGGACGACCTTTCTTCGTCAATGGGATCGGCAGGTTTTTCCACTCCGTCTCGATCTCGTTTACACGAGATAGCAGAAAGTCGGTCTTCCCTACTCCACGACCGCCCTTGATCGCAATCAAACGGTCGTCCCAATTGATCTCGTCCATTAACTGCCGCCGAATGGGCATCTTTGCGTGAGCCACGAGGAAGTCATGAATACGGAAGAAGGGTTTTAACATCTCATTCTGTAAGTCAACCTGTACTTCCTGAACCTCCCGAACCTCCTGATTCAGCTCAGTCTGAGCAGTCATGTTAGTCTCTTTTTTCTCCATTTTCTGCAAAATATTGAAAATTCGCTGCAAAATTACAAAAAATAATTGATATTTGCAAGGTTTACCTTACATTTTTTGCAAAAAAATGAAGGACTACTTGCTGTAGTCCCTCAAAAATGTACATTTTTCTTCAAAAAATACACCTCATTAGAGGCTAATTGCGCCACTCGGGCACACGCCCTCGCAGGTTCCGCACTCGATGCATACCTCCGGATCAATCGAATACTGTTCACCCTCATGGATTGCTCCTACCGGGCACTCATCAATACACGTACCGCACGCTACGCAGTCACTTGAAATCTTGTAAGCCATAGTATTATTTTTTATTATTGTTTTCCAATTTCGGTGCAAAATTACTACATTTTTTTGACACTACCAAATTTTAGGGAAAGTTTTTTTACTTTTTTTTCTTTTTGGCGGTTGCGAGCGCGGCAGCCAATTGTGCTGCAGGAGAGGGCCTACCCTGTGTCCCTCCCTGAAGGGAGGGAGTTTTCTCCACCAATCCCTTTCTTTGAGCGTACGTCTTCCAATCCTTCGGGCCGCCCTCACTTACCGGCATCCCTATTTGTAGGTAGTGGCAATACGCAATACCCAGCGCGTCCGTCGCGTCGAGTTTCTTCGGCATCTTCTCATCGGGGATATGCAAAAAACGCTGTAGCATGCCCGCCACTTGCTCTTTCGAACTATGTCCGTTTCCGGTAATCGCCATCTTGATCTTCATCGGCGAATACTCGTAAATCGGCACGTCCTTACTCAGCGCCGCTGCTATCGCTACGCCTTGCGCGTGCACGATCTTTATCATAGTTTGCGGGTTCTTATCCACAAACTGCGTCTCGATCGCCAGCGATGTGGGATGATGTTTGTCTATCAACTCTTGCAAAAAGAAGAACTCCTGCTGCAACCGGGGATATTGGCCGTCTAACTTATGCACGTCCAACACACCGAAATCGATGATCTCCACCTGCTGACCCAACGTGTGCAAGAGCGCGTAACCCATATACAACGTACCCGGATCAACACCTAAAATGATATGTTCTCGCTTGAGAGTATCCTGCATTCCCTACCCAAATAAGACCTAAACCATAGGATCACGATGATTATGCTAATCTTCGTGATTTCTGACAAAACCACGGATGATAACTACGATCGCTCCGGCGATGAGCACGTAGTCCGCCCATGGCTCTATTTTAGCGACACTCAGCCCTGCTCCTACAGCCAGAATAATTAGGCCGATAATCAATACGATTGTAGACTTTTTCATTCTTCCACCAGGTAAATATCTTCGTTATTGGTATGCATAAAATAATGTTCGCGCGCGTA
>ONIM01000073.1 GCA_900317885.1 uncultured Bacteroidales bacterium | reverse complement strand
TGGACCGTTGCGGCGGCAAACTGGGCAACAAAGGTATCGAAGGAGCCTATACTGCTATATGCATGGCTAACCTCTGATGGCTGAAATCTGAAGGCTGATGGCTAAAGTCTACAAGTTCGGTGGGGCATCGGTGAAGGATGCGGAAGGCGTTCGGAACCTGGAGCATATTGTTCGCGAAGCGGGCAATGATCTCATGGTCGTGGTTTCGGCCATGGGAAAAACCACGAATGCGCTCGAACGGGTAGTGGAGTTTCTCGATGCCGGCAAAGAAGAACAGGCTCTCTCGCAATGGGTCGATATCATTGATTTCCATGTGGCGATCATGAAACAACTGGGTCTGCAACCCGGAACGGACATCCGTCTGCAAGGAGAAATTCCTTACGACCCGAATCGCTCTTACGATGAGAACTACGACCAGATTGTCTCGCTCGGCGAGATTATGTCCACCCAGATTATCGCGGTCTATCTGCTCAAACAAGGTCTCTCCGTCGAGTGGTGGAATATGCCGAAACTGCTCCGCACGGATGATACATGGCGCGAAGCACGCGTCAACGATGAAGTGAGTCGTCATACCATCCGCGCGGGCTGGGACAGACCGCAACGGCCGAATATCGTTGTTGCGCAAGGCTTCATCGGTGGCACGGAGGACGGTCGTCGCACGACGCTTGGACGCGAAGGATCGGATTATACCGCTGCGCTATTAGGCAATTATCTGGATGCCGAATCAGTTACGATCTGGAAAGACGTGCCGGGTATACTAAATGCCGATCCGAGGATTGAACCGAACACAGTGCTTATTCCTTCTTTGCGGTATCAGGATGCGGTGGAATTAAGCCATTCCGGAGCACAGATCATACACCCAAAAACGATTCGTCCGCTTGAGAATAAGCATATTCCGTTATTGGTAAAGCCATTCGGTGACCCGAAGGCGGAAGGTTCGCGTATTGCAGATGATGGAGTAGGACCGATCGGAGTGCCGGTTTATATCTGGAGAAAAAACCAGATTCTCATTACCATGAGGGCGAAAGATTTCGCCTTTGTGCTGGAGGAAAGCCTGAGTGAAATATTCGATGTCATCCATCGCCATCGCCTCAAGGTGTCGCTTATCCAGTCCTCTGCAGTTACGATCTCTGTTTGTGTGGACAACACACGCTTTGTGCCCGATGCAATCAAAGAGCTGCAAGCGCATTTTAATGTAACCTATAATGAAAACCTGTCGCTCCTTACCATCCGAGGCACTACGCCCGAGATTCTGGAGCGAGCCAAAGACGGCAAAACAATCATGCTGAGCCAAACGACACGTCGCACGGCAAGGTTGGTGGTCGTTGAAAACAACTGATATCATGAATATTTCTGAAGATTTATCGCATCTGCGTACTTATGTAACGGCGGAATATTGGCGCGACTTGTTCACCACGTTCTGGCATGCTATGCATACTGCCAAATTCTGGAAAGAACTGGTGATGATGACCGTCGGAATGAGCGTAGGCGCTATTGCGGTCTATTATTTCCTGATGCCGAGCCATTTGATCGTCGGTTCAATCTCCGGTCTATCAATCGTGTTCAATACCCTTATTGGGGGCGACGCAGATACATTCTCCGTCCTTGTTATGAGTATCAATGCGTTCCTGCTCTTATTGGCTTTTATCCTGATCGGCAATGAGTTTGGAGCCAAGACGGTTTATACAGCCATGATTCTTGGTCCGTTGACCCAGATGTGGGATCGTATCTATCCCAGTACTAATTTTACTCACCAGGTTATTGACGCGCCGGAGATTCTTGCGCAGTTGCAAGCAGGCCAAACGGTGCTGGATCCCCATGGTAATCCGTATCTCTTGAGCCGGTCCGGTGAGGTGCTGGAACGCGTTCGCGATTCTGTCATGAGCGGCGGACTGGGGATGGGCGATGTGTGGTTTGATCTCATCTGCTTCGTTCTGCTGCTCTCTATTTGTCAGGCATTCCTTTTCCGCATTAATGCGTCTACAGGAGGCCTCGACATTTTAGGTAAGATTGTGAATAAATATCTCCATTTCGATATCGGTACTTCCGTGGCTATCGGAGGGGTTATCATCTGCTGCACTTCGTTCTTAATCAATGATTTCCGCATGGTTGTAATTGGTATCATCGGTACATGGATTAATGGTCTGGCAATCGATTATTTCACTGCTTCACTCAATAAGCGCAAACGCGTTTGTATCGTTTCGGCAGAGCCGGAAAGAATTCGCAAGTATATTGTTGAAGAATTGATCCGCGGTTGCTCGCTTTATAAGGTGCAAGGCGGTTATAGCGGGGAAGAGCATATTGAGATTCAAACGATTCTCACCCAGGATGAGTTCTCATCCGTCATGGCCTTTATCCGTAATAATCACATTAAGGCCTTTATCACGGCAGGCAACTGCTCTGAAGTATATGGTCTGTGGATCAGACATAAAAAGATTCACGGAAAAGTAGAAATTGTAAACGAATAATCTCAATACGTATTAAAAAAATCAATTATATGAAACCTACA
>ONIM01000010.1 GCA_900317885.1 uncultured Bacteroidales bacterium | reverse complement strand
CGTTAATAACGGTTTTAAAACCATCCTAAACTCGGCCTTAATCCATACTTAGATGTTAAATCGGGTGCAAAGATACAAAAAATATTTTAAATATACAACCTAAAAATCAAAGTATCATGAGAAAGATTCTTTCTTTTTTGACTGCAATTCTATTTGCAGGTTCCATGATGGCTACGAATTACGAGTTGGTGACCTCTGCTTCTCAACTGCAGGCTGGCGCTAAGTACGTGATTGGTACGGCTTCCGGCAAGTTTATTGCCACTACTTCCAACGGCAACAACCGTAAAATTACCGACGGTACTATTACGGAGAATGTGGTGGAAGGTACGGATGACATGATGGTCTTTACCCTCGGTGGTGAAGCTGACGCATGGACTTTCGCTACGGACAATTATTTAGGAGCTGCCGGCTATCTGAATGCTACCAGTTCTACGGGTAGTAACTACCTGAAAGTGGTAGCTGACTTGGATGACTATGCCTATTTCACAATCGCTATTGCGGATGGTGTAACGACTATTACTTGCAACGGTAAGGCTTCCCGTAACATCCTCTATTTGAATGGTACGACTTGCTTTGCTTGTTACAACACTCAAACTCAGGCGCAGTACATCAAGCCGAACCTCTACAAAGAGGTATCTGACGCTCCTGCTACCGGCAAGACCTTCTATCTGGCTCTGAGCGCAGACTGGGCTGGTTGGCCGGCTAAGTACTCCATGTACTACTTCAAGAGCGAGAACGACGCTAATGGATTCTCTGCTTTCATGACCGCTGTACCGGATACGACGAATATCTATACCGGCACAATCCCTGATGGCTATGACAAGATGATTTTCGTTCGTCACGATGGAGAGGCTTCTGAACCTACTTGGGAAAACAAATGGAGCCAGACCGTGAACCTCGATGTTCCGACCAACGGTGACAACCTCTTTACCGTTGTTTCCGGCGGTACGGGTAGCGAATGTAACGGTACTTGGTCCGTTTATGGTGAAGAACCCGCTCCCTATGTTCCGACGCTGGCTAACGGATTCTATCTCATCGGTAAGATCAACGGCGTTGAAGGCTGGACTGCTGCAGATCTGAGCGCTGACCGCAAGTTTGAGGGCAATCCGGAGAACAACGCTGAGTTCGTGCTGACCGCTACTCTCGCAGAGGGTGACGAGATCAAAGTGGTGAATGTCCTCAACGACGCCATTACCGCTTGGTTCCCCGCACAGGGCGACAACTACGTAGTGGACGCTAACCACGCTGGTGAGAAGACTATCTACTTCCGTCCGGACAACCAAGGTGGTGAAGATTGGTTTGGCGCTTGCATCTATATCGCTCCGAACGCTGATCCTCAACCGGCAGCAGCAGTTGTTCTGCCTGCTACACTGGATGTGACGAACGTAAGTTTCCGCTCCGAGGGCATGCCGGACTTCGTAATTGAGGAAGGTCAGGACTATGCCGGAACATACTTCGATATGGGCGCGCATGACAGCTCCAACGACACGCTTCTCTATGCAGAGTGGAATGTAACGATTGAGCCGATGAAGTACAACATTGCCGTAGATGTTTACAACATCAACAGCTGGTCTGTACGACTCTACCTCCTCAACCAAACCGGTGATACAGTTAAGGCCTTGTATTATAAAGGTCATTCAGGTGAGAAGGGACAATTCGCTATCGGTTCTTTGGATCTGAGCGACTTGGAGGCAGGAGACTATAAGGTTCGCGCACGCGCAGCTACTGCATGGTCGGAGATGAAACTCAAAGATGTGATCTTTACGGCTGATTATCAGGGCGTTAATGTTGACCTGCCCGGTACACTGCTTCCTGCTTATGCAGAACTCTCTGCCGGAGCATCGATTGCTAACAACGCTATCGCTTTCGCTCCGAGCACGGCAAATAACGAATACGCTATTTGGAACGTAATCTTTGCAGAAGCTGGTGACTATAATGTAACCATTGACATGACCGCTACAAACGGACACACTTATGGTGTAGCTCTCCTCTCTGCGGATGGAGAGTCACAAATCGGTGTTGTCGCTGAAGCTCAGGCTTGGGATACTGGCGTTAAGGAATTAGGCGCTATCACTGTTCCTGCTGCTGGTAGCTATAAGGTGAAACTCACCAACGCAACCCAATGGTCGGAAGCTGTCCTCAATAGTATTACCTTTGCAGCTCCTGCTGCTCCTGCTTTGGAGAACGGTTTCTATCTCGTAGGTAACTTCAATACCTGGAATCCGGCTGCTGAGTATCATCTCGTTGGCAACCCCGATAACAATGCTGAGTTTATGGTTAATGTTACTCTCGCTGAGAACGATCAACTCAAAGTCGTTAATGTACTGGATGGCAATATTACCGCTTGGTTCCCCGCAGAGGGTGATAACTACGTAGTGGACGCTAACCACGCTGGTGAGAAGACTATCTACTTCCGCCCGGACAACCAAGGTGGCGAGGATTGGTTTGGCGCTTGCATCTATATCGCTCCGAACGCTGAGCCGCAACCCGCTGAGGTTGACTTTACGAAACCTTTCACGCTGCTGTTTAATGGTACTGGCGAAAGTGGAACGGATAATTCCAATGCTTATGCTGCAGAAGTAGATGCTATCTTCACAGCTGAAACGAAGGGCTATGTTGCTTCCGTAGAAACAGCAGAGAGAGTTTATGCAGGTCGTCCGATAGCAGATGACAACTCCAGCCTTAAATTCGGAACCTCTTCCGCAAAGGGAACATTAGCGTTCACATTGGCTCAAGAAATTGAGGTCGATTCTATTATTGTAAACGCTACCCAATATAGCGGTACAGCAGCAGAAGTAACTGTAAATGGCGTTAAGTTTGACTTAACCCAAGGAAACAAAGTTCCGACAGACTGCAAACTCACTCCGGAAGGCAAAGTTTCCGCAATCACAATCGCTCAGACCGGAAGTCAGCGCATCTATCTGCGCTATGTGAAAGTTTACCCGAAGCAGACAGGCGAAGAGCCGGTAGTAGAGCCAGCTAAGTTCTACATCACCGGCGACGCTGCTCTCCTTGGCGAATCGCTCGCATGGAACCCTGCAGCAATCAAGGTAACCGAGGATAGCTATACCTTCGAGAACCTCGCAGCTGGCGACTACAAACTCAAAGTAACTTTGGATGGTACTTGGGGCGACGGAATGGTGAAGGGCTTCTCTGACCTGACTACCGTAGCTGACGGTCTGACCGCTGACGGTGACGGAAATATCTGCTTCACTCTCGCAGAGGCTGGCGATGTAGTTGTTACCTATACCGCTGAGGCATTCACACTTGCCGGCAACTTCTATGTAGAGCCGCAACCGCAAGGATGCGATTGGGACAACATCGACTTCCTCGGTGATGGCAGCCCTGAGCAGACTTTCGGAAACCAATTCAAGGTTTGCAAGCCGGAAGGAATGAGTGTGGTTAATATCCAGAAGCCGGGATGGGCTGCTGAATCAGGTATCTACATGACATTCCCGAGTGCTGCCTTTGGTACCATCTCGCTGGCAGAAGGCCAGTACGTTATCGATGGCGCAGGTATAGTGTTCTACTGCTCCGCATTTACGGAGGAATATACCGAAGTAACCGTTAACTGCGAAGGCAACGACATCGTCTTCACCGTTTATAACGCTAAGGGCGGTACTCCTGAACCCGTAGCAAACTACTATGTCATCGGTTCGATGACCGATTGGGAAGTAAGCGAGGATTATATCCTCACTCCGAACAATGAGGCGGAAGGCCAAGAGTTCATGGGCGAGTTCACTTTCGCAGCGAACGATGCATTCAAAGTTGTCAAGAACAACAAAGAGGTTTGGTACCCCGATGGTATGGGCAACGACTTCGTGATCTCTGAGGCTGGTGACTACACCGTTTACTTCCGTCCGAATGGTGACGGCGGTGAAGGTTGGCACTATGGTTACATCTACGCTGCTAAGAAAGAGGCTACCGCTATCTCCAACACCGCTGCTGACGCTGAGGCTGTGAAAGTTCTCAACAACGGCATGCTCCTCATCCGTAAGGGCAACAAGACCTATAACGTAATGGGTCAGGCTGTCAAATAAACTCCCTTAGGGACAACAAAAAATACGGCTCGCACTTCGCGAGTCGTATTTTTTTGTTGGTTAGAAAGCTTTGTGCTTTTCTGTCCTAATGCCTTCGCATTATTCCTTACTCTGCGCCCTCTGCAGGAACCTCAGCTGCAGGAACTTCTGCTGCCGGAGCGCTCTGCTCTACTTGGATTACCGACTGATCTTCGCGTGCCTCTTCTTGACCTTTGCCAAAGCCAACTGCGGCAATACTGAATACTACGATCAGAGCGATCAACGTCCACGTTGCTTTCTCCAGAAAGTCAGCCGTCTTGGGAGCACCCATTACTTGGTTTCCACTTGCAAATCCGGCTGCCAAACCGCCGCCCTTACTGTTCTGTACCAATACCAGAAGCGTAAGCAAAATCGCGGCAATTACAATCAAAATAGTAATAAATACGTACATATGTTTATAAAATTTAGTTTCATAAACCGACCCCACCGGGTACAAATCGGGTGCAAAGGTACAATAAAATTCGCAAATACGCAAATTTTTTTGAATTTTTATTGCATATATCAAAAAAAAGTAGTACCTTTGCGCACTTTTTCGGGGCTATCTGGTTTTGACAGCAGGTAGAATGGTTGTGTAAGCACGCCGAGCAATGAGGCAATGCTCGTTAATCTCGCTTCGAAATATAACTGGCAACACTTCTTATGCTCTCGCTGCCTGATCGAAGTATAGTAGATCGGCCTATTCGAGCGCAAGGCGCTTGAACGAGACGTCACTCCAAGCCGAGTCTGTGGGCTGAATGGATATAGTGGCGCAGAAATTCACAGAATAGGTATCGCAGGCTGCGATGCGATGCCGAAACTTTAGCAGATAAGCCGGTGGTTGGTGGCTTGGGTCTTGCCGCCGGACTAAAACCAAGGCCAAGATAAGCGTGTAGAAAGCACAAGTATTCCTTGTTTGGACACGGGTTCGACTCCCGTTAGCTCCACGGGGTATTAGCTCAGTTGGTAGAGCGCAACGTTCGCAATGTTGAGGTCAGGGGTTCGACTCCCCTATGCTCCACAAAATGGCTTTGGAAATACGGAAAATAGGTACGAAATGCGAACTGAAGAAGTTTATTCAGTTCGCTAACGATTTGTATGCCGATTGCCCGTACTACTGCCCGCCCCTCTTCTTCGATGAGATGAATTGCTTCGACCCTAAGCACAATCCTGCGCTGGAGGTCAGCGAGTACCAGCTATGGATGGCGTACCGCGATAACAAACCCGTCGGACGCATCGCAGGAATCATCAATCGCAAGGCTAACGAGAAATGGGGCTTTAAGCACGCGCGCTTCGGATGGTTCGACTTTATTGACGACCTCGAGGTCTCTAAAGCTCTCCTCGATACCGTCGCTGCGTGGGGTAAAGAGCGTGGCATGGATGCCATCAACGGACCTGTAGGCTTTACCGACTTCGACCATGAGGGCTTGCTCCTCGAGGGATACGAATACCTCGCGCCCATGGCTTCCCTCTATAACTACCCCTATTATGTCCGCCATTTTGAGGCGTACGGGTTGACTAAAGAGGCAGACTGGATCGAGATTCAGGTCTATCCGCCGAAGACCGTCCCCGAGAGACTCGACCGAATCGCTAATATAGTTAAGGAACGCTCGCACGTGCGCGTGGATAAAGTCAAGAACTCCCGCGAACTCGTTCGTAAGTATGGCATTGAGTACATGGACGTGATTGATGAGGCATACCAGAAGCTCTATAACTTCCAGCCCATGACCATCGCCCAGAAGAACTACTATAAGAACATGTATTTCCCGATTCTCAACTTCGACTTCGTTACTATCGTGGTGAATGAGAAGGATGAGATTGTCGGAGTCGGACTCGGCATGCCGGATATCTCCAACGCGCTGCGCAAATGTGGAGGCAAACTCTTCCCGTTTGGCTGGTATCATATTCTCAAGGCGCTTAAAGCAAAGCAGATTGATACGTTCAATCTCCTCCTCATCGCCGTGAGACCCGATTACCAGAATACCGGAGTTAACGCTCTGTTCTTCCAGGACCAGATCCCTCTGATGGCGAAATACGGAATGAAACGCCTTGAGACGACCTCGATCTTGGAAACCAATACCAAGAATATTGCGAACTTTACTCAGTTCGACCATAAGCAGCATAAACGCCGCAGAGCGTATATCAAGACGATTGACTGATTTATGCAGAAGATTGCACGGGCATATAACCTCGCGCAGGAGAAATTGGCACGCTATTTGCGGGAGAATGAGAAGCGACCCTCTAAGGTGCGAAACATGGTCTTGACGCAGATTTGTCAGTTGCCCCAGCCTTTTACGGCGGATCAGTTGCTCAAAGCCTGCGAAGCAGACCGGATATCCGTCGGGACGATCTATAACTCATTAGAGACCTTCGTGGACGCAAATATCTTGGTGGCTTTTGAAAGACAGATGGGGAAGAATGCAGCCGAGTACGAACTCATTACCGGTAGCGCCAACAGGATGCAGATAATCTGCCAGAAATGCGGACGGGTTACTAATTTTACCGACAAAGCGATTACTACGCTCATTCAGGACCGTAAGTACTCGAACTTGAATATGCAGCATTTTTCGCTCTTCGTCTATGGCGAATGTAAGATATGCCGCAAGAAAACACTGAAAAATAATAAGGAATGACACCTACAGCAATATATTGGATTCTATTCATCGGCATCGCCCTGGCGAGCTGGCTTGTCTCCGCTTCCTTGGAGCGGAAGTTCAAGCGCTACTCGCAGGAACCCCTCCGCATGACCGGAAGAGAGGTGGCGGAGAAAATGCTGCACGATCATGGCATCTTTGATGTCAAGATCACTTGCATCAAAGGCCAGTTGACTGATCATTATAATCCTGCGTCCAAGACCGTCAACCTCTCCGAGGATGTTTATCACGGAGCGAACGTGGCGGCAGCCGCAGTAGCTGCACACGAGTGCGGACACGCGGTGCAACACGCTACGGCGTACGGACCCCTCGGACTACGTTCAGCCCTCGTTCCCGTGGTGTCGTTCTCCAGCAAATGGGTCACTTGGATCATCCTTGCCGGACTCCTCCTGCTTGGTTCCGGTCCCGGACAAGTACTCATGCTGCTCGGCATCATCCTTTATGCGATGCTAACCCTCTTCTCCCTGATCACCCTTCCTGTGGAGGTGAACGCCAGCCAGCGTGCAGTGAACTGGCTTAGAGAAGCAGGTATCACCGATAACTCCACCACCGAAATGGCGTCCGACGCACTCCATAGCGCAGCCTACACATACGTCGTAGCTGCCCTCTCGTCCCTCGCTACACTGGTGTACTACATCCTCATCTTTATGGGAGGAAACCGTAGATAATTAAAAACAAACTCGGGATATACATCCCGCGGCCCCGTAGCTCAATTGAATAGAGTGTCAGATTCCGGTTCTGAAGGTTCTGGGTTTGAGCCCCAGCGGGGTCACAAAAGGCAGCCAAGCCTGGCTGCCTTTTGTTATTTTAATTTGATATCAACTATGATTGGCTCATGATCCGCGTAGCGGTGCGCGCTCTTGTCCTTCATCTTGTACGCCCCGTGCGAGTAGTACCAGTCGCAATTGACGTGCCACGGCCGTACTTTCACTACCTGTCCTGCCATACTCGGACTGCCGAAACAGCGGTCCAGATATCCTACCTCGCTTCGGAAACTGTACGAGTAGTCTCCCTCTCCGCCTATCGGCAGCAACTCCTGATATCCCGCGCGGACAATTGTCTGAATCGGTTGTTCCTGCGTGTAGCAATTATAGTCGCCTAATAGCAGTATATCCTCATCTCCGAACGTCTCTTTTGCTCTCGGTAGCATCGCTAATAACGAATCCGTATTCTGCATCCTCCTTGCGTTCGTGTCGTACTGATTTCTCCCCGGTCGCTTGGACTTGAAATGGTTCACGCTTACAATCAGCCTTTCTCCGCTCTTCTTCTCTTCAAACCCCACGGCGAACATCCGCCCGTAATAATGACTCGCGCTGTCCCTGTAAGCCGACATCGGTTCTCCGTACGTGCGTACGCGCTCCTTATTGTAAATAATACATCCGCCGATTCGGTCCTTGTCCCCTTGCGGCATAGTGATGTACCCGTATCTCTCTTTCCTTTTGTTC
Organism: uncultured Bacteroidales bacterium; assembly: GCA_900317885.1. GTDB lineage: Bacteria > Bacteroidota > Bacteroidia > Bacteroidales > Paludibacteraceae > Colicola. The sequence continues at coordinate 45,535 of ONIM01000010.1, read as the reverse complement.
AGAGCCCTGAGTAACATCTCCGGCGCTTTCTTCCCTACCTGTATCTCGCATAACGCATAGATATCTGCCTTCATCTTCTTCATCGCCTTTACTACTTTCTGCGTCTTCACTGCCTGCTGGGCTGGGGTAGTACGCTTCGTCGCGTAGCCGCCTAAGTCTGCGAAATAATTCTCCACATTCGCGCCCACAATCCGCAACTCGCCTTTCTTTGGACCCGCCAGACGGTCTTTGGGCTGATGTCGTGTACCCAAGGTCTTACCCGTTAGCAAATGCCTTTCGCTCGTCACCCGGGCGCGTAACCGCCGGATCTTATCCCCCGTGCGCACTTTGTAATACGCGTTTCGGCAGTGAACGACGATACTCTTCGCTTTATTCGCTTTCTCTATCATCAAATATGCCGTGCTGTCCCCGTCCGCCAGACCCACTCCGCGCTCCTCCGGACAAAACAACCGCTCCTCTGCCAACACGAGCGAGTCATAATAACTTCCGCAGACCACCAACTCGTCCGTGATCTCCACTACTTGGTTTTGATATGTACTCCAGCGTCCTTGAAGCTCTGCCAACGACACCCGCTCTAACGCTTGCGCCGTGAGGGCCAAAAAACTAACGAGAATTAGCAATTTTCGCATAAGAAATGTCTTTTATGGCGCAAAATTACAAAAAAATCGGTATATATGCAAAAAAAACATAAAAAAATTTGCATATATCAAAAAAAAGCAGTAATTTTGCAGTCCCATTTGAGAAAAGTGGTGTTATATCGCGGAGTAGAGCAGTGGTAGCTCGTCAGGCTCATAACCTGAAGGTCGGTGGTTCGATCCCGCCCTCCGCAACAAGAAAAAATCTCATGTACACTTGCGTATGTGAGATTTTTTTTGTACCTTTGCACCCAAATTCTGAAAACTATGGCAAAATATATCATTATGGCGGAGGAAGGTGAGCGCGAATTGCTCTCCAAAGCCCGCGAACAACTCGGTCTGGACCTCCCGGACGCAGAGGTCATCTTCACGGGCGTCGGAGCCATCAATATCATCCGCTCTCTGCAGTCCCTCGATCGCGATGCAGAGCTCTATAACATCGGTTACGCCGGCAGCGCGAATTTTGATATCGGTACCTGGGTAGAGGTCTCCGAGGTGCGTCTCAATCACCCTAACGTGACCTACCCCGAGCCGGAACTCAAAATCCCGAATCTCCAGTCTCCGCTCTCCAACTGCCGCCGGGCAATCTGCTACACGAACACGGATTTTGTCCTCGCTTCCGACTACAAAGACTGCGTCTTCGATATGGAGCTGGCGTTTATCGCCGCCCTCGGTTTTACCCGTCTCCATAGCCTCAAGTATGTCAGCGATAATCTCTCGCTCCATACCTACCACGAACTAACCCACGGCGTTGAATAATTCGTAATTAAAAATGACTACCGTCATCTTAAAGCCCCATAAAGAAGAATCCCTCCTTCGTTTTCACCCCTGGGTCTTCTCAGGAGCGATAGCCCGCGTCGTCTTGGATGCCAAGCATAAAGGCGATGCACCCGAAGAAGGCGAACTCGTCTCGGTCTTCTCTTCCGCTAACACACCCCTGGGCGTCGGTCACTGGCAAGTCGGCTCCATCGCCGTGCGCATCTTGGCGTTCGGAGTGGAATCCCTCCCCGCAGACTTCTGGCACTCCCGTATCCACGCTGCCTATAAGGTACGCGAGTCTTTGGGCTTGGTAAGAAAGGACAATAACACTTTCCGCCTTGTCCATGGTGAAGGAGATAATCTCCCCGGACTCATCGTCGATATCTACGCCGACACCGCGGTCGTTCAGGCGCACTCCGTCGGCATGCATGTCTGCCGAAAAGAGATAGCCGACGCCATCCTCGAGACCGTACCGCAGGTCAAGAATATCTACTACAAATCCGACGATACCCTGCCTTTCAAGGCACCCATAGAAGGCGATAAGATAGGCTATTTAATCTCTGATTACCAATTTCCTGCCCCTTTAGGGGAAGGACAGGAAGGGGCGGACGAGTTCTGGTCCATCGAAAACGGGCTCTCGTTCCGCATCGATTGGCTACAGGGCCAGAAAACGGGCTTCTTCATCGACCAGCGCGAGAACCGTGCACTCGTCGAGCGCTACGCGAAAGACAAAGATGTCCTGAATATGTTCTGCTACACCGGCGGCTTCTCCCTATATGCCCTTCGTGGTGGCGCCAAAACCGTGGACTCCGTTGATGTCAGCCAGAAAGCGATAGACCTCGTCAATATCAATGTGGCGAAGAACTTCCCGAAGGCCAAGAACCATACTGCCGTCGCAGCGGACGCCTTCGAGTATCTCAGCGCACAAAAATCAGCAGGAAAAACGTACGATCTGATCATCCTCGATCCTCCGGCTTTTGCCAAACACCGCGATGCGGTGAAGAATGCCCTTCGCGGCTACCAGCGCATTAACGCCAAGGCGATTGAGATGATCCGACCCGGCGGCATCCTCTTCACCTTCTCCTGCTCCCAGGCGGTGGACAAAGAGGCTTTCCGGCTCGCCGTCTTCTCTGCGGCAGCGCAAGTGGGACGCTCCGTGCGCATCCTCCACCAGCTGCATCAACCCCAAGATCACCCTATAAACATCTACCACCCCGAAGGCGAATACCTCAAAGGCCTCGTCCTCTACGTGGAATAAATCATAAATCCTAAATCATAAATCCCCAATGACCCTCGTTTGTTTTGATACAGAGACCACCGGCCTCGATGTGCAGAAAGAGCATATTATCCAGCTCTCTCTCGTGAAAATTGATACCGCCGATTGGCATGTGATCGACACCCGCGATTGGTATATTCTCCCCGAAGGAGAGTTCACCATCCCTGCGGAAGCCGAGGCGGTGCATCATATATCCAAACCCTTCTTGTTGGAGAACGGTGTCTCGCTTCGTTCTGTCTATGACGACCTCATCGCCTTCACCGATGGTTGCGACTTCCTCTCCTATAACGGCAACGGCTACGATGCGCCGATCCTCCATTATAACCTCGCGCGCCTCGGGCTCTCCTTCGCGTTCGAAGGACGGACTTGGTACGATGCCCTCCTGCTGGAGCGTATTCATACCGCCGGCATGGTCGATGAGAACGGAGAGAAAGTGCATAATAACCTCACCGCCGCGTACACCCGCTACTACGGTCATCCCTTCGAAGGAGCCCATAACTCCCTCGACGACGTCATGGCAACTATCGAGGTCTTCAAGGCACAAGTAGCCGCACACGGTTGGCAGTGGGCCCAACGAGACGAGTTCTCCTTCATCTGTTTTGACCGATGGCTTACGAAAAAAGGCGACTATTTCTACCTCACCCAGGGTGCCCACAAAGGCGAGTCGCTCGAATCGATGATGCGCATCGACCGCAGTTATCTGGAGTGGATTGTCGATAAATGCAAATGGACCGACGACCAGACGCGCGACATCATCAACCCGTTTTTGGGTCGCTATACCTCGCCCTTCAAACCTACAGCGGAAACACCGGTAGCGACATCCCCGCTTCCTGCTTCTCGGGGCAAAAAAAGACCCAAAGGAACCATCTCTGACGCCGATTTGTGCCTTTTTTAACAAAAAATCACAGAAAATACTGCAAATATTTGCATATTTCAAAAAAAAGTAGTACCTTTGCACCCGCTTTTCGAAAGAGAAGTCGCGCTAACGCGCTCCGGCCGGTTGGATGAGCGACTTAGTCAGCGGTCTGCAAAACCGTATAGAGCGGTTTGACTCCGCTACCGGCCTCAGAGAGCCGCCCGACCAAGGGTGGCTCTTAATTTTATAAAATCATAAATCATAAATCATAATTTGGATTCTATCATCCAAGATATCACTTCGCAGGACTACAAATACGGTTTTACCACCGATGTAGAAACCGAAATTGTCCCTGCAGGACTGAACGAAGACATCGTTCGGCTTATCTCTGCGAAGAAGCACGAACCCGAGTGGCTCCTCGAGTTCCGCCTCAAGGCCTTCCGCAAGTGGCAGACCATGAAGCTCCCTACGTGGGCGCACCTCAATATCCCGGAGATTGACTTCCAAGCTATCTCCTATTACGCCGCTCCGAAGACAAAAAAGTCGAAAGACGAAAATCAGGAAATCGACGCGGAGATCATGAAGACCTTCGACAAACTCGGTATCCCTCTGGAGGAGCGCGCAGCACTCGCAGGAAACATGGCGGTTGATGCGGTCATGGACTCTGTCTCTGTCAAGACCACTTTCCGCCAGACCCTCGCCGAGAAAGGTATCATCTTCTGCTCGATCTCCGAAGCTGTGCGTGAGTACCCTGAACTCGTTCAGAAATACCTCGGTTCGGTCGTTCCGCCTTCCGATAATTTCTATGCGGCGCTCAACTCCGCTGTCTTCTCCGATGGTTCGTTTGTCTATGTCCCCAAGGGCGTTCGTTGCCCGATGGAACTGAGCACCTATTTCCGCATCAATGCCGGCAACACGGGTCAGTTTGAGCGAACCCTTCTCATCGCCGACGAGGCGGCGTATCTCTCTTATTTAGAGGGATGTACGGCGCCGATGCGAGACGAAAACCAGCTCCACGCAGCCATCGTGGAGATCATCGTTCATAAGGATGCTGAAGTCAAGTATTCGACTGTCCAGAACTGGTACCCCGGCGACAAGAACGGCAAGGGCGGTATCTATAATTTTGTCACCAAACGCGGCATCACCCACGAGAACGCGCGCCTCTCTTGGACACAGGTCGAGACAGGCTCTGCCATCACTTGGAAATACCCCTCCTGCATCCTCCGCGGCGATAACTCCTCGGCGGAGTTCTACTCCGTAGCCCTCACTAATAACTACCAGCAGGCAGATACCGGAACGAAGATGATCCACATCGGCAAAAACACCCGCTCCCGTATCGTCTCCAAAGGTATCTCTGCGGGCCATAGCCAAAACGCGTACCGGGGACTCGTGAAGATGGGTATCCATGCCGAGAACGCGCGTAATTACAGTCAGTGCGACTCGCTCCTCTTGGGTGATAAATGCGGCGCGCACACTTTCCCCGACATGATCATCTCCAACCCCACGGCGACCGTCGAACATGAGGCAACGACCTCCAAGATCAACGAGGATCAGCTCTTCTACTGCCAGCAGCGGGGTATATCCCTCGAGGACGCCGTCGGACTCATCGTCAACGGTTACGCCAAAGAGGTCATGGACAAGCTCCCGATGGAGTTTGCCGTCGAGGCGCAGAAACTTCTGCAAGTGAGTCTCGAAGGCTCTGTCGGATAAAAAAGCAATTTATTGTTTAACCCTTAAATAATAAAACAAAATGAAATTATGTAACAAGTTTGCTGCAGAGTTCTTCGGAACGGCAGTTTTGGTTCTGGGCGGTTGTGGAACGGCCCTGTTTGGACATGTTGGTTTTCTGGGCGTAGCCCTCGCGTTCGGTCTGACGATTGTCGCTGCGGCTTACGGAATCGGCCACATTAGTGGCGCACATCTCAACCCCGCTGTCAGCCTGGGTGTTTTTGTCAACGGTCGTATGTCCGCAAAAGAGATGTTCTGCTATTGGTGCGCACAGATCCTCGGCGCTATCGCTGCGGCTGCTATCCTCTTTGGTATCGCTAAATCCGCAGGTATGGAGATCGGTACGTTCGCTGCGAACGGCTACGGCGATTTCTTCTCTGCTGCAGATGTAGAGGCAGGTTACCTCCAGACGAATGTATGGGGTGCTTTCGCTACCGAGTGCGTCCTGACGTTTGTCTTCCTCATGGTCATCCTCGGCGTGACGGACAGCAAGCACGCTAACGGTGCTTTCGGTGGTCTGGCAATCGGTCTGACTCTGACCCTCATCCACTTGATCTCTATTCCGTTGACCAACACTTCGGTTAACCCGGCTCGTTCGATCTCGCAGGCACTCTTCTCCGAGAACGCACTCGCTCTCCCGCAGCTCTGGCTCTTCATCGTTGCTCCGCTCGTTGGCGCAGCCCTCGCAGGCCTTTGCTACAAGTACATCACCTGCGAAGGAAACTGCAAGAAATAAGAGCACTTTCGATCTCTCGAAAAATCTCAAAAAATGGCATACAAATTTGCGTATGTCATTTTTTTTGTGTAATTTTGCAGCGAATTGTTAATAAAACGTTCAAATTTATGAAAAAAAGATTTCTTCTTGTTCTGGCAGCAGTCTTTGTCAGCGTAGCGCTTCACGCGCAGTTTATTACACAAATGAGCTTGCTCACGCCTCATTACTACCCGGGAGAGGTGTATTTTAAGGACGGACATTCCGAAGAGTTCGCGGAGCTGGAGTTGCCCCGCGTCGGCAAAAGCAAACTCGGAGCAAAAAAGAATGCAGAGGATAAAGGACACATCAATATAGAGGCGGCGGATATTATCGGCATTAAAATCTGGCACAAGGATTTCCCGGACAAGAAGCACGTGTTGTATTATATCCACGCCCGCAAATCATTCATGCAGAGCGAGCACCAGTGGGGAAATCCCGTTATGGGCAGCGCTTGGGGTGTGATTTTTGAGTGCGAGCAGAACTACCAGATGGATAAGAAAACAGGCGATTTGAATTTTATTAAGTTTGTAGGTGGAAACGGACCGGACACCCCAACCCTCTATTATCTCGTCCGCCCGGAGTTGGAACTGGCAGAATTGGCAATGGTGAATGGCAGTTTTATGGCAATGAAGAAAGCGGCAGCGAAACTGTTTGCCGAGAATGAAGAGATCGCTACAGCTATCAAGAAAGGCAAACTCAAAGGCTCGGACATGCAGTATATCTTGGACGAAATGGCAGGTGGCAAGAAAACGGAAGAACCCGCAAAAATCATTCCGGAGATCAAGACCGATTCAGTGTCTAATGGCGTAGTTGGCGACGACGAATAATTTTCCTTATATGAAACGTTTCTACTCTTTGGCAGCAATGCTGCTCTTGGTCCTTTTTTCGGCGTCCGCACAAGGACTGCGACACAGCGTATGTATCGTTTCTCCTGAGTTTGCGGACTCGGAAAGAGCGATGATGGCGGATTACTCTTTGTACATGGCGCGCGCTGGAATGAGGAGTGCCTCGCAGGCTTTGACGGCCTATAAGAACGAAGGAACCTTTGGTTCGGGTGTCGTAGTGGAGCAGGGTGGTAAGAAATATGTGCTCACCAACCTACATGTCATCGGCTACGCCGAGAAAGCAACCATCACTTTCCAACTCCACGAGAAAACGCTCCGCTACGAACATTGCGAAGTGGCGAATATCGGCGAAACGGACTTGGCGGCGGTTGCTCTTCCTGCCGAGTGTGAGATGATCGCGCTGCCGCTTTATGCCGGTGAGATTGACGAAGACCTATCTATCGTAGCGGCGGGCTTTCCCGGCTTGGCCGGCAAACCCTCATGGCAACTCACGCGCGGAAGCATCTCCAACGCCCGCGTGGATGTCGATGCCCGTGAGCGCGCTTCGCGTATCATTCAGCATACCGCGTCTATCGATCCCGGTAGCAGCGGTGGACCGCTCTTGCTCAAGAATGCCGAAGGCAAATATGAGATCTTAGGTATCAACACCTGGAAGGCTTTCTATCGCGAAGGAGTGGGGCTGGCGATCGGAAAAGAAGATGTTCAGGCTTTCTTGACGACCTTGGCTTCGCCGAAAGCCGCCACACACCCGGAGCTGGAACCCCTTCAGAACCTCTCCGGCGAAGATTGGTTGTTTGTCTTCCGCCATCTGCCGGATTCGGTTCAAAAAGATTTAAGGGAGACGGATTGGCATTTGCCCTTCGACCCGGCTCTGCGCACACTTGCTGTCCGTGATAGTCTGGTGGAGTATAAAGGGAAAAGTGCAAAGAAATATGAGGCTTCCGCTCCGCACGTTGTGACCGATCTGGACAATATGAATCACATTCTTCTGCTATATGATAACTATTTGGGCTTGAACCAATTGGTGGGAATCCAGATTGGGCACGATTGGCTGGGCTACATTTCTACGGGAGTGCAAATAGCCGCTTTGATGGCGGAGGCCGTTAATTCGGGCACGCAAGCACTCAACGCAGGACCTATGTTCGGCGTCTATCTCGGTGCTCAGGTGCCTATCCAGATAGGGAAATTCATTCTTGCTCCGCGAATCAACCAAAGCGCATCCGCCGGACCGTTCTTTAACGGTGACGCCTTTAATACCAAGGTGGCTATTGCTACCGACACGCGTATTGGTTTGGATTGGCGTATCCCTTCAAAATCGAAATCAAGCGAGTTTGTCATTGGACTCCATTACGACATGAACTGGCTCTGGAATAGCGGCACGCTTGCTATACAACCCCTCAAAACCATTACCGGAAGAGTCAATCTCAACCAGTACCTCCAGCACGGCGTCGGCCTCACCCTCGGCCTCGCTTGGTAAAAACAAAATAGTAAAGATCATGAAAAAGAATTTTCTACTTGTCGCGTTTATCGCGCTATCGACACTTGTGAACGCTTATGAGGTTGGCGACTGGTTCTTTGATCCGCAGACGGGCATTCCTTCTGTGGTTGTGTTTGTGGACCAGACGGGTGCGCACGGACTCATTATGTCGCCCGCGGGCGGCTATTCTACGGAGAAATCCATCGCAAGGGATATGAAGGATATTAAAAGCCACAAAAAGACGTATAGCAAGATCGATCTAAGAGACGAGAAGGCTATAATGTCCAAATATAAAATCGATATTACGCCTGTTGAGGGATATAAAAACCAGGCGGATGAACTGTTCGACGTCGTTATGGAATGGCTTCCGTCTATGCCGCTGATGTATATCTCGAAGATTAATGAGAAACAAGAGCGCGAAATGCTTCGTAAAGTCGCTCCCATGATGACCGGATACGGTGCGCAAGACCAACAAATGATCATTGACTACTGCGAGGAAAACGGAGTTTCGCTTCCTGTATATTTTAGTTCTATTGACTGGGCGCTAAAGTTGGGCGACGGATGGTTTATACCCGGCAACTACGAATTGGAACTGTTTGCCTCCTCCATCTCCAGCGGACTCGGAGTCCGAATGTCGGAGAAAGAAAGATGGGAGAAAGGGATGGAGTTCAGGTATAAGACATGGATGCTGTATAATGTGTACCCCACAACCGTTCGCTCTTCTACATCCACCGAGTCCCTTTGGGAAGAATTTGACAATAATAAAGGAAAAACGGCTAAACTTGTGCCCATGGGAGGAACGATTGATTTTAACTCGAAGGACAATTATTATGTTTTTGAATACGGTAACGGGGGCTATTTTCTCATCCGGAACAATCTGGCATGGGGTCATATTGTAGCATTTAAGTATTTCTAACCGGCCTATGAAGCGTATTTCCTATTGCCTTTATTACATAAACACTCTGTAATGAATAAAAAAATGGCATACAAATTTGCGTATGTCATTTTTTTTGTGTACCTTTGCAGCCGCAAAGGTTTGATAGAGAATATGACCACTTTAACACATAGCGAAAAAGAAGCCATTATGAAGGATATGAAGTCCTTCGATGAGCCCATGCCGGCGGTGGGGATCTTTTGGTACGACCCGGAGGAGCACGATTTCTTCGGTGTGTACAAGAAAGAACTGACGCCAAAGATGGTAGAGGATGCAAAAGCTAGCGGAATAAAGGTCATTAACTACGAAGAACCTGATCATCGGCAAAATACTCGTGGGCGTGTGGCATGGGCAGTGGATCATTTTGTGGTCTTTGTCGGTCAGTGGGCAAAGGACATAGAGGAGGAGTTGACCGCATTGTTGGAAAAATACTTCGCCCTACCGTACTTCGAATTCAAATACGACGAACACTGGGACTTAGGTCACGGCTGGTCTGGAGATTTATAACTAACCGCTGGCACCGACAGCGTAAAAAGCGGTGACATAAATCAATAAAAATTGAATAAATTCTCTAAAAATGGCATACAAATTTGCGTATGTCATTTTTTTTGTGTACCTTTGCACCCGCAAAGGTTTAGAAAACAAGAACGACTATGCAAACAGACGTTAAAAATCAACCCCAAGAAGCACCTATTACAACAGATGCAATAGGTACCGGAAATGTGCAGAAAAAGTACTATACTGCCGATGAAGCAATCGCTTTCCTTGAACCGCGCATTCGTGCTATGTTCCAATGAAAGAAGTTGTTTACACCAAGCAAGCTCTTTTGCAGTTTGAAGAAAGTGTAAAAGAGTTAGTTGAACAGGGCTATTTCGGCGAGGAAGACTACGCCGTTATGTACATGCGTGATATATTTAGGTATTTTGCGCTAAATCTGCAAAATTCAGTATCTGTCGCAGCCCCTGAATATTTCAATCGGTATTGTGTAGATGGTAAAACTCTGTATTACGTCCGCTATCGTATTAGAGAACGTATATAGTATAGTTTATCTTGCTAATAATAAACTAATCGGCCATCTGTTGGATATTAGTTTATAACTCAACCACCGCTGGCACCGACAGCGTAAAAAAGCGGTGAGAAATATAGAAATATAAGCGCGAAGCGTCGCGCAAAGAAATAGCGTAATAAGCCCAACTTGATGCTTTGAAACCCTAGACAAGTTTACAAAGAATCATTACTTATTCAAGTACGGTTTATGCACGCTCACGTATCAGCGTGGGTTTTCCGTGCATTTATTTGAATAAGTAAGGTAAGTCTAGGACCTCAAAGTATCAAATAAAGTGAACGAAAGCGCACGCTTTTATTGTGCATATTATTAACAACAATATCATTATGAAAACAAAACTTTTAACCCTATTGCTCGCTGTAGCAGCTAGCATAGGAACAATGTTTGCTGGAAATGAAGTCCAAATCGGCGATTTGTATTACTACCTTCTCACAAACCATAGAGTAGAAGTTACTTCGCCAAACAGCGGCGAATATTCCGGCGATATTGTCATCCCAGCATCTGTGACCTACAAGTCTGTGACTTATAGCGTCACAAGCATTGGAAGTTATGCTTTCAGATATTGCACCGGTTTGACCTCTGTAACCATTCCCAATAGTGTCACCACCATTGGAAAAGAAGCTTTCTATCATTGCACCGGTTTGACCTCTGTGACCATTCCTAATAGCGTCACCATCATAGAAAATATGGCATTTCGGGAATGCACCGGTTTGACCTCTCCTGTATATAATGCACATGTATTTGCGTACATGCCAACCTCTTTTTCAGGAGCATACACCATCCCGGATGGCATAGAATCCATTGCTGGTAATGCTTTCTGGAATTGCATCGGTTTGACCTCTGTGACCATTCCTAATAGCGTTACAAGTATTGGAAATTTTGCCTTCTCTAGTTGCACTGGTTTGACTTATGTGGAGGCTCCTGCGGTATTCTTTGACATTTTAGAAGATGATTGGTCTTATTATACTAAGATCTTAACCCATGTAGTAGTCAATGGCGGTGAGTTATCGGGGAAAGCCTTGTTATTCATCAATCGTTCTTACAAGACTCTCCAAACATTAGACGTGTCCGGTGTAACGAACACGGAGTTTACGGATGAGGCATTCAAAGGTTGTTACAATCTGCAGCAATTAGTATTGCCTGCTGGACTAACACATATCAGTTATAATTCAGTGGCTGAATGTATCAAACTAAACTCTGTCGTAATACCGGCAGGAGTAACAGAAATTGATGATCGTGCGTTCGAAGATTGCCGCAGTTTAGGTAGTGTCAACTTTGCAGGAGACGCATTGCGCCGAATCGGCAACTGGGCATTCTATAACTGCCACGCATTGGAGAATATCGAAATCCCTGCAGGCGTAACGGAAATAGGAGCAGGCGCTTTCTATGGCTGCACCTATTTGAATAACTTGTCTATGCCGGCTTCGGTTCAATCAATAGGTGATAACTGCTTTGCGCTCTGCTCGAAAATCAGTCAGATGAATGTGGACGCCGTACTGCCACCGGCAGTTGAAGATAAGACTTTCTACGAGGTTTCAACCGAAGCACCTGTCTATGTCCCGGATGAGAGTGTCACAACTTACAAGGCTCACCCTGTTTGGGGTAAATTAAACATCATCGGTAAATCTGATCGCCCGCAAGCTATTGAAAACACCAAGGCCAATGCCAAAACCACTAAGATCCTCCGTGACGGCCAAATCTTCATTCTCCGAGGAGAGAAGGTATATACCCTTACGGGACAGGAAGTGAAATAAAGCCGCACATAGATGAGCGGCGCATAAACGCTATAAAAAACGGAATACAATTCCGCAGCAAAAGACGAAGTCAGGCGGGGTATAATCCCGCAGCAGAGACAAAGTCAGGCGGGATATAATCCCGCGGAATGAACGCCTAAAAATATCATCAAAATTTGCGTATGTCAGAAATTTTGAGTATCTTTGCAGAAGATTTTAGAAGTTTAACAGATTTTCGGTAGATTTTAGTCTTTTGGGGCCGTGGTTTTTGCGGTTCTGTCCAAATATCGTCACGTGATAATACCGTGAATAACCAAACAATATCTAAAATATTACCAAAGAATAACTAAAGATTTACCAAAGAAAAGATAAGGAAAGATAGGTAAGTCAATCATAAAAAACAGGCAAGTCAATCATAAAATGAGAGACGAAATAAAAAAAGCGCAAAATTAAAAGAAATCAGTAATGTCCCATTAAAAATAAACAAAAACAAAGATAAACCCTTTGAGTGCTTTAGAAGCGATGCTTCTTTGACAAATTGATACTAAAACCTGCTTGTAAGCAAGCTTCCAGACAGCTTTTACCACCAATTAGCCAACTCTAGCGAGTATAAAGCACACAAAGACATAAACCAAAAAAACATTTTCAAATCAAATCCGTTCACTAAAATAAAACGAAATAAAAAGAAAGGAGAAAGGATATGTCAAGAGTAACATTAAGTCCGGGGATTGATATATGGAGAGGAAAAGTAAGCGGAAAATCGGGCATGACCATGCGTGTCAAATCTTATCGTGACGATGAGGGGAATATCGTTAAGATGGGTCCGCAGGAGTATTACCGCAAAGACAAGCGTGATTTCAAACGCCATCCGCGGAGCGAGAAAGAAGAAGCGCAGAGGTTGGTGTGGCAGGAGGTTTGCCGAGAGGCAAGTGCGATTGTGAAAGACAAGAACCATGCAAGGTATGCAGAGTTGCGGGCACGATGGAATGCGCAATTTAAAGAAAAGCCGGATGCGTTTTTGAATGAGGGGTTGGCGGAAAAGAAGGTTTACGGGATGTTTCCGGTGTTTGTGCGGATGGTACTTCTGAAGGAGAGAAAAGGGTAGAGGTGGAAAATTACTCCAGATCAATGTGCTCCGCCTGGACGGGGGAGGAGAGGAAGAGCGATGCGGATTGCGAGAAGCGGTCCGCATTTTCTGTGGTCAGGTAGCGGCAACTACCGCCTTGCGAGAGCTGGGACGCATATTCCGGATGACGAACCAGATAATCCGCCAGGCTCTTTGCTTCCAGGTACCCCTGCGAAATGACCTGAATATCGCTCGCCGCAAAGCGTTTGCCGTTGTTGCGAATCCATTGACTGATCTTCGGCAGCAACAGCGGATAGTGGGTGCAGCCGAGAATGAGGGTGTCAATCTGCGGGTCCTTCTCTAAAATCTGCCGCAGGTAGAGATCCACGAAATAGTCTGCACCGGGGTTGAGGTGCTCGCCGTTCTCGATTAATGGCACCCAAAGGGGACAAGCCTGTTGGGTAATGATAAGACCGCCCTGCGGGCTGACAGAGTACAGACCGCTTTGCTGACAGACCGCTTTGCTGACAGACAGTTTTTCCAATTCCAGGACATAGCTCTCGGAGGAGACGGTAGCCGGGGTGGCGAGGATGCCTATGTGGCCTGTCTTGGTGATTGCCGGCACGGCTTCTACCGTCGGACGGATTACTCCCAGCACGTTAACAAGCCTACCCCCAGCCCCTCCCTGAAGGGAAGGGAGATTTTTTTGTTGGATGGTGCGGAGGGCTTTGGCAGAGGCGGTATTGCAAGCCAAAATGACCAACGCGCAATCTTGGGAGAAGAGGTATTTGACCGCCTGCAGCGTATATCGGTAAATAACATCGAACGAGTGCGTGCCATACGGCGCACGGGCGTTGTCCCCCAGGTACAAGTAGTCGTACTGAGGTAACTCCCGACGGATCGCTTCCAAGATGGTCAAACCGCCATAACCGCTGTCAAAAATACCGATTTTTGCCATAATTCGCTGCAAAAGTACTACTTTTTTTGCAAATATCCAAATTTTTCTTGCGTATATCAGAAAAAAATTGTATCTTTGCACGCTAAAATGTGAAAATTACAATAAATTGTAAAAAATAATTAAAAATATACGTATATGAAATTCAATGTTTCGAGTTCAAAACTCTTTTCCCAATTGCAGGCTGTGAGCCGCGTGATTAACAGTAAAAATGCGCTTCCGATTCTGGATGACGTGCTGTTTGATTTGGCGGGCAACGAGCTGCGTCTGACGGCTTCCGACGGCGAGACCACCATTCGTACCTCTGTAGAGGTTGAGGGCGTAGAAGGTAGCGGCAAAGTGGCTTCGGCGGCTAAGTTGTTGTTAGAGACCCTCAAGGAGTTCAGCGAGCAACCGCTGGCCTTCACCATCGACGAGAATAATTTTGCGGTGAACATGGTTAGCCAGAACGGTACCTATTCGTTTGTCGGCGTGAACGGCAACGAGTATCCGGAGATGCCGGAGGCTGAGGGTGACGCGAAGGTGGTGAACATGCCTGCCGGCGTGCTCCAGAGCGCGATTGAGAAGACGATCTTCTGCACCGCGGACGATGAGTTGCGTCCTGTGATGAACGGTATTTTCTTTGACATCGCCGAGGACAAAGTGACGATGGTAGCTACCGACGCGCACCGTCTGGTTCGTTACACGAACGAGGGTGTTAAAGCCGGCGTGGCTGCAAGTTTCATCCTGCCGAAAAAACCGGCAAGCCTCTTGAAGAACCTCCTGGCGAAGGCTGACGAGGATGTGAAAGTGACTTTCGGTGCTAAGAACGCGCGCTTCGAGTTCGACAACACGATTGTGGTTTGCCGCCAGATCGAGGGCCGCTTCCCGAACTATAACGCCGTCATCCCGCAGGCGAACCAGAACGTCGTAACCATCGACCGTCAGACCCTCATCAACGCTTGTAAGCGTGTGGCGGTCTTCGCCAACAACGGTACCGCACAGCTGCGTCTGGCGCTCAGCGAGAACCAGATCAAGATCTCCGCACAGGACATCGATTTCTCGACCAGCGCAGAGGAGACAATCGCATGCGACTACAACGGCACGCCGATGGCAATCGGTTTCAAGGCGCCGTTCCTGATTGATTTGCTCAGCTCCATCACTTCCGCAGATGTCCTGCTGAAGCTGGCTGACCCGGCTCGCGCAGGTCTGATTCTGCCGGCAGAGAACGAGGAGAACGAAGATGTCCTCATGTTGCTGATGCCGATGTTGCTGAACGACTAATAGACCGCTTCGCTCAAAGACAAAAGACCGTTTCACTCAAAGACAAAAGACGAGAATGTTTCGTAAATTAACGTCCGAAGAGATTCGGGTATTGGAGGCACAGGGCTGCTCGGCGGAGAACTGGGCGGAGATAGAGGTGGCGGAAGCGTTCGACGCGCGCTACGTGCATCACACCCGTTTCTCCGGTCATAACCGTCTGGGAGCATTCAAACGGGAGATAACCCTGCCGGGTGGGCTGAAGATCCATTCGGGCATCTATAACGCCACCTTGCATAACTGCGAAGTGGGCAATGATGCGCACCTCTATAACATCCATAACTATATCGCCAACTATCACATCGGCGACAACACCTGTATCGAGAACGTCAACGCCATCCTCGTGGACCGCAAGACGACTTTCGGCAACGGGGTTCGCGTGCCGGTGATGAACGAAGGCGGCGGACGGGAGATCCCGATTTTCAATGAGCTCTCCGCCAGCCTGGCATATATCCTCACGCTCTACCGTCACCGTCCGGCGATGATTCATGAGTTGGAGCGCCGCATCGACGAGTACGCAGAAGCGCAGGCTTCCGATCATGGCTACATCGGCAACAACGTACACATCCTCAACTGCGGTTCGATCAAGAATGTCAAGGTCGGCGATTTTGCCGAACTGACCGGTGTGAGCCGTCTCAAGAACGGAACAATCAACTCCAACGAAGCGGCTCCTGTACGGCTCGGCAGCGGTGTCAAGTGTACGGATTTTATCATCGCCTCGGGCGTAGAGATTGGCGACTCGACGCTGGTGGACAAGTGCTTCGTGGGGCAGGGATGCATCTTCGACAAGCACTACTCTGCGGGCGAGAGTCTGTTCTTTAGTAACTGCCAGGGCATGCACGGAGAGGCCTGTGCAATCTTCGCAGGTCCTTATACCGTGACCCACCATAAATCGACTTTGTTGATTGCCGGTATGTTCTCTTTCCTGAACGCCGGTTCGGGTTCGAACCAGTCGAACCACATGTACAAACTCGGTCCTATTCACCAGGGTATCGCCGAACGCGGCGCGAAAACGACCAGCGACAGTTATCTGCTCTGGCCGTCCAGAGTGGGGGCCTTCTCCCTTGTTATGGGACGTCACACCCACCACGCCGACACCTCCGATCTGCCCTTCTCGTACCTCATAGAGAATAACTCTGAGAGTTATTTGGTACCCGGCGCGAACCTGCGTACCGTAGGTACGATCCGTGACGCGCAGAAATGGCCGAAGCGTGACAACCGCAAGGATCCGCACAAGCTCGACCAGATCAATTTCAACCTCCTGAGCCCTTATACGGTCCAGAAGATGTGGCGCGGACGCGAGGTGTTGGATGAACTGCAAGCCCTCAGCGGCGAGAACACCGAGGTCTATGGTTACAGGAACTGTAAGATCCGTAACTCGTCCCTCAAGCACGGACGCGAACTCTATACCATCGGCATCCAGAAATTCCTCGGAAACAGCCTCATCAGCCGGCTGGAGAAGAAGGAATGGAAGACGATCGAAGAGGTACGTGCGGCCTTGCAGCCCGATAGCCGGGCAGGCTTGGGAGACTGGGTCGATATGGCAGGTCTGATCGCTCCGCGTGGCGAAGTGACGAAGATGCTGGACGCCATCGAAGCCGGACAAATGAGCCTCGAAGCGATCCAGACATGCATGGAGCAGATGCACGCGAACTACTACTCTTACGAGTGGACCTGGGCGCTCGACAAACTCGAACAGGTGTGGGGTTGTCCGGTCAGCGAAGTGACCCTTCCGCAGATCCGTCAGACCATCGAGTCTTGGCGTGACGCGGTAGTCAAACTTGACCGGATGGTCTATGACGATGCCCGCAAAGAGTTCGACCTCAACAGCCAGACGGGCTTCGGCGTCGATGGCGACCGCGAACAAGCGGAAGCGGACTTCGAAGAGGTGCGCGGATCGTTTGAGTCCAACTCGTTTGTCAAAGCCGTCCTCGAACATATCGAGAAAAAGACCGCCCTCGGCAATAGGATATTAGAAAGGCTGTCAGCTGTCAGCCATCAGTAATCAGCATGAGCGAAGCGAAAGTAACGATATTAGGTTGCGGCAGCGCAAAGCCGACAAAAACCACTTCCCCATCGGGGCAGTTGGTGGAGCTGTGCGACAAGTCCTTCCTCGTCGATTGCGGCGAAGGAGTGCTGCTGACCATGCAGCGGCTCGGTGTTCACACCGGGCGGCTGTATAATATCTTCATCTCCCATCTCCATGGAGACCATTGTTTCGGTCTCATCGGGCTTCTGACGACGCTCGGCATGCTCAAACGCACGCAGCCGATGCATATCTACGCCCATCCGGATTTGGAGAAACTGCTTACGCCGCTGCTGAACTATCACGCCAACGACCGTCTCTACGACATCATCTTCCATCCCATCAACCCCCGCAAACACGAAGTGATCTTCGAGGATCGCACCGTTTCCGTGGAGACCATCCCGCTCAAGCACGGGGTGCCGACTTGCGGTTTTCTCTTCAAAGAGACCCACCGCGTCAAGCATGAGGATGGCACGTTCAGTTATGAGACGAAGAAACGCTACGCGTACTGCTCCGATACGATGTACAGCGAGAAGATCGTTCCGATCATCGAAGGCGTCGGGACGCTTTATCACGAGTCCACCTTCCTGCAGACCCTCGCTGGGCGGAGCAAAGAGGTGCAACACTCTACCGCTGCGGACGCGGCGAAGATTGCTTCTCTGGCGAAGGCCGGCAAGTTGATTCTCGGCCATTATTCCGCGCGGATCGAAGACCACTCGCTCTTCCTCGCGGAAGCCAAACCCATCTTCGAGAACACTCTCCTCGCCGAGGAAAATGATGTGATACCCCTCTAACCCCTAATCCCCTAACCCATAACCCCCTATGGCAAAGCCCTCCATCCAATATGTCTGCTCATCCTGCGGCGCAAAAGCCCCGCAGATGCTCGGACGCTGCCCGGTCTGCGGAGAGTGGGGGACGTATGAGGAGGAGATAGTCGAAAGTCGAAAGACAAAAGACCGCTTCGCTCAAAGCCGTCCGGGGCTGTCTGTCCACCCGCAAAGGTTGCAAGAAGTAGTGGCCACCGACGAGATGCGTATTGACCTGCATAACGGTGAACTGAACCGCGTCTTGGGAGGAGGTCTCGTGCCGGGAAGCCTTGTGCTTCTGGGTGGCGAACCGGGTATCGGCAAATCCACTCTCGCGCTTCAGGTGCTTATGCAGCAAGGCGAGCGGAAGACTTTCTACGCTTCCGGCGAAGAGTCCGTCCGCCAACTCAAACTGCGCGCCGAACGCCTTGCGGGAAACGCCGAGAACCTCTATATATCCTCGGAGACCTCGCTCGAGCGCATCCTGGAGCAGGTCAAGGAACTCGAACCCGACGTCGTGGTCATCGACTCCATCCAGACCATCGGAACCGAAGCCGTCGAAGCGACTATCGGCAGCCTCACGCAGGTCAAAGAGTGCGCCGCGCGGATCATGGAGTTCGCCAAGACGCGCAACATACCCTTTATCATCATCGGTCACATCAACAAAGAGGGTTCGCTTGCGGGACCCAAAGTGCTGGAGCACATCGTCGATACCGTCCTTCAGTTCGAGGGCGACCGCCAGTATATGTACCGCATTCTCCGGGCGCAGAAGAACCGTTTCGGTTCTACCTCCGAACTCGGCATCTATGAGATGCGGCAGGATGGCTTACGCGAAGTGACCAACCCCTCTGAACTGCTCCTTTCCACGGCGCGCGAAGGCCTCTCCGGCATCGCTATCGCAGCGGCAGTAGAAGGTGTCCGGCCGTTCATGATCGAGGTGCAAGCCCTTGTCTCCTCCGCAGCGTACGGCACACCCCAACGCTCCTCTACGGGCTTTGACGGAAGGCGTCTGAACATGCTTCTGGCTGTCTTGGAGAAGCGCGTGGGTTTCAAACTGCTGCAGAAAGATGTCTTCCTCAATATCGCCGGAGGTCTCCGCGTCGATGATACCGCTATCGACCTCGCGGTTCTTGCTGCCGTCTTGAGCAGTAATATGGATATCGCCCTCGATGCTGCTACCTGTCTCTGCGGCGAAGTGGGATTAGCCGGAGAGATCCGCTCTGTCAACCGCATCGAACAACGCATCGCTGAGGCGCAGAAACTCGGCTTCAAACGCATCATCATTCCTGCCGACCAGAAAGGCGATTTTTCACGTTTTTCCATCGAAGTGGTTCCTGTAAGGAAAGTTACAGACGCTTTTAGGCTGCTGATTAAGGCATAAATCGTGCAAAAATGTCTTTTTTTCTTGCGTATGTGAGAAAAAATGTGTATCTTTGCACGCTTATTTTGTAATGATGTCTAAAAACAGCCGCATAATATGTCTATTTTTATTGCTCGCGTGTGCGAGTATGAGCGTTCGTGCGCAGGGCCAGCCGTTCCTCTGTGAATTCGGCTTGCAAGGTGGCTGCGGCTATTATGTAGGCAACGCCGCGCAGCATATTTTCATGAACCCCCGCGAGGCATTCGGCTTGCATTTCCGCTATAAGTTCACGAAACGGTGGGCGATTCAGGCGAAGTTCTCCTCCCAGCGTATTACCGGAAACGAGTACTATTTCGAGACCGGGAAGATGCCTGTGAAGCTGGATTCCAAATGGCAAAACCAACTCATCAATGCCGACGTCATGGCGGAGTTCAACTTCTTCCGTTTTGGAGACCGGAATAAGTACGACAAGCGTATCCGGCCCTATACCCCGTATATTTTCCTGGGCCTCGGAGTGGGGCTCTATGGCGCCGAGGGCTATCAGAACGCCAATTATAACAAAGTGATGGCGTATTTCCCTTTCGGCATCGGATTCAAATGGAAATTCCACGAGCAAGTGGGTCTGAATATCGCGTGGCAGCATAACGTCTATTTCGCTGATAACTTGGAGAATAGACCGGATCTCAATAACCGTCATGACTTGAACGGAAGTAATATAATGAACTGCGACTTGACCGGAATGGTCACACTTGGCATAGTTTTTGAATTTGCACAGGCGAAAAAAGCGTGCAGGATTTGTAATTTCTGATACAATGAGCTATAAAGAACAAATAGACACAGCGCGTCTTCCACGTCACGTGGCGATCATCATGGACGGCAACGGCCGATGGG
Source organism: uncultured Bacteroidales bacterium (assembly GCA_900317885.1). Taxonomy (GTDB): domain Bacteria; phylum Bacteroidota; class Bacteroidia; order Bacteroidales; family Paludibacteraceae; genus Colicola. The sequence continues at coordinate 25,069 of ONIM01000010.1, read as the reverse complement.
CTAAGAAGCAAGGCCTGGCGCGTATGTTTGGACATAAAAAGGGCGTGGAGACCGTCCATAATATTACCGTGGCTGCTACCAAACTCGGTATTGAGTATCTCACGCTCTATACCTTCTCTACGGAGAATTGGAACCGCCCGAAGGAGGAGGTGGACGCCCTCATGACGCTCCTGGTGGACACGATCGCCAAGGAGACGCCGACGCTGATGAATAACAACGTCCGCCTCCAGACCATCGGTGATATCAACCGCCTCCCGGAGGGAACGAAGCAGAAATTTCTTGCGTGTATAGACCAAACCAGCCGCAATACCGGCCTGACGATGGTCATCGCCCTCAGTTATTCCGCGCGGTGGGAGATCATCGAGGCGGTACGCGAGGCCGTTCGCCTCACCCAGGCCGGCCAACTCCGTCCGGAGGATGTAACCGAGCAGATGGTCAGCTCCCTTATGACGACCCGCGAGATGCCGGATCCCGACCTCCTGATTCGTACCAGCGGCGAGTATCGTATCAGCAATTTCCTGTTGTGGCAGTTGGCTTATAGTGAGCTATACTTCACCGATTGCCTCTGGCCGGAGTTTACCGACGAGGAGTTCTATAAGGCAATCGTGGACTATCAGAAACGTGAACGAAGATTTGGCAAAACGAGTGAACAGATTCATTAATATACTATTATTGCTGGTATTCAGTCTTGGCTTGTGGGCGCAGAACGACTCTGTGCCTGCCGCTGATGTACCTGAGATCGAATACGGTATGACGCGTAAGACCTACGAGATCGCGGGCATCGAGGTGCAGGGCGCCGATAGCTACGAGGATTTCGTGCTTATCGGTTTCTCCGGCTTGGCGGTCGGCGATAAGATTGAAGTGCCGGGAGACCAGATCACCAAGGCTATCAAACGCTTCTGGAAGCAAGGACTCTTCTCCTCCGTCAAGATCAAAGCGAAGAAGATCGAAGGCACCAAGATATGGCTGGTTATTGAGTTGGAGCAACGGCCCCGTATCAGCGAAGTGCGCTACGAAGGACTCAAGAAAAGCGAGCGCGAGGACGTGGAGGTGAAAGCCGGTATCCGGCAGGGCTCGCAGATGACGCCCAACCTCGAGGATCATGCGAAAACGGTAATCAAGAAATACCTTGCGGAGAAAGGTTTCCATAACGCCGAAGTGCATGTCATCCAGCGCAACGATGCCGACCATCCGGGCTACGTCAAAGTCCTCATCGGCGTGGATAAAAAGTCCAAAACCAAGGTCGGAAAGATCTATATCACCGGCAACAAGAACCTCACCCATCGCCAGATCAACAAGGCGATGAAGAAAACCAATGATAACGATATCGTCAACCTCTTTCGGACCAAGAAATTCGTTCGCGAGGAGTATGAGAAGGACAAACAGGCGGTTATCGAGAAGTATAACGAGCATGGTTTCCGCGACGCTTATATCGTGGCGGATAGTGTCGTCCCGAACCCTGAGGACCCGAACCGTGTGGATATCTATATGACCATCAGCGAGGGTGACAAATACTACGTCCGCTCTGTCAAATGGGTTGGCAATACCGTCTATCCGTACGAACTGCTGGACGCTACTCTGGGTGTCAAACCCGGCGATGTCTATAACCTCAAGACTCTCAACGACCGTCTCACCAACGACGACGATGCGGTATCCAAACTCTATACCGACCGCGGTTACCTCTTCTTCAACGTCGAGCCCGTCGAGGTCAACGTCTCCAACGACTCCATCGACTTTGAGATGCGTATGTACGAAGGCAAACCCGCTACCATCAACGAGGTCAAGATTGTCGGAAACACCCGCGTTTATGAGCATGTTGTCCGCCGTGAGTTATATACCAAACCCGGTCAGCTCTACTCGCAGTCGGATATTATGCGTTCGCTCCGTGAGTTGGCGCAGATGGGCCATTTTGACCAGGAGAAACTTGTGCCGGATATCCAGCCGAACCCCGAAGAGGGAACCGTGGACATCACCTACCAGCTGGAGACCAAGTCCTCCGACCAGATTGAGTTCTCACTCGGTTGGGGCGCAACGGGTCTCGTGGGCTCTCTGGGACTCAAGTTCACCAACTTCGCCATCCAGAACCTCTTCAATAAGAAATCCTACCGCATCGTGCCGCAGGGTGAGGGTCAGACCTTCTCTATTAACGCGCGCACGAACGGTATCTATTATACCTCCGCCTCCATCTCCTTCTTGGAGCCTTGGCTCGGTGGTAAGCGCCCGAACAGCTTGAGCGCAAGTATCTATTTCGCCAACCAGACGGGTTACTCCAGCCGTTACCAACGCGCCTACCAGAACCTCTATAACACCTATTCCAACTACTATTACTACTCCGGAAACAGCAACTACTACCAGCAGCTCGCGGAGTCTGAGGCGGATAAGGATAAATACCTCCGTACGCTCGGTATCTCGGTCGGTTATGGTAAGCGTCTCCGCTGGCCCGACGACTACTTCACCTTCTACGGCGAACTGAGTTATCAGATGTATATGATGAAGGATTGGCCGTACTTGCTGATCTCCGATGGTACCTCTCATAACCTCGCCCTGAACCTGCAGATATCCCGTTCGTCCATCGATAACCCGATCTACACACGCCGCGGTTCGCAGTTCACCATCGGTGTCAAACTTACGCCGCCTTGGTCGCTCTTTAACAAGAAAGACTACTCCCAACTCTCCACTTCCGAGAAGTACCACCTCATCGAGTATCATAAGTGGAAGTTCTCCGGAAAGGTCTTCACGCCGCTTACGCGCGACAGCAAACTGGTCCTCATGACCCGTGCGGAGTTTGGTTATCTGGGCCACTACAACCAGTATGCTAAATCCCCGTTTGAGTCCTTCTATATGGGTGGTGATGGTATGTCTAGCTATACCAGCTACGCTACCGAGTATGTCGCTATGCGTGGTTACTCATCCGGTTCACTTACCCCGTACGACGTGGCTACCGGACGTAATATGGGTTACCTTTATAACAAATTCACCATGGAGCTCCGTTACCCGATCTCTCTGGAGCAGAATGCTACCATCTGGGCGCACGTCTTCCTCGAGGCCGGTAACTGCTTCTCGGATATCAAAGACTACAACCCCTTCAACCTCAAGCGTTCAGCCGGCTTGGGTGTACGTATCTTCCTGCCGATGTTCGGACTCCTCGGTATTGACTGGGGATGGGGATTCGACGAGATCAACGGCTCCAAACAATACGGCGGAAGCCAGTTCCACTTCGTCCTCGGACAAGAACTATAAAGATTATGAAAAGAATTATTATCCTATTATTGATTGCCGTAATGGCTTCTGGCACAACTTTTGCTAAAGACCAATCGATAGCCTATATCGACATGGCGTATATCCTCAAAAACCTGCCCCAATACGAGCAGGCGAATGAGCAGCTTTCGATGCTCTCCAAGCGGTGGCAGAAGGAGATAGACGCGGCCCAACAGGAAGCACGCGTCATGGCTACCAACTACCAAACGGAGCAGATCTTCCTCTCGGAGACCATGCGGACCCAACGCGAGCAGGAGATCGTGAAAAAAGAACAGGAAGTCCTGGAACTCAAACGCAAGTATTTCGGACAGGAGGGTGAACTATACAAGAAACGCGAAGCGCTCATCAAACCCATCCAGGACGAGATATACACGGCCATCCAGGATCTCGCCAACGAGAAACGGATCGACATCGTCAAGGACCGCTCTGCAGACCCATCCCTGATCTATATGTCCTCCAAACTCGACATCTCCGATCAGGTACTCCGCAAACTCGGCGCAAAATAATAAGATTGTTCCACGGAAGGCAAGTAAGACTTAAGTAAGACTCAAGTAAGACTTAAATAAGGGTCGTGGAACATTTCAAAACGTAATAAATAATATAAAATATCGAAAAAATGAAAAAAATTATCATCACTCTCATGCTGGCTCTGCCGATGCTTGCCAGCGCACAGAAATTTGGTCACATCAACACCCAGGAACTCTTCGCGCAGATGCCCGAAGTAGCACAGGTAAAACTGAAAATGGATACCATCCAGAACCAGTACGAGACCCAACTCGCTTCCATGAACGAGGAGATACAGAAGAAAGCGCAGGACTACCAGGCGCAGGAGGCTACCATGGCTGACGCAGTAAAACAAATCCGCCAGCAGGAGCTTCAGGAGATGCAGCAGCGCATCCAGCTCTTCTATCAGACTGCAGAGCAGGATATCCAGCGTAAGCAACAGGAACTCCTGACTCCCGTGCACGAGAAGATGGCTAAGGCGATCAAGGCTGTCGGCGAGCGCGAAGGATATACCTATATCTTCGATAGCCAGGCTATGGTTCATATCGGAGCTGATGCCAGCGATGTTACACCGGCTGTCAAAAAAGAACTCGGCATCAAATAATGGCTGACGGCTATTTGGAATCCCACTACGCCGAGTACGAGAAGAAAAAGGCTGAGTGGCTAAAAAAGAAAAATTCATATTCCTACAATTATGGTAGAAAAACTCCAAAAGACCCTTCGCGATAGCGCTGTGGCGCGTTGGACAGTCCTGGTCCTAGTGGCTTCGATGATGTTCTTCGCTTACATGTTCGTAGATATCCTCTCGCCGCTGGCTTCCCTGCTCAACGACACGCTGGGATGGGATCAGGGCGTGTTTGGAACTTATGCCGCGGGTGAGTACCTGCTGAACGTCTTCGGTTTCCTCATCATCGCTGGTATCATCCTCGATAAGATGGGAGTCCGTTTCACCGGATTGCTATCCGCTTCACTCATGGTGATCGGCGCAGCCATCAAGTTCTGGGGCATCTCCTGGGCGGACGCCAATACCGTTGAATGGCTTAACGCATGGTGGCCTTCTATGCCCGGTTCCGCCAAACTGGCGATGTTCGGATTCATGATCTTCGGCTGCGGCTGTGAGATGGCTGGAACGACGGTTAGTAAGGTCCTTGCGAAATGGTTCAAAGGCAAAGAGATGGCGCTCGCTATGGGCTTGGAGATGGCTATCGCACGTCTCGGCGTCTTCGGAGCGATGTGGCTCTCCCCGATGATCAGCCAGCACTTCGCGGTGGATGGTGTTAATTCAGTTACCGCTCCGCTGCTCTTTGCATCAGCGCTCCTTGTCATCGGTCTGCTCAATTTCTTTGTCTTCACGATCATGGATAAGTCCTTCGATTCCCAACTTGTGGCTATCGGAGAGGCTACTCTGGAGAAAGATCCGGAGGACGAGTTCCACGTTTCCGACCTCAAGCAGATCTTGACCTCGAAGATGTTCTGGATCATCGCACTCCTCTGCGTACTCTATTACTCCGCAATCTTCCCCTTCCAGCGTTTCGCAACGAACTTCCTGGAAGAGACACTCGCCATCTCCAATGCCGAGGCAGCTGGACTCTTCAAGTGGTTCCCGATACTCGCAATGGTACTCACGCCGTTCCTCGGTGCCTTCATAGATTACAAAGGCAAAGGTGCATCGATGATGCTTTTGGGAGCTGTGATCATGATCGCTTGCCATAGTGTCTTCGCATTTGTCTTACCGCTCTATCCCTCGAAGACGCTCGCACTGATCACTATTCTGGTACTCGGTGTCAGCTTCTCGCTCGTACCTGCATCCATGTGGCCCTCCGTGCCGAAGATCATCGACGAGAAAGTGCTCGGCTCTGCGTATTGCCTGATTTTCTGGGTGCAGAATATCGGTCTCTGTCTCGTGCCGCTGCTCATCGGCAAACTGCGTGTGGCTACCGACGGATACCTCGTGCCTATGATTGTCTTTGCTTCGTTCGGCGTACTGGCATTCTTATTGTCCCTCGCCCTCAAAGTGGAGGATAAACGTAAAAACTATGGACTGGAACTTCCTAATAAAAAATAAGGAATCCCTGCACGTAACGACAGATAGCCGGAAGGTCACTTCCGGCTCTATCTTTGTTGCGCTCAAAGGGGAACACTTCGACGGTAACGACTTCGTGGAGCAAGCCTTCCGTCAAGGGGCAGAGTGGGTTTTGATGGAAGATAAAGAGAAGTATAATCTTCTTCCTGCCGAATATAAAGAACGTATCTCCCTTCCCTTCAGGGAGGGGGCGGGGGTAGGCTTGCTTCAAGACCTCGCCCGCGCTTGGCGGCGTGAACTCGCTCTGCCGATCCTCGGCATCACCGGCACGAACGGAAAGACAACAACCAAAGAGCTTTGTGCCGCTGTCCTCTCTACGAAGTACAACCTCTATTACACCCAAGGCAATCTCAACAACCAGATTGGCGTGCCCCTCACCTTATTATCTATAACGCGCGCGCACGAGATGGCGATTGTGGAGATGGGCGCGTCGCATCCCGGAGACATCAAAGAACTGGTGGAGATAGCCGAACCGAACTACGGCCTCATTACCAACGTCGGCAAAGCACATCTGCAGGGATTCGGCTCTTTTGAAGGTGTCATGCGTACCAAAGCCGAGTTATACGATTTCCTTCGCGCGCATAATGGTTTCTGTTTCCGAAACATCGATAACCCGTACTTGGCGCAAATGGCAGGAGACTTGAAAACCGTGGAGTATCACACCGGCTCAATGCCTTCAGACACCCATCTGGTCGGAGGTTACAATGCCGAGAACGTCTCGGCAGCAATCTGTGTCGGACGCTATTTTGGCGTGAGCGAGGAAGCGGCGTTAGCAGCTATCCGCGCCTATATTCCCTCCAACAACCGTTCCCAACTCATGCAGACCGGGCGCAACACGGTTGTCGTGGATGCCTATAACGCCAACCCTACCTCCATGACCGCAGCTATAAACGCTTTTGACAAATCACAAATCATAAATCATAAATCACAAATGCCGAAGGCCTATATCCTCGGCGCCATGCGAGAACTCGGCGAGTACAGCCATCTCGAGCATCAGAATATCGTCAACATGCTCCTTGAGCGCAAAGCCGATCGCGTCCTCCTCGTCGGAGAGGAATACAAAGCGACCACAGCCCCGTATCCCATCTTCAACAACGTGGAAGATCTCTGTGCATACTTGCAGACCGAAGCCCTCAGCGGATATACCATCCTCCTCAAGGGTAGTCGGTCGAACCAATTAGAAAAAGTAATCCCATTCCTATAATGAAAAAATCATATATCATAGTTTTAATCCTATTAGTGGCTGCCATCATCGGACTCGTCATCTGGAATCTCTCCCAGCGGCAGGAGCTCAACGAGATGGTGGAGCAGATGACCATTGAGAAAGAAGAACTGCAGGAGGAGTACGAAGATCTCGCCCTTCAGTTCGACGGCTATCAGCAGATGGATATCCGCAACGATAGCCTCCAAGATCTCTTGAGCCGTGAGCAACAGCGCGTTCAGGATCTCCTTGAGGAACTGCGTACCACCAAGGCCTCTAACGCCCGTAAGATTGCGGAACTGAAAAAAGAACTGGCTACCGTACGTGCCGTCATGCGCGATTATGTCCGCCAGATTGACTCGCTCAATGCTACCAACGCGCGCCTTACGGAGGAGAATATCCAGGTTCGCCAAGAGAACCAGCAAGTCCGTCAGCATAACGAACAACTGACTCAGGCGAACACCCAACTCACCGAGACCGTTACGCGTGCTTCCATGTTGGAGATCACTTCTTGCACCGTCACGATGCTCAACAAGAACGACCGCAAGACCCGCATTGCCAGCCATGTGCGCAAACTGCAATTCGACTACGCGATCGCAAAAAATATCACTTGTACACCCGGACTTAAAGACCTCTATGTACGTGTGATCACACCCAACGGAGACCTCATCGGTGAGTCTGAAACAAAACTCTTTGCCTTCGAGAGCGGAGAAATATCCTTCTCGATGACCCAGCAGATAGAGTTTACAGGCGAGCCTTACGCAGGCATTTGCTACTGCCCGCTCGACGAAAATACCGGAGTGGAGAAAGGATTCTATACCATCGATTTCTTCTGCGAAGGAAATCTCATCGGCTCCTTCCCCTTCCAACTGAAGAAATAAAGAGAGGGATTCGAGAAATGCGGAGCATTAATCGACAGAGCGCAGCGGCGGAGACCCCCCGACCGATGGGGTGAGAAGGCCCTGCCTTCTCAATAAAATTTATAGGGACACCCCTATGGAGATGTCCCTATGAATTTTAAAGCGGAAAGAGAGGGATTCGAACCCCCGGTACCTTTCAGTACTTCGGTTTTCAAGACCGACGCAATAGACCACTCTGCCATCTTTCCTCAAAAGCGGGTGCAAAGGTACTACAAAAATTTGAATTATACAAATATTTTTGCTAAAAAATGAAACAGCAGGCTACTTTTTCTATGTTAGCGAAGACTTTTAAAGGTCTCGAAGAGGTTCTGGCGCAGGAGCTGATAGCTCTTGGAGCTAACGAGGTGCAACTCGAACGCCGAGCTGTTTCTTTCCGTGGTGACAAAGCGCTCCTGTATCGTGCGAATCTCTGTCTGCGTACCGCCTTGCGCATTCTCGTACCCATCGCTTCTTTCAAAGTCAAAGATACCGACGCGCTCTATAACCAACTCAAGAAAATCAATTGGAGCGCGTACATGCAATCCTCCACTACCTTTGCCATCGACGCTACCGTCTATAGCGAGACCTTCCGAAACAGCCGTTTCGTCACGTACCGTGTCAAGGACGCCATCGCCGACTACTGGCTGGAGAAAGAAAACCAACGCCCCTCGGTGAGCACCCGCGAACCCGACCTGCTCATCAATATCCATATCGGTAACGAGCAAGTGACGGTCTCGCTTGACAGCTCCGGCGAGAGTCTCCATAAGCGCGGCTACCGCGTCGCAACAACCGAAGCACCCATCTCCGAAGTGCTGGCTGCTGGCATGTTGCTCATGGCTGGATGGAACGGGCAATCCGACCTCTATGACCCGATGTGCGGTTCGGGAACCTTCCTCATCGAGGCAGCACTCATCGCACGCAACATCGCTCCGGGTGTCTTCCGTTCATCGTACGCCTTTGAGAAATGGCCGGATTTCGATGCCGACCTCTGGAGTGATATCTACAACGACGATAGTAACGAGCGGGATTTTACCCATAAGATATACGGCTCCGATGCCTCTTTCTATGCCATCCAGCAAGCTGCCAAGAATATCAAAGCTGCCGGTGTGCAGAAAGATATCGAACTCAAACAGATTCGCATCGAGGAAATCAAGAGTCCTTATACCCTCCCTACGGAGGAGACCAAGGGTGGGACCTCACCTCTGGTGATGCTGAATCCCCCTTACGGCGAGCGGCTCCATTCCAACAAAGAGATGGAGGACCTCTATGCCGCTATCGGTTCGACCCTCAAACACCAGTTTGCAGGTTCTACCGCGTGGATCATCTCTTCCAACGCTGCGGCGATGAAGTGCATCGGTCTCAAACCTTCCAAGAAATACCACCTCCTCAACGGCGAACTCGATTGCCAATTTAATAAATACGACCTTTTTGCAGGAAAACGTAATGAATCCATTATACATAGCTGATTTCAATTACCCGCTGCCGGACGAGCGCATTGCCAAGTATCCGCTGCCCGAGCGAGACCACAGCAAACTGCTCATCTATCGCGATGGCGCGGTTAGCGAAGACCATTTTTACAACGTGGGGGAATATATCAAACCCTCCGCACTCCTTATATATAATAATACGCGCGTGATACAGGCGCGTCTGGAGTTCTACAAGACCACCGGCGCACGTATCGAAATTTTCTGTCTGGAGCCGCTCACTCCCCATGACTACCAGCTCTCACTCTCTTCCACAACCGGCTGTACCTGGAAGTGCATGGTCGGTAATGCCAAGAAATGGCACGACGAACCCGTCTCGCTGCAGGCTGGCAGTTTCACGCTACGCGCCTATAAGGAGCAAGCTTTGGGAAATACCTTCGCCGTGCGTTTTGAGTGGGACGGAGATGACATCTCCTTCGCGGAGATCTTGGATGCCGCAGGGGAACTGCCCATTCCTCCCTACTTGAACCGCAAGACCGAAGCTTCGGATCTCAAGACCTACCAGACCGTTTATTCGCGCATCAAAGGTTCGGTCGCTGCGCCCACAGCCGGCCTGCATTTTACCGAATCCGTCCTTGCTGACCTCCATCGACGGGGCATCGAGACCGACGAACTGACCCTCCATGTCGGCGCAGGAACATTCCTGCCGGTGAAGACCGCTGATGCCAACGAGCATACCATGCACACGGAGATCATCGCCGTCCCGCGAGAGACCATTGCACATATCCTCGCCAAACTCGGTTCCATCGTTGCGGTCGGAACAACCTCCATGCGTACCCTTGAATCGCTCTATTTCATCGGCTGCCAACTTCGTAATGCCGAAATGTCGGAATATCGAAATATCGATTCCATCCACGTGGACCAGTTTGAACCATACGAGAACGACTCTCAGCACTCGGCTCTTAGCCCTCGACTCTCAACTGCGGAGGCCTTGCAGTCCATCCTCGACTACCTCGATGCTACGCATCAGCAAACGCTCCATGCCGAGACCCAGATTATGATCAAACCCGGCTACACCTTCCACGTCGTGGACCAGCTGATCACTAATTTCCACCAGCCGCAATCGACCCTCCTTCTGCTCGTCAGCGCGTTCGTCGGCGGCGATTGGCATACCATCTACGACTACGCCCTTTCCCACGACTTCCGCTTCCTCTCATATGGAGACAGCTCCATCCTCACCCGGAAATAACCCATCCCCCGTAACCCCTCACCCCTCTATGATTGACACCCATATCCATTTAGACGAGGAGGCTTATGCTCCCGACCGAGAAGAGATGATTCTCCGCCAGCGCGAGAGTGGAGTAGAAGCAATGCTCATTCCTGGGGTAAATGCGTCCTCAGTAAGACCAATCCTAGACCTTTGTACTACCTTTGCAGGACTGTGCTACCCGGCTTTGGGATTTCATCCGCAGGAAGTCAAAGAAGATTGGAAAACCCAATGGACCCTTATTGAGGCTGCGATTCGCGAGCACCGCGATAGACTGATCGCCATAGGAGAGATCGGACTCGACTACTACTGGGACACGACTTTCAAAGCCGAGCAGCAAGAACTCCTCCGTCTCCAACTGGCCTTGGCGCAAGAACTGAACCTGCCGGTGATGATCCATAATCGCGAAGCGACCGAAGACACACTCCGTATCCTCCGCGAAGCGCAAATGGCGCATGGTACAAGTCCAGATGGTAAATTAACCGGCGTCATTCATTGTTTCAACGGTAGCCGTGAGACCGCCCGGCAGATCTTGGATATGGGGTTCTATTTGGGTATAGGAGGTGTCATAACTTTCAAAAACTGCAAACTGGCTGACACACTCGCAGGTGACAACCGCTTTGATCCCGTTCCTTTGGATCGCTTGGTCCTGGAGACAGATGGCCCGTATTTGGCACCCACACCTTTTCGAGGTCAGAGGAACGAAAGTCGGTTGATGACCTATGTTGTCGAACGCCTTGCGCAAGTCTATAAATGTTCCAATGAAACGATAATTGATGCAACAACTGCTAACGCAAAAGCACTTTTTGGGCTAAAATAACGAAAATTTTCAAAAAAAATGCATAAATGTTTGCGTATGTCGTAAAAAAGCAGTAATTTTGTACCCGATTAGCGAAAATGAGTTAATCATAACTATTAGGAGAGATGCTCGAGTGGTTGAAGAGGCACGCCTGGAAAGCGTGTAAACTCCAAAAGGGTTTCCGGGGTTCGAATCCCCGTCTCTCCGCAAAGATTTTGCGTCGAGCCGGGGAAGTAAGCTCGCTTACGGACACGGATAGAGGCAAAAGCTTTGAACAAGGTGCCAGCGGCAGCTTGTGGGGATTACGAAGCAATCCCCGTGGAGAGCGTCGAGCCGGGGAAGTAAGCTTGCTTACGGACACGGATGAAGGCAGACATTAACCGAAATACAATAAACACAAATAATCAATTAACAATTTATCTCATGAAAAAAGTATTTGCAACCCTTACAGTGCTGGCTATGCTTACTTTCGGTAGCGCAGCAGTAATGGCACAAGAGGCAGCAGCTCCTGCTGAGGAAGCAGCTGTAGAAAACGTAGATGAAGTAGCTGCTCCTGAGGCAGTAGAAGAAGTAGCTGAGGCTCCGGCTGAGGAGGCTGGCGGTCTCGTGGCTCTCCACAAAACCCTGAAGACGAAGTTCATCGAAGGTGGAGCAGGATTCATGGCGCTGACCCTCGTTACTCTCGTATTCGGTTTGGCTCTCTGTATTGAGCGTATCATCTATCTCTCCCTTAGCAAGACCAACACCAAGAAACTTCTCGCTGACGTAGAAGCTGCTCTCAAAGAGGGTGGTATTGAGAAAGCATTGGAGGTTTGCCGCAATACACGTGGTCCGGTGGCTTCAATCTTCTATCAGGGTCTCAGCCGCTACGACGAGGGCATCGATGTTGTTGAGAAGACTGTCGCTTCCTATGGTGGCGTTCAGCTCGGTCTCCTCGAGAAGAACCTCTCTTGGATCACCCTCTTCATCGCTATCGCTCCGTCTCTCGGATTCTTGGGTACCATCATCGGTATGATCGAGGCATTCGATAAGATTCAGCAAGTAGGTGATATCTCCGCTACCGTTGTTGCCGGTGGTATCAAGGTCGCTCTGTTGACTACCCTCCTCGGTTTGATCATTGCTGTTGTGCTTCAGTTGTTCTACAACTATATCCTTTCGCTCGTAGAGGGTCTGGTTAACGAAATGGAGGATAGCTCCATCAGCCTGCTCGATATCGTAGTAGAGTACGACAAAGCTCAAAAAAAGTAATAAGCTGATCGCTGATCGCAGATCGCTGAACACTGATGTTTAATCATTAAACAATTTTGAGCAAAATGAAAAACTATAAAATGATCCCTAAGATTGCCCTCTGGTCGCTGTTGGGTCTGGGCATCGTGTTTATCGCGTTGTTCTTCCTCGGTGGTTCGAACGGTAGTCTGGAGGTGGCTGGTGATTTCCTGGATATTCCTCGCTTCACCGATGCTTTCCTCATCTGGAACTACATCCTCTTCGGTATTGTAGTCCTGATCACACTTGCCGTAGTGATCGTAGATTTTGTGAATAACTGGAAGACCAATCGCCGCAAAGCATATATGACGCTCGGCGTAGTTTGCGGATTCATCGTTTTGGCATGCGTATGCTGGTTCCTCGGTAGCCCGGAGAAAATCAATATCATCGGCTATGAGGGTACGGATAACGAAGGCTTCTGGGCTCAGATGGCTGACGCTGTAATCTATGCTTGCTATTTCCTCATCATTGCTACTATCGGTACAATGATCTGGGGATACTGCTACACTAAAAAACTATCGAAGTAAATCACATTTATCATGGCAAAGAAAGTCCCACAGATCAACGCCAGCTCTATGGCCGACATCTCGTTCCTGTTGCTGATTTTCTTCCTGGTGACCACCTCTATGGATGTGAACCAGGGACTGGCTCGCCGTCTGCCTGCTCCTATTCCTCCTGATCAAAAAGTAGAGGACAAGGATATCAACAAACGCAACCTTCTGGTTGTCAAGATCAACTCCGCTAACCAGCTGATGGTGCAAGGCCAGTTGATGGATGTGAAGCAACTTCGTGAGAGAGCCAAAGAGTTCATTAAGAACGAGCAGAACGCCGACTACTATCCGAAACTCGTGGAAGAGGATTTTGGCGCTCCTTTCGGTATCATCAGATATACCAAGGATCACGTCATCTCCGTTCAAAACGATGTGGATACCCAGTATCAGGCGTACCTCGATGTCCAGAACGAACTCGTAGCTGCGTATAACGAACTGCGTGAAGAATGCGCGCAGAAGTATTTCCACAAGAGTTACAACGAACTCGAAGAGGATCAACAGAAACAGATCCAGAAGATCTATCCTCAGAAGATTTCCGAGGCTGAACCTAAAAATTACGGTAATTGATATGGCTAAGATTCGTAGAAATGAGAAACGCGAGATGCCGGCGTTGAACACGTCGTCACTCCCTGATATTATCTTCATGCTGCTCTTCTTCTTCATGTCCGTTACGTCTATGAAAGAGGTCAGCTATAAGGTGCAGTTCAAGAACCCCCAGGCTACCGAACTCACCAAACTGGAGAATAAATCCCTTGTGCGATACATCTACGTTGGTACACCTACTGCTGAGTTTCGTAAGCAGTATGGAGCAGAGACTCGTATCCAGCTGAACGACCAGTTCGCTGAGGTAAAGGAGATTGGCGAATATATCATTAATGAGCGTTCGTCTATGAAAGAGTCCGACCAAGGTATGATGACTGTCTCTATCAAGGCCGACAAGGAGACCAAGATGGGTGTCATTGCTGACATCAAACAGGAACTCCGTCGTGCGTACGCGCTGAAGATTAGTTATGCCGCGACACCGCGTACAAGTTACTAATCCTATGTGTACAACCTTTGTGAATAGCAAAAGCCACTTGCGAGTGGCTTTTGCTGTACTTACCTCTCTGCTCATTGCCTGTACAAAGGCACCGGAAAGCGAGGAAAAAGCGATTCGTACCATGTGTGCGGAGATAGCAGAACATTATCCCCAGGCGACGCTGCAAGATGTTTATAAGACTTGTTTTCAGGACTTCTTCGGAGCTGAGCATCTGCTGCGTGATACAGCCATGGCGCATAGTTATCTGGCTGCAGAAATAGCCCTCTGTAAGAATCGCGACCTGAGCGCTATGCCGGATTATGAGCCCACAGGTTTTCGTCATCGCTTCACGCGCGTGAACCTCTCGCTGGTACATGCCGGGCAGTTGAGCGAGAGCGAACTATTCTCGCGTTTCGTAGATGCGGCGGGGCAGAATAACGCCTATAGCGATAACTGGTCTGCCGAATGGCAGCAGATTGAGACGATTGCCTTGGAGGTACATCCTCAGTGGCAGGACTCCGCATTGCAGGCTGAGTTGCGTCACGCCGCGTCTGTCCCTTGCGCCGTACGTCATAGCGAAGCGTTCCGGAACGCTTACCATCCGCATTACCGTATCGTCCAGAAATAAATCCTAAATTTGAAGTAATCGTGCCCTTGTGGCTAAGAAATCATAAATCATAAATAAGTATATGAAACATCTTACTCTTCTCAGCCTCTGCGCTGTTATCATTACTTCTTGTTCTTCCCCTAAAGCGCAAACGCCCGTTACAAACGACAAACCGGTGGTCTATATGACCAAGGATATTTCGCCCGAAGCGTTGGTACGTATCTACGAAACGCTGGGACGTCCGACGGAAGGTCGCGTGGCGGTGAAGATCTCTACCGGCGAAGCAGGTGGGCATAACTACCTCAAGCCTGAACTAATCGGGCAGTTAGTAAAAAAAGTGAACGGTACGATCGTGGAGTGTAACACGGCCTATCCCGGCAAACGCAACACCTTTGATGCACACTGGCAAACCATCAAAGATCATGGCTTTCTGGATATAGCCAAGGTTGATTTGATGGACGAAGAGGGCGATATGCGAATCCCCGTACAAGACACGACGTGGATTAAATACGATATCGTCGGAAAGCACCTGGCGAACTACGATTTCATGATCAATCTCGCGCATTTCAAAGGCCATGCAATGGGCGGTTTTGGCGGTGTGCTCAAGAATCAGTCTATCGGAGTTGCCTCTGCGGCCGGCAAGGCGTATATCCACTCTGCCGGCGTGACGGATGATGTGAATGAATGTTGGAATCATACCGGTAACCAGGACGCTTTCCTGGAGTCCATGGCGGCGGCAGCGCAAGCGGTTCATGATTATTTTGGTCACGGTGAGCGCATCCTCTATATCAACGTGGCGAATAACCTCTCCGTAGATTGCGATTGCGACAGCCATCCGGCGGACCCGGAGATGAACGATATAGGCATCCTCGCTTCGCTGGATCCCGTGGCGTTGGATCAGGCTTGTGTGGACCTCGTGTTCAATTATCCGTCCAAAGAGGGGGATGACGCAGCTGCGCTCATCGAGCGCATCAACACGCGTCATGGAATTCATATTCTTGAGCACGCGGCGCAAATCGGCCTTGGCTCCCGCGAGTATCAGTTGGTCTCCTTGGACGAAAAATAACAGCCTATGAAAGAGTTAAAATGCCCGAAGTGTGGGAATGTGTTTACTGTCGATGAGAGCGATTATGTCGCTCTCCTGAGTCAGGTGAAGAACGCGGAGTTCGACGCAGAATTACAACGCCGTATTCACGAACTTGAGGAGAACCAGCGGGCTCGTCAGCAAGCCGAACAGGCGCGTAAGACGGCAGAGCAGCAGGCTGCACAAGCCCAGATGCAACTCCAGCTACAATCGCTCCAATCGCAGATCCAGCAAGCAGAGCAACAGAAGCAGTTAGCGGTGGCGCAGGTGCGGCAACAGGCTACAGAGGCATATATGAAGAAGGAGCAGGAGCTGGCGCAAGCCAAAGCTCAATGGGACGCTGAACGCAAGGCGGCGCAGGAACAGATAGCCTACTACAAGGAACTCAAGACGCGCCTCTCTACCAAGATGGTCGGAGAGACGCTGGAGATACATTGCTCCACCCAGTTCAATCAACTCCTCCGGCCGCTCATGCCTTATGCCTATTTCGAGAAAGACAACGAGGTGGTCGAGGGAACGAAGGGTGATTTCGTCTTCCGGGACAAGTCCGAAGATGGGGTCGAGTATATCTCTATCATGTTTGAGATGAAAAACGAGAACGACGAGACGGCAACCAAGCATAAGAACGAGGACTTCCTTGCCAAACTGGATGCCGACCGCCGTAAGAAAGGCTGCGAGTACGCAGTCCTCGTCTCCATGCTTGAGCCCGAGAGTGAACTCTACAACGGCGGTATTGTCGATATGAGCCATCGTTTCGAGAAGATGTATGTCATCCGCCCGCAGTTCTTCATTCCGCTTATCACGCTCCTTTGTCAGACCAGTAAGAAGAGTCTCGATGCCAAACGCGAACTGGCGTTAGTCAAGGCACAACAGGTCGATGTGACGAATTTTGAAGACAAACTGATGACCTTCAAGGACGCTTTCGGACGTAACGTACGCCTCGCTAACGAGCGTTTCTCCGATGCTATCGACGAGATCGACAAGACCATCGCCCATCTTCAGAAAGTGCGGGAGAACCTCGTTAAGTCAGGCGATAACCTCAACCTCGCTGATAAGAAACTCCAGGAGGTGACTATCAAACGTCTCACCGCCGGTAATCCCACGATGAAAGCCAAGTTCGACGAAGCTCGCGGCAACGACCCGGAGGAGTAAAAAGTACTATAAAATGCAACGTATCTGTGATTTTATAGCCAAATGGATGGGTGTGATCGTGCTGCTGGTAGCTGCATTAAGTCTTGTTGTGCCCTCTTCGCTCGCGTGGATCGGCACGTGGGTAATCAATCCGATGTTAGGCGTAATCATGTTCGGTATGGGATTGACGCTCTCGGCGAATGACCTCAAGATAGTGCTGAGTCGTCCCAAAGATATTCTCATCGGTTGCCTCACGCAGTTCACAGTCATGCCTTTTCTAGCATGGGCTCTGACCAAGGCTTTCTCGCTGCCGCAAGAACTGGCAATCGGCGTCATCCTCGTCGGTTGCTGTCCCGGTGGAACGGCATCGAATGTCATCACTTATCTTGCCAAAGGCGACCTGGCTCTTTCTGTAGGCATGACGGCAGCTTCTACTTTGCTTGCACCTATCCTGACGCCGCTCCTCGTCTGGCTGTTGGCGGGCACGATGGTTGATGTACAAACCACGGGAATGTTGCTCAGCATCGTCTATATCGTCATTCTGCCCATCGTCTGCGGACTGCTATGCCAGCGTTTTATTCCCAAACTCACGCAAAGCGTCACGCCTTATCTGCCGGCGTTCTCGTCCCTCGCGGTGGCTCTTACTGTCGGCATCGTCGTGTCGCATAACGCCGACCGGCTGCTGACCGCAGGTATGCTCGTCGTGCTCGTGGTGATGCTGCATAACCTCTTCGGACTCGGTATCGGCTATCTGGTCGGTCGCTTGTTGCGTCTGCCACGACCGAAGAGTGTGGCGCTCAGCATTGAAGTCGGCATGCAGAACTCCGGTTTGGCTACCTCGCTGGCGGTAATGCATTTTGCCGCTTTCCCCTTAGCTACCATTCCCGGCGCAGTCTTCAGCGTCTGGCATAACATCAGCGGCGCCATCATCGCACGCATCTATTCAAAAAACAACGCCTTATGAAACGCTCTTTACTGACTTTTGGGATAGCCCTCATAGCCACCCTGACGATGCAGGCACAGTATGTCGTGTCGGACAAGTACGACCTGTGGTTCGAGGATACCGACTACGAGATGACCACCCGCAAACCGGAGTATTGCACGGAGCACTACCAGGACTTGCGGAATGACTGCCAGGTGCGTCTCTCCGGCAGGAGGGTTTATATCTACCGTGGTGGCTATTCCATCCTCTACGGCGATGAGATCAACCTGCTCTACAACGGCTATTACCGTGTACGCCGCGGCAGCACATGGTATCTCGCGGACGAAGACGGCGACCTCGTCAGCGGCATCTACGGCAAGGAGATATTGTATTATCCGTTTGGATACGTGACCATTCAGCGTTCGGGAGGCTACTGGGACATCTACCATTGTTCGGGACGCAAAGTAGAAACTTATTCCTATGAGATTCCGCAAATGTTCGGAAACGGCTGTTTCTGCGTCAAGCAAGGCAAATGGTGGTACGCCGTGGACCAGGACGGCGACAAAATCTCCGGCGTCTATGGCGACAATATCTTCCTCCTCAACAACGGCACATGGAAATGCGTCCGGGGAAGTTATGTGACGTACGTAGAGTAAAGCTTCCGGCAATCCTGCAAAATAATAGTAATACAAATCACCCGTAACAAAGAAATGAATATTGATACCACAAACATGTGCTCGCATTTGCAACGCAAACTATTTGCCCCGGATGGCGAATACAGCGCTATCCGTGAACAGATAGAGAACGACCCGACGCTGACGGCTGTTGTCCGTTCACGGCAGTTACATATCTATCGCGACGGAAAGAAAGTGTTGGTGTTGGCCGGCAAGAGTGCACCCCAAATAATAAGAGAAGATAAATTGACAGAATTATTATAATAGACAACGAAATAATTAACTAACAAATTTATATTTTTATGAAAGAGCAAGTATTGAACGCCATGCGCGAAGCAGGCAAGCCGGTATCGGCAGGTGAAGTAGCCAAGTCCATGAACGCAGACCGCAAAGAGGTGGACAAAGCCTTTGCAGATCTTAAAAAAGAAGGCGCCATCGTGTCGCCCGTTCGTTGCAAATGGACACTCGCCAACTGATTTACACTGGCAACCGGCAGCTACGCCGCAAATTTTCTGACAAAAAACATCCCTTTTCTTGCATATGTCAAAAAAAAGCACTACCTTTGCAAGCGTAATTGATGCAAATAAAATACACGTCCCTCTCCGAGCGGTGCTTACGAGCACTTCGGGAAAGGGAAAAAGGTAATATCGCGAAGAATAACAAATTATCAAAATAGATATGGGTGCTGGTATTGTACTTCTCATCTGGATTATTGTATTTGCAATAGTGTCAGGCATATTGGGAGGGATATGCTTTTTCATCGTTTACTTGATAGTGCGTAAAAAGCCGTATAAGAATAAAGGTTTCCTCTATGCCCTGTCTCTGCTTACACCATTTATCTTCCTATTCTCCGAATTATTTATTGGGCTTATTGGTGAATGCTTTGTAACAGACAAAGTGGATTGTGGTTTTGGCGACTATTGGAAAGCTCCGCTCAATGAGAAATTTTGCATAAGTGCCATAGATGACCCGGAAAGAGCATTTGTGCATACATATGAAGATGTTAATTACTATATAGGTTGTGGTACGGTTAAATATTTATGGCAAAATGAAGATACTGTTACGGCTTTATGTGTAGACAAAGATAGTACCTTTTCTCTCTTTGCTTTTCCTGTATATGCAGAAACATACGACACACTCTTTTATCAAGCCGACAAAGACCAGACAGATGCCATATTGCAAGAAAGAAAACTATCTAAGAACGATTCCATGATTCCGGATGTCTTTTTCGCAAAAGCTCAGCAAAAGGCACATAGAGTAGAAGCACCGATTAGACATAGTATAGTTGTTCTAATTCTTGTTGGTTTATGGTGGGGTATTATACGGAAAATCAAAAAAGAAAAAGACCCTCTAATCGTCAAGGATTAGATTAAATCTATTTTTCGTCTTTCAGGAAAACACTATATTCTTAATAATCGTCACTTTTTGCCCTTACCTGCCGCACACGAGAGGCTGACGGGACGCTGACGAGACGATAGCGCCCCATAAGCATACCAAGTGACAAAGTACAATGTACGAAGTAAGCGGCTCACGGCAATGTGAGCCGCTTCTGGTCAGCCTTTCCTCGTATGATGGTCCCGTGATGGTAAGGCGAAGGACAGCGCGTTCCCATGACGGAGGAAGTTTCTTTTTCTTTTTTCTTTCTCCAGGGGGTAAGCCTTAACCGGCAAATTTAAGAAAATAGCCTTTCCCCTTGCATATCTCGCAAAAAAGTAGTACCTTTGCACTCGCTTTGGAAGGAGACGCCGAGATTGTCTTGCAGCCCCCATTGATGAATTTGACAATATCGCCCAACCATTGATATGACTCAGAAACAGAAAACAGTTCTCGGCTTTGCAGCCGGAGTGACGGCGGGTGTCTCGTACGGACTGAATCCGCTGTTCGGCAAACCGCTCTTGGACGGCGGCGTGCCGGTGTTGTCGCTCTTGTTCTTCCGTTATGCTATCTCGGCTGTGATCTTAGGTCTCTGGATGGCGTTCCGTCATGAGTCTTTCCGCGTCAACGGGCGGGAAATGCGGCTGTTGGTCGTGCTCGGCTGTCTGTTCGCCGCCAGTAGTGTCTTTCTCTTCGAGTCGTACCGGTTCATTCCTTCGGGGCTGGCAACGACCTTCGTTTATCTGTATCCGGTCTTTGTAGCGCTTATCATGGTCGGGCTGCATGTCTATCCCAAATGGCAGGTATGGCTGTCTATAGCCGCCACGGTTACGGGAGTGGTCTTGCTCAGCTGGCCCGCCGCCGGAACAGAGATTCACTGGCTCGGCATTGTTCTCGCGGCAATGTCCGCTTTGAGTTACGCCGTTTATCTGGTGATTGTCAACCGCTCGCAGCGTATCAAGCATATCTCCGAGCATATGCTCACGTTCTATGGTCTGGTGGTGGGTGCCATCGCTTTTCTGGCGTACCTGCTTGTTGACGGAACGCCGGTGTTGCAAGGCATTGACACCACTCCGGACGTACTGAATCTCATCGGTCTGGCTATCTTCCCGACTATGATAGCCATGCTGACGATAGCCCTTTCCACACGCCTTATCGGTCCGACTAAAACGTCTGTTTTGGGCGCTTTCGAACCCGTAACGGCTATCTTGGTCGGCACGCTGGTCTTTGGCGAACCGCTGACGGTGAACATCCTCGTCGGCATCGTCATCTGCATCGCCGCCGTCCTGTTCATGATCCTCAGCGAGAAGTAAAAATAAGATCATCCGAAACTCATATGACCTACGACGAATACATAGCCCAAGAACAGCAAGCGATGGATGAGGAGCAGCGGGATGACAGTTGCTTCCTGGAGTATCAGCCCGAAGGGCAGTTTGTTCGCGGACATTAAATCTGACAACACCGCCCAAAGCAGAAAAAATTAATTAAAATAGTATCTATGCACCTGAACAAAGTACATCATATCGCCATCATCTGTTCCAACTATGAGCGGAGCAAACGCTTTTATACCGAAGTGCTGGGGTTGGAAGTTATGGCGGAGCATTTCCGCGAAACACGGCAGTCATGGAAAGCCGATTTGTCGCTGAACGGAAGTTATGTCATTGAGTTGTTTTCCTTTCCTTCTCCGCCACCGCGACCATCCTACCCCGAGGCAGTAGGGTTGCGACATTTGGCATTTGAGGTGGATGATATAGAAGCGGCAGAACATGAACTGACAGAAAAAGGAATTGCGCATGAGCCCATCCGCACGGACGAGTACACGCACAAGCGTTTCGTCTTTTTCTCCGACCCGGACGATCTGCCGATCGAACTATATGAACGGTAAAATAGTAATAATTACATAAAAACTTGCATAATTCCCCAAAAAGTTGTACCTTCGGACTCCGCCTTACTTGCTATCCACTATAACAACAAAACGCAATCCCACGGGCAATACCAGCACAGCAAGTATTACAAGAAACAGTAATACAAGGCACATCTTCTGCCGCTGGCTGGAGAGCATGGAAGAACTGATTCACGGTCTGCGTCTCTTGGGTGAGAAATACAACCCCGGAGACCATGCCGGTTTGCAGCACGAGATAGACAAGTCGGTCGCCGTAACGCTGCATTAGCAACGGGTACTCTTTCTCCATATTGCTGAAATCGTGATCTTGCGCCTTTGCTGCCGGTAGAACCGACAGCAACGCCATCATACAAGTAAGGAAAAATTGAAATTTAATGTTTTCTTTATAACTGCTGGCCGGTAAGCGTGTAAATCTTGTCTCCTCGCTTAATCAGCAACTGTCCGTCGCGGAGCACTTTCTCTCCCCTTGAGGGGGAGTCGGAGGGGGGGTCTACCCCTTGCGGCGCTCCCAATACCGCATCTATCGCCGCACGGATCGCGTCGCATTGCGTCTTGTCCGTATTCGAACTGAAGCACGCCAAGTGGTTTTGCGCCGGAAGAATGAATTTCTTCACGTTGCTGCCGTTGATATACTCATCTTTGACCGCTGCACCTGTCCATGTATCGTCTTCTCCGTAGATCAGCACAATCGGCTTGGTCGCATTCTGCGTCGTCTCCATTACGCGGTCGTACAACGCAGGACTATATGTCAGCGAAGCAAAGCACGGATACGTGAGATTATACAGACATCCCATCTTCTCCTGCCAATACGCATTATACCACGCCCCTTCTTCCGGCGTAGGCGCTAACATATCAAACCGGAAATCGTACGATCCCAACTCGCGCTTGGCTTGGTATTCATATGCTTTCGCATTGTCGGTATGATATGGGTCATCTTCACCCCACCATTCTTTCTCCGTGATTCCGAATGGACGGTAATGATGCGTAACGAGCCTGCGACCCGGGATCTGCTTTTTTTCCGGGTATTTACGCAGCGTGTCCAGCCATTTGCCGATGCTGTCTAATGCAAACCGGTCGGTCGAATAGATATATGCCAGCACCGTGTCGTTGTAATTATTCCAGTTATAACTCCTGAGAATACTGTCGTTTTTCACGAACTGTTTCTTTATCGAGACGGTGTCCGAATACGCGTGCTCCATAAAACCGAAGTACGCCGCATTACTCATATAAATGCCGAAAACGGTATCCATACGTGCTTGCGAGCCGTCTCTTCCTGCGTTCATCTTGTAGAAAATCGGCCATATCGTGTTCGTTGAACCCGCCTGTCTCGGTGCTCCTTCAAAGGCGGCACGACGGACGGACATGAACCAATCTAACAACCCTTGGTTCCAACCGTGCGTGTACCAGTATTCCTGCATCAACGTGTCGCGGTCCGTGCGGAAGAACGGAGCCGAATACGGCACATAAATATCCATATCGTTCGGATAGAAAGCATGTTGCAGCAAGGTCGTTATTCCGCCTTTGCTTACTCCCGACATGATCCATTTGCCTTTCAGCACTTTCTTCATACCTTCTACAAAGTTATGAAAATCCTCCGCTGCCTCTTCTGCACGCAGATAGTCTAAGTTGGTCCAACATTGGTTCGGAGCCGAGTACTGGAAATAGCGGTGCTCGATCTGGATAAAATTGGCGTTATAACGGTGCGCAATCTCCGACGAACACATCTTGGCCTCCGCTACGAAAGTCGAATCCGGGTGCTTAAAAATACAGTCGTAATTGATCGAATAGCCCGTGCAATAAAAATGGTTTATCGCCTTGGTCGGATCATTATTGGTATTCACCGTAATCAACGC
This sequence comes from uncultured Bacteroidales bacterium, assembly GCA_900317885.1. Lineage (GTDB taxonomy): Bacteria > Bacteroidota > Bacteroidia > Bacteroidales > Paludibacteraceae > Colicola. The sequence continues at coordinate 1,251 of ONIM01000010.1, read as the reverse complement.
ACGCAAATGGAACTGTCCGCTACTCGGATTAGCGTGCTCCAGAGGCTGATGGTAATAAATCACGTATGTCCGATACCCGGGTGCCGACGGATGAGCGTCATAATAAGCCGTGGAGTCTATCAACTCCGGATTCTGCCGCTGCAATTCCTGTAACCATTGCGGATTATCGCTCGGATTTTGAGCCTTTGCAGCGATGCTCAGAATGAATACCGCCATCAAAAAATAAATCTTTTTCATAACCTATTTTCAAAAACGCCTGCAAAATTACTACTTTTTTTTGAAATACGCAATTTTTTTTGCATATCTCTTAAGAAAGAAGAACCTATTTCGAAAACCTTTCGCCGACGAAGCCGTTGCTGGCATGGGCTCTGACCAAGGTTTTCTCGCTGCCGCAAGAACTGGCGTCTTCTCCGGCTCCGTCCTCGTGCCGGATGATTTGGAAAGAATAGATTTATAGAACGATTATCTGCGGCTCACAACAATGTGGGTCGCTTTTTTGTAAGAGTTTCTTGCATAATTCAAAAAAATGTTGTACCTTTGCACTCGATTTCAAAAGTGTTCTTTTTCCCGTTTGGAGCAACCGCCTCAATCCCACAAACACCTCGACCAAAATCGAGGTTTTTATAGGACTAAAATTAATCCAAAAGCGCGTGATTAGCGCGTGATAACCGGGCGGTTACCGCGTCATTAGCACGTTGTTCATATGACGTAAACGGGAGGAAAACTTGACGAACACCCGAAATCCTAACTAAAGTTAGAAATCTTGAAATCCTATATTATTAACCGCAAAAATCATGCCATTTTATGACAAAAGTTAAGTTACATGCACCCGTGGCAGAAATGCACGGAGAATTTGAGAAAAACAGCGGAATTATCATGCGCCAGAAGAAGTATCGCGCACCCAACGGCGCGGTCCTCAAAGTCGGCGTTCAGGAGTCCTATAAGATTGCCCATCCGCGCGATTTTGACAGAACGCCCGCGCAAGGCGCCGAACTCGCCAATATGCGCTCTTTTGGCGAAGTCAGCCGGATGACGACCGAAATCATCCGTTCCGAGCGTTACACCGACGATGAACTCGCCGCGATGACACCCGAAGAGCGCGCACACGTAGCCGAACTCCGCCTCCGGTTGGAGAACTACCGTACCCGTTTCTATGCCCAATTCAAGAAACCCGACCCGGAAGCGCCTTTCGAGAAAAAACTGCGTCCCGGCGCATCCAAACTCTACCGGAAGCAGTACTCCAAACTCGAC
>ONIM01000050.1 GCA_900317885.1 uncultured Bacteroidales bacterium | reverse complement strand
TTTCGTACTCCGGTCAACCTTTTTAGGTATCGAGTCAAAAGTTTACGATTTTTAAGATTCCATCTCAGTTATCGAGTCAACCTTTTTCAGTTTTAGTCAGGCTCATTTTGGGGCTCAAAAATCAGTATGCAAGCAGTAAGGGTTTAGTAAGGGTTTAGTAAGGGTTAAGTAAGACTAAAATAAGACTAAAATAAGCTTCAAAAGCTGTCACCGATTTACCACCGGCGGCGTTCGGCGGCGATGGTGGTGGGGGCACCGTGACCGGGATAGACGACGGTCTCCGGCGGCAAGGCGAGAAGCAGATCGAGCGAGTGCCAGAGTTGCTGGATATCGCCGCCCGGCAGATCGGTGCGGCCGTAACCCATTTGAAAGAGCGTGTCGCCGGAGAAGAGGACTTTGTCCTCAGGGAAATAGAAACACACGCTTCCGGGCGTGTGGCCGGGAGTGGAGAGGATTGTTAGACCGCTGCGCTGACAGAGCACAGACCGCTGCGCTGACAGACCGTCCTGTGGACTGACAGACTGATTGACAGGGAGCGGCTCAAGGGGGAAGGGGACGGGGGTGCCGCCGATGCCGAAGAGGTCATACTGCGCCTGCATCGCCTTTGCCATGGGGATATCCGCCTCATGCATGAGAATCGGGGTGTGCCATTGTTCGCACGCCCAGGCTGCACCCCAGAGGTGGTCGAGATGGCCGTGGGTGGCGAGGATTGTTAGACCGCCTGCGGCTGACAGACCGGCTTCGCCTGACAGACCGCTACGTTGACAGACCACTTCGTTGACAGACCTATATACCATCTGCTGCTCGTAGAGGGAGCTGCAGGCAGGGTCGATGAGGAGGATGTTTCCTGCGTCGTCGGACACGAGGTACATGTTCGTCCCGAACGACCCGACTTCAAAGGTTTTTATTTCCAACATTCTTGACAGATTTTTGGGGTTTGTAGCAGCGCTTGGGCGCGGAAGGCTTGCGCCTTGGGACCGGTGAAGAGTTCGCGGAGAGAGGCGGTGCGGAGATTGCCGTACGCGTGCGAATGATCCTTATCGTAGCAACACGGCAGGACATCGCCGTTAGCGGCAATCACTACCCCACTCCAGACACGGAAACAACCCTTGCTAAGGGGTTTGCGGTACCAAAGACCATCTTCGTGCTGCTCGTAGCGTCGGTAGCGGGGCTCGGATGGCATCAGCGGATGGCCGTGACGGTAGTCGTAGAGCTGCGCGGTCTTGAAGACCAGCCGGTCCGCACCGAGCGCCTTGTACTCCTTCCGGAAGGCCCGCCACTCGTGCTCGTTGGATTTTAACCGGAGGACCTGGAGTTCGATGGTTAGAGAGGAGCCTAACCCCGACCCTTCCCTAAAAGGAAGGGAGTTGTTTTCTTTTGCCTCTTGAAGCCAGCGCAAAGCCTTTTTGCATTGGTCGAGGGAGCCGCCGACGCGGTAGGCGGAGTAGGACTCCTGCGTCAGGCCGTCCATGGAGATGATGATGCGGTCGAGACCGGCGGCGACAAGGGCTTTTGCGAGCTCAGGAGTCATCGCCTGCGCGTTGGTCGAGACGATGGTATAGAGCCCGGCGCCGTGCGCCTCGCGGATCATGAGAGGCAGGTCTTTGTTCAACAATGGTTCGCCCTGAAAATAAAACTGCACAACAAATGCCGTCCCCTTGACCTCAGATAAAATCCGATGCCAAAGGGGGAACGGCATAAGACCGCCCTGCGTGCTGACAGACCGCTGCGCTGACAGACCGCGTTGCTGACAGACCGCTTCGCTGACGGACTGATTCACAGATGCATGATCGGTCTGTGTTCTGTCAGGCGTAGCCGGTCTGTGTTCTGTCAGCGTAGCGGTCTTCCCTATACCCACAGGGCACGCCGGGCAGCGGAGCTGGCAGACGGCGGAGGGCTCGACAGAGACGAAGAGAGGTGTATGGCGTAGGGTGTACGGTGTACGGAAAAGCGCTGAACCGAGACGATTCAGCGCATAACTCGCGTAGCAGCGTAACGCATTAATGAAGCGCGATCTTGTTAACCCGACGCTCATGGCGGCCGCCTTCAAAATCGGTCTGGAAGAACGTACGAACGATGTCCAGCGCCTTCACCGCGGAGATGAACGATGCCGGCAGAGCCAGGACATTGGCGTTATTATGCTGGCGAGCCAACTCCGCTAACTTCGTATCCCAGCAGAGGGCTGCACGGATACCCTGGTGCTTGTTGGCGGTCATGCAGATGCCGTTGCCGGTGGAGCAGATGATGATACCGAACTCATACTCACCCTTCTCTACAGCGTCCGCCAGAGGGTGCGCGTAATCCGGATAGTCGCAACTCTCCGTATCGTAGCAACCGAAGTCCTTCACTTTTGCGCCGTTGTCCTCCAGGAACAGTTGTACCTGTTGCTTCAACGCAAATCCCGCATGGTCCGAGGCCATCGCGATAGTCATTTCACTAAAGCTTTTCATATAGATTTATGATTTATGATTTAGAAGATCGTTGCAAGATTTCCGAACATCAGCTTGCAGGAGATGGCAAGGACGATGATGCCGAAAAACTTACGGATGATATATAGCGCCGTGGTACCGAGATACTTGGTCAGCCAGTTCGTCCCGATCAATACCAGATAGAGCACCAACATACATAGCAACAAAGCGATACATAGATTACCGGTGGAATACTCCGCCGTGATTGCCAAGAGCGCCGTGAAAGCACCCGGACCGGCGTACATCGGGAACGCCAGCGGGACAATCGAACTGCCGTTACCAATCTCGCCCTCGAGCTTGTCGTTCTGGAAAATCGTGATATCCAGCACCATCTCCAACGCCATCAGGAAGATCACAAAACCTCCGGCGATAGCGAAATACTCAATCTGCACGCCGAAGAGCTTTAACATCCATTCGCCCAAAAAGAGGAACGCCATCAGGATCACCAGACTGGCGATACAAACCTTATCGGGATGGATCTTTATTCCCTTTTTCTCCATCGCTATCGTGATAGGAATATTACCGAACGGATCGATAATCGCTATCAGGAAAACAAACGACGAGAGTACCTGCCAGATATCAAAAGGACCGAAAAAAGTACGCAATGATTCCATAATACTTCGATTTTGAGCGCAAAATTACTAAAAAATTTGCATATATGCAAGAAAAATTGTAACTTTGCGCGATTTTTCGAGCAAAGGTAATTAAAATAATACAAATAACCATTTATGATTAACTCTCAAGACATCAAAAACGGCGTATGCATCCGCATGGACGGCCGTCTGTATTTCGTAATTGAGTTCCTTCACGTTAAACCGGGTAAGGGTAACACAATTATGCGTGTGAAATTTAAAGATGTTGTCGATGGCCGCGTATTGGAGCGCCGCTTCAACATCGGCGAGAAACTCGAGGACGTACGCGTAGAGCGCCGCCCGTATCAGTTCCTCTACAAAGAGGGTGCTGACTACATCTTCATGAATAACGAGACTTTCGAGCAGGTGCCCATCGCTCACGACCTGATCACCGGCGTGGACTTCCTCAAAGAGGGCATGACTTGCGATGTCGTTTCCGACGCTTCGACCGACACGATCCTGTTTGCCGAGCTGCCGACGAAGGTTGAGCTCGCTGTCACGTACACCGAGCCGGGTCTGAAAGGCGATACCGCTACGAACACCCTGAAGCCCGCTACCCTCGAGACCGGCGCTGAGATCCGCGTGCCTCTCTTTATCAACGAAGGCGAGATCGTCCGCGTGGACACCCGTGACGGCAGCTACTGCGAGCGCGTACGCTAATCAATCGCGAACGTGCGCCACTTACGGCGCGCGAGACTGCACAAAAAAATCCGGCCTCTCGAGGTCGGATTTCTTTTTGTATGCCGATAGGGCTTAAGGCGCTACGCGGTTGATGTCGCGGGGGAACATCGAGCATTCCTTGACGTTGGCGATGCCCAGGAAGCATGCCGTGATACGCTCCAGACCGATAGCAAAACCGCCGTGAGGAGGCATGCCGTTCTTGAAGGTATCAAGGTAGAAATGGAACGCATCGGGGTTCATGCCACGACGGATCATCTTCTCGCGGTAGTCGGCTTCCTTATGGATACGCTGGCCGCCGGAGGTGATCTCCAGACCCCTCATGAGGAGGTCGAAACTCAACGTGAGAGACGGGTCCTCGGGGTCGTCCATCGCGTAGAAAGCGCGGTGCTCGGACGGGAAATGGGTAACGAACACGAAGTCCGAACCGTATTTCTCGAAGGCGTACTTGCAGATAGCGCGCTCCTCTTCCGGCGCGAGGTCATCCTCGCCGCGGTGGTCTGCTTCGCAGAGACCGTTCTCGAAGAGAATCTCGTGTACCTCGCTCAGTTTCCATGCGGGCACCTGCTCCGGCAGCACGGGGTTAACGGCATTGAGCAGTTGCAGCTCGTGCGCACAATCGCGCTCTACGACTGCGATGATATGACGCAGCAGCGCCGCCTCGAGGATCATGACATCCTCCTGACCTTTGATGAAGCCCATCTCCACATCGAGGGAGATATACTCATTGAGGTGGCGGCTCGTCGCATGTTTCTCTGCGCGGTAAGCGGGCGCGATCTCAAAGACGCGCTCATAGACGCCTACGCCGATCTGCTTGTAGAACTGCGGGCTCTGCGCGAGATAGACCTGCTTGCCGAAATAATCCATCTTGAAGACGTTCGCGCCGCCTTCTGCTCCTTCGGAGACGATCTTCGGGGTGAAGATCTGGGTGAAGCCGTTAGCCGCGAGGAACTCGCCGAAAGCGCGGGCGATGGTGCTCTGCACCTTGAGGATCGCCATGTCGCGCGGGTTACGGAGGGTTACCTGACGGTTATCGAACTTATAGCGCAGGAGGGTCTCCTCGTCGCCGAACTTGAGGGCGTTCATATCCACTACCTCAGCGGTCGTCGGACGGCTCAGTACGCGCACCTCGGCAACGGCAATCTCAATCGTGTTGTAGAACGCTGCAGGGTCTTTGATCTTCGCCTCGTTGACAGTACCGGTGAGGGTGATCGCCATCTCGCGGCAGAGGTCGTTCATCGCAATCTCATTGCCGGCCTCGTCGAAGAACTTCGAGGTCTCATTGGAGACAACAGCCTGCAGCAAACCGCGGCTCTTACGGAGCACAATAAATCCGCCCCACTTCGTGACGCGGACATTATGGATCATGCCGGATACAGAAACAGATTCGCCAACCTTTGCGTTGGCGAGATCTGTCACGTTTTCGTTATGCTGATTAACGTTCAAAAACATAGTTTTTTAACGATTTATCGATATTACTCAGCAGCTTTCTCCTCTGCAGCAGGAGCAGCTTCAGCAGCAGCCTCTTCTACAGCCTCCTTAACGGCTTTCTTGCCGGCACGGCGGGTAGCTTTCTTAGCTGCCTTCTTCGTCTCCTTGAGCATGTTCTCGTTGTAGTCAACGAGCTCGATGATACACATCTCAGCTGCGTCACCCAGACGGAAACCGGTACGAAGGATACGGGTGTAACCACCGGGACGGTTAGCGATCTTCTCGCCTACGTTCTGGAAGAGTTCGGTTACAACCTCTTTCTGTTTGAGGAGGGAGAAAGCCAGACGGCGGTTATTCATATTATCCTCTTTCGCACGCGTGAGGATGGGCTCTACGTAGATACGGAGCGCTTTCGCCTTAGCGAGAGTGGTGCTGATACGCTTGTGCAGGATCAGCGAGCAAGCCATGTTGCTGAGCATCGCTGCGCGATGGTTCGCTTTGCGGCTAAGGTGATTGAATTTTTTATTATGTCTCATAATAATGTTGAATGTTTAATGTTGAATGTTTAATGAATTAATCATTCACGTGATAACGTGAGATGTCCATCCCGAATGCGAGTCCATTGCGCTCGAGCAGTTCGTCCAGCTCGGTGAGAGATTTCTTACCGAAGTTACGGAACTTCAAGAGGTCGGCACGGTGGTACTTAACGAGTTCGCCAAGGGTCTCTACCTCTGCTTGTTTCAAGCAGTTAAGCGCACGTACGGAGAGGTCCATATCCTGCAGCTTCTGGTTCAGGAGCTGACGCATACGGAGGATCTCCTCGTCCAGCGCAGAGGAGTTCTTCTTGGTCTCCTCCTCGAGAACGATACGCTCGTCGGAGAAGAGCATGAAGTGGTAGATCAGGATCTTAGCGGCCTCGGTCAGCGCCTGTTGCGGCGTGATGGAACCGTCGGTAGTGATCTCGAGGGTGAGTTTCTCGAAGTCGGTACGTTGCTCGACACGGTACTGGTCAACCGAGATCATGACGTTACGGATAGGCGTGTAGATGGAGTCAATAGCAAGGGTGCCGATAGGATCGTCCTTCTTGCGGTTCTCGTCACCGGGCACGTATCCGCGTCCTTTATTGACAGTGATCTGGATCTCGAAATCCGCGGTCTCGTCCATCTCCGCCAGACGGAGATCGGTATTGAGCACCTCGAAGTTCTGGAGAACGGAGTTGAACTCTCCTGCCATAAATGCTTTCTGCTTACGGACATGAAGGGTTGCAGTCTCGGTCTCCTCCTCGATGCCCTCCTTATGGGCAAAGCGGATTTGCTTGAGATTCAGGATCAGGTTGGTAACGTCAGTAATGACACCGGGGATGGTAGCAAATTCATGATCAATACCACTAATCTTGACAGAGCAGATAGCGTATCCCTCGAGGCTGCCTAACAGCACACGACGGATAGCATTGCCTATCGTAATTCCGTACCCCGGCTCGAGTGGGCGAAACTCAAAGATACCTTTGTTCGCACTCGAATCCAACATGATAACCTTATCAGGTTTGATGAAATTTAATATTGCCATGAATTTAATGATTATTTAGAGTACAACTCAACGATTAATTGCTCCTTAATATTCTCCGGAATCTCAGCGCGAGCGGGGATATTAAGCAACTTACCGGCTTTGTCAGCCTCGTTCCACTCGAGCCAACCATACTTAGCGTGGTTGAAGCCCTGGAGGGACTCATTGATTACCTCAAGAGATTTCGCTTTCTCGCGTACAGCCACGATCTGACCGGGTTTAACGGAGTAGGAAGGAATATTCACTACCTGTCCGTCCACGGTAATATGACGGTGGGAAACGAGTTGGCGAGCCGCAGCGCGGGTAGGAGCCATACCAAGACGATAAACGATATTATCCAGACGGCACTCCAGGAGCTGAATCAGGATCTCACCGGTAATACCTTTGGTACGGGCTGCTTTTGCGAAGAGGAGGCGGAACTGTTTCTCCAGTACACCATAGGTGTATTTAGCCTTCTGCTTCTCAGCCAACTGAGTACCATACTCAGAGTTTTTCTTACGACGGTTAACGCCGTGCTGTCCGGGTGCGTACGGACGTTTTGCAAGCACCTTATCCTCGCCGAAGATAGCCTCGCCGAAACGGCGTGCGATGCGAGATTTTGGGCCAATATATCTTGCCATAATTTTTAACGTTTAAGGGTTTATAACTATTATTATACACGACGACGTTTCGGAGGACGGCAACCGTTGTGCGGCATCGGAGTAACATCTACGATCTCCGTCACATCGATACCTGCAGCAACGCAGGCACGGATAGCCGACTCACGTCCTTGTCCAGGACCCTTAACGTATGCTTTAACTTTACGCAGACCGAGGTCATAAGCGACCTTGCAGCAGTCAGCTGCTGCCATTTGCGCTGCGTACGGAGTATTTTTCTTGCTGCCACGGAAACCTTGCTTACCAGCCGAAGACCAACTGATAACCTGGCCGTCACCGTTAGCAACCGTAACGATTACATTATTGAAAGAAGACATCACGTGGAGCTGGCCTACGCCATCGATCTTCACTACGCGCTTCTTTGCTGCAATAGCTTTCTTTGCCATAATACTTGATGAAATTTATAAAAGTTGTTACAAAATGTTGCCTTCGTCTTAGCCCCAAGGGGCACGATTAAAGCAACTTCGTTATTACTTCGTTGCTTTTTTCTTGTTTGCAACTGTTTTCTTACGTCCCTTGCGCGTACGGGCGTTGTTCTTCGTGCTCTGTCCACGTACAGGAAGACCGATACGGTGACGAACTCCACGGTAACAACCGATATCCATCAAGCGTTTGATGTTTAACTGGGTACTTTGAATTTAGCACCGATGATCTCACGGACTTTAGCTGCTTGGTCATCCGTCCAATTCTCTACCTTGATGCTTGGGTCAATGCCTGCCTCTGCGAGAATCTTCTTTGCGCTTGAACGACCTATTCCGTAGATATAAGTCAAGCTGACTTCGCCACATTTGTTCTGCGGTATATCTACACCGACAATTCTTATAGCCATAATTTTATACTAAGGATAATTTTGTTAAAAATAAATTGATTTAAGAAGTAGTTGAATCTAATTAAAGATCGCGCTTATCCTTGACGCATCTTCATTTTAGGTTCCTTCTTGTTGATTACATACAAGTGCCCTTTGCGACGTACGATTTTGCAGTCAGCATTGCGCTTCTTGATAGATGCTCTTACCTTCATGATTAGTAAAAGTTTAATAATTTGTTAATTACTTGTAGCGGAAGGAGATTCTTCCTTTGGTGAGGTCGTATGGACTCATCTCCACTTTGACACGGTCACCGGCAAGGATCTTGATGTAATGCATACGCATCTTACCGGAGATGTGAGCGATGATGAGCGGTCCGTTCTCAAGTTGAACCCGGAACATTGCGTTGGACAATGCCTCTACAACGGTGCCGTCCACCTCAATACTGTCTTGCTTAGCCATATTAATAGGTTTTTAAATAAATTGATCTCCCAATACTTCCTTGATATAATCAAAGGTAGATAAGATATCGGCCTTCCCGTTTCTGACGCACACGGAAAGTTCGTAATGCGCAGCGGGTTTGCGGTCGATGGTTCTGGCCGTCCATCCGTCGTCCTCAATGAGGACATTTCTCCTGCCGAGCGTGATCATAGGCTCAATCGCGAGGGTCATACCGGACTTGAGGACGATACCGTTACCTCTCCGTCCGTAGTTGCACACCTCGGGATCCTCGTGCATCTCCCGTCCGATACCATGCCCCACGAACTCGCGTACTACGCCGTAGCCGGCACGCTCGCAGTGGTTCTGGATCGCAAAAGAGATATCTCCGAGACGTTTACCCGTAGTAGCCTGATCGATACCGAGGTACAGCGCTTCTTTCGTCGTGCGGAGGAGCTTCATTACCTCGGGGCTCACCTCCCCTACCGGGAAGGTATAAGCGGAGTCCGAATGCCAGCCGTTGAGTTCGATCGAGGAGTCGATGGAGACAATGTCGCCTTCCTTAAGTATCACCTTATCGGAAGGGATGCCGTGTACCACCACCTCGTTCACGGAAGTACAGAGGGTAGCCGGGTAATCCTCGTATCCGAGGCACGCCGGACGACCGCCGTTATCCATGATGAACTCGTATGCTATCTTATCCAGTTGGGCGGTAGTAACACCCGGCTTGATAGCCTTTGCCACTTCGGCATAAGTCTTACCAAGCAGGATGTTGCTTGCCCGCATGAGTTCTACCTCTTCGTCAGTCTTGAGAAAAATCATCTATCTAACGAATTAGTAGGCCATAGCACCGGAGCGACCTTTGATGCGCATGCCGGACTCGAAGAATCCGTCATAGTGGCGCATGAGGAGGTGACTCTCAATCTGCTGCAAAGTATCCAAAATCACACCGACCATGATGAGCAAAGACGTACCGCCGAAGAACTGCGCAAAGCCCATCGTCACACCGAACAGACGCGCGAACGCCGGCAGGATAGCGATGATAGCCAGCAGAATCGAACCCGGCAGGGTGATGCGGCTCATGATCATGTCGATATACTCAGCCGTCTTCTTACCCGGTTTCACACCCGGAATGAATCCGTTGTTCAGCTTCAGGTTCTCTGCCATCTGAACCGGATTGATGATAATCGCGGTGTAGAAATAGGTGAAGGCGATAATGAGGAGTGCGAATACGAAGTTGTACCAGAAGCCGTTGTTATCCATGAACGCACGGGTGAAGGCCGAAGCCTCAGAAGCGTTGAAGCCCACGATAGCGATAGGGATAAACATGATAGCTTGGGCAAAGATGATCGGCATTACGTTCGCAGCATTAACCTTCAGAGGTATATACTGACGTACGCCGCCATACTGCTTGTTACCCTGGATACGTTTTGCGTACTGCACCGGAATACGGCGGGTACCCTGAACCAGCATGATTGCGAACGCAAACACGAGGAGCAGAACTACCACCTCAAAGATGAAGACCATCAATCCACCGGTTCCGGTATCGTTGAGGCGAGAGGAGAACTCCTGAACCAGAGCCCCCGGGAGACGCGCGATGATACCGATCAAGATGATGAAGGAAATACCGTTACCTACACCGCGATCAGTAATACGCTCACCGAGCCACATAACGAACATCGAACCTGCGCAGAGCAGGATAGTGGATGAGATCGTAAACCAGTTGAAACCAACGGCAAGCGGCTGACCTGCCTGCGCCATCTGCACGGAGAGGTTAACGAGATAACTCGGACCCTGGAAGAGCAGAATAGCTACAGTCAGATAGCGGGTAATCTGGTTCATCTTCTGACGACCGGACTCACCTTCCTTCTGCATCTTCTGGAAATACGGTACTGCGATAGACAGCAACTGAATTACGATAGATGCGGAGATATAAGGCATAATACCCAGCGCGAAGATGGAGGCGTTAGAGAATGCTCCACCGGAGAACATATCCAACAACGCCATCAGACCACCGGCAGTCTGGTTATGGAGCGCCGATAAGGCCGTGGGATCAATACCGGGAAGAACGACGAACGATCCGAAACGATAGATGAGCACGAACAGAGCCGTAGTCAGCAGACGCGCACGGAGATCCTCGATCTTCCAGATATTTTTAATTGTCTCAATAAAACGCATAATAAGTTTAACGTTTAACGTTTAACGAGTGAACGATTTAAATCTTCTCGATGGTACCGCCGGCAGCTACGATAGCCTCTTCAGCTTTCTTGGAGAAAGCGTTAGCCTGCACGGTCAGTTTGGCTTTGAGTTCGCCGTTACCCAGAATCTTAACGAGTTGGGTCTTGGAGATGAAGCCAGCCTCGTGAAGCTCAATCAGGCCGATTTTCTCGAGTTTCTTAGCCTCAGCCAGCGCCTGGAGAGTAGAAAGGTTGATTGCTTTGTACTCAACGCGGTTGATGTTTTTGAAACCGAATTTCGGCAGACGGCGCTGCATAGGCATCTGACCACCCTCGAAACCAATCTTCTTGCTATAACCGGAGCGCGATTTAGCACCCTTGTGACCACGGGTAGAAGTTCCGCCCAGGCCCGATCCTGCACCACGGCCGACACGCTTTGCGGTCTTAACGGAACCGGCTGCAGGGGTAAGATTATTCAATTCCATAATGATAATTCGTTTTTAGGATTAGTCAATAACTTTAACAAGGTGCTTTACCTTCTCTACCATACCCAGGATAGCCGGGGTAGCCTCGTGCTCAACGGTAGCGTTCATCTTACGCAGACCGAGCGCGATCATGGTCTCCTTCTGCACCTTCGGGCACTTGATAGTACTACGTACTTGTTGAATTTTAATTTTTGCCATAATTGTAGAAGAATTTATTAACCATTAAACACTGTAGAGAGGCTTACGCCACGGTTAGCAGCTACGGTACGAGCGTCACGCAGTTCAGCGAGCGCCTGGATAGTAGCTTTCACGAGGTTGTGGGGGTTGGACGAACCTTTGGACTTAGCCAAGACGTCGTGTACACCTGCGGACTCCAGAACGGCACGCATAGCACCACCGGCTTTTACTCCGGTACCGTGCGTAGCTGGCTGGATATAAACGCGGGAACCACCGAACTTAGCATACTGCTCGTGAGGGATAGTGCCCTTCAGAACAGGTACCTGAATGAGGTTCTTCTTAGCAGCCTCGGTAGCCTTCTGCATAGCAGCAGCAACCTCACCTGCCTTACCCAAACCGTAACCTACAATACCGTCTTCATTTCCAACAACTACGATAGCTGCGAAAGTGAAGGTACGTCCACCTTTGGTAACTTTCGTTACGCGGTTGACAGCGACCAGACGCTCCTTGAGCTCGAGGTCTTGTGTTGTTTTAACTCTTTGCATAATATCGTCAGTTATTAGAATTTGAGACCAGCCTCGCGAGCAGCGTCAGCGAGGGCTTTAACACGACCGTGATAGAGGTATCCGTTACGGTCAAATACTACTTCGTTGACACCGGCCTTGATAGCAGCAGCGGCTACGAGTTTACCTACCTCTGCAGCTTTCTCGGTCTTGGTCATTTTGTCCTTGATAGCGAGCGACGATGCGCTGGCAAGGGTTTTGCCCTCAAGGTCATTGATAACCTGAGCGTAAATCTGGCTGTTAGAACGGAACACGGTCAGACGTGGACGCTCTGCGGTACCCGACACTTTCGTGCGGATAGAAGCCTTAATCTTAAGGCGACGTGCGATTTTCTTAATCATAATCTTGTTTCCTTTCTATTATTTACCAGCCGACTTACCAGCTTTACGACGAACGATTTCACCCTGGAACTTAATACCCTTGCCCTTATACGGCTCCGGTTTGCGGAACGAACGGATCTTAGCACAAATCTGGCCAAGAAGCTGTTTGTCAGCAGACTCGAGCATTACGAGCGGGTTCTGGTTACGCTCGGATTTGGTCTCCACCTTCACCTCTTTCGGCAAGCCGAGATAGATAGGGTGTGTATAACCCAGCGAGAAGTTCAGCACATTCGGTTGAGCCAACTCTACACGATAACCTACACCGACGAGCTCAAGAGTCTTCTTGTAGCCCTCGCTGCAGCCTACGACCATGTTGTGGATCAAAGCGCGGTACAGACCGTGTTTAGCGCGTGCCTCTTTCTCGTCGTTCGGACGGGTAACGTGGCAAACAGCGCCCTCTACGTTTACAGAAATCAGGGGATCAACAGCCTGGCTGAGCTCACCTTTCGGACCTTTTACGGTCACTACATTCTCCGGGCTAACGGTGATCGTTACGCCTGCGGGAATAGCGATAGGAAGTTTTCCAATTCTAGACATAGTGTAATCCTCCTTAATTAATAAACATAGCACAATACTTCACCACCGAGCTGCTGGCCTACAGCCTCTTTGTTGGTCATCACGCCTTTCGAAGTGGAAAGGATAGCGATACCGAGACCGTTCAGTACGCGCGGCATGTCGCGATAGCCGACATACTTACGCAAACCCGGAGTGGATACACGTTTCAAACACTTGATCGCGTTAACTTTGTTAACCGGATCATACTTGAGGGCAATCTTGATAGTGCCCTGAGGACCATCCTCTACGAACTTGTAGGAAAGGATATAACCTTTCTCGAACAAGATACGGGTGATCTCTTTCTTCAGATTCGAAGCCGGAACTTCAACCACACGGTGGCCGGCTTTGATAGCATTCCTCAATCGAGTGAGGTAATCTGCAATAGGATCTGTCATTTGTTTTGTTGTTGTTAAATTAATCCCGCCTGTCGGGACAATATTTAATAATGTTAATTTTACCAGCTAGCCTTCTTTACTCCCGGGATAAGACCTTTGGAGGCCATCTCACGGAATTGGATACGGCTAAGACCGAATGCGCGCATATATCCTTTCGGACGGCCGGTCACTTTGCAACGGTTGTGCAGACGAACGGGCGATGCGTTTTTCGGCAGGCTCTGGAGACCTACATAGTCACCATCCTTGAGGAGTTGTGCACGTTTAGCAGCGTATTTAGCAACGAGCTTAGCGCGTTTTACCTCGCGGGCTTTCATTGATTCTTTTGCCATAGTCTGAATTACTTTTTAAACGGTAAACCAAACTCACGGAGAAGTGCGAAGCCCTCCTCATCGGTTTTCGCTGTAGTAACGAACGTGATGTTCATACCCAGCAGTTTGGTGATGTTATCAATGTTAAGTTAATTTCAGGGAAGATGATCTGCTCGGTGATACCCAAGGTATAGTTACCACGGCCGTCCATCTTGTTGTTGATACCTTTGAAGTCGCGGATACGAGGCAGAGCCACGCGAACGAGACGCTCGAGGAACTCATACATCTGCTGGCCGCGGAGGGTAACACATACACCGATCGGCATTTGTTTACGAACCTTGAAGTTAGCGATATCTTTCTTCGAAACGGTAGCGACTGCTTTCTGACCAGCGATAGCGGTCATCTCCTGGAGAGCGACCTCGATGATCTTCTTGTCAGCTACAGCCTCGCCCAGACCCTGGTTGAGGACGATCTTCTGGAGTTTCGGGCACTGCATTACGGTAGTGTAGTTGAACTCCTTCATCAGGATAGGCACGATGCGCTCCTGATAGTCTTGTTTCAAACTTGCTGTATTCATAATCAGATCTCCTTACCAGTTTTTTTAGATACACGAACGAGCTTGCCATCCTTCTCTACGCGGCCAACACGTACCGGCTTGCCGTCCTCAACGACGTTGAGGTTAGAGATATGGATA
>ONIM01000077.1 GCA_900317885.1 uncultured Bacteroidales bacterium | reverse complement strand
AGTGACAAACCTATACGCGTCCTCTGGATTGATACCGAGCAAAGCCCCGATAGCACCTGTGAGATCCTCCGTGACCGCATCGGAGCGATGATCGGCGAAAAACCAAGCGAGGAGCAGTACCACGTCTTCAACCTCCGTTCGGTCAACTGGCAGGATCGGATGTTACATGTCGTCACCGCCATCTCTATCTGCCGGCCGGAACTCGTCATATTCGACGGCATAAGAGACGTCGTAGGAGACATCAACAACTACGAGGAGGCGCAGAAAATCATCGGACAGCTCCTCTACATCGCATCGGAATACAAGACATGCATCGTCTGTGTTCTCCACCAGAATAAAGCAGTAGAGGACAAGACACTCCGCGGTGCACTGGGTACGGAACTGCAGAACAAGAGCTTCGAGACCTACGAGTGCTCCAAAAACCCCGACACTCACATCTTCACCGTCAAGCAGACCGCAACACGCAAGTACGATATGCCCAACCGGATTGATTTCTGCCTCACGCCCGATGGCCTACCCGTCGCCTGCGAAGTGCCTGCGGAAAAGGAAGAGAAGTCCATAGATCTGGAGGAGGTATTCCGTACAGCACTGATGGGACATAGCGAGATGCGCGCAGGAGCATTAAAAGCACAAGTGCGCATGCGATACCATATCACCAGCGACAGTGAGTACGGGGCGATGGTGGGAGAGGCTCTTCGGCAAGCGATTGTTACCAGACGAGTCGTTTCCGACCGTGAGGTGTACTACCTTCCCGGTCCTAAAATCATATCTCCGCAGCTGGATTTTGATGGGTTGCACGGGGCTCCTTAGTAGGTCTAATATATATATGCAATATATTAGACTACTCTACTAAGGGAGCTACACCGGCTACCATCAAACGGCGTCCTTTACCGAGACCACATCGCCACCACATCGCCACCACATCGCGACCACACTGTCATCAAACCGATCAACCATATTTTAATAACTACTAGTATGAAAGTAACACCCATTATCCTAATCCAATCCTTATCCGGGAAGTTGTACGGCAGGGATGGCTTCTATTTCAGAAAATCGAAAAACGGAACCATTTATGCCTGCAAATGCCCCAATAGAGACAACCACATCAAAACACCTGCCGAAGCCGCGAACCAAAAACGATTCGCTGAACAATTCGCTAGGAAAAATAAACCTTCTGTTTAACCCGCGGCACCACGCCGCAATAAAACATTACTATTATGGCTTCTGTAAAACTTAATCCATTCATCCAATCAATCTCTGGCAGAATTGGATCCACTTTCTTCCGTACCTGTGCTTCCGGAAAAGTCATCATGACGACCAACACCCCCGCGAAAAGAACATCAATGCTCTCACCAGCGGAAATTCAGGCACGAGAGACCTTTAAGAAAAGAGCTCTCTTTGTCAGAAAACTCGCAAAAGAGTACCCCGCTAAATCAACCAAAGAATTATGGAAACTCGCTAAACAAATCGATGAAACCTATGAAACAACAGATCTCTAAAACTCTCCTTGCTGAGCGACTCGATGCTGCTATCGGCGCAAACACCGGTCTGACGGGACTCAATACGCTCATCTACGGATGGACCCGAAAAAATCCGCAACTGAGAACCAACATCAGCCACCGTACTTGGCTCTATGACTATGAGGCGTACAGCCTTTCAATATATGCAGGATACAAACTCATTGACATGGAATAAACACCATCCTTTGGATTTTGGAATCGCAATTCCTCTTACATCCACCATTCCTTGCATATTTCCTGAAAAAATACTACCTTTGCACTGGATTTGAGAGATAAGATAATGAGTTTCTCAGGGCGTTTATCGTTTCCTTCTCAGTCCCGGAAACTCAAAAAGGAAGGACTCTCATCCCACGCGTGTAAAAAATACTTCGTTTATTGCGTCCGGATGCCATCCGGACATCCCTAAACCCGAACAACTATGGCTCAGATTAAACCAATGGCTCTCATTGAGTCCATGCGGAAGAAGGTATGCATGCACAGCGATGTGTATTTCCGCACGAACAAACAGACCGGCAAGACCTTCACCGGCAAACTCTGCTACCCCTCGGACAAGGAACCGTCTGCCGCACAGATCGCAGCGAAAGCACGTTTCGCAAAGGTCGTCGCTGCAGTACGCACTATCCTCAACGACCCGACGGAGAAAGCCAAACTGCAGGCAGAGTTCAAATCCCAAACCAAGATCGGC
>ONIM01000007.1 GCA_900317885.1 uncultured Bacteroidales bacterium | reverse complement strand
CATTCTTCTTTAGTGGCTGTTCTAGCGCGTTTCACGGACCCAAAATGCCGCAAAATCTTCTGTTTTGTGCTCGGTCCAACGCCTTTTATTTCGTCTAACTCACTGTGTACTAATGATTTAGAGCGTTTTTGTTTGTGATAGGTTATCGCAAAACGGTGTACCTCGTCTTGGATACCTGTCAGAAGACGAAAAACTTCGCTCGTTACCGGCATGCTGATCTCTACGGGAGGAAAACCGTAGAGCAAAGTTTGTGTGCGGTGCTTGTCATTTTTCTTCAGACCCGCGATAGGAATACTCAATCCTAACTGATCCTCTACCGCTTCCCGGATGGCATGCATCTGCCCCAGACCACCGTCGGCAATAATCAAATCCGGCATCTGACCGCCCTCGTCAATCACGTGCTGGTATCTTCTTCGGACGACCTCGCGCATGGAGGCGTAGTCATCTGCGCCTTCTACCGTCTTGATCTCAAATCGTTTGTAGTCGCTTTTGCTCGGCTTGGCCATTCGGTATACAACACATCCAGCAACAGCGTTCGTACCTTGTATATTCGAGTTATCGAAACAGTCAATCCATCGTGGTAGAGTAGGGAGACCCATCATTTTCTGCAACTCAGTAAGTACCCTTACTCCGCGTTGCTCAGGATTCAATTTGTCATCCTGTTTCAACCTGTCTAACTTATACTGGCGTACATTCTGCATGGCCAGATCCAACAACTTCTTTTTATCGCCGCTAAGGGCAATGTTCACGTGCAGCGTTTCGTCAAAAACCTCCGGAATAAACGGTACAATCACCTCTTTGGTCTTGCTTTCCAGACGTTCTCTTAACTCCATCATTCCCAAGGCTAAGAGTTCTTCTTTCTCTTCCTCCATCTTCCGTCGATACTCAATGGTCTGGCCTTGGACGATAGATCCGTTATGGACGTGTAGCATAGAGATATATACTTTCTCATCCTGCTCGTCGTACCCGAACACATCTATATCTCCCGCGTGCGTGTTGGTAATGATGGTTTTGCTCTTAAATTGCTCCAGCAGTTCTATCTTGCGTTTGATCTCAGCAGCTTCTTCATACTTCATTTCTGCCGATTTTATCGCCATTTCTTCCTCTAACTGTCGCCCTATATCATGCGCGTCTCCTTTGATTAGTTTGCGCGCTTGGTCTATCCATTCCGCATAATGCTCGCTCCCCGGTCGCATTTCGCATATCCCGCAGCAGTTATGCAGGTGGTACTTAAGGCAGACACGTATCTTGTTTTTCTCGATGGAATCGGCGGAAAGAGGGATATTACAGGTTCGTATCGGGTATAGCTTATGAATTAGCTCTAATACCATATCCACGGTATTCCCAAAACTGTAAGGACCGTAATACTCTCCGTTTCTCTTGTTGATGGTTCTTGTCTTGAAGATACGAGGGTAAGGCTCTCTGGTGATGCAGATGGACGGGTATGATTTCCCGTCTTTAAGTAAGATGTTATAATGCGGTTGGTATTGCTTAATGAGGTTGTTCTCCAGCAGGAAAGCATCCTGTTCACTATCTACCACCACATAACGTATATCTGCTATGTGACTTACTAATTGCCTTGTTTTAGATGACTGATGGTCTTTATTAAAGTAACTGTTAACGCGCCTATGCAGATTTTTGGCTTTACCTACATAGATAATCTGCCCGTCCTTGTCAAAGTACTGGTATACACCCGGATTTTCCGGAATGCGTTTTAACAGCAAGTTAATATGGTCATCTTTTCCCTTCACTCCTTATTCATCTACTTCAATCCCGAGCAGACAATCTATGTCAATGCCTCTTTCGGATAAGAATTGGCGTCCGTTCAGACCTTCCAATTCAATCAGGCAGTTGGTGTAGATCTTTTTCACGCCGGCTTTTTGAACCAGCTCTACTGCCGCCAACATCGACCCACCTGTAGCTAAGATATCGTCATGAATGAGCACTACGTCGTTTTCGTTCAATGCACCTTTATGCATCTCTATGGTATCTTTTCCGTACTCCTTATCATAACTAACCTGCAATGTCTCGGCTGGTAGTTTGCCTGATTTGCGGATAGGCACAAATCCTGCTCCCATTTCTATGGCTACTGCCGGGCCTACTATAAAGCCGCGCGATTCAATACCTACTACTTGCGTAATACCGAGATCCTTATACCGCTTTACCATCTCGTCTCGCATCCACTTCAAGCATTCAGGTTTCGCGAGCGCAGTCGTGATATCCTTAAACTGAATTCCGGGAATCGGGAAATCCGGCACATTTCTAATTGATGCAATTACTTCTTTTGCTGTCATAATTATTTTGTATTTATAGATTCAATGTTTCACGTGGAACAATCAAAATTAGTTTATTTTATAAACTAAAAACTGTTATTTATCGTCCCATAAGTACTAAAAGCACGCTTATATCATTAGGGCTGACGCCCGGGATGCGTTGCGCTTCTCCTATAGATCGCGGGCGGATACGAGTCAGTTTCTGCCTTGCTTCTGTGCTCAGACTTTGTACTTCTTCGTAGTTGAATGTCTCAGGAATACGAATCTGCTCTAATCGTTGCAGCTTGGCGGCTTCCTGCTGCTCGCGTTTGATATATCCTGCGTATTTGACTTCAATCTCGCAACTCTCTACGATTTCATCGGAGGTATTGGCAATCTTTTCCTTGAGAGCCGGCAGTGCCTCTGCTAATCCTTTGATGCTTACTTGCGGGCGGAGAATAAGGTCGCTAATCTTGCAACCCTCATGGAGTGGAGTGCTGCCGATACTTTCTAACCACGAATCAATCTCTCCTTTATGGATGCTTGTTGCTTGCATAAACCCGATCAAATCGGCACATGTTGCTTGTTTTCTCTTGAGCAACTCATGGCGGTATTCGTCCGCTAACCCCATTTCGTAACTCCGTTGGGTCAGTCGCTCGTCTGCATTATCCTGACGCAGAAGAATCCTATATTCTGCGCGAGAAGTAAACATCCGGTATGGTTCGTCCACGCCCTTATTAACCAGATCGTCAATCAGTACGCCGATATAACTCTCGTCTCTTCCCATGGTAAAGGGCACGCCTCCATATACATTGATATGTGCGTTCACGCCGGCTACTAATCCTTGCCCGGCAGCCTCTTCATAGCCCGTCGTGCCATTGATCTGTCCGGCAAAAAACAGATTTTTAATCTGTTTGGTCTCTAAAGTATGATGCAGTTGTGTCGGGTCGAAGAAGTCATACTCGATGGCATAACCCGGTCGGTACATGATGACATCCTCTAATCCTTTAATGGTTTTGAGCCCCGCTAACTGAACCTGCCATGGCAAGGAACTGGAGAATCCGTTTACGTAGTATTCGTTACTATCTACGCCTTCCGGTTCCAGGAATATCTGATGCGCTTCCTTGTCGGCAAACGTCACGATTTTCGTCTCGATGCTGGGACAATAACGCGGACCGATACTCTTGATTTGTCCGTTGAAAAGGGGCGAATCTGCAAGTCCTGCGCGTAATGCCTCATGTGTCTTCGGGTTCGTATAGGTGATCCAGCAGGGCATCTGTTTTAACTCCCGATGGACAGTATCCAGATAGCTGAACTGATGCCAATCATTGTCGCCATCCTGCCTAACCAGTTCCTCGAAATGGATAGACCGTGCGTCAATACGAGCCGGTGTGCCGGTTTTCATCCTATCTGCCTTGAAACCGAGTGATACTAACTGTTCCGTAATGCCGTAAGAAGCCGGCTCGGAGGTGCGTCCGCCGGCAATCTGGGTCTTGCCGCAATGCATCAGGCCGTTGAGGAAGGTGCCATTGGTCAGCACGACCGCTCCGGCTTCCATCTCGATGCCCAAAGCAGTCTTCACGCCGCATACCTTATTATCTTTGATAATAAGACCTACTACGATATCTTGCCAAATAGAGAGATTATCTGTGCTTGAGAGCACCTTAATCCACTCCTCGATAAACCGTTTCCGGTCGCTTTGGCTCCGCGGGCTCCACATAGCCGGACCTTTGCTTTGGTTCAGTAGCCGAAACTGAATGGCACTCCTATCCGTGACGATACCCATCTGTCCGCCGAGCGCATCGATCTCTCGGACGATCTGACCCTTGGCGATGCCACCGACCGCAGGATTGCAACTCATCTGTGCAATCTTATTCATATCCATGGTGATCAGCATTGTGCGACTTCCCATCCGCGCTGCCGCACTCGCGGCCTCGCAGCCTGCATGACCTGCGCCTACTACTATGACGTCGTATTTAAAATTCATTTCTTTCGTCCTATTGTATGGTTGCGATGTCCCCATTTCCACGTGCCGGAGTAACTATTCCGGCTGATGGTACGCTGGCGGGGTACAAATGCATTCTCTAAATGATTGCGATATAGTATCTCTTTCGTGTTCGGATTGACGATGATGCCGATGATATCAAACCGTGGCAATTTTTCCACCTTGTGGTATTTGATATAGGCATTGGCCGCAGCTGTAACCCGTCGTTTCTTATCTTCGTCCACGTACTCTTCCGGCATTTTGTCGCCATAAGCAGAGGTACGTGCTTTCACTTCCACGAACACAATCTCCTTCTTATTCTCTGCTATCAGATCGACTTCCAGATGCCCCATACGCCAGTTGTGCTCTTTGATACGAAAGCCTTTCGCTTCTAACATCTTGGCGGCCTCTTCCTCGCCGATGATTCCTATAGGATCGGTTACAAACATACCTCAACTCAATTGCTCCATACGTGCGGCATCTAACCGCAGCAGGATGAATAACAACATAGTGAATCCCCATAGCGAACTACCTCCGTAACTGAAGAACGGTAGCGGGATACCGATCACGGGAAGCAGTCCCAAAACCATTCCCACGTTAATCGTGAGGTGGAAGAGGAAGATACTGGCTACGGAATAGGCGTAGATCCTGGTGGACACATTCCGCTGTCTTTCGGCAATCTCTATCAGGTGCAAAATAAAGTACAGATAAACCAGCAAAACACCGATGGAACCGACAAAACCCCACTCTTCTCCTACCGTACAGAAGATGAAATCCGTATCCTGCTCCGGCACGAACTGCAGCTTTGTCTGCGTACCATTCAGGTAACCTTTTCCGAAGAACCGTCCCGAACCGATGGCGATACGTGCCTGATTGACGTTATATCCGGCTCCCGCAGGGTCTTCCTTCATGCCCAACAACACCTCTATACGGATTCGTTGGTGAGGCTGCAAGACACGGGTGAACACAAAATCACAAGCGTGTGTATAGCCGATACAGAAGAGCGTGAAGGCCGCCAGGATGAGTAACATATATTTGCGCCAATAGAGGCTCACAAAAACCGTGTAGATCACCAGCGCAATCACGATACCCATACTGATCCAGTCAAACGGCATCGGCACCCATATATTTATAATAAGGCATATACCGTAGATGGCCGTAATGGCGCCTACCATGATGAGAGCCTGATATCGGATATAATGGTCGCGGCAGATGAAGAACACCTCTACGGCAGTCAGCAGCAGCATACAAACCATGATTCCTACGCTGCCGGTGCCTAATGGCAAAGCCACGGCTCCCCAACGGATACTGATGATAAAGAGTGCCACGGCCGCCACACCCATCCATAGTACGTAGCCGCTCATGCCCTGACGGTAGAAGACCAATAAGAAAGCTGCAAAAACCAAAGCCGAACCGGTCTCTTTCTGGAGCACCATGATGATCAGAGCCGGCACGCCGATGAGTACAAAAGGTACGATGAGATCGCGCCAAGTGCGTATCTTGTAGTCGTATCGGCCCATGTATTTGGCGATGGTTAAAGCGACAATACATTTCGCAAACTCCGCCGGTTGCAGGCTGACCGGACCTAAGGAGATCCAGGACATAGAGCCCTTGATATCGTGCGCCAGGAACGGGGTGGCCAATAGTAGTAACAGCATTGCTCCGTAGGCGATATAGGTCAGTACGTCGTACGTCCGGTAGTCGATCAGCAGTAGTATGATTCCCATCAGCACAGATCCGCCGATCCATGCAAACTGCTTTCCTGCGCGGTTGGAGAAATCGAAGATACTGGTCTGGTCAAAGGTGTAGCTGGCGCCATAGATATTGAGCCAGCCGAAGATCACTAAGACCAGAAAGAGTCCGATTGTCAGCCAATCGACGTGTTGCCATATGTTACCATTTCTTGACGCTCTCATTCAGTACGCGTTCCGATATACTTTTCTTTAAGTCTTTTCGTTTCATCTCTCCGTTCAGGTATTGCTCCATCATCATGGAGGCGATAGGAGCAGCCCATGTAGCGCCAAAACCTGCGTTTTCAACGACTACTGCGACGGCTATCTTCGGGTCCTCCACCGGTGCAAAACCGATGAAGATAGCGTGATCCCGTCCGTGCGGGTTCTGCGCGGTTCCGGTCTTGCCGGCCATGTGCAGACTGTCGATGGCGTGGTGACGACCCGTTCCATAGACCATCACGCGATGCATGCCGGCTTTCACTTCATCAAAATGCTTCTTTTGAATATCGATATTATGCCGATGAATCCGCATGGAATCGTTCTTATTCAGGTGTGGGGATATGTAATATCCCTCATTGGCGATTGCGGCAGCTTGGTTGGCTAACTGCAGCGGCGTAACGATGATCTCGCCTTGTCCGATACTAAGCGATCGGATGGTGATAGCTTTCCATCCGTTCGGGCCGTAGAACTTGTCATACAGCCGCGCGCTAGGGATGCTTCCGGAGGATTGTTCGCCCAGATCCGAATCGGTAAATTTCTGTCCCAAACCAAACTGCATCACGGCGTTCCGCCATTTCTCATAGGGTTTATGGATATCTCTGTTGTCTTTCTGCATCAGGTCGCGGAAGGCGCACCAGAAATAGGGGTTACAACTCTGCTCGATAGCTTTATCCAATGCCACAGGCGAACCGTGATGGTGGGTACACTTGATAGGCGAACTGCCCGGTCCCGAGCAGGGATAAAGGGTATTGGGAGTGATCGCTCCTTGCTCCAGACAAACCAACGCCTGTATTGTCTTGAACGTCGATCCGGGAGGGTAGGTGGCTTGTGTAGCGCGGTTGAGAAGCGGTTTGGTCTTGTCGTTAAGCAAGGCGTTGTAGTTCTTGCTGCGCTCTTTGCCTACCAGCAGTTTGGGATTCCACGACGGGTTCGACGCTAATGCCAGAATCTCTCCGGTCTTCGGCTCAATAGCTACTGCGCTGCCGATTTTTCCACTTAGTAACTCCTCTGCCAGCATCTGCAGCTGGATATCCAGGGTCGTGTATAGATCCGTTCCGGCCTTGGCGGTACGGTCTAACTCACCATTCTTATAGCTGCCTTGCATTCGTCCCCGCGAGTCTCGCATCAATACTTCCACACCTTTCTCACCCCGCAGCTGTTTCTCGTAGGTGCGCTCCAATCCATCGCGACCGGAATAGTCTCCGCGTGTGTAATAATCGTCGCGGTCGATATCATTCTGATTCACTTCGCCTACCGAGCCCAACACATGTGCTGCGGCTTTGTAGGTATAGTCGCGCAAGGTCCTTTTCTGGATCTGTACGCCGGGGAACAGGAACAGCGATTCTTGTAGCGAAGCGATATCTTCTTTCTTCAACTGACTCATGAAGATCTGCGGAGTCCATCGGGAATAGCCGCGGTTCTTGCGTCGGTCTTTGATCTCCGCGATGCGTTCGTCGAACTCTTTGCCGGTAATACCGAGACATGCGCAGAACGCCGCGGTATCCCATCCTTGTTTCATCTCCCGCATCACCATCGTGACTTCGTAAATCGGCTGATTGAAGACCAGCAACTCGCCGTTTCTGTCGTAAATAAGACCGCGAGAGGGGTAGATGGTCTGTTTGACCAGGGCGTTGTTATCCGCCTGATCTTTGGTCGATTGGTCTATCACCTGTAGGTAGAACAACCGCACTATATACACCAATACTACCACAACGGCAATGCCGCTGATGACGTATCGGCGTTTATAAGTAGGGTCGTTGATCATTTGTATGAGATGACGTTATATCCGATGATTATAAGGATCGTTACAAGGCTGCTAACGATCGTTTCTAACAGTACAAAACCGATGTGGTTCCAACTCCATGCAGCAATCGCGAAAACAGTCAGATGGTGTACTAACACCAGTATAATCACGTATTTCAGTAAGGCCTCCATTCCGATGGAGCGCAGGCTGATTTGTTCGTTCAGTCGGTCCTTGTCGCTCACGACAGCTCCTATCAGATAGGGGCGGATAAACATGATTAGGATACATCCGGCCATATGTACGCCTAACGAGTTGCAGAAGATATCCATTACTATTCCTGCTGCGGCTCCGATAAGCATCTGTACGCTCACAGGAAGGGTGATTGGCATCATCAACAGGCATAAGACATAGATATACGGATGGCAGGCACCCCAAAGTTGCAACTGGTCGAAGAGCAGCACTTGAAGGACCATCACGATGATGTATCGTACTATTTGTTTACTCCAATCCATCTTGCAACTCCTCCATTTCCTGTTGATGGGTGTTTCCTACAACCTCCACATATTTCAGCCGCTTGAAATTCGTATGCAGCCTTACGCGGATGGTGTAATACGAATCGCCATCCTTCAGCGTGCTATTTTCTACGATTCCAACGGGTATTCCTTCCGGGAAGACGGGGCTTAGACCGCTGGTGATGATGGTATCTCCGGTGTTTACTACCATGTGTGCCGCTACATCGGTTAGCATCGCAAAACGGCTGTCCTTGCCGTCCCATTGCAGCGTACCGATATAGTCGTTCTTGGCAAACCGGCAGCTGAGATTCGTCTGGGTGTTGATGATTGGTAGTACGACGCTGTAGTTCGTGCCTACCGTCCGGACGATGCCCACGACACCATCTTCGTTACGCACTCCCTGTCCGCGATGGATGCCGTCTTTGGAACCTCGGTCAATCGTCAGGAAGTTATGCAGCTGGTCCGTCGTCATCTGTACCACTTTGGCGGAGCGATAGGTGATGCCGCCGCCGTTTTGTGCCGAATCCATCGCACTTATCTCGTTACGCAAGCGGGCATTCTCTGCCGCCAACTGTTCGTTCTGGCTGCGTAACGAGAAGTAGCCCCGCATCTCGCTCAGCTGCTTGTGTTGCCATGCTACCGCGTCGTTCGCTGTGCTCAGCAAACTGCTCCTCGGGTACACATTATTGAAACCGATGAGCAAAAATGCAGCAACTTCCAAGGCGATGAACACGAGGAAGTTGCTATAACGCAGCAGTATTTTCAGCAAATTCTGCATCGTCTATGCTATTAGCGCAGCAGGAAGCCGAAGTTATTCACGTTCTTCAGCGCCACACCTGTTCCGCGAGCTACGGAGTGCAGAGGATCGTCCGCCACGTGGAACGGAATAGTGATCTTATCCGTCAGACGGCGTGCCAGACCATGCAGCAACGCACCACCACCTGTCAGGTAGATACCGCGTTTCACGATATCCGAGTACAACTCCGGAGGAGTGGACTCCAGAGCCTGCAGGATAGCGCCCTCGATCTTCGAGATACTCTTCTCCAGACAGTGGGAGATCTCCTGGTAGCTTACCGGAACGGACATCGGCAGAGCCGTCACTTTGTTCGGACCTACGACGATGAAATCTTCCGGCGCATCCTCCAACTCCGGCAGAGCCGAACCTACCTGGATCTTAATACGCTCAGCCGTTGGTTCGTCGATACGCAGGTTGTGCATACGACCCATATATTCGATGATGTCCTGGTTGAAATCGTCACCTGCAATCTTGATGGACTTGTTACTTACGATGCCGCCGAGCGAAATGACGGCAATCTCCGTCGTACCACCACCTATATCTACGATCATGCATCCTTCCGGACTCTCTACGTCGATACCGATACCGATAGCTGCGGCCATCGGCTCGTAGATCATATATACGTCACGGCCGCCGGCATGCTCCGAGCTGTCACGCACCGCACGGATCTCCACCTCCGTCGATCCCGAAGGGATACATACGACCATACGGATCGAAGGAGAGAACAAACGTGCCTGCTTCGGAATCATCTTGATCATGCCGCGGATCATCATCTCGCAAGCGTAGAAATCGGCGATCACGCCGTCTCGCAAAGGACGAACGGTACGAATCATACTACCGCCCTTACCAATCATCTGTTGTGCCTTGCGGCCGACGGCAACCATCTTGTTGTCCGCCATAGAGATAGCCACTACCGACGGCTCATCAATCACGATCTTGTCATCGCACATGATGATCGTGTTCGCCGTTCCAAGGTCGATAGCAATCTCTTGTGTAAAAGAAAAAAGTCCCATTTTAATATTGTGTTATTTGATTTATCCCTGTTTTCTTCTTTGGGTTATGTGTTTCCTTTTGTTTCTGTCTGTCTCTGTGCATTTTTGTCCCATCTTTGGGGCAACCTTCTCTCCCTCTCAGCCTCTGCCCATACTTACCCAAACTAAAATCGGGTGCAAATTTACAACTTTTTTTTTACATATGCAAGCGCGTGCGAACTTTTTTGAAATAAAAATAATTGCCACCCTTCGCAAAGAGCAGCAATTTCTTTTAATTTTTTACATCTCAAAAATAGTAAATTCTCACGATTTCATCGGGTATTTTTGAAACTTTTATAGGGCGCAAATTAGTGCTTTATTTTGAAATAATCTAAAATGGCGATATAGTTATCTTGCGCCGTGAGACAGGTGTCTCGTAAGTAACCATTTGTATGTCCCCAGTTTTGTATTCCTCGGTAGTAGAACAGGCGTAAATCTTCCGTGATAATAAACGGCACAATTCCGCTTTGCAAACATTGCCAGAATAATAGCAACCTCCCCACACGTCCGTTACCATCCTGAAATGGATGAATACGTTCAAACCGAACATGAAAATCCAAAATATCATCCAGTTCTATTGTTTTTTTAGCATTATATTCCCCTAAAAGTTGTTTAACACAACGATGAACTTCTTCCGGTTGTGCTGTTTCTTCTCCTCCTACTTCGTTGGCAAGGCGTTTATAATCTCCGACTGCAAACCAATCTTTTCGGCTATCAGAAGTGTTGGTCTTGAGGATAGCGTGAAGAGTCTTTATATGAGATTCGGATACCTTTTCTGTCGCATGATCAATCACATAATCGATACAACGGAAGTGATTCACCGTCTCCATGATATCGTCCACAGACGTGTTCTCCGAGGTGATGCCAAGTGTATTCGTTTCAAAAATATAGCGTGTCTGTTCTTTAGTTAATTTGCTTCCTTCAATATGGTTGGAGTTGTAGGTCAAATCAATCTGCGTACGATGGTATATGCCTCCTTTTAGGTGCGATTCTTTTTCCTCACGAAGTCGTGCCAGGAGTGGTGAGAGTTTGCTTTTGCCTTTCTGTGGCAAAACAGCATCCTCAGGTATGTTCCATGTTTTACCTGTTAGAAACGCACCTTGTATCTTTCCCGCGGTACAATAGTTTCGTGCGGTTCGTTCGCTAATTCCGTACTTTGCGGCATACTGAGAAACGGATATATATTCCATAATTTTGTTTATTTAGAATCCCCTATCGGCAAGTTTTTTTTCAAAATCCGCTGCAAAGGTACTAAAATTTTCCGATACCGGCAAGTTTTTGGCGATTTTTCTTTGTTTTTTTACCTCTTTCTTGTATGTCCATTCCTTGGAATTGTATCTCGGTCTCTATGTCCATTCCGCGGGATTCTATCCCGCAAAGTTAGTCGTACCTCAAATGCAAGTACCCTTTAACTCCGGATTCCTCAAAGCCAATTTTCTGGGGTAATTCCTTTTTAGTTTCTTCTTTTTCCTTAAAAAGCTCAGAACATGTAGGTACTATTATCGTACTGAGAGGCGTTAATAAATCAGCCGACTCAGTGGCTTGTGTATTGATCTTGAAGAAGGAAACAGCATATGCCCTGTCGTTGTTCCTATTTTTAGTCCCTAAGTATTTTGCACCCGGGATTTTTAATAGTTCAGGTAATTTAACTTCAGTGCGCGTGAATACGTTTACATCGTTAGCATTATTAACATTGAAAACCGCGCAACTATAAGCTTCTACATCGCTCGGCAGTTCATCAACTTCTACGCTTAATAACCAAACGGTTTTGGGGTCATTTGGAACAGGCTGATTGCGATCGTCCATAATTTTCTCGCACGAGGCAAATAACATTGCGAGTGCAATAAGTGGAAAAATTCTTAAGGGTTTCATAGTGTATAATATTTTAATTTTTAAAAGGCGAGTGCTAATCCAACTCCATTTGGTGTAATCTGCCATTTAAGTTGAATAGCAGTATGGTCATATTTTGAATTATAAATATCGATGGCTTTATTATAATGAGTTGATGCTCCAAGCGTTAGTCCAAGACCGATACTTAGTGGCACAATAGCCGCACACTCCATTCCAATAGTCGCAATGTAGTTTTTACTAATTAGAGGGAATAGTCCGCCTATTGCTAATCCTCCGGCTATACCTGTACATATGGAACCACCTATAAGCATTCCTTCTGCTTTTTTCCATTGATTATAAGCGGTAGCATTTTCGCGCTGAAGAATACGCTCTACTTCCTTTGATGATATATAGGTATCATTGTAAAAATATTGCCCATTGTCGCGAAATATGCGTCCGTTTTTGTTTTCTTCCGAGTTTTTGGAGTTTACAGTGGATTTGCTTTGAATATTTTTCTCTTGCATGGTTGAAACATTAGTATATGTCCTTGTTTGCCCGTTTCCCAAAGTAACAGAGTTTATCTCAGAGGCAGGAATAGTTATTTTTACTCCATTTTCTAAAAATGAAACATATTGACTATTCATCTCCACCAATTTCCCCTTTTTAGTATTGCCAGACAGAAGAAGAATGGTAGCGATATTTTCTTGTCCTTGTGATTTTGATTCTGTTGACTCAATTGTTGATTTTATATCATTAGGTTGATTATACAAAACTACCTTCCCATTCTTGTAAATGATAGAACTAATCTCATCTGTGCTGATAATAAAAGTCGGACCATCTAAATTGTCATATTCTTTATACTTAATTTCAGATTTAGAAACCTCCAAAATTTGTGCTTCAATCTTTTTAGCATCAGTTGTGACAATAATGTCTTGAGCGAAAATAGGAGCGGTCATTAAAATGAAGACCAAACATCCAATAACTTTGTAAAAATTGTGTTTCATATGATTTAATTTTTAAGATGATACATAATAAAAAACGTGAACTTTTGTTCGTATCCTTTGAGTTTTGAGGTCTTCGACTACCTTAACGATTCAAATTCTACGCAAAAGCTCACGCCGATGGCGCGAGCGCGTAGGCTTTTGCTTGAATCGTTAAAAGTTTTGAAGTTGTCGAAGTTCCAAAACTCAAGTTTAGCTTACAACGCTATTAGTGAGCACACGCTTGTGCCCATTATTTCATAACGGCTGCAAAGATACAAATAATTTTTCATTTGCGCAAACATTTTTGAAATTTTTCGGCAAAAGTACTGCATCTTGCGAATAAAAACAAAACTTCGATGCAATTATCGAAGAAATCGAAAACAAATTCCGTTGCAGAATTATTTAGAGAATGTCCTCTAATTCTTTGCGTGCGGAGAGGACTTTTGTTCTTGTTTGACTTGGTATGGCTTCGTTGAATTGGCTGGAATTAGGCACTTTTTTACCGGTAACTTCTTCCACCCAAAGCCGCAAATGGTGCTTGTCTTTCAAGTCGGCTTTTCCCAATTGTTGAAGAGCTGTTAAGTATTGCGCAACAAGCGCAAGGTTAATATGTCCAGGTTTCATCGGGTTTTCCGGCAAGTTTCGTAGGAGCTCTTTGATCTTTTCCTCCTGTTCCGGACTAAGCTCACGAAGCGGATTATAATTTGAACCGGCGGTTTGTCCCGCTTGTCTTTGCTGTAAAATATAATCAACCTTTTGCTCAAACTCCTCTTCCTCATCGCTTTTAACGAAAGGCGACAAGCACAAGCGACATACAACCAGCACAAGCCATATACCGGCAGAAAAGCATAGTATTTTTGTAAGAATAGACTTAATAGGAATATCAAAAGCCGCCGAGCACAACAACAAAAGGCAGATCACGGACATAATATTGAGAATCGGTCGTATCCGTCTGTCTATTTTGTATAATATATCTTTGTATAATATATCCTTTGTCTGTTGCTTCATTTTGTTTAATCTCCTTTTCGCTTGCAAAATTACAACAATTTTTCCACATATGCAAAAAAATCCAATAAGATTTGCACATTTCGGAAAAAAATTGTACCTTTGCACCCGAAAAACAAATTCACATGAAACGCATACTTGTTTTTATATTCACCCTCATAAGTTTGGCAACCATGGCACAGACACAGTTATTCCGCGGAAAATCGTCGTACAGCGGCGACA
This sequence comes from uncultured Bacteroidales bacterium, assembly GCA_900317885.1. Classification (GTDB taxonomy): domain Bacteria; phylum Bacteroidota; class Bacteroidia; order Bacteroidales; family Paludibacteraceae; genus Colicola. Next base: position 38,582 of record ONIM01000007.1, on the reverse strand, counting down.
TCCTCTTCACTTTTGACGGCCAGAGTATCTTCAAAGGCCGCTCCACTTACTCCGGCGACATCCTCTATACCTGGGATGGCAAATACATTTATAAAGGCCGCTCCAACTACTCCGGAGACATCCTTTACACCTGGGATGGCAAGTATCTCTATAACGGCAAATCCACGTACTCCGGCGATATTGTCCTTACGTTTGACGGCACGTATATCTACCGCGGTAAATCTACTTACTCCGGAGACATCCTTTATACCGTTGAAAACGGTTATTTATACCGTTGTAAATCCACCTATTCCGGCGACATCCTCTATTCCATTAATGGGCTGCTTCCTCTTCCCGTCCTGGTCATGATGATCCAATAACCGGAGTTTTTGCGCAGCTTATTCCAGCACTTGAGCGCTGTGATTTTTGGTATCCACTTTCTCGATAATACGCAATAAAGTCCCGATTTCATCGAAGATATACGTCTTCCTTAACGTGCCCATCGTGACCTTTCCATAGTTCTTTTTTTCGCCCCAAGCTCCGAACGCTTGCAACATCTCCGTCGTCGGATCGCTCAGGAGCGGAAAAGGCAGCGCATTCTTCTCTTTGAACTTCACATGGCTTGCCACGGAATCTTTGCTCACGCCGAACACCTGGTACCCTTGCGCCAGAAACGCGTGGTAGTTATCACGGATGTTGCAAGCCTCCGCCGTACAACCCGGGGTGGAGTCTTTCGGGTAGAAATAGATCACAGTCTTCTTTCCGACCATCGACTTCTCCGTCACTTCTTTTCCTGCCTCGTCCAACACTCGGAACGCCGGCATCTTGTCGCCAATTTGTAACATATCTGTCCTCCTTTCAATTATTTCTAAATATCTCTTTGCTCTTTCGCCCATCGGAAAAGCTCCATCGGCAGGTGGCAATAACCGTTCGGATGTTTATCCAAATACTTCTGGTGGTACTCATCCGCCGGCCAATAATTCTTCAGCGGCAATAATTCCACCTTCATCTCTTCCTTGTATTTCTTCTGTTCCTCCTCAAAAACCGCCTCAATCACCGCCTTCTGCTCCTCAGAGACGTAGTAAACCCCAGTCCGATACCGCGTCCCGACATCGTGACCTTGCTGATTCAAAGACAGCGGATCGATCGCACGGAAGAACATCCGAACCAAGAACTCCAACGACACTTTCGCCTCATCAAACTCCACCTTTACCGTCTCCGCATACCCCGTTGAATCCGTGTAAACTTGCTCGTACGTCGGTTCCGGCAGATCCTCTCTGCCGTTAGCGAAACCTGTCTCCGTCCGCACTACACCCTGAACCTGTTGGAAGAAATGTTCGGTTCCCCAGAAGCATCCTCCCGCAAAATAAATCACTTGCATCTTTTTTATCCTTTTCAGCGCACAAAATTACTACAAAAAATCCACATACGCAAGCGCGCATGCTCATTTTTGTTATTTTTTTATATTTCCTAATGCCCAAAATTTGCATATCTCAAAAATTTTTTGTACCTTTGCGGCGTTTTTTAGGGAAGGGGTAAAAAGAAAGCACCCACGACTTGCGTAGATGCTTTTGCGCTCCCTCTAGGACTTGAACCTAGGACCCCCTGATTAACAGTCAGATGCTCTAACCGACTGAGCTAAGGAAGCATGCTTTTTCGAAAGCGGGTGCAAAAGTACTGCTTTTTTTTGACATGACCAAATTTTTTGGCAAAAAAATGTCATTAAGGTACACTTTTTTTGAAAATCGACCTATTTAAGGGCAAAAAACATACTAAAATGAAAAAAATTCTTGGTTTAGGAAACGCATTAACCGACATCCTCTTGCAGGTTAGCGAGGATGATTTGCGTGAACTTGGTTTCCCGAAAGGAAGTATGAACCTGATCTCGCGCGAGCAGGCGGAGCAGATTCAATACCGCTTTCTCTCCGTGCGCAAGCGCATGGTTGCCGGCGGTTCTGCCTCCAACACGATCAACTGCATCGCTTCTCTCGGCGGCAAAGCAGCCTTCATCGGCAAGATCGGAAACGACGAAGTGGGCGATTTCTACCGCGAGGACATGATCAAGAACGGCGTCAAACCGATTCTTCTGCTTTCGCAGAACTCGATGTCCGGCTTCTCTATTGTCCTTGTCACGCCGGATGGTGAGCGCACCTTCGCTACATACCTCGGAGCTGCGGCTGAACTCTGTGCGGACGATATCCAGAAAGATGCCTTCACCGGCTTCGACATCTTCCATATCGAGGGATACCTGGTTCAGAACCACGACCTGCTCGAGAAATCCATCCGTCTGGCGAAAGAAGCCGGCTGTATGGTCTCTCTCGACTTGGCTTCCTATAACGTCATCAACGAGAACCACGCTTTCCTCAAAGGCCTGGTAAAACAATATGTGGATATCGTCTTCGCGAACGAAGATGAGTCCTTTGCTTACACCCATCTCAATCCCGAGGAGTCCGTACAGATGATTGCCGAGCAATGCGATATCGCCGTCGTGAAAGTCGGTAAGAACGGCTCGTACGTGCAACAGGGCAGCACACGTCATCATATCGGCGCCATCACTACCTCTTGTACCGATTCCACCGGTGCCGGAGACTACTTCGCGGGAGGATTCCTCCACGCCTTGAGCGATGGTTTTGATATCCGCCGCTGCGCAGAGATTGGAACTATTGCTGCCGGACGCGTTGTGGAAGTAGTCGGAACCAAACTGCCCGATGAGCAATGGGAAGAGATCCGCCGTATTTGCGCCCTCTACCGCGGATTCATGCAGAAATACGATAAAGACTAAATCATAAATTTGAAATCATAAACTTGAAATGATCAAACCCTTTTATATCCTCTACCAGTACTTGATCGCTTGGCCGCTTCTGGCAGTACTGACAGCCTTCACGGCAATCTTCACCGTTTGTACCGTTCATTGGAAGAACGCAGAGTTCGTTCATAAGGTGCAACAGTTCTGGTCCCGCTCCTTCTTCTGGCTGATGTTTTTGCCCGTTTCTGTCGATGGAACCGAGCATATTCAACCCGGACAGAGTTATGTCTTTGTCGCCAACCACCAGTCGATGTTCGATGTGTGGCTCGTCTATGGATGGCTGCCTGTGATCTTCAAATGGCTCATGAAAGCGGAACTGCGCAAGGTGCCTTTTGTAGGAACGGGTTGCAAAGCCGCAGGACATATTTTTATTGATCGTCGTAACGCGAAAGCTGCCATGGAGAGTCTGCAAGAGGTGGAGAAACAACTCGTGAACGGCGTCTGTACGGTTATCTTCCCGGAAGGAACACGCTCCCTCAACGGCGAAGTGGGACGATTCAAACGCGGAGCTTTCCAGATAGCCATGGACCTTGGTCTGCCGGTTATTCCGCTTTCCTTGGATGGCTGCTTTGAGGTATTACCTAAAGGTAAACCCTTTGTCAACCGTCATCCCGTACACATGCATATAGGCGAAGCGATTGATCTCAAGCAGTTTAAAGATGCAGAAGGCAAACCCGATACCAACGCCGCTATCGAAGCTGTCCGAGAAGCCGTCATCAATGGCCGCCAGAAATAAATCATAAACCATAAATCATAAATCATAAATAACATATGTATTCCGATCCTAAAGATTGTCTCTATTGCACCAACAATGAGACTTTGCACAATCTCATGATTGAGATAGCACATCTTCGCGTGTCGCGCGCATTCCTTTTTAAGGAGCAAACTTATCACGGTCGTTGCCTTGTAGCGTACGACAAGCATGTGAATGACCTCAACGAACTGGACGATGAGCAGCGTAACCTCTTCATGGCGGACGTCGCAGATGTCACTCGCGCTATGCAGAAACTCTTCCATCCGGAGAAGATCAACTACGGTGCTTATTCCGACAAGTTGAGCCACCTCCATTTCCATCTGGCGCCGAAATACGTCGATGGTCCGGATTACGGAGGTACATTCCAGATGAATCCCGGTAAGGTCTATCTCTCTGATGCCGAATATGCTGAGATGGTAGAGGCTCTCAAAAAAGAACTTGTCCACTAATAATGCTCTTCCGCGAGATCATAGGACAAGAAGAGACCAAGCAACATTTGCGTCAGGCTGTGCGTGAGGGACGAATCCCTCATGCACAACTCTTTTCCGGTATCTCCGGAATCGGCAAACTGCAATTAGCCTTGGCGTACGCGCAATACCTCAATTGTCCGCATCGCACGGACGAGGATAGTTGCGGCGTTTGCCCGACTTGTCTCCAGTTTGAGAAACTCCAACACCCCGACCTGCATTTTGTCTTTCCGATAGTGGGTTCTGATGAGACCTGCGATGCCTTCCTTCCTCAATGGCGAGAGATCATTCTCAATCAGCACTATTTCGACTTGGAAGATTGGCATAAAGCGCTCGGCGTGGAGACCAAACAATCGATGATCTACGAGAAAGAGAGCGGAGAGATCCTTCGCAAACTCTCCCTCAAACCGTACGGAAACGGCTATAAGGTCATGATCATCTGGCAACCGGAGAAGATGAATATCACGACGGCGAACAAACTGCTCAAACTTCTTGAGGAGCCGCCTGTACAAACGATATTCCTCTTAGTCTCCGAGCACCCGGAACAGTTATTGGCTACTATTCAATCCCGTGTACAGACCATCCGTGTACCTCGCCTGGAGAACGAGACCATCGCTGAGGCCTTGATACAGAAAGGAATGGACTCCGTAAAGGCGAATGACATCGCCCGCATAGCGAACGGTTCGTACCTTGCGGCTCTCAAAAAAGCCGATGAATCCGAAGAAAATCAACAAGAACTGCGCGATTTCATCGCACTTTTCCGAGATGCTTATACCGTCGGAGTACTTACCGATCCGGTTAAGAAATTTGAGTCCCTCAAACGCTTGCGTCAATGGTCACTCGACATGGCGGACAGCAAAGTCGGACGGGAACGACAGAAACATTTCCTGCAATACGCCCAGCAGCAAGTACGAGAGAACTACATCCGCAATTTCGCGCAACCTGAACTGAACTACCAAATGGAAGCAGAGCGCAATTTCTCCGTTAAATTCGCGCCTTTTATACATGACGGCAACGTAGAAGCTATCATGAACCAACTCGACCTGGCAGAACGTCAGATTGAGCAAAACGGAAACGCAAAGATGATCTTCTTTGACCTCTGTCTGCAGATGATCATCCTTATCAAGAAGAAAAAACCATAAATATCCATACATACATGGCGAACCATAAATATCAGACATCGAATGAACTCAACGCCGGCGCAACCAAGCGCAATTCTGCGCATATGTTGCCCGTGAGCGATTGGCTCTCGGATCTTCCGGAGAATACCCAATTGACTGATCTCATCGAGGTACAGTTCAAAAATACGCGTAAGGGTTATTTCCATAATTCCGCACATCTTCCTTTGGAGAAAGGTGTGAAAGTTGTGGTGGAAGCCAACCCCGGTTATGATCTTGGCGAGGTAGTGCTTACCGGCAAACTCGTAGAGTTGCAGATGAAGAAGAACAAGATCGACTCCTCCCGTTATGAGGTGCGTCAAGTCATCCGTATCGCTACGGACGAAGATCTGGAGCGCGCCAAACAAGCTCATGCGCGCGAGCAGGAGACGATGATCAAGGCGCGCCAACTCGCTAAATCCCTCGGTCTGGAGATGAAGATCGGCGACGTGGAGTACCAAGGCGACGGATCGAAAGCTATCTTCTTCTATATTGCCGACGGACGTGTGGATTTCCGCCAACTCATCAAAGTGTACGCAGAGACTTTCCGTATCCGTGTGGAGATGAAGCAGATAGGCGCGCGTCAGGAAGCAGGACGTATTGGCGGAACTGGTCCCTGCGGACGTGAACTATGTTGCTCTACCTGGCTCATCAATTTCTCTTCCGTCGGAACAGGAGCTGCGCGATTGCAGAATATATCCCCGAATCCGCAGAAGCTTGCCGGCATGTGCGCGAAACTCAAGTGTTGTCTTAACTACGAGGTACCTGTCTATGAAGATGCTTCGAAAGCTTTGCCTTCCCGTCATGCGGAGCTGGAGACCCAAGACGCTACGTACTACTTCTTCTCCGCTGACCCGTTAGCCGGAACGGTGACCTATTCTACAGACCAACATATACCCGCGAACTTAGTAACCATTCCTGCAGCTCGTGCACACGAGGTGATTGCGATGAACCGGCGAGGAGAGAAACCCGTAGCTCTGGATTCGCGTGAAGTACAAGCTGCTATCGGCTATGAGACCGGACACGGGGATGTGACGCGTTTTGATAGAAAAAAGAAAAAGAACCATCATCCTAACAAACGATGAAAAGAATACTCTATCTCCTTCTGATTGTACTCTCGGCAGGTGCGTTCACATCTTGCCGTCACAACACCGTGTATAGCGAATTTATCTCGATTCCATCGGGAGAATGGTATAGCGATATGCTTCCTCAGTTTGATTATACGATCACCGATAAAGATGCCGATTATCGGATGTTGATTTATGTCCGTCACACAGAGCAATACCCGTATCAGAACATGTGGCTCTTTGTGAGAGACAATAAAGGACATCGGGATACCATAGAGTTTTATCTGGCAGATGATAGAGGTCGATGGCTCGGAGACAAGCATCACGGGTTTATAGAAATGCCTGTTTTGTTAGAGGAGCAGTACCATTTCCCGGACACAGGTAAATATTACCTGGCGATTCAGCACGGAATGCGGGACAGCGTCTTGAGAGGAGTAATGGACGTAGGAGTGGAGATTGTTAAAAACGAGAGGTGAAAGTATAGAGGCGAAGGGTTATGGGAAAGAATAAGCTTAAGAAATTTGCGGAGATGGAGACCTTTTCCAATGTCTTCCAACCTCCTTATAAACCGATGGCAGGTCATTGGCGCGATACCTATTTCCATAATGATAATCCCATCGTCTTGGAACTCGGTTGCGGCAGAGGAGAATATACCGTCGGTCTCGCGCAGCGCTATCCGGACAAGAACTTTATAGGGGTGGATATTAAAGGAGCGCGCATGTGGGCGGGCGCGAAGGAAGCAGAATTAGCGGGATTGAAGAATGTGGCATTTCTAAGAACGAATATCGAGTTCATAACTTCTTTCTTTTCACCCGATGAAATCGACGAGATTTGGATCACTTTCTGCGATCCGCAGATGAAGAAAGCCACCAAACGTCTTACCTCTACCTTCTTCATGCAACGCTATCAGCAGATCATGAAACCTTCCGGTCTGATTCATCTCAAGACCGATTCACCCTTCCTCTATACATATACGACAGAGATGCTGAGGCTTAATCCGTATCCCGTGCTTGCTTCTACGGATGACCTCTATGACGAAAATACCGATAAAAACGGACTTTTAGAAGATGCACGAGCTTTAAAGACGCATTATGAGAAACAATGGCTCGATCGTGGAATGAAGATCAAATATATTGCTTGGCATCTCACTCCTCTTACGCAATGGGAAGAACCGACAATAGAAATTGAGAAAGATTCCTATCGCTCTTATGGCCGAAACTACCAAGTGCTATCGGATACGGAGGTTAGTGCGAGCGATGGAAGAAGCAATAAAGGCAAAAAGGACAGCTCCGATAGGAAGCCATGCCCATAGAGTGTCCAAAGCAAAGAAATCCGCCCAAGTATTCTTTAGTAATCCGGAAGTCATCAACGGATTATAAATCAGCACAGCTGCCCATATCGCCACGAAAATCAGACCAATCCATGTGGCCGAGAACGCGTGAACGTTCATTAGACGACGGTAATACAAATATATCCATGCCGGAACCACGAGAAAAAGCACCGTTGGCAGCCAATAAGAAGCAATCCCTAATAAAATTCCTATCCATAGACATGGTTCTACAGCCGAACCATGGCGTTTGATACTTGTTAATATCCAAAGTCCCGTCAGTACTACTACCGAAGGTAACAGATAAGAGAGTAGAGAAGGAGGGCATAAAGCAGAGTTGACAAACGTCAGCCCCCACGGCAAAGCGCATACCAGCCCTGCCAACAGCCAGAAGGCTATCGGCAGGGTGTGGTATAATATGGTCTGCGTACGACGAGTCAATTTTTCAATTCACAATTCACAATTCACAAAGCGTCCTATTGGCTTTTGTACATTGTAAATTGTACATTGTACATTGTTATTCGATAAATCCCTTGCGGCGGAGGAGATGAGCGGGGTCAGCTTCTTTGCCGCGGAACTCCAGGTAGAGCTCCTGCGCGTCGCGTGTACCGCCTTGCTCCAAGAGGTGACGCCAGCGTGCCGCAGTAGCCGGTTCGAAGAGGTCTCCGGTCTCCTTGAAGGCCGCAAAAGCGTCCGCATCGAGCACCGCCGCCCAGGTATAGCTGTAATAGCCTGCCTCGTAACCGGTGGTGAAGATATGGTTGTAGAAAGTCGGGCGGTAACGAACGATGATCTCGTCGATCATGCCCATCTTCTCGAGGCTCGCTTTCTCAAAAGCGTTAACATCGAGGCCTTCTGCACTCGTCAGCTCGTGGAAATCCATGTCGAGGATGGATGCAGAGAGGAGCTCGGTGGTCACGAAGCCCTGGTTGAACTTACCGGCGGCGTTGATCTTCGCAATCAGGCTGTCGGGGATCACTTCGCCTGTCTGGTAATGGAAAGCGTAGGTCTTGAGCACCTCCGGCTCGTACGCGTAGTTCTCCATAAACTGCGAGGGCAACTCGACGAAATCACGCGGGGTGTTGGTGCCCGAAAGAGACTTGTAGTGCGCCTTTGAGAGCAGGCCGTGCAGGGCGTGACCGAACTCATGGAAGAGGGTCTCTACATCGTCCATGGAGAGCAACGAAGGATTGCCGGCGGTAGGTTTGTTGAAGTTACCGACATTGATGATCACCGGGCGATGATCCACGCCTTCCGCATCGATATACTGCGGCAGGATATTGTTCATCCATGCACCCGGACGTTTGCCTGCGCGCGGGAAATAATCGGTATAGAGAATGCCCACCAGCGCGCCATCAGCATCGGTCACCTTGAAGACCTCCACCTCGGGGTTATACACCGGCATGTCTTTGAGCGGCTCAAACTGCAAACCAAAGAGCTTCGTAGCAACGCCAAAAGCACCTTTGCGGACGTTGTTGAGCTCGAAATAGGGCTTCAACTCCTCCTCGTCCAGCGCATATTTGGCCTTACGCAGCTTCTCCGCGTAGTACCACCAGTCCCAAGGTTGGAGCAAAATCTGGTCGTCCGTATGGGGGTCTTGCGCCATCTTCTCCTCGTCCATGAGTTTTTGGAGTTCGGCAGCTTCGCGTTTGGCAGCCTCTAACGAAGGAGTCCAAACAGACGCGAGGAAAGCATCGACGGTCTGGTGGTTCTTCGCCATACAATCCGCGAGGATATAGTCCGCGGGGTTGTCGTAGCCGAAGAGTTTGGCTTTCTCGATGCGCAACTCCATCTCGCGGATGATGACCGGCTTGTTGTCATGGTCGTTGTCGTGGTTGCCGCGGGTGGTGTAAGCCATCAGCAGCTCCTTGCGCAACTCGCGGTTCTCGCAGTACTGGAGGACCGGCGTGAAAGAGGTGCGCTTGGGCGTGAAGAGCCACTCGCCCGGATGACCGGCCGCCGCAGCCTCTTCTGCAGCCGCAGCCTTGGCGCTCTCCGGCAGACCTTTCAGCTCCGCCTCGTCTTTCACAAAATACTGGTAGTCGTTGGTCTCTGCCACCACGTTATTGCCGAACTGCAGGGACAGCAGCGCGAGCTCCTGATTGATGGCTTTGAGGCGCTCTTTCTTATCCTCCGGCAGGTTCGCGCCGTTGTCCGCAAAGGCCTTGTAGGTCTCCGTCACGAGGCGCATCTGCTCGGGGTTGAGGCCCAACTGATCACGCTGGTCATAGACAAATTTCACGCGCTGGAAGAGCTTGTCGTTGAGGATGATGCCGTCGCTCAGCTCCGAGAGCATCGGGCTCACTTGCTCGGCGATCGCGTTCATCTCATCGTTGCCGTCCGCCTCAAGGACATTGAAGAACACGCCCTGTACGCGGTCCAGCAGAAGGCCTGCGCGGTCGAGCGCCACAATCGTGTTCTCGAACGTCGGCTCGGCTTCGTTATTCACGATGGCATCTATCTCCGCCTTGTTTTCTGCGATAGCCGCCTCGAAAGCCGGTAGATAGTGCTCGTTCTTCACTTGATCAAACGCCGGCACGCCATAGGGGGTATTCGGCTGATCTAACAGAGGGTTGGAACCCGATTTGCTGCATGCTAATAAACTCATAGCAATGACTCCTAAAACAATTGATTTCTTCATATTGGTGAAATTTATTCTTATTGTATCCGGACGTTTTTCTCCATGGATTTCTTGATCAGCTGGCGGAGCTCCAGGGATTGCGTGTCGGCCTTCTGATACCAATGAGGCTTGAAATCCTGGGCATATTTGCATTTCGCTAACTTGATCTGCAGGTTATCCATCGTACCGCCCACGTGCACGCCTAAATAAATAGGACTAAGGACGTTGATGTCGTAGTTGAAGGTCATGTCGGTGCGATGCCGTCCGCCGAGTGCCACCATGTAGTTATCCATCTGTACACACAGCGGATAGACGTCAATCTCGTTCTTATAAATCGTGATCTCCGCATTGAGGGAGTCGATCTTGTTCTCGGTTTTCTTCTTGAACATCAGCAGTTTGGAGATGGTCGAGAAGGTCTCGCTATCCAGTACTACCAGGTCTTTTCCCGTCAGCGACGAAGCGCCACGGAGGGTGGACATCTTCGGTTTGTAGTACTCATTGAGATAGGTCTCCACCGCCAAGTGGAACTGCGCTGCGCCCTTGAAGGAGGCAAGCATCGGAACCATCTCCTCCAGATTCGGAATCATCGACAGCAACTCGTCAATATCCACATCAATCATGTGGTAGTCAAAGCCGAGATACAGGTGGTTTCGGCGCGGCGTGGAGTAGATCGCCGTCAGTTGCAGTTTGGCCGCACGGCATACAAAACCCACCTCGTCCAAGATCAGTTTGCCGTTCTTGACGTAGATTCCACCCTTTAGATCTTTGGCATGCTGGGTGAAGATATCCACTTCCCGCATGTGCGTATTGAGCGTCAGATCTACATCCGTCGGAACGAGGAAAGGATCGGCTTCGCCTGACAGACCGCTATCGCTGACAGACCGCTCACTCTCGTTCGCTGACAGACCGCCTTCGGCTGACGGACTCTCTTCCTCGGCTCCTTTGTCAGCAGAGAACCATGCGAGAAGTTGGTTCGCGTCACAATGGTTGGAAACGACCTCTAACTCGCCTTGTAAAATATCCTCGTGGCGGAACCATTTGCCGATGTTTCGGACATTACCTTTTAGCTCCAGATCGGAATTACCCAACACAATGCGGCTGTTATCAATCGCCATCTCGCGGTTGGAGTACTTAAACTCGATAGACGGGATGATGACTGCTTCCGGCAGACGGGAAGGCAAGTTCAGGAAACCGTCTTTGAGGTTGATTTTCAGCCTCGGGTTCCATTTGAGGAGTGCGTTCTCGCCATCTTTGTTATAGCGCGATGCAGCTTCCAAAGCCAGAGAGCCGGTTTTTGCCTTCAGCTCTTCCCCCATGGAAGCTGTTAAGGCTTGCGTCTTGAGTTTGGTACTGATCTTCTGTCCGCCGCTGACGAACGCTTCCAACTCCGAGGCTTTCAGGTCTGCGAGGATGGTGTCATACTTTGCATCCAAGGCATCGAAAGCCAGCGAAGCGAAATACTCCTGCTCTTTGTTGAGGACATTAGCTGCTTCGGCTTTGAGGATCGGGGCATCAATCATAGCGTGGGTACCCTCTCCCATGACGAAATCAATCTTATCGCTCACAATCTCTGCGCGCGCCCAATTAACGGATTTGCGGGAAGGCGTGGCGTTCGGGATCTGAATCTTCGCCGTACTATGCGGCAGGATAGCAATCACCGAGTCCTGCTCATAGCGGATATCATCCAAAACCAAGTCCGCGGAGATACGCCCTTTATGGAGCCGCATTTCCGTAAGGTCAGCAAGAGATATCTTCGATTTCATCGAGCCTTTTGCGCGTCCGAGGAGTGTCATGCTATCCGGCAGGAAATATGCAAAATCCGGAAGATTGGCATCGAGTTTCAATGCCAGATCCAGCAACATATTCCCCATTAGATCGTTGACAGTTCCGGTAGCAGAAAGTTTGCTGTCTTTGGTCTTGGCTGCCAGATTACGAATCGTCACGGTGGAAGGTACTTTCTTATTCAGATCCAAGAGGGCATCGGCATCGAGTTCCAAATCCCGCAGTTTGTACGGCAGGGGTTTGTAGGCTCCTTCACCGTCCTCTAAGGTCAAACGTGCTTTTACCAGCGGCATTGCGTTTTCGCCTAAGAATCCTTTGATGTCCGCTTCCAAAGCGACCTTACCGTCCACCTCAATATCCTTCAACGCAGAGGTGAACTTCGCCGGAACGAGCGCCAGGAGCGGTTGGATTTGCCATTTGTCTTTCGTAGCGATCCCTGCATCTATACCGATGGAATCGCGAATATCTGCTGTTCCGCTCAATACGAGGGCAAACTCATTGACCGCTAATTCGGCACGTCGGAAAGCAAAATGCATGGTGTCCAAATTAACCGCCATGGGTGCATCAAGCGTCACATGCAGCGAATCGGCATATGTCTCACCCTTGAGCGTTGCACACACATCCTGCGCGTCGAGCGAGAGGAAAATATCCTCCCAACTATTTGCGCTGGCACTCAAGTCCGTTTGACCGAGAGAAGCGCAGATTGTGTCCTTATCATCGAGGAAAGTGATGGCGTTGGCTTTGATTCGGAGTCCGTCTACACGCAAAGCATCAAAAGGCAGAGAGAAAGCCGAAGTGTCTTCTTCTGTCGTGTCCGGCGAGGTTACAAAGACATCCGTAAGGTTCGTCGTGCCATCCCCGGCTATGTAGAAATTGACGGTAGCATCGTCCAAAATCGCTTCATGTACATGGAGGTTCTTGTTGTTTAAAAACTCCATCACATCCACCGTGGCTACCAGATGTTTTGCCTCCACTACTGTGTCATTCTGCGAACCGGCTTTGGGGTTAATGAGAAGCAGTCCGTCGGCCCGCAGACCAAAGCGCGGGAAGGTGGAGAAGAAGGTCAAATCAACTTCGCCGATCTCATGCTCACAGGTGATAAACTTGTCCGCTGCTTGGCGGGCAATAGGTGTCAGACGCTCAGGTGTGAAGACGACATAGATAGCAATACTTGCTACCAACACTACTGCCAGGACGATACTCAGAAGCGTCCAGCCAAGGATTTTTAAAGCGCGTTTCATTGTTTCACTTTTGTAAATGAATGGGTAGTACCAAAATCATCTTTATAAGTCAGACTAGAACCGGTTAAAACGGTCACTTTGTAGCTTTTCGGAATATCTGCTCCGCCGTTATTCATAAAGTTTACATAGATGAAATCACCGTTGGTTTCCAGTTTCCAAACAAACCATCCGTTTCCGTGATACGCGCCACGGTCTTCAATGGGTGTGAAGAGAAAATCCTCGTATGTACCCTGGCTGTCGTCCCATCCTTTATGGTCGTTCATGTCCCACTCATAACCATAACGGAACTCGCCCGTTAAGCCATCCGGCGTCGGAGCGATGTCGGCTTGAAAGACCATGAACTGCAAGGTGTCGCCAGAGGGAGCTTGCCATCTGCCGACTAAGTCTTCTTTGGCAAAAGTGGAGGCTTCTCTTTGGCAGGAAACAAAACCTGCTGCAATCGCTAAAATCGCTGCAAAAACCAATACTTTTTTCATCCTTTTATGCTTTTTTGATGTTAATATTCACGTTATAACCGTCCATCTCGAGGATTTGACAATTGACAGTTGACAATTGAGAATTGAGTTCGAGTTTGGTAGCGAGTACTTGCGATTTGATGTAATCGCCGCAGTGGAGAACTGCGTTGTGAATCTCCGAACGATCTTCGAGTTCAATCTCAATGCGGTCTGTAATCTCCAGGCCGGAGGACTTACGGAGGTTCTGAATGCGGTTGATCAGCTCACGCGCAATACCTTCTTCGATGAGTTCGTCCGTGAGTTCGATGTCCAGCGCGATAGTAAGGATTCCGTTGTTGGCTACCAACCAGCCCGGCATGTCTTCCGTCAAAATTTCCACATCCTCGGGCACTATCGTGTAGTCGAAAGTCGAAAGTCGAAAGTCGAAAGCACCTTCTGTTTCCATCTTTGCAATCTCGTCTTGGGACATAGCGTTGATAGCGGCAGCAAGGGCTTTCATGTTGGCGCCGACTTTCTTGCCGAGGACTTTGAAGTTCGGTTTGATCTTCTTGACCAGACGAATCTCCGATTGCTCTGCAGGAACGATGACAAGCTCCTTAACGTTGACCTCGGATTTAATGAGGTCAGAGACGTGCAGAAGAGCATCGGTCGTCTCTTGGTCGGGTGTCGGAATGACGGCTTTCTGGAGAGGTTGACGGACATTCTTCTCTGCTCGTTTGCGGAGCGAAAGGATCGTAGAGGTTGCCTGCTGCGCGAGGTACATCTGACGCTCAAGAGTCTTGTTGATGAGCGACTCGTCGGCTTTCGGCCAGGTACTTAAATGTACGGATTGCTCGCCTCGTTCGCTGACCGCGGTCAAATCACGATAGAGACGATCCGCAAAGAACGGAGCGTTCGGCGCCATGAGTTGGGCTACGGTCTTGAGACAAGTATAGAGAGTTGTGTAAGCCGCTTGTTTGTCGGTGTTCATCTCTCCGCCCCAGAAACGTTTGCGGTTCAGGCGCACGTACCAGTTAGAGAGGTCGTCCTGCACGAAATCCGAGATTGCACGTCCTGCCTTGGTCGGTTCGTACGCCTCATAGGCGTCAGTGACCTCTTTGACGAGCGAATTGAGCTTGGAAAGAATCCATCGGTCGATCTCAGAGAGGTCTTGCGTGGGTATAACATTGGCTTTGACCGTCGGTTGACCGTCGGTTGACTGTCGGGATTCGGCCGTCCAATGATCTACATTGGCGTAGAGGGCAAAGAATCCATAGGTGTTGTATAGAGTGCCGAAGAATTTGCGGCGGACCTCATCTACACCTTCGGGATCGAATTTGAGGTTCTCCCACGGCGAAGAATTCGTCAGCATGTACCAGCGGACGGGGTCTGCTCCGTACGTATCAAGTGCGCCGAAGGGATCGACAGCGTTACCAAGACGTTTGGACATCTTATTGCCGTTCTTGTCAAGGACAAGACCGTTGGAGATGACATTTTTGTATGCCACGGAACCTTCGATCATCGTGTGGATGGCATGGAGGGTGAAGAACCATCCGCGGGTCTGATCCACGCCTTCAGAGATGAAGTCGGCAGTGCGTGGCAGGTCGGCATTCTCGAAGGGATAGTGGTTTTGTGCGTACGGCATCGCGCCCGAATCGAACCATACATCAATGAGATCGAGTTCGCGTTTCATGGGTTTGCCGGACGGGGAGACGAGGATGATTGAGTCCACGTACGGACGGTGGAGGTCGATGACCGAAGGATCGTAGTTGGCTCTGGAATAATCGCCCACTTTGTGGTTCGGCCAAGGGTTCGCTTTCATGAAGCCTGCCTTCACAGATTTCTCGATTTCATCGAACAATTCTGCGATAGAACCGATACATATTTCCTCGGAACCATCTTCGGTACGCCAGATTGGAAGCGGTGTTCCCCAATAACGCGAGCGGGAGAGATTCCAGTCGTTGAGGTTGTTGAGCCACTGGCCGAAACGTCCTGTTCCGGTCGATTCGGGTTGCCAGTTGATGGTCTTATTGAGGGCAATCATCTCCTCGCAGGCTTTGGTAGATTTGATAAACCAAGAGTCGAGCGGGTAGTAGAGGACGGGTTTGTCTGTACGCCAGCAATGGGGGTACGAGTGCACGTGTTTCTCCGTGCGGAGGAGACGTCCGTCGGCTTTCATCTCCAGACAGAGGTGAAGATCGAGTGTTTCCGCTTTAGAAGCTGCGGTTTCATCGTACTTTCCGTTGATGGTGAACTGCGGGTCATAGGCGTTTTTCACCCAACGGCCGGCGTAACGGCGGTAGAGTTCGTCGTTGACATTGGCTTTGTACCAATCTTGGTCCAAATCTTCCACGCGCCAATATTTACCGGTGAAATCGACCATCGGGCGCGGTCCGTTGTTCTTGGTTTGCATATAGAGACCCGGCACGCCGGCTGCGTCTGCTACTTTCTTATCATCGGCACCAAAAGTGGGGGCGATATGTACGATACCGGTTCCGTCCTCGGTGGTAACGTAGTCGCCGGGGATGACGCGAAAAGCTCCTTCACCCGGGTTGACCCACGGGAAGAGAGGTTCGTATTCGAGTCCGACTAGGTCGGAACCTTTGTAGCGAGCGACGATCTTCGGCTCTACGGGTTTGCCTTCTTCGTCTGTTCCGCAGAGGTCTTTCTGATAAGCGCTCAGGCGAGCTTCCGCAAGGATAATATGATCTCCGGCGGGCGTCTCCACTTCTACGTAATCGATCTTCGGGCCGACACAAAGGGCTGTATTGGACGGAAGTGTCCAAGGTGTCGTGGTCCAAGCGATGATGTAACGACCGTCTTTTACTTTGAAGCGGGCGGTGCAAGTCAGGTCTTTGACGTCACGGTAACAACCGGGCTGGTTGAGCTCGTGGGACGAGAGGCCCGTTCCGGCAGCAGGGGAGTAGGGTTGGATGGTGTATCCCTTATAGAGATAGCCTTTCTTGTAAAGCTCCTTGAGGAGGTACCAAAGGGTCTCGATATACTTGTTGTCGTACGTGATATAGGGGTTGTCGAGATCAACCCAGTAGCCCATCTGCTTGGTGAGGTTGGTCCACTCCTTGGTATATTTCATCACCTCGCGGCGGCAAGCGGCGTTGTACTCGTCCACGGATATCTTCTTGCCGATATCCTCCTTGGTGATACCCAACATCTTCTCCACTCCCAATTCTACCGGCAGACCGTGGGTGTCCCAGCCGGCTTTGCGGCGCACCTGAAAACCCTGCATGGTTTTGAAACGGCAGAACGTATCTTTGATGGTACGCGCCATGACGTGGTGGATGCCCGGCATTCCGTTTGCCGAAGGAGGTCCTTCAAAAAACAGAAACTGCGGGTGTCCCTCGCGGGTAGAAACACTCTTTTCAAACAAATTCTCTTTCTCCCATTGAGCCAGCACTTCTTTGCTCAGCGCGGGCAAATCTAATTTCTTGTACTCGTTAAATTTCTTCATATTTTGTTGTTAATCGTTTGCAAGCCGTAAAAACGGCTGCAAAGTTACTGCTTTTTTATGACATATGCAAGCGCGCGCATATTTTTTACGAAATTATTTGCGTATGTGGGAATTTTGTTGTATCTTTGCAGGCAATTTGAAAAATTACGCGTATGTATCCACAACAAATAATCGATGCCTTGCGCCATGTGCGCTATCCGGGAACCGGGAAAGACCTGATAGAAAGCGGAATGCTGGAGGACGATATTCGTATCTCGGGGTTTGAGGTATCTTTCTCTCTGATTTTTCAGAAGGACAATGATCCGTTTCTGAAATCTGTGTTGAAAGCGTCGGAAGTGGCTTTGCAGACGTATGTTGATCCTAATATCCAAGCGCAGATTCACACGAAGTTTGTGAAGCACAATGAGTCTCCGGAGCAGCACGATTCGCCTATTCATGCCAAACAGATTATTGCCGTGCATAGCGGCAAAGGCGGTGTTGGCAAATCAACCGTGACAGCGAATTTAGCGGTGGCATTGGCGCAAGCGGGTTACCGCGTGGGATTGTTAGATGCAGATATCCACGGACCTTCGATGCCGAAGATGTTCCACACGGAAGATTGCCGTCCATACTCCGTTGAAATCGAAGGAAGAACGCTCATTGAGCCGATTGAGCAGTATGGTGTGAAGATGCTTTCCATCGGGTTCTTTGTTAATCCGGAACAAGCGGTTATATGGCGTGGCGGAATGGCATCGAATGCCCTGAAACAGCTGATAGAAGATGCTCACTGGGGTGAGTTGGATTATTTCCTGATCGACCTGCCTCCCGGAACCAGCGATATTCATTTAACCCTGATTTCATCGCTACATCTGACCGGAGTGATCGTCGTGACGACTCCTCAAGAGGTGGCGTTGGTAGATGCCCGCAAAGGCGTAGAGATGTTCCGCAACGAGAAAGTGAATGTCAAAATCCTCGGTCTCATCGAGAATATGGCATGGTTTACACCGGCTGAATTGCCGCAAAACAAGTACTATATTTTCGGCAAAGACGGTGGAAAGAAACTGGCTCAAGAGTTGGATGTGCCATTATTAGGGCAGATTCCGTTAGTACAATCCATTCGCGAGGGAGGCGATGAAGGCACTCCTATCGCTTTGCAAGTCGGTCATCCGGCCGCAGCTGCCTTCGAACAAATCGCCCAGGCCTTGAAGAATGAATAAGACCGCCGAACTCGGCACTGCGCCGGTACATAAACTGCTATTCAAATACGCCCTCCCTGCCATCATCGCCATGACGGCTACTTCGCTGTATAACATCGTGGACTCGATCTATATCGGTCATGGCTGCGGGGCATTGGCGTTGGGCGCTTTGACGGTGGCAAAGCCCTTTATGGATATTTGCGCAGCCTTCGGAAGCCTTGTGGGCGTGGGCGCTTCGTCGTTATTGGCTATTTACCTTGGGGAGAAAGATTACGAGAAAGCGAATCGGGTGTTGGGGAATGTGATTGTGATGAATATCATCCTTTCCGCTATTGTCATGGCGGTTGGGCTGATGTGGTTAGATCCTATTCTGATGGCTTTTGGTGCGAGCGAGGACACCTTAGTTTACGCACATGAATACATGGAGATCATCCTGTATGGCAATATTCTGACGCACATTTATTTCGGTCTCAACGCGATGCTTCGCTCGGCAGGTCACCCACGATTCTCCATGACGGCAACGATAGTGGCGGTAGTGATCAATGTGATTTTAGATCCGATTTTCATTTTCGGTTTAGATATGGGCGTTCGGGGAGCTGCTTTGGCGACTGTCTTGAGTCAAGCGGTGGCCGTCATCTGGCAGTTTACCAAATTCCTGGACAAGAACGAATTAGTTCGATTTCATCGGGGAATTTGGCGTTTGAACAAGCACATCACCTCCCGTGCGTTGGCCATCGGAATGTCGCCGTTCCTATATAATATCGCGCATTGTTTTGTGGTTATTATTATCAATAATCAACTGAAGGCTTCCGGAGGAGATTTGGCGATTGCGTCTTATGGAGTGATTAACCGTTTGACGTTTGTGTTTGCGATGATTGTGATGGGTCTGAATCAAGGAATGCAACCTATCGCGGGGTATAACTACGGCGCAAGACATTACGACCGGATGTTGCGCTCTTTCTACCTCACATGCCTTTATGCGACAGGCGTCATGGGCATCGCGTTTATTTTAGGAGAGTGCTTTCCAGAGGCGATGACGCGAATTTTTACACATGACGGAGAACTAATCAGCCGGACAATACGTCCGATGCGAATCATTTGTTCCACGATGCTGATTATTGGTTTTCAGATGGTTACGGGTAACCTCTTTACCTCCATAGGCAAAGCCGGTAAAGCTATTTTCCTGAGTCTCACGCGTCAGGTGATTTATCTTATTCCGCTGGCGTTATTTCTTCCGGCGATTTTTGCAGATCCGTTGGACGGCGTATGGTGGTCTATTCCGCTAAGTGACACTCTTTCCGCAATTACAGCAGTCATTGTGCTTTTAGCGTCCCGTAGAAAATTACACATGAACGAAAAATAAGCCACACATGGAACAGGAAAAATCTATCATCCCTCCTCGCATGCTCAGGCGCTGGATCTATATGTCAATCGCCATCATCGCAGCTGCTTTATTGGGCACAAGGCCGGTATTTAACTTCCAGAGCGATACAGGTATTTTATATACCCGCAGTTTCAGCATGGAGGACCAGAAGCAGTTTGTCGTGACTCAGAGGGAACTTAGTACCGGAGCAGAAGAAGTGGCAGCGATTATGTCTGTGAAAGGGTTGTATTATTGCAGCAAGGCGATGCTATGGGGCAGTATTTTATGCCTGTTGTGTTTCTTTAGTTACCGCGGAAGGATGACTTTGATTTTTGTAACGGTTGCTGCGGCCGGGCTTTTTTATATACTGATGATTGTT
Source organism: uncultured Bacteroidales bacterium (assembly GCA_900317885.1). Lineage (GTDB taxonomy): Bacteria > Bacteroidota > Bacteroidia > Bacteroidales > Paludibacteraceae > Colicola. The sequence continues at coordinate 18,562 of ONIM01000007.1, read as the reverse complement.
TATGCCATCCGCATGACCGACCAGCATTATGCTACTTTGTATCCGAATTTTGCAGCCATCTGGCCAGCCATAGTGCTGCAAGCGATGCTTCTTACGCGGAGCAATATGATACGTGAAAAGATAGACGAAGCAGATGAAGAAACGAGCCTATAGTTGGCCCGCTTCCACTAGATTGATGACGCGTTCGGTGATTCTATCCCTGTCAGACGCGTCGTACTCTTCTTTCAAATCGTTCCGGAATAGTTTGGCAACGAATTGCCAGAAATTAGCAGTGGTTTTGCCTTTGTATTGCTTGATTAGCTCATAGCTCGTTCTGTCCGTCTCGCGATCCATGAGTTTCATGAGCATCATTCCTTGAGAAGCATACATTCCCCGGAAATCTTTCTCGTATTTTTTAAAGAGTTGTTTTTCAAAGGCTCTCCACCATTTCTTACGGCTTTTCTTATCCGGCAATTTGGCTAATTCCTGGTCTGCGTATTCCATATCTTTGCTGATCATTTTGGCATAAGGCAGACATTTTTTCACGTCTCGTACGGTTCGCCAGTAGAATTTCTCCTGTTTCTTGTTTTTGAATTTCATCGGCGGATAGACCCATACCTCGTGCAACCACGCCATATAAAGCGTATCGCCATCTCGGATGGAGATGGCGCAGGAGTCCATAAACTGAGAGGCAGCGAACATATTCATGCTCACTGCCACAACCAGTACTATGTGCAGTAGTCGCTTCATTTCACAAGGCTACTGACAAATATTGTGCCAATTAATAATTCAGGGCGAAAATAACGCGTCCTGCAGAGGGTTTTCCGGTCAGGATACACTTGCCCGGTTCGTTATGATGTCCCGGCAGATCAGCCAACGGAATACAACGGATGGTTGCTTTCGTCTCATCTTTGATACGCTGTTCTGTTTCCGGCGTGCCATCCCAATGCGCGAGCAGGAAACCACCTTTCTTGAGTTCCTCTTTGAACTCGTCGTAGCTATTCACTTCGCGGGTGTTGGCAATCCGGAAATCAAGCGCTTTTTGTAGGAGGTTTTTCTGGATTTCCTCCAGGAGATTCTTCACGATTTCCACGATTCCATCGATAGAAATGGTCTCTTTGGTCTGGGTATCACGGCGTGCGATCTCAATTGTTCCGTTCTCCAGATCGCGGCCACCCATCGCCAGACGAACAGGTACACCCTTCAGTTCGTAGTCCGCGAACTTGTATCCCGGTGTATATTTCTCGTCGGCATCTACTTTGACGCGAATACCGAGGGCTTTCAGTTGGTCGGCAATCGGATTGAGTTTAGCGAGGAGTTTATCCAGATCCTCTTGTTTTTTGAAAATCGGAACGATGACTACCTGAATCGGTGCCAGATGCGGCGGCAGAACCAGTCCGTTATCATCAGAGTGGGTCATGATGAGCGCGCCCATCAGACGTGTTGAAACGCCCCATGAGGTAGCCCATACATACTCATATTTATTCTCCTTGGTGAGGAACTGCACGTCGAATGACTTTGCGAAATTCTGTCCCAAGAAGTGCGATGTACCGGCCTGGAGCGCTTTGCCATCCTGCATCATTGCCTCGATACAATAGGTATTCAGTGCGCCCGCGAAACGCTCGTTGGGAGACTTGACACCTTTGACAACCGGGATCGCCATCACGTTCTCCGCAAAATCCGCATAGACATCCAACATCTGGCGTGCGTAATCCTCTGCCTCCTCCTTGGTAGCATGGGCAGTATGGCCTTCCTGCCAGAGGAATTCGGCCGTCCGAAGGAAGAGACGGGTACGCATCTCCCAACGCATCACATTACACCATTGATTACAGAGAATAGGGAGGTCTCGGTAAGACGAGATCCAGTTCTTATAGGTGGACCAGATGATGGTCTCCGAGGTCGGACGGATGATGAGTTCTTCCTCCAGTTTAGCCTGCGGATCGACTACCACTCCTTTTCCGTTAGGATCGTTCATCAGGCGATGGTGGGTTACGACCGCACACTCCTTGGCGAAACCTTCTACATGCTCCGCCTCACGGCTGAGGAAGGATTTGGGGATAAGAAGCGGGAAGTAAGCGTTCTTCACACCTTTCTCTTTGAAACGACGGTCTAACTCTGCCTGTATCGTCTCCCAGATAGCGTAACCGTAAGGCTTGATCACCATACATCCGCGGACCGCAGACTGCTCGGCCAAGTCAGCCTTGACTACCAACTCATTGTACCATTTTGAATAATCCTCCGAACGAGGAGTCAACTTCTGAAAATTTGCCATTTATTCTGTTTTTTCAATTACTATTTTTCAAATCGGGCGCAAAGGTACAAAAAAATTTGCATATATGCAAAAAAAACAGCACTTTTAGCCCATAAATTGTACTATCGAGCGGAAAACTACCCTTCTCTTAGTGGGTAATCCTTGCGCAAAGCCTCAAAATCTTTGGGATGTGCCTTGAGCGTGCGCGAGATGTCAGAAAGCCAATTGTTGTTGTTTTTGCGTGCTGCCGAAGGCCCGATATAAGGGTAAGAGGATAGATCGATTTTCGGGAGAGAGAATTGCTCTGCGATAGCATCCAGACACATTTGCGATGCGTTTCGCTTGCCTTCCACCGAATATCCGGCGATGTGCATGGAAGCGCGAAAAGCACCGTTCAAAACGGCAGGATTGATATCCGGTTCTCCTTCCCATGTATCTATGATATAAGGATACCTGCTGCGTACCAAGGCTGCCTCGTCCACTATGCTTCCACGGGCAGCATTGATAATCAGTGCTCCGGGCTTACAAAGATTTAGAAAAGACTCATCGCAGAGGTGAAAAGTGGGGTATTGATGCGGGTATTTGGTGAGCGGCACATGGAAGGTGATAATATCGCTATTTCTTCCGATTTTATCGAGAGATACGCCAATCCCTTTGGGCGGATCATTGAGAAGAACTTTCATTCCTTTCCGTTCAGCCATTTCTGCCACTTTGCTTCCCACATGGCCGACGCCAACGATACCTATAGTAAGCGGTAGAGTAGGAGAAGCTGTTTGCACGAACTCATCAATAGCTTCTTCTATATAATCACAGACGGCTTGCGCGTTGCATCCGGGGCAGGACAACCATCGGATTCCCCGGGATTCGCAGTATGAGGTATCGATGTGGTCAAAACCGATGGTAGCCGTACAAACCAATTGTACGTTTGAGCCCTTCAAGAGGTGCTCATCCACTTTGGTCCTTGTGCGTACAATCAGAATATCGGCATCGTGTACAGCGGATGTATCGATTTTCTCCGGTTCCATCGGATAAATCGACACATTTTTCCACTCTTTTCGAATTGCCTCGACGATAAACGGAATGTGCGAGTCACACACTATTTTCGGAATAGTGTACAGCATTTAAGTCTTACTAAACCCTTACTAAAGTCTTACTAAAGTCTTACTTAGTACTTAATGTTGTCAATCAGGCGAACAGGTCCGCAATAGACAGTGACACATCCTATGGCGTGATTGAAGGTGTCTGTCGTGAGAAGAGTAGTCTGATCTACAATCTCGTAATACTCTACTTCCAGACCGGGAACAGCATTGATGGTATCTATCACACGTTGCTGTACCGCCTGGACTGTAGCACCTTCCATTTTCGCCCATTTCAACGACTCGAAAAGCGTTTTTGAGATAGCCAGAGCGGTCTCTTTTTCTTCAGCCGAAAGGCGTTCATTACGGCTGGAAAGCGCCAAACCGGATTCCTCACGGACAATAGGGCAGTCAATAATCTGCAAATGTCCGAACGTACCGGCCATCGAGCTGCGTTCAACCATGTGATGGATGATCGCTAACTGTTGAAAATCTTTCTCTCCGAAATATGCTTTGTCAGGTTGTGTCAGATAAAAGAGTTTGCTAACGACCTGCACTACTCCGTTAAAATGTCCCGGGCGCATTTTTCCTTCCATAACCCGGTCCAAACCTGCGAAATCGAAGTTGAAAGTGGAATTCATCTCTTCCTTGGAATACATCTCCTCCGGAGTAGGAGCAAACACATAATGTGCTCCGATAGAACTGAGGAGTTGGGCATCGCGTTCGATATTCCGCGGATATTTCGCCAGGTCCTCTTTGTTGTTAAACTGTGTAGGGTTTACAAAAACGGAAACGATGCATATATCGTTGTCCTCGACCGCACGTTTCACTAACGAAGCGTGTCCCTGATGCAGGGCTCCCATCGTGGGTACCAGGCCGATGGTTTTTCCCTCTGTTTTACAAGCCTTGACAAGGTCTTGCAGTTCTTTTTTTGTAGAAACTATTTGCATGATTTTTTAGTTAGATTGTTCAAAAAACGTGCAAAGATAGTTAAAATTTGTCGAAAAATAAAATTTTTCGGCATTTTTTTGTTATTTTTCTTTAGTATGTCAATTTTTTTTTGTACCTTTGCATTGCGAAAATGTATTTTGTCTATGAAAGAGCCGAAACGCATCCTATTTATCTCGCAGGAGATTACCCCTTATTTGGCAGAGGAAAATCCGATTCGTCTGCTTAATCGTCAATTGCCGGAGTATTTTCAGGCGCACGGTTATGAGACGCGTACTTTTATGCCCAAATTTGGCGAGATTAACGAACGTCGCAATCAGTTACACGAAGTGATTCGGCTCTCGGGTATGAACTTAATAATCGAGGACTCGGATCATCCGCTGTTGATAAAAGTAGCCTCGATACAAACGGCTCGTATCCAGATTTATTTCATTGACAATGATGATTTATTCCATCGTCGTAAAGGAGTTTCTGACGATAATGGAGTGGAGTACGCGGATAATGATGATCGCGTGATTTTTTACGCGCGCGGTGTGATAGAGACGGTTAAGAAGCTGCGTTGGACGCCGGATGTGATACTATGCTCCGGATGGATGAGTTCGTTAGCTCCTTTATATTTGAAAAAGGCCTTTAACGACGAGCCGTTCTTCGCCCATTCAAAAGTGGTGTTAATGCTGGATGATAACGAATATCAGAAGCCTTTCTCTACTAAATTTGCGGATAAATTACGCATCGATGGAATCACCAATACGGATGTACGTTCGATAGCCGATTTTCCCGTTGGATACGAGGAATTATTACGTTTGGCAGTAGATTATTCAGACGCCATAGTTTATGCAACTCCGAAAGTGAACCAACGTGTGGCGAACTATGCGGAGACGAAGGGTAAGCCCATCCTTCCGTATGTGCCGTTGGATGATTTGAACGAGGTATGTGCCCGTCAATGGGAATTCTATCAATCTTTGCTACAGCAGGAAAAGGATGAGTAAGCGTTATGCTGTTATAGTGTTTTTGGCCTCGATAGTGTGTTTCTGGACGGGTTGTAAGGACGATGTAGCTACCACGGGTCAATCTGTGCTGGACGAAGGCGACCGAATCTTCGTTCTATCGGATACATTCAATATCGCATCGATGGTAGATAGTTGTGACGCAATCATCTCTCAGGCGGATTCTTTCCTTTTAGGCGAAATAGAGACGGATTACGGTCTATTACGTGCATCCATCTTGACTCAGTTGGCATGCCCTGAGGGATATGCATATCCGGAAGATTTTGCGGTAGATTCGGTCGATTCCATTTGTCTTTTCATGTATTACTCGAGTTGGGAAGGTGATTCGCACTCGCCAATAGCTGTGAATGCCTATTTGATGGACAAAGAGACATTCCAGTATTCCGGCACGTATCCTACAGACTTGAACATTGAGGATTATTGCTCACGTGACAAGAGCATATTAACCAACCATCGCATAGTGATAGCTTCCGAGAAACGCGATTCCATCATGAGTAGTACGGGAGTATATGTTCCGATGGTACGAATGCGTGTCAATGACGATTTCATGAAGTATTTTGCTTCCATCACGTCATTTAAGGATCAGAAGAGTTTTAACGAAGTTTTCAAGGGTTTGCTGATAGAGACTTCGTTTGGTTCGTCCACCATACTTAATATATCCGACATAGCTTTAGGTGTGTATTACCGTTTTAGCTATGAGAAGGCCGGCCGCGATACAGTGGTACATGATTTTAAGGCGTTTTACGCTAACTCTGAGGTTCGGACTGTAAACCATCTCTATTACGAAGACAAAAAAGAACTTGTAGAAAAGCTGCAAAGTGATTCCGACTCCTATAATTATATTATCGCGCCCGCGGGCGTGTACACGCGTTTGCGCTTCCCGATGAGGGAGATAGCAGATACGATTATCCGCCATATGGTAGATCCGGAGAATAACGAATTCATCAAGCGTCCATACGTCAACAAGGCTGAAGTGCGTGTGAGTGTACAGAATAAGTTTACCGGTTCGTCGAGCGAGAAGACATATAACGATTGGCTGCAACCATCCCAACAGATGTTATTGATTCGAGAAGAGAGCCTTGAGCGATTCTTCCTCAATAGGGAACTTCCGTCGGATACTTGTGCGTTGCTCAGTGCCTTAACGCAAGGAGTGGATTCTGTGGGGGACGCAATCTATTATTACTCTTATGACATGTCCGACTTTCTGACGAATCAATTGCGCCAGGAGAGCAGCGACACTGTTCTAAACATGTTGTTAGTGCCCGTAACCATCGGTACATCTACACTCTCCAATTCCGCGACCGCAGTTACCTCTGTTCGTCAGCAACAGACCATTTCCGCCACAAAGATTCTTTCGGCGAAGAATGGCATGAAGCTTGAAATTGTGTATAGCGGGTTTTAAAAAATAACGCGGCTCAATCGAGTCGCGTTTATTCTTTTCATACAGCGTTCTGGAGACGTGTGAAGTCAGCCTTGTCTAATTTCTCTCGGGCAAATTCTTTGGTTACAGTGAACTTTCTTGGCTCACCGGTTTTCTTATGGTTCGGCAATTCGAACATCAGATCCATCATCACCGTCTCCATCAGGCCACGTAGGCCTCGTGCGCCAAGCTTATACTCCAGCGCTTTGTCCACGATATAATCCAACGCTTCGTCTTCGAAGGTAAGCGTTACATTATCCATTGCCAGGAGTTTCTCATACTGCTTCGTCAGTGCGTTCTTTGGTTCTGTCAGAATGTTGCGCAAGGCTTTTTTGTCTAATGGTTGCAGATAAGTCAACACCGGCAATCGTCCGATAATCTCAGGAATTAAGCCAAAGGACTTCAGATCCTGCGGCGCGATGTATTGCAGCATGTTATTCTTATCAATCCGCTCTGCTTCTGCTTGCGCGGCGAATCCAATAACCTGAGTATGTAAGCGTTGTGCGATTTTTTGCTCAATACCATCGAAAGCGCCCCCGCAGATAAAAAGGATATTATGTGTATCCACGTGGATAAGCTCCTGATCCGGATGTTTACGTCCGCCTTGAGGTGGAACGTTGACGATAGAGCCCTCTAACATTTTCAGCAAGCTCTGTTGAACTCCCTCACCACTCACATCGCGGGTGATAGACATGTTTTCTGACTTACGGGCAATCTTATCTATCTCGTCGATAAAAACGATGCCTCGCTGCGCTTTCGTAACATCATAATCGGCATCCTGAAGCAGTCTCACTAAGAGTGATTCCACATCTTCTCCGACGTAGCCTGCTTGGGTTAAAGCTGTGGCATCGCCGATAGCAAAAGGTACTTTCAGCAGTTTCGCTATCGTGCGTGCAAGCAAGGTTTTTCCTGTACCGGTAGAGCCTACCAGGAGGATATTGCTCTTCTCTATCTCTACGTCGTCATTGCCGACTTGTTGCAGAAGACGTTTGTAGTGGTTATACACAGCGACCGAGAGGAAGCGTTTTGCTTCCTCCTGGCCGATGACGTATAAGTCGAGAAAATCCTTGATCTCCTGCGGCGTTGGCAGTGTGTCAACGCTGAGTTCGTCTCCTTTAGCCGACTTTGACTTAGGTCGAGCTGCCAATATCCGATGTCCTGCCTCGATGCAATCGCTGCATATCATGGCATTATCGTACTCACCAGAGAACATCTCCGGCATCGGCCGACCGCAGAAAGAACAAGTCTGTATTTGCTTGCGAGCCATTATTTCTTCAATTCTGCCTTCTTCTCAGCACGGCGAGCTTGCGCCAACTGAATATCATAAGCGATCGGTGAAGCGATGAACAGAGACGAATAGGTACCGACGATCACACCTACAAGAAGTGCGAATACGAAGCCCTGGATAGTCTCGCCACCGAAGATAAAGATCGCCAACAATACGACGAACGTACTCATTGAGGTCGAGAACGTACGGCTCAAAGTGTTGTTCAACGCATCGTTGATGTTCTGCAAGCGCTCGCGCTTCGGATACAAGCTGTTGTACTCACGAACACGGTCGAAAATGACCACGGTATCGTTGATTGAATAACCGATTACAGTCAGGATCGCTGCGATAAATGCCTGGTCGATCTCCATGGAGAAAGGCATGATCTTCCACAAGATAGCGTACAGACCCAGCACAATTACTGTATCGTGAGCCAGAGCTACCAATGCACCTACCGAGTAAGCGAAATTGCGGAAACGGAGGAGGATATAGAGGAAGATCACAACAAGCGCTGCGAGCACAGCCCAGATAGCGCTGGTAGTGATATCATCAGCGATAGCCGGCCCCACTTTCTGGCTGGACATGATACCTACGTTGGCATTCGACTCCGTAGAGTGGAAGTCCTCGAAGGAGATATTATCGCCCAGGAACGGCTTGCATCCCTCATAGAGCAGACCCTCAATATATTCGTCCGCCTCAGCGTTATCCTCATGGATACGATAGTTGGTAGAGATACGTACCTGGTTAGCATCGTTACCATAAGTGATGACGTTCAGGCCAAAGGTCTCGCCATCCTCCAAGGTAGCCTTGAAGGTGCTCTCCAAACTCTCGCGGACATCCTGTGTGTTAATGTTACGGTCGAAACGAACCACGTAGTTACGTCCGCCGGAGAAGTCGATACCGAGATTCAGTTTACCGAAGATATGCGGCTCCAGACCCAAGATCGCGAAGATAACCAGCGCACCGGACAGGCAGTAAGCCCATTTGCGGGCAGCCACGAAATCGAAATGGATGTTCTGCAGGAAGTTCTTCATGATGGCGGTCGTGAAGCTCAGCTCTTTCGCGTTCTCGCGTTTTGCATAATCCTCCAAGAGCAGACGAGTGATGAACACGGCTGTCAGGAACGATGATACGATACCGATCATGTACGTAACGGCGAAGCCCTTGATAGGACCTGTACCGAAGATAGCGAGGATAGCACCGGTCAGGAACGAAGTAACGTTCGCATCAATAATGGCGGAGATAGCTCCCTTGAAACCATCCTCGATAGCCTTGCGCATGCCTTTGCCAGCTTTCAACTCCTCACGTATACGCTCATAGATCAGCACGTTACCATCGACTGCGGTACCCATAGTCAGGACGATACCGGCGATACCCGGAAGGGTCAGGACTGCGGAGAAGGAGGCGAGAATACCCAGCAGCAGGAATACATTACATAGCAATGCAAAGTCAGCGATGAGACCCGGGATCCAGCCATAATAGAAGATCATGTAGATCAGGATGAGGCAGAAGCCCAGAGCGAAGGACCAGAGACCAGATTGGATAGCCTCGCGACCGAGGGACGGACCAACCACGCTCTCCTCGATGATGCGGGCAGGAGCCGGCATCTTACCGGACTTCAGAGTGTTAGCCAAGTCTTTTGCCTCTTCCACAGTAAAGTTACCGGTGATCTGGCTGTTGCCGCCTGCAATCTCGTTTTGCACGGTCGGGAAACTATATACATAGCCGTCCAACACGATTGCCACGGATTTGCCAATGTTATCTTTGGTCAGACGCTGCCAGATCTTGGCACCTTCAGCGTTCATTGACATGGAAACGTTAGCGTAAGCACTTAATTGCGAGAAGTCTGCACGAGCGTCGGTGATCACATCACCTTCCAACGAAGCACGACCATCACGTTGTGCCTTCAGCGCTACGAGTTGGTAGTAACTACCTGCCTCGTCAATAGCTTTTACTGTCCAGTAAAAACGAGCGTCACGCGGCAGAACAGCTTTCGCAATCTGCGAGTTCAGCATGGCATTTACTTTCGCGGTATCCACATAATGAACGGTACCAATCACCGGACCACGATAAGCCTGACCGGCTTGGTTGATCGACGGGTTGAGAATTGCGAACAACGGGTTGTTCTTCTTGTACTCTGCCAACTGAGCCTCTTGATCTGCCTCAACGGCAGCGCTGTCTGCGCCTAAGTTATCAACCAAATCAGCGAGCTCACCTTCCTCTGCTTTCGGAGCCTCTTCTGCCTTCGGAGCCTCAGCAACCTCTGCTGCTTTTGCCTCTTCGCCAGCCTCAGCTACGTTCGTAGCAGCGAACTCACGGTTGATCTGTGCCAGCATCGGCAGAAGTTCGGATGCCTCATAGGTCTCCCAGAACTCCAAGTTAGCCGAACCCTGAAGCAGTTTACGAACTCGCTCCGGCTCTTTGATACCCGGCAGCTCAATCAGGATACGACCCGGCTGAGCCAGTTTCTGGATATTCGGCTGAACAACACCGAAACGGTCGATACGCGTACGGAGCACGTTGAACGAGTTCTGGATAGCACCGTCAACCTCCTCGCGGATCACTTTCTCTACCTCTGCATTGGTAGAGTTCAGCGTCACTTTGTCCTTCAACTCAAAAGTGGAGAAGATAGAAGCTAACTGACCATCCGGATCTACCTCACGGTACGACTCGATGAACAGCGTTACGAAATCTGCACCGCTCGTCTTCTGTTTCTGTTTTGCTTTTGCCAAAGCTTCTTTGTAGTTCGGAGTCTCGTTATGACCGCTCAATGCATCGAGAATGTCCGGTACAGACACTTCCATCGTTACGTTCATACCACCCTTCAAGTCCAGACCGAGGTTGATCTCTTTCTCGCGGCACTCTTTCAGGGTGTAACCAAACCATACTTTCTTTGCTGCTATCGAGTCCAGATAAAGGTACTCTTTCGCATCGTCACCACCTGCGTACTCTTTTGCTTTCTTATCATAGTGGCTCGTCACCAGAGAGAACGACAGGTAGAAGGCGCATACCAACGCAAGGCACACCGCCAAAATTCTAACAAGTCCTTTGTTTTGCATAGTTGTAATTTATCTTTGTATCATTTATTTAAAGTTGCGGACCTGCTGCAACAAGTGCCTTGCCGGCTTCGTTCGACGTATATTTGTCGAAGTTCTTAATGAAGCGAGCAGCAAGGTCTTTTGCCTTAGCTTCCCACTCTGCTGCATCTTTGTATGTATCACGCGGATCGAGGATAGCAGGATCTACGCCAGGAAGAGCGGTCGGTACTTCGAAGTTGAAGTACGGGATCTTCTTCGTCGGAGCGCTCAGGATATCGCCACCGAGGATAGCGTCGATGATACCACGGGTATCGCGGATCGAGATACGCTTGCCGGTACCGTTCCAACCAGTGTTAACGAGATATGCTTTCGCACCGCTCTTCTCCATTTTCTTTACAAGCTCTTCTGCATATTTGGTCGGGTGCAGCTCCAGGAATGCCTGTCCGAAGCAAGCGGAGAAGGTCGGAGTCGGCTCGGTGATACCACGCTCGGTACCTGCCAACTTAGCGGTGAAGCCGCTCAGGAAGTAGTATTTTGTCTGCTCCGGAGTCAGAATCGATACAGGAGGCAGTACGCCGAAGGCGTCAGCAGAGAGGAAGATGACGTTCTTGGCTGCCGGACCTGCAGAGATCGGGCGAACGATCTTCTCAATGTGGTTGATAGGATAGCTTACGCGGGTATTCTCGGTAACACTCTTGTCGGCGAAATCAATCTTGCCGTTTGCGTCAACCGTAACGTTCTCCAGAAGAGCGTTACGCTTGATAGCGTTGTAGATGTCCGGCTCGCTCTCTTTGTCGAGGTTGATAACTTTTGCGTAGCAGCCACCCTCGAGGTTGAATACGCCCTCATCGTCCCATCCGTGCTCGTCGTCACCGATCAGCAGACGTTTCGGGTCGGTACTCAAGGTCGTCTTGCCGGTTCCGGAGAGACCGAAGAAGATTGCGGTGTTCTTGCCCTCCATGTCGGTGTTAGCCGAGCAGTGCATCGAAGCGATGCCGCGGAGTGGCAGGTAGTAGTTCTGCATGGAGAACATACCTTTCTTCATCTCGCCGCCGTACCAGGTGTTGATGATCACTTGCTCACGGCTCGTGGTGTTGAATGCCACGCAGGTCTCGCTGTTCAGGCCCAGCTCTTTGTAGTTCTCTACTTTCGCTTTCGATGCGTTGTAGATCACGAAGTTCGGCTCGAAGTTCTCCAGCTCCTCAGCGGACGGCTGGATGAACATATTCTTTACGAAGTGTGCCTGCCATGCTACCTCTACGATGAAACGAACTGCCAGACGGGTCTCTTTGTTTGCTCCGCAGAAAGCGTCAACGACATACAGGTTCTTGTTGCTCAGCTCTTTGATTGCCAGCTCTTTCACTTTGGCCCATACTTCCTCGCTCATCGGGTGGTTGTCGTTCTTGTAACCCTCGGTGGTCCACCATACGTTGTTGTGGCTCTGTGCATCATCAACGATGTATTTGTCTTTTGGCGAACGACCGGTGTAGATACCGGTCATTACGTTTACTGCGCCCAGCTCGGTCTCCTGACCTTTGTCATAACCGGTCAACTCTGGTTTGGTCTCCTCTGCAAAGAGGTACTCGTAGGAAGGGTTGTGTGCAATAACAGTTGCACCCTTGATACCATACTTAGTTAAATCTAACTCTTTCATTTGTTTAATTTGTTTATTGTTTTTGTTTTGATTTATTTCTTTTCTTGAGGGTTTCTTCTCCCCTCTTAGAGTGCGCACGCTACTTAAGGGGCTACAAAATTACTACAATTTTTCCAAATAACCAAATATTCCGCGATTTTTTTGATTTAATTCGTCGATTTTCTGCATTTTCTTTGTTTTTTTGTCTTTTTTTTAGTAATTTTGCACCTAAATTGCGCAAATTTTATGCGGTACGATAAAGAAGACTTACAAGCAGCTCTGCGCGTCTTGCGACAAGGAGGAATCATCGTATACCCCACAGATACTGTGTGGGGCATTGGGTGTGACGCTACGAATCCCGAAGCGGTTGCACGCATCTATGCGCTCAAAAAACGTGAGGATTCCAAATCCATGCTCGTCCTTCTTGACTCTGCTGCCAAACTCAACTACTATGTGGACGTCCCCGAATCCGCAGAATTGCTTCTGGAATCCGTTTGTGAAGAAGGCTTTCCCTCCGGTAAGGATGATTCCGCCTCTCAGAGCAACTACTCTCCTGCGAAGCCATTGACGATTATCTATCCCAACGCCCGCCATTTGGCGCCAAACTTGATAGCCGAAGATGGATCTGTCGGAATACGCATCACCAAAGAGCCCTTCAGCAACGCGCTTTGCGCGCAACTCAAACGACCGATCGTCTCCACATCCGCTAATATCTCTGGTGAACCAACTGCGAGGTATTTTAAGGAGATAGTAAGACCTATCCTAGACTTTACAGACTATGTTTGTCTATTTAGACGGGACGACGAGACGCCTCACGAACCCAGTACCATCATCAAAATAAATGCTGATAACAGCTTTAAAATCATCCGCCCGTAATGAATCTCCGTCGCAAACAACAACTGACTTACCTCTTGGCAGACCTCATCAGTAGTGAACTGGTGTGGATTTGCTTTTTAGGTTTCCGGTGGATCGTTTACGAAGGACGAATGGAGGGCCTGAGCGATGTGCTGATACCTGCGTTCAGTTTCTGGAAACCGCTGGTGATCTATCCGTTCGTCTGTCTGGGGTGTTACTATCTCTCCGGATACTACGTGCATCCCTTCCAAAAACCTTTCTGGCGGGAGTTTTTACGGACTTTCATTTCTACAGCGATCATCTCTTTGCTATTTTTCTTTGTCATCATTATTGATGATCAAGTGGATACTTATAACCGCTACCTCGTTTCGCTCGCTGTTCTTTTCGGACTGCAGTTCACATTCGCCTATATCCCGCGTCTAACCATCACTCTTCTCTCGAGAAACCGTGGTATAGTACGGGTTCGGACGATTCACTCCGCGCAAGAAGCAGAATCGCTTATCCCCGGTGAACAGGACGAGATTATTATTGATTTGCCGGGTGGTTATTCCGACCGTCAGTTATACGAACTCATCGCACGTCTGTATCCGCTCTCTTGTGAGATCAGTATGATTCCGCGTGTGTACGACATGCTTACCGGAGCTGCGCGGATCGGGCGTATTGACCATCCCTCTCTTATCCGCATCACAGAACAATCCATGACGGACTCAGAGCTGTGTATCAAACGAGCGTTTGACTTTGTTGTTTCTGCGCTCGGACTCATCGTTCTCTCGCCGCTTTTTGTATTAATTGCGATACAAGTCAAGTATTCTTCCCGCGGTCCCGTTTTCTATCGCCAGGAGCGCATCGGATTGTACGGAAAATCCTTCTATATCTATAAGTTCCGAACGATGATAGATCATGCAGAGCAAGAAGGAAAGCCGCAACTCACAGCCGATGACGACCCGCGTATCACGGGTGTCGGGAAATGGCTTCGCAAATATCGCTTGGATGAGCTGCCGCAGTTATGGAACATCCTCCGCGGAGAAATGTCCATCGTTGGCCCGCGTCCGGAAAGACCGTATTTTATAGAGCAGATTATGAAGGAAGCTCCGTATTATTGCCTGCTTTATAAAGTTCGTCCGGGTCTGACCAGCTGGGGACCTATTCGCGTCGGCTATACCGATACAATGGAGAAAATGATTGAGCGGCTCAATTGTGATGTGGTATATGTTGAAAATATGTCGCTCCTTTTAGATGTGAAAATACTCTTTTTTACCGTCGGGGTTATTCTCCGCGGAAAAGGCAAATAATGATATTATGACGTACGATGAATCAATAGCACGGGCCGAAGCCATTATTGCACAATTAGAAAATGCGGAAGCTCTCAGCATGGAGGAATACAAGCGTCTCTCTACGGAGACAACTAAGTTGTTACGGTCTTGTAAAGAGGAAATAGAATCCCTTGCTAAAGACTTAACAAGCGAATAAATTGCTATTTATCATCGATAATTGGCGAAAAAATAGTTTTTTACTTGTACATTTCAAAATTTTGTTGTACCTTTGCAGCCGATTTTGAATATTAAGAACTCAAAAATTAGAAGTTTATGCTTAGAAATATCCTTGCCATTACCGGAAAGCCGGGATTGTATAAATTGGTTAGCCGCGGTAATAACATGCTCATCGTGGAGAGTCTCGTGGACGGCAAACGTATGCCGACATATGCGCGTGACAAGATTGTAGCACTCAGCGACATATCTATGTTTACCGACGCGGACGACGTACGCCTCAGCGAAGTGCTGACATCGGCAGGGAAGAAAGAAGGGCTCAAGCCTGTTGCTTTGGATCCCAAGAAAGCTTCCAACAATGAGCTCAACGCATGGTTCGATGAGGTACTCCCTAACTGGGATCGCGACCGCGTTTATCCGTCCGACATACGCAAACTCATACAATGGTACAACATCCTCGTTAATGCAGGTTTCAACGATTTCACCGATAAGGAGGAAGAGGAAACAGCTGCCGAGGAAACGAAATAAGTGCTCTTACGAGCCATAATCGATAGCATAGAATCTGTAGCGCCACGGAGTGCCCAGGAGCAATGGGATAACTCGGGAATGCAGATAGGTGACACAGGACGTGAGATTAACTCCGTTCTCCTGACCACAGACGTTACAACGGCAGTGGTCAATGAGGCTATTGAGAGAGGCTGTCAACTCATCATCAGTCACCATCCTTTGCTCTTCCACGGCTTGAAGCAGATATGTGGAGAGACTGCTCAGCAACGCATCGTGGAGATCGCTATCCGTCATCAGATAGCAATCTATTCTGCCCACACTTCACTGGATTCCGTAATAGGAGGAATAAACACTCGTTTGGCTGACAAACTCGGTGTGGAGAACTATCGCATCTTAGTGCCTTCGGCGGCGAATCAGGAGACCGGATTAGGTGTGATAGGAACGCTTTCGAAACCTATGAATTATGCCGAATTCATCGGACATGTGCGCGATAGATTACAATGTACATACATCCGTTATACGAGACCCGCAAGCGAATTAATTCGGACGGTGGCCTTATGTGGCGGCAGTGGAGCGGAATTTATCCCTGAGGCGATAGTGCAAGGAGCGGATGTCTATATCACGGCAGATTGCAAGTATCATGAGTTTCAGGATGCAGACGGACGAATAGGACTGATTGATATAGATCATTGGTACTCTGAGCGACACGCGCGAGAGATATTTGGAGATATCCTCGATTCCATCGGGGTAAAATATGTTATCAGTAGCGCAGATAAATCTCCAATACAAGTAGAAATAATATAATTTAAAAATGATAATTTTATGGCACGTACCAAAGAATTAACGGTAGAGGAAAAACTGAAGTACCTCTATGAATTGCAGCAAGTGGATTCGAAAATCGATAACTTGCGTACCTTGGCGGGTGAGTTACCGCAGGAAGTGAAAGATATGGCGGACGAAGTAGAAGGTTTGAAGACCCGTCTGTCCAACATCGAGAACGAGATAAAGGACTGCGAGACCCAAATCAGCGATCATCGCGTTCGCACCGAAAATGCCAACGCATCAATATCGCGTTATAAAGAGCAACAAAACTCCGTTCGCAATAACCGTGAGTTTGATAACCTCAACAAGGAAATTGAGTATCAGGAATTGGAGATTGAAGCTTCGCAACGTAAGATCAAGCATTTTTCTGCTGAGTTGGAGTCCAAATTGCAGGAGAAAGCTAAGACTACCAAAGATATCGAGGAACGCACAGTAGATTTGAATCAGAAACGTTCGGAGCTCGATCAGATTTTGGCAGAGACCAAGGCAGAGACCGAGGCTCTCGTTCTTCGTGCCGGCGAGATTGAGAAGAAGATAGACGAGCGCCTTTTGACCGGTTTCAAGCGTATTCGTAAGAGCGCACGCAACGGTCTGGCTGTTGTAAAGATTGAGCGTGACTCATGTGGTGGTTGCCACGCGAAGATTCCTGCTCAGTTGCAGTTAGACATCCGTACTCGCAAGAAAATTATTGTTTGTGAGTTCTGCGGTAGAATATTAGTAGACCCAGAGATGTAATAAGGAGCGATAAAACTCCAAAATACCACGTATCGCCGGCACCTAAAGTGTCGGCGATATTTTTTGTATCTTCGTTGCCGGCCGATAGATAATACGTCACTACCGCTAAGCCGTTATTTACAAAATGCATGGTAATTGGTATCCAAAGACTTCCGCTCCAGACAAATACATATCCGAACATCGCCCCCAACAACATCCGTGGTACGAATCCGTAGAACTGCATGTGTATCGCAGAGAAAACAAAAGCCGTAATCCAGACTGCCAGATGCACCTTTGTACTTTGTACCTTGCCACTTTGATCCTTGTATATGATTTGTTGCAAAGTGCCACGAAAAGCGGATTCCTCTGACAAGGCAGGTAAAAGTGCCATAAGACCTATATTGACCAATAATCCGCCGATATTGTCTGCTTGCAAGAATCGCTCGGTCAAAGCCGCAGCGGCCTCTTCTTGAGACTTCAGTATTTGCTCGATGAATTCGAGACTTTTCGGCAGTTCTACACGACTATTCAAGTCTGCTAAGAGATTGATACCAGGTACAGCGCAAACCATGATAACTATTGCTAATAGCATCTCCTTCCACTGTACAGGAACATCCATCCGCAACCACCGGAAAGGCTTATGCTCTTCGTCCCAAAGCCATGCACATAGTATCGGTGGCAGTAGGAAAGTAGCGATGGTCTGGAGGAACTGCAGCCATTTGAGCGAATCAGTTGTCTGCGTTCCTCCCCAGATCATCATCCATGCTACCATAGCAAAGACCGTGAGAATCGACATGATTCCCAGCCAGATCAGTATTCGTATCAATCCTTGTTTCATTTACTTGTTTAGTCTCTTTCCGGTAATGTCGTATTTCTCATTGTTGCGGATGATCACTATGTGGTTATCCTCAAGGAGTTTATAAACCCGGTTGTCACTATGCTTCAGGACGATCGGCGATTGTACCGAGCCGTGGTGGCTATCCGCCTCATAGAAGAGCGGCATCTCGCTTACCAACTCCGTGCCGTCCTCGGTCTCAAAGCGTAGTTCGCCAACCTGATCGCTCTGGATGGTCAGGAAGTAGAGCGAATCGATCTGCGTGGCTACGCCGACGAGTTCGGAGCCGATGTAAACTTTCAGTACACCATTCTCACCATTTTCACCATTCTCACCATTAAGCAGCTCCGCTGCGTCACCATTTCACCATTTGCACCATTAAGCGTAGCGTCACCATTAATCAATCCATCATTAAGCAACTCTGCCAAAATGTCAGCCTTTTTCTGCCAAAATCCCCCGAAAATCCCCCATTTACTCTTTGGCACAAACTTTGTCTAACTCATAGCGAACTCGTCCTACAGCGTAGCGGTCCTACAGTAAAACGGTCCTACAGCGTAGCGGTCTTACAGCCCGCAGGGCGGTCATAAATTTGAATTAACAACTAAAATTTATATCTACTATGAGCAAGATTATTGGAATTGACCTCGGTACCACGAACTCGTGTGTAGCCGTTATGGAGGGTAACGAACCGATCGTTATCGCGAATGCCGAAGGCAAACGTAC
>ONIM01000003.1 GCA_900317885.1 uncultured Bacteroidales bacterium | reverse complement strand
CCCTTCTGCCTGCTTGTGAGCAAGCTCCCAGACAGCCATAAGTCCTCTCCCACTTGGCTGTAGCGACAATCGCTCCATCCGGATTCCTTCTAAAAAACGGACGAAAACTGCGTAGTATGACGTAGAAGTAAGCGTTTGAGCGATCCCTCACCTCCAACGGAGGTAAACAACCCAGCGTCAGCCATAAACCTTAAAAAAATGGTGACGCAGCAGAGCTGCTTAATGGTGAAATGATTATGGTGAGGAAAAAGCAAAAAATATGTCTTAATACATCCGTTGAATCCAGTAATCCAGGAATATGTCGTAAACAGAATATATACCCTTCTCAAAGGTAACAAAGTCTTTTTCCAGCAACCCCTTCATAGCAGACTGTACTGTACTTGCGGATTGAAGACTATATTTCTCCACAAATGCGGAGGCAGTAATACTTTTAGTAGGACCGTTTTGGGAGAGTGCTATGAGCGTCATAGTCTGTTTTTCCGGCAAACGAGAGATAGTCTCTTCATACACATAGGACTGCGTTTTGAGGATATAATCCAAGGCCTCATCTACCTGCTGGATTTCGCACCTTTCCCCTTCACGTGTAAAGCCGTACAAGACATTAAATAATTTCTGTGTGTACCACGTTACACCGCGGCTAAGCGTATAAACAGCCTCTGTCACGCCATCCGCCAAGGTACGGTTTCCTTCCGCAAATAGCGATTTGGCAAACGCATCGTAAGTCGTCTTATCAATAGCGTCGATATGCATGATAGACACACTCTGATAGAACGGTCTCGACGCGCTGGTGAACATTGTACTCATAACATGACGCTGGCTTCCGGAAAAAATAAACTGCGCATTATGGCATCGCTGCACATAGGTACGCAAAGTGGCTTCTATATTCTTTTCCGGGTATTTCCCTATCTGTTGGAACTCATCCATAGCAACGATACAAGGCTTATCTGCTGACTCCAGATAGCGGAAGATCTCATCCAACGTAGCCTCCGGCTCTTTGATATCCCCTATTTGAACCGTAAAACTCGGTTCTCCCATGGGAGAAAAGCTAATGCCGGACTGAATAGACCGCATTGTTCGCCAAAAATGCTCCATGGCTCGTGCACCGGCGGGCTTCAAGCGGAGAAGTATCTCACGACTGAGTTTACGCACCAGTTCGCGAAGTGATTTGGTATCGTATATGTCAATGAAGAAGGTGTAGTAGCGGGCCTGTATCTCGGGTTGGCTGAAATAATGCTCTATCAGCCCGCTCTTGCCCATACGACGAGCAGCGATCAGTGCTACGTTATTACCATTAGCAATCTCAAGGCGGAGTTGCTCCGTCTCTATTTGCCGGTCACAGAAGTAATGTGCACCCTCATAACCACTGATTATAAAAGGATTATCCGATGCTTTCACGTTTTTATTATTTTATGATTATTATAAAGTAATAAATTTCAATTTTGCTGCAAAGGAATTTTTATGACAAAAGACTTGTGTATGAGCACAAAGGTGCGACTGTACTTTCGAGGTGGGACGGCATTGTTGCCGTGTCGGTGCCCTCGAAGGTACTCAAACTTTTGAATTATGCAAATTTATTTTTAATATTTAATCGAAAACTCGCTGCGCTCTTAGAAAACGCGGAATCCCGGTTGCTAACCCGCAACCCTGCGTGATAGGTCTTCTTTCTGCTTGTGAGTAAACTCCCAGACAGCCATAAGCCCTCTCACGCTTGGCAGTAGCGATTCTCGCTCCATCCGGATTCCTTCAAGAAAACAGCCGAAAACTGCGATGTGGAACGTAGCAGTAATCGTTCAGCACTTAGGGCTATGAGTTATGGGTTTAGAGGTAAAAAAAGCGCTCCATTTCTCTATCGGAGATGCCACATTGCCGGGCTACTTGGCGTGTCATAGTCATCGCCGAGCGCACCTCATCGATAATCTGACCGGCTTTGGCAGCGCCCAGCATATAGTCCCCTGCTGCGGCTAAAAGTACCTCTAATGAAGATTCGTTACTATCACGCGACACAAGCAGACTTTGGGTATTAAAATTTCTTAGATGCTCTTTGGCGATGTTTCAAATCCAGATCCTGCAACGCACGTCCCATCTCGTCATCTTTGGCAAGGAATAGAATACTCTCATCCAATCCCAGCGCAAACAGGACGCGCAGGTATATACCAATAGCCACCGTTGGGGTTCCTTTCTCCACACGCATAACCGTTAACTCGCTGCAACTCGACCGTTCCGCTATTTGCGCTATACTCAGATTCCGGCGCAGACGCGCCAAACGGATCTGCTCCCCGACAATATGCAGATTCTGCTCGGCTCTGCGCGGCAAATTATTTCCCATCGTACACTTTGACATATCCGTAATCAATCTTATAATAAATCAATAAATATACTATACTATATTTTATGATATTTTAAAATCCGGTGCAAAGGTACTGCTTTTTTTTGAGATATGCAAATTTTGCGAACATATTTTGCGTTTTTTAATGAAAAAAAATAAAAAACACTTCTTTAATCGAAAACCGCTTTGCGCAGAAAACGCGGAATCCCGGTTGCTAACACGCAACCCTGCGTGCCCGTCTATCAGGATCTTCGTATGCAAGCATCCGGATACCCTGCTATCCGTTCCCGCTTGGCTGTAGCGATTCTCGCTCCATCCGGATTCCTTCTAAAAAACGACCGAAAACTGCGTAGTATGACGTAGAAGTAAGCGTTCAGCACTTAGGGGTGAGGGGCAAAAAAGAAACAGCAGGGAAATAGGTTTTTGTAAGAGGATGAAATACAAGTGGATAGATGGTGTTTTGCTGTTGCATGGGATAAAACTGAGAGACGGGGAGATAGCGAAAGAGGTTGCGGGGGCGCTTATATTTGTCGTAGATTTCGTTTTTTGCGGGGTGACGAAATCATATTTTTATAATCAAAAAAACAAGAAAAATATCGAAAATTAGCAGTAATGCTATAATATATAACAAAACTCTTTAAAAACAATTTAACATTATGATTAAAGACCTTAACTTGAGGGAGGGACAGGAAGACCTCCGCATCGTTGAACATCTCGACGTGCAGAAACTTCCTGAGAGTGTACAAGAGATGCTTTCGTTAGCTGCGACGCCGGAAGAGCAGGATATTATCCTGATGGCGACGCTTGCGGCAGCGAGCGCGTGCGTACCTAATCTGTATTTTCATTATGGTCCGACGGGGAAGAAGTACTACGCGAATTTGCAGTGTTTCATTCTGGCAGCCGCGGCGAGCGGTAAGGGTATCGCGAACCAGGCACTGGAGATGGCAAGGGTGATTGACGAGCAGTATCCGATGCTGATTGCGGGCGACAGTACTTTAGCGGCGTGGTACAAGGCGCTGGAGGAACAAGGCGGTTGCGGGTATATGCACGAGAGCGAAGGAAGCGTCATCACGGACATCTGGAGGAACGCGGCTGCGAATTACAACACGGCTCTTCGCAAAGCGGCAGAACATGAGGCAATCAGCAGGAACCGCGTCAAAGGTGCGTCAGAGATTAGAAATCCGAGGCTGAGTATGCTGTTGACGGGTACTTTCGGGCAGTACAAAGCGTTGGTTCCGAGCGTAGAGAACGGTTATTTCAGCCGTTTGCTGACGGTGGTGATCAAAGGTACCAATCCGTTTGACAAACGGTATGTGAGTTCGAAAGGCGGTCAGAGCGCGGTCCCGAAGATCGTCGGTCAGCGGTTGCTGCGGACGTACGAGCGGCTGATGGAAGGCGGCGAGCAGGAATGGAGCTTGACGGAGGCGCAGAAAGAGCGGCTGGGCGAACATCTGGAGACGGAGTACGGGACGCTCATCGGGCTCTTGGGCGATAACTTCCATTCGGCGGTAGTGCGTATGGCGGTACAGATCGAGCGGATAGCGATGGTGTTAACAGCAATGAGAGGGGGAGAAAACCCGCATACAATGCGGGGGAATGAACATACGGAAGGCCGGATACCATCCGGCATAATGGAAGAAGAAAGAAAGCGGGGAGCAGCCAATGAAGAGGGGATGTCCGGAGCAGCCAATGAAGAGGGAATGTCCGGATATAATCCGGACACAAAAAACGAAGTCATTTATTGTAGCGATGAGGACTATGAGGCGGCGGAGATAATCGGGAACAAGCTGCTAATGCATATGGCAGCGGCATACCGGATGATAGAGGGAGATGCGCAAGACGTAGTACCAGAGATCAAGCCGATTGACCAGAGGAAGGTGGTATTCGAGCAACTGAAGGAGGAATACAACCATAGCGATTTAGCCGAAGAAGCAAAGCGTCAAGGCATATCCAAACGCACCGTAGAAAGATGGAACCAAAGTTGGATAGAAAACGGGCTTGTAGAAAAGACCAATCATGGTCAATATCGAAAAGTAGCGTGACGCTATGTCGCTATGTCGCTTTTAAACGCGGATGTAATTAGATGATATATAGCAGATTACGCAGAAAGCGACATAGCGACAGGACAAAAATTATTGTCGGATGACATCCGACCTAATGGACGACGTGCAGGAGGATGTCAGGTGGATGTTAGGTAGATGGGTCGATAAGAACTAAGCAAGGACCAACAATGAACGAACGAAGAACTAACGTTTGAAAGCATCCGTAACAAATCAAATTTAAGATTATGGCAATTTTTACAACAGCAGCCGGGATTGAAGAATTAACCGGCAAATTGAACAAGAAAGACCGCATTGTAATGCGGCAAAAAACATTCCGTCTTCCTGACGGAAAGATCATCAAACGCGGTCCGAAAGAGGCATTTGCCCGCGACAGGCGTGACTATAAGCATTCTCCGCGGACAGCGGCAGAGGAAGTACAGAACAGCAAATGGAAGGAGGTTTGCCAAGAGGCATCCCGGATTATTCACGACAGCGGTCATCCGCGCTATGCCGAGTTGTATGAACGCTGGCTCAATCAGGCGAACGGGTATGCGGATCCTATAACGGGTAAGCGTATAATCGCCCAATTCGGCAATTACGTACGGGTTATTCTGTTGCGGGAGCTTGAAAGCGGAAATACCCCATAGATTCGAGTGCGATGACTTCGTCGCGCACCTGAGGCGTATAGCGTCCATGCTCGCGCATGGCGCGCCGGAACTGCGAGGCGTTGTTGCGCTCGGTATAATCGAGTTTGAGATGCTCGCTGAGCCATTGTCGCATGTCGGAATCGGAGCATTTGCGGCGGATGTAGCCGAGTTGTCGCATGGCATAGACGGCGGCGGTGAGATCGCGGAAATGGGCAGGATGTTGCTCCATGAGTTGGAGATGGTAGAGGAGATGTTCCTGCGCCTCTTCGGGCACATCATCCGCCCAGAAACGGATCTCCTTTTGGGGCAGGAGTCGGTCGGAAAGGAACAGGTTCCACTCCTTTTGCCATTGGAGCCAATCTTCCTTTTCGGAGGCCGATAATTGGTCTATCTCATCGGACAAAAACGCCCAATCGGTTTCCTGAGAGAAGATGAAGGAGCGGTCGGTGGAGGTGATTTTGGAGCCGGGCATTCCCTGCTTCATCGCCACATATTCGTCGGAGAGCCATTGGAGGTACCGCTGCATGATGTCGGCGGCTTTCTCACCCTCAAAAAAGAAGGTCGGTTCTTCTGTCTGATCGGGTATATCCGCGAGTTGGATGACGGTCGGGATATCGGTCCAATCGGTTTGGAGGAACCGCTGGCGGCGTGTCTCGACGCGTGCGGCGTCTATGAGCCATTGGGCGAAAGGCATTTTCCAAGGCATGGCTTCCCATATATGTTCCCCGAAAGGCTCCAAGGCCAGGCGGCGCATGTAGTTTGTCAACAGCTCCATCGCGAGGGAGAAGAGGCGTCTATTGGGGCAGAGTCCGATGAGGCTGTCCGGGTCATCCATCAGCTGGACGTAGTTATCGCGCAGTTGGTTGAGTTCGGCAGAGAGATAGCCCCAGTCGTCACGGAGGACTTCGCGGTCGTAAAGGGCGAAGAAGGCCTCTTTCTCATCGTCCGTATAGAGGCGGATGCCGCGGGCGTTGCCTTCGGGCGTATCTACCAGAAGGGAAGCCAAGAGAGTTGCCGCCAAGATGCCCGTCAATTCGATAGCGGGTTTACCATCCGGAGTATAAATGAGCCGGTGAGACTCATAACGTATGGATGGAGAGAAGATATGGTCGGAAAGGAGCATGGGGGTTAGGGGGTACGGGTTAGGGGCTAGGGGTTAGGGGTTAGGGGCTAGGGGTTACGGGTTATGGGTTACGGGTTACGGGTTATAAATTCGGAGCAAAGGTAGTGATTTTTTTTGAATTAGGCAAATAAAAGTTAAAAAAAATTCAGAAGTCTTGCGTATGTCGGAAAAAAGCAGTAACTTTGCACCCCGAAATAAATAAGGATGCTACCCGTAGAATTCATAGAGAGCATGCATCAGCAGTTAGGCGCAGAAGCGGAACTGCTGATTCGGGCGTTGGAGACGACGCCCGTGACATCTATCCGGCTGAACAACAAGATAGACGTCCTGACTTTCGATTGCGACACGGACGAGGTACCGTGGCATATAGACGGGTACTACCTGAGCGAACGGCCGGTATTCACCGTCGATCCCTTATTTCACGCGGGTTGCTACTATGTACAGGAAGCGAGTTCGATGTTCCTCCAGCAGGTATTAGAGCAGTATGTCGATCCCTCGTCGGTCGTGCTGGATCTATGCGCTGCGCCGGGCGGTAAGAGTACGCTCATCAGCGAGTATCTGAGCCGTTTCGGCCTGTTAGTAAGCAACGAAGTGGTACGGCAGCGGGTGTTTGTTCTCTCTGAGAACATTCAGAAATGGGGCAACGGCAACACCGTAGTGACGCATAATACGGCAGCGGAATACGGCGAGCGATGCCGTCACTTATTCGACTGTCTCGTAGTCGATGCGCCGTGTTCGGGCGAAGGTATGTTCCGCAAGGACGAGCAGGCTCGCGCAGAATGGAGCCCTGCGGCAGTACGCGCTTGCGCAGAGCGGCAGAGGAGTATTCTGATGGACGTATGGGACGCGCTCAAACCCGGCGGCATACTGATCTACAGCACCTGCACCTTCAATGAGGAAGAGAACGAGAAGAACGTAGAATGGATCGCCGAGAGCCTTGGTGCCGAGGTGTTGCCTATCGATCATGACCCTTCATGGGGAATCACGGAAGGAAACGCAGGGTACCATTTCTACCCGCATAAGACCAAGGGCGAGGGTTTCTATATCTGCGCGCTGAGGAAGGACGATGACGAGCCGCTGAAGATAGTGAACCTCAAGCCTAAAAACCGCAAAGACGACCGTCAGAACGGCAAAGCGGAGTACCTGCCTGTGATGCGCTCATGGCTCCAGCATCCCGACGAATGGGCTATTCGTTATTCCGACCGGTTCGCTACTGCTTATCCCTTGAAATTCAAAGAGATAGTGGAGTTTCTATCCGATCAGATGACCTGTATCTCCTTAGGTTTCGGTTTAGGCGAAGAACGCGGCAAAGGTATCGCGCCGCAGCATAGCCTGAGCATGATAAAAGACCTCCAGAAAGAGGCCTTTCCCACTATTGCGCTGACGCGCGAACAAGCATTGAGTTATCTTCGTACAGAGGCGTTGATGCTCGGCGGCGTACCCTTGGGACTCGTCCTAATGACCTATGAAGGCGTACCGCTCGGTTTCGCCAAGAACGTAGGCAACCGCCTCAATAATCTCTACCCCAACGAATGGCGGATTCGTAAGTTATAGAGACTCATCCGCGGTGCATCGCCTAAGACATCGGGCAAAGGAAGGCGGTTGATCGGTTGTTTAATAAAGGTCTCTATTCTTTTCCAATACCGGGCATCGTCCGGCGAGACGAGGGTGATTGCCTCACCGCTGTTCTCCGCGCGCGCCGTACGGCCGATACGATGGACATAATCCTCCGGATCATGCGGTACATCATAATTGATGACGAGCGGCACGTCCGTCACATCTATCCCTCGCGACACGACATCCGTAGCGACGAGAACATCTACTTTTCCGTTCCGAAAATCCAACATCACCTGATCCCGCTCCGCCTGCTCGAGGTCGGAGTGCATTGCACGCGCGTCAATCTTCAAGGTTCGCAGCGTGCGCGCAAGATCCTTGACACGCTGCTTCTTACCGGCAAAGACAATCACTTTCTTCAGATTCCGTCCCTCCAGCGCCAGCTGGATAAAACCATTTTTCTGCGCTTCAAACAGGTACGCGTACATCTGCTTAATCGTCTCCGGCGGACGCGATACCGCTATCTGCACCTCTACAGGATGGCGCATGATAGCTTTCGCCATCTTACGGATCTTAGGAGGCATGGTAGCGGAGAACATGATGGTCTGGCGGTCCTTAGGCAACTTGCGGACGATGGTCATGATATCGTCGTAAAATCCCATATCCAGCATTCGGTCCGCCTCATCCAGAATGAAATACTTAACGCCCGAGAAATCGATATCGTAGATATTCATCTGGCTCAGGAGCCGTCCGGGAGTAGCGATGACGATATCCGCGCCTTTCTGCAGCCCCGTAACCTGCGTACCCCAGGCGCCGTTGTCCTTACCGCCGTAGATAGGCACCGAAGAGAAGGGTACGTAGTAGCCGAATCCCTCCATCTGCTGGTCAATCTGCTGCGCCAGTTCGCGCGTCGGCGCCATGATAATCGCGTTCAGTTTGTCCGGATCGTGGTCGTCGTACGCCAGGTTGGTCAGTAAGGGCAGGATATACGCCGCCGTCTTGCCCGTACCCGTCTGGGCACAGGCGATGACGTCATGGCGGTCCAAGATCACAGGGATAGCTTTCTCCTGAACGGGCGTGCATTCATCGAAATGCATGTCCCACAAGGCGTCTAATACCTCATCCGATAGTGCAAGTTCGTCGAAGAACATTATTCCCAGCCTTCAAAAATTTCCGGTCCGTAACTATTATCTTCCTTAGCATCATGGAGCGGCGCCCATAGTTGCGCAAAGAAGGGGTTTTCTTTAGCCACCTTGTCCCAATGCCAAGGGATAGTTGAAAGTTGAAAGTTGAAAGTTGAAAGTTGAGCATTCATCTTCTTGATGGTCTGCTCGTCATACGGGCAAGGCATGTCAAACGGGCTCCAATGACCACCTAAGAGAATCAGCCGGCGACCGGCCTTGAAGATATTGCCGTTAGCGTCCTGCCAGGTGTCCTTACCGAGGTACTTACCGCCGCGGAAAGCCGCCGCCTTATTCAACTCCTCATCGGTCAATGCGTCCACGTCCTTGCTCTCATCGTAGCCGTGATCCAGGAGCACCGGCGTCTGAGAAGGATGCGAGACATCGAAATGCGCCCAGTCGGGGATGGCCTGATACGCCTCCAACGAGCCATAATACGCAGAGATGCGCTGCTCCACTTTGTTCTTGATCCACCATTGGGTGCCGTGCTCCTTGCTATTCGCCATGAACCACATAGCTGCTTTCACGCAATGCGGGAAGAGTTTGGCGATGCGGGTCTTGGCGGCGAACTTGATTCCGCCGGGCAGGGACGGAGCCTTAGCCATCTGCCGGAAGTACTCCTTGACGGGCACGTTTGCACGGAAGTGAAGATAGCTCTCCAGCTTATCTCCGTCGATGTACCACATGCCATGGAAATTACGGGTGGTGAACCAGTTCGCATTGAATATCTGCTCGGGTTTGGGGCAACCGATACAGTCTAATAAGAGGCATTCGAACTCGTAGTTCGACAGCCGGTATTCTTCACCCGAGCCGATGTTATAGTAGTTATTCCAGAACTCTGCCGGTACTTCGGGCCGGCATACGCGCTCCAAGAGCCGCCCGCTGTCCTCTACCGTAGCCCATTCCAACACGCCGCGGATAGGTACGTGGAACATGATCGGATCGTAGTTCTTGAGTATCGCCGGATAAAGGATACCCGACTGACGCAGCGACACCCAGGTCTTGATACCCGAGTCGGTGATGATACGCTCAGCCGCCACTTTGGTCAGACCATAATGGTCATACGCCGAGACGCATATAGGATCTCCCGCACGGCCCCAATGAAGCGGTTCGCGACGGTCGCCCATTTGCGCCACCGAACCTATATAGACCACTTTCGGTTGTTTCTCTTCCGGTTGTGCCAAGACCGCCTTGGTGATATTCTGCGCCGCAGAGATATTCGTGCGCAGCGTTGCCTTCGGCCGATAATCTGCCTGCGGCGAGACCATACCGCCTACGTGCAGTACGATATCCGCACCCGTGACTCCCTTTAGTACATCCTCGTACTTCGTGAGGTCGCCCCAGATAACGGTTAGCGGTGAGGGGTTAGCGGTGATGGGAGCCAAGAGCTCCTTATTCTTCTTACTCGGTCGCGCCAGGATACGTAAGTCATACAGCTCGGGGTACTTCAGGATCTCCGTCATGCCGGCATAGCCCATCGTACCGGTAGCGCCGGTCAGGAAAACGGTAGTTTTCATTTAGGATTTATGATTTATGATTTATGATTTATGATTTCAAGTTTCAAATTTATTTCCTTTTCGGTATCCATTTAGTCATGCGGATGAACCGCTCGCGGGCTTTTTCGCGCATCTCTTCTCTCCATTGTGCTTCTTCCTCCGCGTCGTCAATCATGTGCTGATAAGTAGCCTGTGCGTCTTTATCGGAGATCACCAACAGCTGGTCGCCTATCTTCAGTTCGCTGGAACCGGTAGGTACGAAGAAGTCCTCTCCGCGGCGGACCATGATCACCAGCGTATGCGGTGGGATAGTGATCTCGCGCAGCGTACAGCCTTTCTCCAGCATCGCCTCTTTCACTTCTACCTCTCGCGCGGAAGACTGTATCTCATCCGGCAAGTCCAGGTCAAACTGCTCCAGCGACCGCACCTCTTTCTGCGACGTTGCGAGGTTCAGTTTCTGCGCCATCCAGGTTAGTGTCGTGCCTTGCGCCAAGAGCGAGACGATCGTGCAGAGGAAGACCACGTTGAAGATCAAGTCGGCAGACGGCACCCCTTGCGCCTTGCACATAATGGCGAAGATAATCGGTACCGCACCTTTCAGGCCAACCCAGCTGAGCATCAGTTTGTCTCGCCCGTGGTACTGCTTGAACGGCCACATACAGAGCCATACGGCAGCCGGACGGGAGATACAAATCATCACGATACTGATAATCAGACACGGCAACCATACTTTATAATTGAGTAGATCAATCGGGTTCACCATCAGACCTAACATCAGGAACATCACCAGTTGGCTGAGCCATACCAGACCGCTGAAGAAAGACTTGGTCTGGCGCTTCCGGGTGAACTTGCTGTTACCGATGATCAGTCCTCCTACATAAACCGCCAGATAGGTGTTTCCCTTCAGGTAATACGTCACGGCGAAGATGAAGATACACGCCGTCAGAATCATGATGGGGTACAACGCTTCGTTGCCTAACTTGACCCTCCTCATGATCATCACCAGTCCCTCGCCCAAAGCGAATCCCAGGACCGTCCCCATCACCAGCTGGATAGCGATGATCTGCACGACGGAAAGGGCAGAGATAGCGTGCTCTGCGCCGGGGAACTTCTGGGCCGTGAGTACGACCCCTATCAGCGTCGTTGTCAGGACGTAAGCCATGGGATCGTTCGCGCCGGACTCCAACTCTAAAAGCGGCCGGAGGTTATGCTTCATTCCGATACCGTTCGTGCGCAATACAGAGAACACACTCGCGCTATCCGTACTGCTCATCGTCGCCGCCATGAGCAACGCCACCCATATCGACACACTCGCTACGGCATTGATCCATCCGAAGATATAATAGATGATCACGCCTGTAATGACGCAGGTCAGCAAGACGCCTAAAGTAGCCAAGGTGATTCCCGGCGCCAGGACCGACTTGATATCGCTCATCTTCGTCTCCATGCCGCCGGTAAAAAGGATGATACACATCGCTACCGTACTCAGCGCCTCCGCCGTGTCTATATCAATCTCCACGCGGTCGGTCTCGAAGAACGCGCCCAGCGAGTGCGAACCGAAAAACATACCTACCGCCAAGAAAAGCAGCAGGGCAGGTACACCATACTTATAGCCGATCTTATCCGCAAAAATACTGATAAAGAACAACAAGGACAATACCAACAGCGCAAACTCTACCTGCATTTATCTCTCTTTTTTTAGTAAAAACTCATCGATGATCTTCTCGATCTCTTCCTTGGGATACAATCCCTTGAGCAGCATCGGTTTTCCTTCCGTAGGGATATAGAGCACCTGCGGGATAGAGTTGATGCCGAAGACGTACGCCAGCTCACGCTCGCGCTCCGTGTCCGCCTTGTAGAAGATGACCTGATCGCAGTATTTCTGGCTCATCTCCTCCATGATAGGCGCCAGTCGCTTGCAAGGGCCGCACCACGTGGTATAAAAATCAATCACGCAGGGTTTATCGCCGGCGTACTGCCATTCCTTATTGTGCCGATAATCGAAAATCCGGGCTTTAAACTGCTCCGTCGTCAGATACACAACGTCCTCCGCCCATACCGACAGGACGGAGAAGATGCCTAATAAGATGATGATTCC
The DNA here is from genome assembly GCA_900317885.1 of uncultured Bacteroidales bacterium. GTDB lineage: Bacteria > Bacteroidota > Bacteroidia > Bacteroidales > Paludibacteraceae > Colicola. The sequence continues at coordinate 62,327 of ONIM01000003.1, read as the reverse complement.
TGTTTTTCGCATACGCAGATCATTTACCATACTTCTTGCGGATGATGATTATCCGTACGGGGGTAGTCGATCGAGTAATGCAACCCCCTGCTCTCTTTGCGCTCCAATGCCTGACGGGTAATCAGATAGCCGACATTGATCATGTTTCTTAACTCGCAGATATCTTTCGTCGCCTTCACGCGCTTGAAGAGTTCTTCGGTCTCTTCGTAGAGCAGATCGAGACGCTCCCAAGCCCTTCTCAGACGTAAGTCCGAACGGACGATACCCACATACGTGGACATGATCTGACCGACCTCTTTCACGTCCTGCGCAATCAGCACGCGCTCTTCGTTAGAGAGCGTACCCTCGTCATTCCACTCCGGTACAGCGCGGTTGAAATCATACTCATCGATAACAGAGAGACTGTGTCTGGCTGCCGCGTCGGCGTAAACGACCGCTTCGATAAGCGAGTTAGACGCCAGACGGTTACCGCCGTGCAGACCCGTACAGGAACACTCGCCTACGGCGTATAACCTGCGGATGGTACTCTGGCCGTCCAGATCGACCTTGATACCTCCGCACATGTAATGCGCGCAGGGGGCTACGGGGATGTAGTCCTTGGTGATGTCAATGCCGATAGAAAGACATTTGGCGTAGATATTGGGGAAATGATGCTTGGTCTCCTCCGGGTCCTTGTGCGTCACGTCGAGGCACACATGATCGATGGCGTGGATCTTCATCTCATTATCTATCGCACGCGCAACGATATCCCGCGGCGCGAGAGACAGACGCGGGTCGTATTTCTGCATGAACTCCTCGCCGTTGGGCAGTCTCAGGATACCTCCGTAGCCGCGCATCGCCTCCGTGATGAGATACGCCGGGTGCGTCTCCGCGGGGTTGAAGAGCGAGGTCGGGTGGAACTGCACGAACTCCATATCTTTGACCTGTCCCTTGGCGCGATAGACCATCGCGATGCCGTCGCCCGTAGCTATCTCCGGGTTGGTCGTCGTCGCGTACACAGCTCCGGTGCCACCGGTTGCCATGAGCGTGATACGACTCAGGTACGTGTCGATCTTCTGCGTCTCGGGATTCAAGATATATGCGCCGTAGCACTCGATATCCGGAGTCCGTCTTGTCACACGAACTCCCAGATGGTGCTGGGTGATGATCTCTACTGCAAAATGGTTCTCCAGGACGTCTATATACGGATTGCGGCGCACCGCTTCCATTAATCCTCTCTGAATCTCCGCGCCCGTGTCGTCCGCATGGTGAAGAATACGGAACTGAGAGTGACCGCCCTCGCGGTGGAGGTCAAACTCGCCGTCTTCCTTCTTGTCGAAGTTCACGCCCCATTGTACCAACTCCTCGATGCCTCTCGGCGCGTTGCGCACCACTTGCTCCACAGCAGCCGGGTCGCTTAACCAGTCGCCCGCTACCATGGTGTCGTGGATATGCTTCTCAAAATCATCGACCAAGAGATTGGTCACTGACGCAATGCCGCCTTGTGCTTTGGCCGTGTTGGCTTCATCCAGCGTCGTCTTGCAACACAACGCGATGCGGTACTTACCGGTGCGGGCTACCTGCAGCGCAAAACTCATGCCTGCTACGCCGCCACCAATAATCAAAAAATCAAATTCATGTACCATTTATTCATGTACTATTGGGTCATTTTACTGTGCTTTGCACAATGCAAAGACGCTTATTTGTGCTCCGCGGATGACGCGCATGGCCTGCAGACAGGCCCGCATCGTCTCGCCGGTAGTAATCAGGTCATCCACGACTAAAATCCGCTTGTGATAGAGCTGCTCGGGATGATTCACTGCAAACGCGCCCTCCACATTGGTCTTTCGTCCTTCGCCGTCCTGCAACGCCTGCTTGGGCGTATTGCGAACACGCGTCAGATGACTCGTATCAATCGGGATGCCCGTGAACTCACTGATTCCGCGGGCGATATACTCCGACTGATTATACCCCCGTTCATGCATCCGCCGGGGGTGTAGCGGTATAGGGATGATCACATCCATCTCGCCGAAGAACGTCTCATCGCGCCAGTCTAACACCGCCTGCCTGCCCAACTCCATTCCCCACTCCGGCAGGTCGCTGTACTTCATCCGGTGAATAACTCTCTGAATCGCGTGACCTTTCTCATAAAAGAGGTACGCTCCCGCGCGACTTAGATGCAGACGTTTCTTCTCCGACGTCTTACCTACCGTCAGCGCCATCTCTGTACTATTCTCCGCCTTGATATCCTGCTCCGTGCGGGGCAAACGCGACCAACACTTCGGACAGATCCATTCGATATGCTCCGCCGCTATCTGTCGGTCGCTGATATACCCGCCGCAAAACGGACACGTTCGCGGGTAGAACAGATCAAAGAGTGACACCGTTCTTAAAGATCGCTATCTCGTGATAGCCGTTCTTCTCATTATTGGTCTTCGTGCCGTTAGCTACCGCGATGACGAACTCTGCAAAGCGTTTCGCTACCTCCTCCATCGGTTCGCCCTCGGCAATCACACCCGCATTGAAATCAATCCAATTCGGTTTGTTCTTCGCCAGGTTCGAGTTCGTGGAGATCTTCATCGTCGGAACATACGTGCCAAACGGCGTGCCGCGCCCCGTGGTGAAGAGCACCATGTGGCATCCGCAGGAAGCGAGTGCTGTCGAAGCCACGAGGTCGTTGCCCGGCGCAGAAAGGAGGTTGAGTCCCTTCACCTGCAGCCTGTCGCCATAAGGCATCACGCCGCGCACGAGGGACTTACCGCATTTCTGCGTACAACCGAGAGCTTTGTCCTCGAGGGTGGATATACCGCCCGCTTTATTACCCGGAGAGGGGTTCTCGCCAACCGGTTCGCCGTGAGACAGGAAGTAGTCCTTGAAGTCGTTGATAAGGGAGACTGTCTGGTCGAAGAGTTCGCGGTTGGCACAACGGTCCATGAGGATGGTCTCTGCGCCGAACATCTCCGGCACCTCGGTCAGTACGGTCGTACCGCCTTGTGCTACGAGCCAGTCGGAGAACATGCCGAGTAACGGGTTCGCCGTAATACCGCTGAAACCGTCCGAGCCGCCGCATTTGAGTCCCACGCGCAGTTCGCTCAACGGTACTGCCACACGTTTGTCATGCTGCGTCTTGGTATAGAGCTCGCGCAAGATCGGCATACAGTACTCTACCTCGTCGCCCTCGATCTTCTGGGTTGTCACGAACTTCACGCGGTCCTCGTCGATCTCGCCGCAGAACTCCTTGAAGACATCCGGCTGGTTGTTCTCACAACCCAACGACACTACCAAAATGGCACCCGCATTCGGGTGATGGATCATATCGCGCAGGATCTTCTTCGTGTTCTCGTGGTCGTCGCCGAGCTGCGAGCAGCCGTAGTTATGGGGGAAGGCGAAGATGTTATCCGCGCCGGTCTCCTGACGCAGACGCTCGGCACAACGCTGGATGATACCATTGACGCACCCTACGGTCGGAATGATCCACACCTCGTTGCGGATACCCACCTGACCGTCTTTGCGGCGGTAGCCCATGAAAGTGCGTTTCTCGTCAGGGATGTTGAGAACGACCTCTTTCGGATGGTACTCATAGGAGAGCAGGCCAGCGAGGTTGGTCTTGATATTATTCTCGTTCATCCAGGAACCGGCTTTCTTCGCCTCCTTGGCATGACCGATCGGGAAACCGTACTTGATGACGTTCTCGCCCTCTGCGAGATCGGTGATGGCTATCTTATGTCCGGCAGGCACATCTTCCAACACGGTAATCTGCTTGCCGTCCACTTCAATAACCGCACCGGCGGTCTGCGGTTGTATCGCTACCACCACATTATCCGCCGGATTGATTTTAAGAATATTGGTCATAATATCAGTCGAAAGTCGAAAGTCGAAAGTCGAAAGACAATCTAATTAGAACAAACTTTTGATTTTAGCGATGACGTCATCTACCTTGTCGGCAGTGAGCATGAGCTGAACGGTCTTGAGCATGCCGATGGACTCGATGGAGTTGAGGTACAGCTCTACGAGGTCGGTCAGACCCGGGATCTTGTTGAGGTCCTCTTTTGACTCTTTCCAGATAATGTCGGTAGCGCCGAGCACGCCTTCTGCCACCTTGCGGGTGTCGCCGGTTGCCCAGAGTTCTTTCAAGAGATCCATGATCTCCTGTGCGTCATTCGGCTGGATCGGAGCACCGTCCTCACGAACGCCGCCCTTGTAGTACTCGATGATAGCAGCCAGACCGAGTACAAGGCCCTTCGGCAGCTCGCCCTTGCGCTCCAAGTAAACCTTCAGACCCGGCAGGTCGCGGGTCTCGAATTTCGGGAAGGAGTTCAGCATAATCGAGGTTACCTGGTGATCTACGTACGGGTTGTTGAAACGCTCGAGTACGGATTCGCCGTAAGCCTTCAGTTCGTCCTTCGGCAGGTTCAGCGTCTCGAGGAGCTCGTCGAACATCACTTTGTGGATGTACTTGCCGAGGATCTCGTGGTTGCAAGCGTCGCGAACGATATTCACGCCGGAGAGGTAGGAAACCGGGCTCAGCACGGTGTGCGGGCCGTTCAGCAAGGTCACCTTGCGCTCGTGGTACGGCTTCTCGCTCTCCGCGATGAGGACGTTCAGACCTGCCTTGTTAGCCGGGAACTCAGCCTCGAGCTCCTCGATGGACATGTTCTCCGGTTTCTCGATCACCCAGAGGTGGAAGATCTCGGCCTGAACAACGAGGTTGTCATTGTAGCCCACTTTCTCCTGAATCTCAGCGATATCCTTGCGCGGGAAGCCCGGTACGATACGATCCACGAGGGTAGCGCAGACGTAGTTGTATTTCTCGAACCACTCCTTGAAGCCTGCATAGTCTGCTCCGAAATCGTCTTTCCAGAGCTCGATATACTTGCGGATGCAGTCTTTGAGGTGGTGACCGTTGAGGAAGATCAGCTCACACGGCATGAAGATCAGACCCTTGGTCGGATCGCCGTTGAAAGTCTTGTAGCGACGGAAGAGGAGCTGAACGAGCTTGCCCGGATACGAAGAAGCGGGTGCGTCAGTGAACTTACAAGCGGGGTCAAAAGTAATACCTGCCTCGGTGGTATTGGAGATGACGAAACGGATCTCCGGCTGCTCTGCGAGCGCCATGTACGCCCAGTTCTGGGTGTACGGATTCAGCGCACGCGAGATGACGTCGATACGCTCCAGCGAGTTCACTGCCTTACCGTCCAGACGACCCTGCAGGTTGACATGATACAGGCAGTCCTGACCATTCAGCCACTCTACCATACCTTTGTCAATCGGCTGAACGACAGCCACCGAACCGTTGAAGTTCGTCTTTGCGTTCATGTTCCATACGATCCAGTCCACAAATGCGCGGAGGAAGTTACCCTCACCAAACTGAATGATCTTCTCGGGAGCGACGCTCTTCGGCGCGGTCCACTTGTTCAATGCTTTTTTTGCCATAGTTTTTAAGTATTAAATGAATTAAATTTGTATAGTCAAAACCTTTGCGGCTGCAAAGGTACAAAAAAATATTGATATACGCAAGCGCCCGCGCGCTTTTTTCACAAAAGTTTCCAAAAATTTGCATATCTCAAAAAAAAGCAGTACCTTTGCAGACGCGTTCGGCAATCGGTGTGCATTGCTTCATTCCGCTCCGCTAAATGAACGGGCAACCGATGCCTCCGCTCTCCCCACCGGGTGCAGCAAGTGGCACGTTAGCGCCCGTCGGGGACCCCATAAATAAATTATAAAATAATAAATAATGAGTTTACAATGTGGAATAGTGGGTCTGCCGAATGTAGGCAAGAGTACCCTTTTTAACTGTCTGAGTAATGCGAAGGCGCAGAGCGCCAATTTTCCTTTCTGTACGATAGAGCCGAACGTAGGCGTGATCACCGTCCCGGACGAGCGACTAATCAAGCTTGGAGAGATATGTCATCCCGAACGCGGCGTGATCCCCACAACCGTGGAGATTGTGGACATTGCGGGTCTGGTCAAGGGCGCGAGCAAAGGTGAAGGACTGGGAAACAAGTTTCTTGCGAACATCCGCGAGACGGACGCGATCATCCATGTGCTGCGTTGTTTCGACGACGAGAACGTGGTGCATGTGGATGGTTCGGTGAATCCTGTGCGCGACAAAGAGATCATCGACGCAGAGCTGCAGCTGAAGGACCTGGAGACCGTGGAGGCGCGTATTCAGAAATGCGAGAAAGCCGCTAAAGCCGGTGGCGACAAGTTCGCGAAACTGCAGTTAGAGGTGCTCGTTAAGTACCGCGAGGCACTGAGTCAAGGCAAGAATGCCCGCACGGTAGAGCTGGAGAACAAAGAGCAAGAGGCTGCAGCGAAAGACCTCTTCCTGCTGACGAACAAACCCGTGATGTACGTCTGCAACGTAGATGAGGGTTCCGCCGTAACGGGCAACGCCTACGTAGAGCAAGTGAAAGAGGCCGTCAAGGACGAAGACGCGCAAGTGCTGGTCCTCGCCGCAAAGATAGAGAGCGAGATAGCCGAGCTGGAGAGTTACGAGGAGCGGCAGATGTTCCTCGAGGAGATCGGTCTGGAGGAGAGCGGTGTGAACCGCCTTATCAAGGCTGCGTACGCGCTACTCAAGCTGCGTACGTTCCTCACTGCGGGTTCGGACGAGGTACGGGCGTGGACGTTCCGCGAGGGCATGAAAGCGCCGCAATGCGCCGGCGTCATCCACACGGATTTTGAGCGCGGATTCATTCGCGCAGAAGTAATCAAATACGAGGACTTCGTGGCGCTCGGCGGCGAGGCGCAATGCCGCGCAGCCGGCAAACTCGGCATCGAAGGCAAGGACTATCTCGTGCAAGACGGAGATATCATGCACTTTTTGTTCAATGTATAAACAAAAAGCGCAATTTAAGATTTTAGATTTATGATTGAAGATTTATTAGCTTACGGATGGTGGGTAGCGGCGGTATGCATCGTCGTGGGATTTGTGGCGCTGGTGAAAGGTGCGGACTGGTTAGTGGACGGTGCTTCGGCAATCGCCAAACGGTTCGGCATCAGCGACCTGGTGATCGGTCTGACGGTAGTGGCTTTCGGCACGAGTATGCCGGAGTTCGTGGTAAACATGGTCTCCGTGGCGGAAGGCAGTACGGACCTGGCTATCACGAATATCGTAGGTTCGAACATCATCAACACCTTTGTTATTTTAGGTCTGACGGCGTTGGTTTACCCCATCGCGTCGCAGAAGCGAAGCCGCGATTTTGACATCCCCATGTCCATCATCGCCGGGGTGCTTGTACTCATCTTCGTTGCCGTCCAGTTGCCTTTCGGCGAAGCGGGCAAGGGGATAGGTCACCTCGGCGGCGCAGTGTTGTTAGCGTTCTTCTGCTATTTCCTTTATAACACCTTCCGCCACGCCAAAGACCACCCGGAGGAAGGACCAAGTGACGAAGTACCAAGTACCAAGGAGATTCCCGTCAGACGGGCTATAGCACTGATTATCGGCGGTCTGGTAGGGCTTGTCGTTGGGGGGGAACTGATTGTGAAAAGCGCGGTGGATTTAGCGACACGCATGGGTGTGAGCGAAGCGATCATCGGTCTGACGATAGTGGCATTGGGTACGTCTCTGCCGGAGCTGGCGACCTCGGTCATCGCGGCGGCAAAGCATAACTCGGACATAGCCATTGGAAATGTCTTCGGTTCGAATATCTTCAATGTGTTCTTCGTGCTGGGAACCAGTGCCGTTATACGTCCTCTGCCGGCATACGAAGGGATAGAGTTGGATGCCTGCATGGCGGCGATGGGAAGTATCATCGTGTGGCTGGCGGTGAAGACCAACAAAGAGCGCAAGGTACAACGATGGGCAGGCGCATTGCTGCTTGTCGTGTACGGCGGATACCTGGCATACCGGCTGTGGACGGTGTAAGGATTAGGGATTAGAGGTTAAAATTTAATGATATGAAATCAAAAATCTTACTTGCTTTATGCGCGGTAGTCAGTATGAGCGCGCATGGTGTACCACGTAGTGAAAAAGAGGCGCTTCAAGAGGCTGTATCTTTCTTCCGTAGCAACCCCTCGGTTCGTCGTGCAGCAGGCACGAGTACCGCGCTGAAGTACGCTTATTCCGCTGTTCAGGCGAACGGCGAAGCGGCGTTTTACGTCTTTAACCGCGGGGAGAACGAAGGGTTTGTGATGGTCTCAGCGGAGAGCAATACGCCGACCATCATCGGCTACTCGGAGACCGGCCGTTTCGATCCGGAAGATCTGCCGGCAGGACTGCAGGCATGGATGGAGGAGTATAAAGAGGAGATCGCGCGTGCGGGAGAGAGCGCTCACGCGTACGCACCGCAAGCAGGAGGTTATACGCCGGTAGCGCCGTTGTGTACCACGCAATGGGGACAAGGCACGCCGTACAATAACCTCTGTCCGTACTACACGGACAAACGTGCCGTGACAGGCTGTGTGGCGACCGCTGCCGCGCAGATCATGAAATACCATAGCTACCCGGAACAAGGGATCGGTTCCCACAGTTATAAATGGGCTAACGCCAACGGCGACTCGGTGCAGCTCTCCGCGGACTTCGGGTCGACGACCTATGACTGGACGCACATGATAGACAGCTATGACGAGTCCGCCACGGAGACGCAGACGAATGCGGTAGCCACGCTGATGTCGCATTGCGGCATAGCCGTCGAGATGGACTACAGGTCTTCCAACAGCAGTGCCGACTCGCGGGATATGAACCAAGCCCTCATCGAGCGTTTCGGTTACGACAAGGGCATCCGCCATTTACTGAAAGATTACATGGGGACGGATATGCTGATGAGTGCCATCTCGTATGACCTGCAGCACGGAAGGCCGGTATATATCAGCGCAAAGACGATAGATAACGGCGGTCATGCCTTCATATGCGACGGCATCGACAGCGACGGATTGCTGCATATCAACTGGGGCTGGAAAGGCAAGAGCGACGGTTATTACCTGCTCTCGCTCTTTAATCCCAAAGACCAGGGCACGGGCGGTTCGGCGAGCAAAAAAGCCTATACGGAGAAGATCGGCATCTACATGAACATCCGTCCCGATGAGGGCGGCAACTACGTCCATTCGCTCGTATGCGACAACATCCGTCCCGGGCAAGAAGCCTACCACCGCGATTCGTCTATCGTCATCTATATCGACACCTTGCGCAACGAGGGCTTTATGCCGTGGGAAGGCAATCTGTCCATGGGTGTACTCAAAGACGGGCAATCCTACAAAAGCCGCCGCATCAGTTCGACCGCCAATCCGCTGAAAGAAGGAATGTTCCGCAAGCGGCTCAATTACCGTGCGTCCTTTGCGAACCGCGAGACGTACCCGGAAGGCGAATACGCTATTGTACTGGGCGTATGGGATGTAAAAGACGAGAATACGTTCGTAACCATCTACCGTAAATGGGTAGGTCAATGGAGATGTAACCTGACTATCACCTCGGACTCCATCTATCTCACTCCTCCGGTCATTGTCGTACCCGGGGCGGAGCAGGGCATTGAGGCGCCGGTCGTAAAGCCGGAGCGTCCTGCGGCTCAGAAATATATCCGCGACGGGCAGTTGTTCATTCTCAAGGGTAAAGATATCTACGATTTTAAGGGGCAAAGGTTATAAAAACAAAGAAGGATGTCTCCCGACATCCCAATCTTTTTACTTAACCTTAAATCTAATACCATGAAAAACACGGTGCAAAAGTACTGCTTTTTGGCGATATGACCAAATATTTTTGAAAAAAAATGTTATAAAACATATTTTTGTAATATTCAGTTTGCAAAAAATCCGTGTCTTTCGCGATATACACTATTTTAGTGCTCATCTAATAAATCCGGTCTGCGTTCACGCGTGTGAGCAACGGATTGTTCGTACTGCCACTCCTCAATCTTTGCCTGATGCCCCGAGAGCAGGATTTCCGGCACTTTCCATCCCTTATAGTCCGCCGGGCGGGTATAGACACCTGCTTCCAGCAGTCCGTCCTGAAAGGAGTCATTCAATGCCGACTCGACATCTCCTAATGCTCCGGGCAGAAGACGCACGATAGCGTCCGTCATCATCGCTGCAGGCATTTCACCGCCTGTGAGCACAAAATCACCGATACTGTACTCCTTGGTAATCAGATGGTCACGTACGCGCTGATCAACCCCTTTGTAATGGCCGCAGAGGATGATGAGGTTTTGTTTGAGCGAGAGTGCGTTAGCGGCTTTCTGGTCAAAACGTTCTCCATCCGGGGCGGTGAAAATAATCTCGTCGTAGTCCCGTTCGGATTTCAGATGGGAGATGAGGCGGTCGATAGGTTCTATCTGCAACACCATGCCGGCACCGAAACCAAAAGCATAATCGTCCACCTTGCGGTGTTTATCCAACGTCCAGTCGCGAAGGTTATGAACGTATATCTCGCAAAGGCCTTTGTCCTTCGCGCGTTGTATGATAGAGTGGTTGAGCGGTGACTCCAACAACTCCGGGCAGCAAGTGATGATATCGATACGCATTTTAGGGGTTAGTGGGTTAGGGGGTTAGGGTTAGGGGGTTAGGGTTAGGGGTTAGGGATTAAGGGACGGGGTCATAGCCGGAGCCACCCCAAGGATGGCAACGGAGAATACGTTTGATACCGAGCCATCCACCTTTGAAAGGACCGTATTTGAGAACCGCCTCCACCATGTACTGGCTACAGGTCGGCGTATAACGGCACGACGGAGGCGTCAGGGGAGAGATGAACGCCCGGTAGAAATAGACCGGAAGAAGAAAAACCTTCCGGATGAAAGTTTTCCATTTAGGAGTTGATATTTGGGATTGATTATTTTCCATTGATCTTACGCAGTGCCTTCTGCACGGCTTTCTCGATGTAGGCGTAGGGCTGTTCCTCTTTATCCATATAATTGAAGGCAAGGAGCACTTTTTTTTCGCCCAAGAGCGATTGATTGAGGCGGTAGGCCTCACGCATCAAACGCCTTAAATGATTGCGCTTGACGGCGCGTTTGAAGAGCGATTTGGGCGCCCAGACGAGAACACGGGTCTGTCCATCGGGAATCTCCTGGTAGGTCACGCGAAGAGGCCACGAGGTAAATCGCTTGCCTGTCTTATACAGAGCCGCAATCTGCAGCGCCCCGCATAACTTCGCCTCCTTCGGAAAAGTATTCACTGATTCTTATCCAGATAATCCGCTATCGCCATGGGCAGCGAAGCAAAAGCTTTGCCCTGACCAGCCTCTATATCCACACGGTAACCGGCTTCCTCAAGGGCTCGGATAGTGCCTTCTCCGAAAGCTGCAATGATCGTCTTACCTTGTTTCCAATCCGGGAAGTTTTCCTTCAGAGATGTCACACCGGCGGGAGTGAAGAGCCCTATCAGGTCGTAGTTAAACTCCTTATCTTTCGGCCACGGAGTGCTGACCGTACGATACATGATTGCCGGTGTAACCTCAATTGAATTCTCGGCAAACATATTAATCTGGTCATCCGTATGGATATCAGACAGCACCATGAGGTATTTCTCGTTGGGTCGACGATGCATGGCGGGCAAGAGGTCCTCGAACTTATTTCCCTGCTCCGGGAAAAAGACCTTGCGTTTGCGGTAATTAATAAACTTCTGAAGGTACAGACCTACCTGTTCGGAGTTGCAATAATAGTGCATCGAGTCCGGCACATTCAGTCGCATCTCTTCGCAAAGACGGAAATAATGCTCTGCGCCCAGACGGGAGTTGAGGATGACTGCGGTGTAGTCCAGCGGGTTGATACGTTGCTGGCGAAACTCCCGGGCGGTCAGTCCCTCAATATGAATAAACTGATAGAAATCGCACTGCACACCGTACAACTCTTCCAAACGAGAGTACGGCGTATGAGCAGCCTCCGGGCGGGGTTGAGAGAAAAGAATTTTTTGTATCATAGGATAGCTATCGTTTTTTCGGATAAATAAAACAGCAGAATCATCGGCAGTACCTCCATGGTAGCGGTATAGGCGATGAGATATAAGATCGCGAAAGGCGATACGAGATAGGTTCGTGCGCAGCGGTACATCCATGCGCCAAGAAAGAGAAGAGCGACCAAACCTACTGCGCAAAAGACCACCATCGAACTCTTCATATGGAGTAAAATCAATAATATAGGGTATAATACAACAGCCGTGATCGTGATCAAATCGCGGTACGCCTCCGTTCCGTTTCCAAAACGGCGCGAGAGAGAGAACGTGTAATCCAGAAGGACAATGACCGCCATCTTGACAAGATGGATCACCAATAAGATCCCGCATATCGCCCAAAAACCGCTGAACGGCGCATGATTGACCGTACAAAAACAGATACACATCGTCATGGCGAGTACCCCGATGCGAAAAACAAAGATAAAAAACTGCCCCGGGAAATTACTGGGTGACTCCTTATAAACGCGGTCGGTACGGGCAAAGACGGAAGAAGGAGCCTGGGTAATCACCCCGGGTTGGAAGACCTCTGCCAGCGCGCCTACGACCAGCAGCCCTAACATCGTCCACGCACTCCACGGCGCAGAGAGCAAGGTATAGAAATGGTTCATTCCGTCCATAGATATAGTTTATCGCCGCGACGAACCAAAGCATCCGTCTTGAGCGAGAAGAATTGTCCTTTTGCAATCGTCGTAGCAGGTTCGCCGTGGGTATCCCGCATGCCGGTCAGGGTGACCTCCATCACGCCGGTGGTCTCGCCGGTGATGAGGCACGATGCCCCTTCCTCTACTTGCTCTACCGCTTCGATAAGAAACTCCGCTACGCCTAAGTTCTTAAAATAATTAGTACACTTGCCGGCATAAACTTTCTTGCGCGTTGACTTATTGCCGTACTCATGGGTCCATTCTCCGAGCCGTTGACCTTGGTAATAACCGTCCCAGAAACCGCGGTTAAAGACCCTGCTGAGGCGTTCGTTCCAATCAGCTATCTTCGGCTCGATAACCGAATTATCGGCATATTCGCCTGCTTGCCAGGCCTCTACCGCCTCTTTGTAGCACCGTACGACCATATCGACATACTCTGCCCCACGTGCACGACCTTCGATCTTCAGCACCCTCACACCCGCATCCAGCATCTTATTCAGAAAACCGATGGTCTTGAGATCCTTCGGACTCATGATATACTGGTTATCTATATCCAGTTCCAGATCCGAGGACTTATCCTTGACGGTATACCCCCTGCGGCAGACCTGAACGCACGCGCCTCTGTTCGCCGAGAGACCGTAGTTATTGAGACTCAGGTAACACTTGCCGCTAACCGCCATGCAAAGCGCCCCGTGGCAGAACATCTCAATGCGCAGCAACTCGCCCTTAGGTCCCTTGATCTGTTGCTCCACAATGTCCCGGTGGATGGATGCCACCTGGCTCATGTTCAGCTCCCTCGCCAGAACGACAACATCTGCAAACCGCGCGTAGAAACGCAGTGCCTCAATATTGGCGATATTCAGTTGAGTCGATAGGTGCACCTCCACGCCTTGACTCACTGCATATTCCATAACAGCGATGTCCGAAGCGATGATGGCATCGAGGCCTGCCTCCTTTGCGTTATCGACTATCTCCCGCATCAAGGGCAGATCCTCGGGGTACATGACCGTATTGAGCGTCAGGTAGGTCTTCACGCCCGCCTCACGACAGGTGGCGACAATCGTATGCAGATCCTCGGTCGTAAAGTTGACCGAACTGCGGGCCCGCATATTCAGGTGCTCGATGCCGAAATAGACCGAAGTAGCTCCGGCGTGTATCGCCGCAGCCAGGCTCTCCCAGCACCCTACCGGCGCCATTATTTCGATTTTATCAACCATTCTGCTATCTGTACTGCATTGAGAGCGGCACCTTTGCGGATCTGGTCGCTCACGCACCAGAAACTCAGTCCGTTCTCGTCCGTAAGGTCCTTGCGCACCCGACCGATAAAGACCTCATCTTTGCCGCTTAAAAACAATGGCATCGGATAAATCTTCTTCTCCGGCTCATCCATCAGTACGCATCCTTCCGCCTTGGCGAACGCCGCTTTGGCCTCCTCTACGGAGATCGGTCGCTCGGTCTCCACCCATACGCTCTCGCTATGGGCTCTGAGTGATGGCACACGGACACAGGTAGCGCTGACCTGGATATCCGAATGCATGATCTTACGCGTCTCGTTATACATCTTCATCTCCTCCTTGGTATAGCCATTATCGGTGAAGACATCGATATGAGGGATGACGTTATAGGCTAACTGATACGCAAACTTCTCAACCGTCGGCTCCTCTCCGTTGAGGAGTTGGCGGTATTGGTTTTGTAACTCCTTCATCGCCTGTGCTCCTGCACCGGAAGCCGCCTGATAAGTCGATACATGCACACGGCGGATATGACTCAGACGCTCTATAGCCTGCAAAGCCACAACCATCTGGATCGTCGTACAATTCGGATTGGCGATGATGTTCCGCGGTCGTACCAAAGCGTCTGCGGCATTCACCTCCGGCACTACCAGAGGCACATCGTCGTCCATACGAAAAGCAGAGGAGTTATCAATCATGACGGCTCCGTAACGGGTGATGGTGTGAGCATACATACGTGACACACCTGCACCCGCGGAGACAAAAGCAATATCGACGCCCTTGAAAGCGTCGTTGTCTTGCAGCAGTTGTACTTCGTACTCTTTGCCACCAAAAAAGTATTTCTTGCCGGCACTTCGCTCCGACCCGAACAATCGCAGTTCGGAGAGAGGAAACTGTCGCTGCGCAAGCACAGCTAACAGTTCCTGTCCGACGGCGCCAGAGGCGCCTACAATTGCAATCACCATACTTAAGCTAATGCAACAAAGAGCTCAGCCTCTTTCTCCTCGAAGGTCAGTTTGCCTTCGCGAGCCAGCCATCCCAAAGCCAGGAAGAGCTCATCGTTCTTCAGTTTGGTTGCTTTTTTGAGAGCCTTAACACCCAGTGCACCATTCTGCAGAGCACCCCATACGAGGCCTGCATTTTCGCCAATTTTACTGATCATAATACCTTAATTTTTAGTGACTAATACAGGGGACATTCAAGGGGTCCCTTCCCTATTATTCTTCCCATTTCTTAAATATCAGGCAGGCGTTATGGCCTCCAAAACCGAAGGTATTGCTCAGCGCATACTTGATATTCCTTTTCTGGGCCTTGCCAAAAGTAAAGTTGATACGATAATCGATATTCTCGTCCTCGTCCTCCGGGTCATGATTGATAGTCGGAGGGATGATACCGTCCTTGAGCGCCATGACGCAGGCGATTGCCTCCACAGCTCCGGTAGCACCGATGAGGTGACCGGTCATGGACTTGGTAGAATCGAGGTTCATCTCGTACACATGCTCTCCGAAGACGCGCTGAATCGCTTTCACCTCCGTCACATCGCCTAAAGGCGTAGAGGTACCGTGCGTATTGACAAAATCAATCTGCTCCGGCTGCAACCCTGCGTCCTTGAGCGCCAGACGCATCACGCGCTCTGCTCCTCTTCCCTCCGGATCCGGAGCAGTCATATGGTACGCATCCGACGTCATTCCTTCGCCTACTATCTCCGCGTAGATCTTCGCACCGCGCGCCTTGGCATGCTCGTAATCCTCGAGAATGAGACACGCAGCTCCTTCGCCCAAGACGAATCCGTCGCGGCTCTTGGAGAACGGACGGCTGGCGGTAGAAGGATGCTCGTTATTGGTAGAGAGCGCATGGAGCGAGTTGAAACCGCCGATACCGGTATAGGTCACATCAGCGTCTGCGCCGCCTGTCAGCAGTACATCGGCATGACCCAGACGAATCTGGTCGAATGCAGAACCTACAGCATGAGACGAAGACGAACACGCGGTGCTGACCGAGAAACTCGGACCTCCCAGACCGAAACGGATGGATATCTGACCGGCGGCAATCGAAGGAATAGCCTTCGGGATCATGAAGGGATTGAAACGCGGTACACCGTCACCCTTGGCGAAATCGATGATCTCCTCCTCGGTGGACTGCAGACCGCCCATTCCGCTTCCCCAAATCACTCCTACGCGGCTACGGTCCTCCTGCTCCAGATCCAGACCGCTATCTACCAACGCCTCGTTCGCTACCCATACTGAGAACTGCGAGTAACGATCCATCTTACGCGCCTCCTTGCGGTCTATCAAGGATGAGGGATCAAAATTCTTCACTTCGCCCGCAAACTGCGTCTTGAATTTCGAAGCATCAAAAGCCGTGATAGGAGCTATACCGCTCTTTCCTGCCACCAACGCTTCCCAGGTCTCCGGGGCGGAGTTTCCTACGGGCGTCAACGCGCCTAATCCTGTTATAACAACTCGTCTTAATTGCATAAATATGTGTACGACTATATATAAAGCATTACGAGTTTACAGTCTTCCCGTAAACTCGCAAACTCTGATGAAAAGAAAATTACTTGCCGGCTTTCTTCTCAACATAAGCGATTGCATCGCCTACGGTAGCAATCTTCTGGGTATCCTCGTCCGGAATCTCTACGTTGAACTCCTTCTCAAACTCCATGATCATCTCTACTGTGTCCAAGGAATCAGCACCCAGATCTGTCTGGAAATTAGCCTCGTTGGTAATTTGAGACTCTTCTACACCAAGCTTATCAGCAATGATTGCTTTTACTTTTGCTTCAATTTCTGCCATAATACTAAACGTTTATGTGTTATTATTTATGTGTGTTTTTAATAATCTCAGTACACTTTTATTTCCGCCTATTTCGGAAACACGGCGCAAAATTACTGCTTTTTTCCCGAATATGCAAATTTTTTTGCTTTATTTTTCATTTTTGTCACCTAAAAGTAGCACAATCTTTCCTAAATAGACTCCGGATTTGCCCATTTGACACACAGGAATGCTATCTCCGTCCAAATTCGCTACGCGCAGCTGATCGTATAATTTATGCGTATGTCCGCCGATAACGACATCAATACCGCGGGTGCTTTTCACTAATTGTACGTCGCTTACATCTCCTTCGGCTTTTCCGTATGTACCCAGGTGACTCAGGCATACAACAATGTCGCATTTCTTCAACCTTAGTTCGTCGGCGACTCTCTGCGCCGAGATATACGGATCCAGGTATTTTGCCGGCAGAAAATTACGATCCGAGATCAGGCCTTTAGGGTCGCACCCCAGTCCTGTGATTCCTATCTTCAATCCGCCTTTATGTACAATAACATACGGTTTGGCCTTGCCTTCCATCGCGGTTCCGGCAAAATCATAGTTAGCGCATACGATAGGAAACTGCGCTGTCTCCAGCACCGCCGCCAAGGTATCCAGACCATTGTCAAACTCGTGGTTTCCAAGCGTTGCAGCATCGTAGCCCATGCGATTCATGGCATCAATCTCTACACGACCGTGATAAAAATTGAAATACGGCGTACCCTGGCAGAAATCGCCGGCATCGACCAGTAAAAGATTCTCATCCGCCTGCCTCTCTTGCTTAATGAGCCCCATACGCCTTGCATATCCGCCTTGGCCATTCGCCTTGGGTTCGACCTGCGAGTGCGTATCGTTCGTATGCAGGATCGTCAGATGGTCCGCCTTCGGCGTACATGCTATCAGAAGAATAAAAGGACAAAGTACTATGTACCAAAGAAGTCGTTTCATGGTATTAGAATTTTTTCTCTATCTCCTCGTTCGTCAATAGGGATACAATAGTCTTGCCATCCGGAGTGAGGCGATGGCTCGGGAGCTGCATGAGGTCGCCGACGATCTGACGCATCTCTTGCTCGTTCAGGCTCTTACCCAGAGGTATCGCAGTGCTCTGCGCCAACGAGAGAGCAATCTGCTCCCTCCATTCGCTTTGCGTGTCAGCACCTCGGGAGCGAACTTTTTCGATAATCTGCTGCAACACCGGAACAGGCGACTGATCCGCCATCTGAGCCGGTACACCCTGTATCGAATAGCTGTCAGGGGAGAGTTGTTCCAAATCAAAACCTATAGCCCGCAGATCTCCCGTTATCTGCTCTATCAAGACCATATCGTCCGGACTGAGAGAAATCACTTCGGGGAAGAGTAACTGCTGGCTCGCACCCTGCGCGTGCGTCATCTGGTCCAGGAACCGATGGTATAATACCGTTACGTGCGCACGGTGCTGATGGATCATCGTCAACCCTTCTTCGCCCGGCACGAAGATGTACTTGCCGTTGTACTGCCAGAGGGGCATTTCGGCATCTCGGAACTCCGGGATATCGATATTTCGAGAAGACTGCGGGGCTTCGTACAGACTCTCCCATTTTTGCGGGGTCTTATCCGGGTATATCGTGCCGCGCGTATGGAATGGGTTATATGTCGGATCGACCGCTACCTGCGGCCGGGAGACATGCTCCGTGGACGGCGCAGGGATATCAATCGCTCCACGGGTGTCGAAATCAATCGTCGGAGCCAGCGTGAACTTACCCAAAGCCTCACGTACGGAAGCCATCAGGATCTGGAAGATCGCCTGCTCGTCTGCAAACTTGATCTCCGTCTTCGTAGGATGAATATTAACATCGATGGACTCGGGATTGATGTCGAAATAGATAAAGAACGAAGGCTGATAATCCGCCGTAAGCATACCCGAATAAGCAGTGAGGACGGCCTTCTGGAAATACGGATGACGCATGTACCGTCCGTTGACGAAGAAATACTGCTCAGCCTTGCGGGTAGCGTTCTCCGGCTTAACCACAAAGCCGCGGATGGAAACCAACTCCGTCTCGGTATTCACCTCTACGAACGCCGAAGTATAGACATTCCGCTTGGGATTGCCGAATATCGCCTCGATACGCTGTTTCTCCGTTCCGGATGGCAACTCGAGGATGATCTCGTCGTTATGAACAAAGGTAAAATTCACCTTCGGATAGACCAGCACAATATGATAAAACTCCGTCAGGAGATTACGCAACTCCGTCTGGTCGGTCTTCAGGAACTTCCGCCGAACGGGCACATTGAAGAACAGATTAGATACCTTGATATTCGTGCCGACGGGGCATACGCAGGGCTCCTGGCGTACTACGTCCGAGCCGTGTATCTCAATAAGCGTACCGGTCTCGTCTTCCGCTCGGCGGGTGGTCATCTCCACCTGCGCCACGGCGCATATAGAAGCGAGTGCTTCCCCGCGAAAACCCATCGTCCTAAGCGAGAACAGATCCTGAGCCTCACGGATCTTACTTGTCGCGTGACGCTCAAAAGCCAGACGGGCATCCATCTCGCTCATGCCGATACCGTTATCTATCACCTGCAGCAGCGTCCGACCGGCATCACGAACAATGACCTGAATACGGGTAGCGCCCGCATCCAGACTGTTCTCCACCAACTCTTTCAGACACGAAGCCGGGCGCTGAATCACCTCGCCCGCTGCGATCTGGTTGGCTACGGAATCCGGTAAGAGATGAATGATATCCATTGTCGCACGCGCGCATAGCACGCGTATATATTAAAGGAGTATATAGATGCCTATCACGAGCAGAGCGATCAACACAAACCAGATCAGCAGTTTGGACTGCCGTTTCTGCTTCATGATCGTCATGTTCTTCTCATGTTCTTCTCTAAACGCCCCACGACGAAGACGCGCAAGTCTTTTATCCTTGCGCGCCTCTTTTTCTTCGTCGAAGTAAATGGGGCGATAGTCCCATTCTCGGGGTTTGTTAATTTTCGGAAATAATACCGACATTACTTAACGATTGCTTGGAACTCTGCGTCCTCTGCGAACTTCGCGAACTCGATGTCCTGCGCAGCGCGAGCTTTAAGCTGAGCATCCTGAGCTACAGCAGCCTTGAGGTTCTCAATAACTGCAGCTTTATCATTAGTACGAGCACCTACGATAGCCTTCAGATAAGCGGTCGTAGCGTTCGGCTCCTTGATGTTAGCCAGCGTCTTGGAAGCAGCTGCATAGTCCTCGTCGAGGATCTGCTGAACAGCAGCGTTGTTCGTTGCACTCTCGCCGTAAGCTTTCTTAGCAGCAGCGTAGTCACCCTTCTTGGTGTAGAGGGTACCGAGAGCCGCATTGAGGTTAGCCTTGGTGCCGGCTGCTTTGCCTAAGTACTCTTCTGCTTTCTCCAGATCGTTGTCTGCCAAAGCAGCAACACCTGCGTTGTAGTTTACGTCCGGATCATTCGGCTGGATCTCCAATGCCTTTGCATAGCAACGGCGAGCCTCTGTGATATTGCCCTCCTCGAAGTAGAGTTGGCCGAGGCCGTTCCATGCGCGATAGTCGTTGTAGAGGTCAGCAGCTTTGTGATAGATAGCCTTCTTCTCTGCCTTGTCGCTGGTCAGGGTTGCTGCATAAAGCAACTCCTCAACGCTCAGCTGAGCAGGATCGTTCTTCGCCAACGCGCTGATCTCTTCATCGCTCTTACCGATCAGGTCGGTAGTCAGGATGAGGCGGCTGCGACGGAGAGCCGGCAGGATCTCCTCTGCGATAGTACCGTATACGGAACTCAGGTTCTTGATCTGTGCCTCGCGCTCCTCAGGATCGCTGTACATCGACAGCACGCGCAGTACGAGGTCCTTGTCCTGCATGTTGCTGTTCTCCATAGCTTTCTGGAAGCCTTCCCAGTCCTCTGCGGTGATGTTAGAAGCAATAGCGTTGTTCAGTTTGTTCTTCTTGAGGTCGTTCTTGAGGAAGTTAGCCGCAGCTTTCTGACGGTTCTGAGCCAGTTTTTCGTTCAGATCCATGCCTCCATCAGGAGAAGCATAACCGGAAACCTCAATCTTGTTGATCTCTTTCTTCTCATTACCCTTAGCGTCCTTGATAGCAGCTTGCAGAGCCTTTACCTCATCGCTCTTGGTCTCCGACGAACGGAGCTCGGACGATTGAATAAGGAACTTGATGTCAGCCTCGGTCAACTCCTGAATAACACGCTGGAACTTATCCGGCGTGCCGGCGGTCTTGTTGTCTTTTGCGTCTGCCAACTCCGGAGTGGTTACCACACCATCTGCAATCTTTACATCCGGAATCTCAATCACCTTCTTGCCTACCTTTGCCTCAAAACGCAGATAGAGCTCCGATACACGCATCTCAGGTACGTACTTGAATGAGCAGCTCTGGCTGTACTTACCGCCATTTCTGTAGTTAACGGTTTTGCCGTTCTCTTTTGCCTTCTCACCTACGTAGGTTACAGGCTCGCCTAAAGCTTCCTGACCGGCGTATTTCAGCACCGGAGTAACGATCAGTACACCCTTCTTAGCAAATTTCTTCTCAGGGAAAGTACCGGTGATCTCAGCATCTACCATGCCGCCTTTCAATACTAACGGACTCGGATTAACTGTGATCTCATCGGGTTTTTGCAACGTCTTGTTGCACGATGCCAACATTACTGCAGCAGCAATGAGGCCAAGAAATAAACCTTTTTTCATATGCATATAAATTAGTTAATTTATGTATATTTTCAAAATTCGCTGCAAAATTAGTAAAAAAAAATGATATACACAAGAGCACACGATACTTTTTGCGATTTTTTCTTGCTTAATTCAGAAAAAAGCAGTAAATTTGCAGCCGATATGAGACAGTACACCTTATTATTTATCTTTATTATAGGGATGGTGTCGGGATGCCACCGGTCGTCGAAAGTGGAGCAATATCGGACTCAAAAACGCGCGCAGGACAGCGTGCGATTGGAGGAGCAGGTGCGTAGCCTCGCCTACTACGAGGGGCAGCTGGAGACGATGGGGCCGAAGGCGGACAGCCTGCTCGCGCTCTTCTCCTACGAGCGAAACGAGAAATACCAGGACCACGGCTTCTACGTCGTCAAAAACACCTGGCTGCGGGCGCGGGACTACCGGATACTCGTCCGGGACGACGGAAGGGAGATACTGACCTACCGTAACGGAAAACGCATAGAGCCCGTCGCGGATCCCAAATTTGAGGAAGCTTACCGGCAGGCAGAGGAGCTCCAAGTGACCATAAAAGACATCAAGGAGCTGGAAAAACGCATCTATCGAACCTCTCTGGAGGTACAAAAATACCAAAAACGGTTACAAAACGAATAATCTTCTTGCAGGATTCAAAAAAAAGCAGTAAATTTGCAGGCGTAAAATTTCAAAAGATCATGAGCGAATCGAAATACGAAAGCAAAATAACTTCTTCTTCATGCTCTGCAGCGCAGATATACAAGGTCATCAGCGACATGCAGAATCTGGAGAAAGTGAAGGACCTGATCCCGCAGGATAAGATCCAGGAGATGGAGATAGAGCCAGACCGCGTACGGATGAAAGTGGACGGTCTGGGGCAAAAAATCACCATCGCTATCGTGGACCGCATCGAGAACGACACGGTAAAATTCGGTCTTGAAGGCATTCCGGTGGACGGAAACTTCTGGATCCAACTCAAAGAAGTGAGCCCGACCGACACCCGCATCAAACTCACCGTCAAAGCGGACATCCCGTTTATGTTTAAGTTTATGGTAGATAAGAAATTGCAGCAGGGGCTGGATCAGGCGGCAGAAATGCTGGCGCAGATGCCCTTTGCCAACTTTTAATTCATATGAAAAAAATAAGAATTCATCGTGAGGGACGTGCGTTGATTTGCGGGACCGTTCTTCTGTTATTCATCTTGAATGTGACGCTCTTCATGGCGCACCCCGCAGAATGGATCCTGGCGCTCTCGCTTATCGTCACGGCGTTGCTCTTGGTGTTCGTCACCTATTTCTTCCGCAACCCCGTACGAGTGCTGGAGATCGATGATCCGAACTTCATCATCGCCCCTGCCGACGGACGCGTGGTGGTCGTGGAGGAGACAGATGAGAACGAGTATTTCCATGAGAAGAAGTTGCAGGTGTCCATCTTCATGTCGCCCTTCAATGTACATGCTAACTGGTATCCCATCGAGGGAAACATCCTCGTCTCCGAGCATCAGAAAGGTCGTCATAAAGGCGCATGGCTGCCTAAGTCCAGCACCGAGAACGAGCGCTCGCTCGTCGTCATCGAGACGCCCTCGAAAATCCAAATCGCCGTGCGGCAGATTGCAGGAGCCATGGCGCGACGTATCGTCACCTACGCCAAACCCGGACACCAGGCGCATCGCAACACCCATCTGGGCTTTATCAAACTCGGTAGCCGCGTGGACCTCTACCTGCCGCTCGACACGGAGATGTTCGTCACCGTCGGAGAAGCCGTGCGCGGTAATGAGACCATCTTAGGACGCCTCGCAGAGAAATAACCCCCTGACCCCTAACCCGTAACCCGTTAAACCATTAAATTATCATGAATAAGTTTGAAGAATTATTTGCGCAGTACCCCTGCCCGTTCACCGATGAGCAGGTAAAAGCACAGGTGGCAGAAATCGAAGCTGCCCATTTTGCAGAGAATAATAACGTGGAAGTATGGAAAGAGTGCCTCCACCAGATTGATTACACCACCCTCTCAGCCGACGATACCATCGCCAAAGTGGAGAAAATGGCGAACGCTGTCAATAACTTCGAGAAGGACTTCCCCGGTATCCCGAACGTAGCGGCCATCTGCGTGTATCCCGCCATGGCGGAGTATGTGCGCAAAGCGCTCAAGGATCCGGAGTTCAAGATCGCTTGCGTCAGCGGTGGGTTCCCTGCTTCGCAGACCTTCCTCGAGGTCAAAGTGGCTGAGACCGCGATGGCCATCAAAGCCGGAGCTACGGAGATAGATATCGTACTCTCCGTCGGTAAGTTCCTCGAAGGCAACTACCAGGAGTGCTTCGACGAGATCAGCGAACTCAAAGCCGTTTGCGGCGACAAACACCTCAAGGTCATCCTCGAGACAGGACTCCTCAAGACCGCAGAGAACATCTGGAAAGCATCCATCCTCTCCATGGCTGCCGGCTGCGACTTCATCAAGACCTCAACCGGAAAGATTGCCGTCAACGCTACCCCGGAAGCTACCTTCGTCATGTGCCACGCTATCAAGGCTTGGCGCGAGAAGACCGGCATCAAGATGGGTTACAAACCTGCAGGAGGTGTATCCACGACCGAAGAGGCGGTACAACATTTCACCCTCGTCAAGGAGATCCTCGGCGAAGAATGGCTCAACAACGAGTCCTTCCGCTTTGGTGCTTCACGATTAGCCAATAATTTACTCTCATCCATCGTAGGAAAAGAGACGAAATATTTCTAATATGAATAAAATCCTTTCTAAGAGATTTTTCTCGGAAAATGTAGCGGAGCTGATTGTTGAGGCTCCGCTCATTGCGCGTAGCCGTAGAGCCGGACATTTTGTCATTATTCGTGTCGATGACCACTCCGAACGGGTTCCTCTGACCATCGCCGGAGCCGATATCGAAAAAGGAACCATCACCCTCGTGGTACAACAGGTGGGCGCTTCGACCCATAAACTCCTCGCCATGAACCCCGGCGATTGTATCCACGACGTAGTCGGTCCGCTCGGACGCGCCACGCGTATAGAGAATTACGGTACGGTCGTTTGTGCCTGCGGCGGCGTTGGCGCTGCGCCGATGTTACCCATCGCCGAGGCTCTCAAGAAAGCCGGAAACAAAGTCATCACCGTCCTTGCGGCGCGTAACAAAGATCTCATCATTCTGAAGGATGAACTGTCTAAGTGGTCCGACGAACTGATCGTCATGACCGACGATGGCTCCATGGGCAAACAAGGTGTCGTAACCGTCGGCGTCGAAGAAGTGATCAACCGCGAGACCGTCAACAAATGTATCACCATCGGTCCGGCGATCATGATGAAGTTTGTCGCCCTCACGACCGCCAAATATAATATCCCGACGGAAGCCTCCCTCAACACCATCATGGTCGATGGAACCGGCATGTGCGGCGCTTGCCGCGTTACCGTAGGAGGAAAAACCAAGTTCGTCTGTGTGGATGGACCGGAGTTTGACGCCCACGAGGTCGATTGGACAGAGATGCTCTCCCGCATGAAGTCCTACAAAGCCGAAGAAGCCGAAGCGCTTACTGCATATTTAAACCCCAAAAACGACAGTCGAACGACGGTCAACCGACGGTCAACCGACGGTCAAAGCCTATGTAAGACCGAGGTAAGACCGGTAGAACCTTTCGCCGGAACCCCGAAAGACCGCGTGGCGATTCCCCGAGTACAAATGCCGGAACTTCGTCCGGAGGTACGCGTCAAGTCCCTGCATGAGGAGGTTAACCAGGGTCTGACCTTCGAACAAGCCATCACGGAGTCCCACCGTTGCCTCAACTGCAAGAACCCCTCTTGCGTACAGGGCTGCCCGGTGAACATCAACATCCCCGGCTTCATCAAGACCCTCGAGAAAGGGGACATCCTCGGGGCTGCAGCGATCATCAAAGAGTCGTCCTCTCTGCCTGCTGTCTGCGGCCGTGTCTGCCCGCAGGAGAAACAATGCGAGGCAAACTGTATCCACCATAAGATGGGTCATCAGCCTGTCGCCATCGGCTACCTCGAGCGCTTCTGCGCCGACTATGCAAATAGTCTGTCAGCGGAGCGGTCTGTCAGCAATAGCGGTCTGTCAGGCGAAGCCGGTCTGTCAGGGCAGCGGTCTAAAATAGCCGTCGTCGGTTCCGGTCCTGCCGGACTTACCTTCGCCGGTGATGCCGCCAAATACGGTTACGAAGTGCACGTCTTCGAGGCGCTGCATGAGATTGGCGGCGTGCTCAAATACGGCATCCCGGAGTTCCGTCTGCCGAACGCGATCGTCGATAAAGAGATTGACGGCCTGCGCGCCCTCGGAGTACAGTTCCATACAGACACCATCATCGGCAAGACCATCTCCGTCAAAGAACTCGAAGAGCAAGGCTTCAAGGGCATCTTCGTCGGCTCGGGAGCAGGTCTGCCGCGATTCATGAATATCCCCGGAGAGAACCTCAACGGCGTCCTCTCCTGCAACGAATACCTGACCCGCGTCAACCTCATGGACGCTTCCAACCCTGCGACCGACACACCGCTGCTCTATGGCAAGAACGTAGCCGTCATCGGTGGAGGTAACACAGCCATGGATGCCGTTCGTACTGCCAAAAGGCTCGGTGCCGAGCGGGCGATGATCATCTACCGCCGCTCCGAAGAAGAGATGCCGGCGCGTATCGAAGAGGTGCATCATGCCAAGCAGGAAGGGATCGAGTTCCTGACCCTCCATAACCCCATCGAGTACCACGCCGACGAGAACGGACGTGTCAACGAAGCCGTCCTCCAAGTCATGGAACTCGGCGAACCCGATGAGTCCGGACGCCGCAGCCCCGTGCCCGTAGAAGGCAAGACCGTCACGCTCCCCGTGGATCTCGTGATCGTCGCGGTAGGCGTCTCCCCGAACCCGCTCATCCCTTCGTCCGTCGAAGGACTCGAGATCAGCAAGAAAGGTACGATCGTCGTCAATGAAGGTATGCAATCCGCTCTTCCGATGATCTTCGCCGGAGGAGACATCGTCCGCGGTGGAGCCACCGTCATCCTCGCGATGTCCGATGGCCGCAAAGCCGCCAAAGCCATGCATGAGTATCTTTCTTAGTATATTACTCTCCGTCAACTTCCTGACAACCCACCCCATTACGGGGCAGGCAAATATGTCCGTCTTTGTGCAGAACATGACGACCGGGGAAGTGATTGACTCCTACCGAGAGAACCATGTGGTGCCGCCGGCGTCGGTAATGAAACTGCTGACGACGGCAGCAGCACTCGAGACGATGGGACCGGGATTTCGGTTCCCGACGATCATCGAGTACTCCGGCACCATCGAGAACGGAACCCTCAACGGCGACTTATATGTCCGCGGAGGATGCGACCCTTCCTTGGGATGGAAAGGCCGCACGGCATTCCTCGATCAATGGGTCAAGGCGATACAGAAAGCCGGCATCCAACGCATCGACGGCGGTGTGATAGCCGACATGACGATGCTGGACGGCGAAGCGCAGAACCCCAATTGGTTATGTGAAGATGCCGGTAACTACTACGCACCGGGCATCTTCAGTCTCAACTATTTCGGCAACACGATGAATATCGTCCTCAAGAGCGGCGAGGTAGGTTCGACGGCAGCGGTCGTGAAGACCGAACCCGAAGTACGAGGCCTCCGATGGATCAACCATGTACGGTGCGAGAAGATTACCTACGACGGCGCTTTCGTCAGCGGTCTGCCCTACAGCAATGAACGCTACCTTACCGGCGCCGTGCCGTCTAACTTAGGCACCTTCGGCGTCAAGGGCGACCTGCCTAACCCCGGACTCTTATTGGCGCAACACCTGCAAGCACGCTTAGCCGCAGCAGGTATCACCGTCAAACGCGAAGCGACTTACATGGCGGATTATAACCCTCTGACCCCGCCCAGGACGGAACTATACACCCATTATTCCGAACCCCTGTCGGAGATTATCAAGGAGACGAATATCAACTCCAACAACCTCTACGCCGAGGCACTCTTCCGGTACTTGGGTACGCGTTATACCCTGCCCGGCACCATCCATAACAGCCAGGACCTGCTGCGCGACTACTGGCGTCGTCGCGGAGTCTCCGTTCAGAACGCCATCATCAAAGATGGTTGCGGTCTCGCGCCGCAGGATGCCGTCAGCGCCAAAGCGTTCGTACAACTGCTCAGTATCATGTCCAAGAGTCCGAACAAAGAAGCATGGATGGCTTCGCTGCCTGTGAGCGGCAAGTCCGGCACCCTGAAGACTCTTTGTCCCGACACACCCCTTGAAGGACGGATCCACGCCAAGAGCGGAACCATCGCCGGAACGAAGAATTTTGCAGGCTACATCGACATGCCCAACGGCGATACCTGGGTCTTTGCGATTCTCATCAACTCGGCTCCCGGCAAGGCAAGAAACATACAGACCGTGATCCAACAATACCTGCTCGATGTATATAAAAGCCACCCATAGTACCAACACCCTGCTGAAAGAACTGCTGGCGAAGGGCGAATGGCCGGAAGGCGAGCGCTACTTATACACCGCATTCCAGACCGCAGGCAGAGGACAAGCCGGCAACGGATGGGAGAGCGAAGAAGGAAAGAACCTGCTCTGCTCCATCCTCTTACCGCCGAGAAATGACTTGTTCTACCTCAACGTCCTCGTCTCCGTGGCGGTACACAAGGTAATTCGGTCTTTGCTCTTTGAGCGGAGCGGTCTTTTATCTTTGAGCGAAGCGGTCTCAATAAAATGGCCGAACGACATCTACTACGGAGACAAGAAGATCGCCGGCATCCTTATCGAGAACGCGATCCTCGGAAACGAAGTGAAATACTCGATTGCGGGCATCGGACTGAACGTCAACCAGACGACTTTCCTCTCCTCCGCGCCGAACCCCGTTTCGCTTAAACTCATCAGCGGCAAAGAGACAGACATCGACGCCTTGATGCAAGCGCTGATGGCGCAGATAGAGGCTCTCGAAGCAATGGACGAAGCGCAAATCTGGGCGTACTACCGAGAGCACCTCTACCGACGTGAAGGCTTGTGGCCCTTCGTCGAGCGAGAGGTATCTACCGCACCTACGATGAATGCGGAGAAAGGAGCAGAAGGCATCTTCCTCGCGAAGATAGAGAATGTGCGGACAAACGGAGAGATAGAACTTCGCGACCAAAACGGCAATCTGCGCACCTACCACTTCAAGCAAGTGCGGTACGTACTATAAGAAACCCTAAATTTGAAATATATGCAATCCATCATCATCACCGGCGGAGCCGGATTTATCGGAAGCCATGTCGTACGGCTTTTCGTCAACAAATACCCGGGCTACCGGATCATCAATGTGGACAAGCTGACCTACGCAGGTAACCTCGCTAACCTCAAGGACATCGAGGACAAACCCAACTATCGTTTTGTACGCGCAGACATCTGCGATTTTGACACTATCTATGCCCTCATGCAGGAGGAGCACGTCACCGGCGTCATCCATCTGGCGGCAGAGAGCCACGTGGACCGCTCCATCAAGGATCCCTTCACCTTCGCCAAGACCAACGTCATGGGCACCCTCTCCGTGCTCCAGGCTGCGAAACTCTACTGGGAGTCCCTGCCGGAGAAGTACGAAGGCAAGCGTTTCTATCACATCTCCACGGATGAGGTCTATGGCGCTTTGCAGATGACCCACCCCGAGGGCATCCAACCGCCCTTCACCACCAAGGCTTCTTCCTCCGAGCACCATCTGGCGTACGGCGAGGACTTCTTCTATGAGACGACGAAATACAACCCCCACTCGCCGTACTCGGCATCGAAGGCTTCGTCGGATCATTTCGTTCGCGCTTTTCACGACACCTACGGCATGCCGACAATCGTGACGAACTGCTCGAATAACTACGGACCTTACCAGTTCCCCGAGAAACTCATCCCGCTCTTCATCAATAATATCCGTCACCGCAAACCCCTGCCGGTCTATGGCAAGGGCGAGAACGTGCGCGACTGGTTATATGTAGAGGATCACGCACGCGCGATAGACCTTATTTTCCATAAGGGCACCATCGCCGAGACCTATAACATCGGCGGCTTCAACGAGTGGAAGAATATCGACATCATCCGGACCGTCATCAAGACCGTAGATAAACTCTTGGGTCGTCCCGAAGGAGCCGACCTCGACCTCATCACCTACGTCACCGACCGCGCAGGGCACGATATGCGCTACGCCATCGACTCGACGAAACTGCAGAAAGAGTTGGGTTGGGAACCCTCCTTGCAGTTTGAGGAAGGTATAGAGAAAACCGTCCGCTGGTACTTGGACAACCAGCCCTGGCTGGATAACATCACCTCCGGCGAGTACGAGAAATACTACGAGGAGATGTATAAAGGTCGGTGAAAAAACGATAATCAGAGGGAGAACAGATATTCCCATGCCTCATCGGCTTCGTCAGCAGTGATCGTCTGATTGACTACCGGCGAACTGACAGCCCGAAGGAGCGTGACGTTGATCTCAGCGGCACGCTCGTTCTTTTTATCCTGCTTCATGAGCGCAATCAGCCGCTCGCGGTCCGAACATTTGCAGGCAGGCTTGCCGTAAGCATGAAGCATGATCTGCGTCAGCTGTTGCAGCACCTCGCGCTCGCAACCGAGTTTGGTTACCGACAGATACAATTCCGCAATCATGCCATACAGCACCGCGTAGCCGTGGTCGAGCGGCTCGACACCCGGATGGGCTTGCGCGTGACTCAACTCCTCTAACGCGTGACCGAAGGTATGGCCGAAATTCAGCACCTTGCGCAGTCCTTCTTCTTTCGGGTCCGCCGCAACGACCGCCTCTTTGACCGCTACGCACCGCCGGATCAGCGGCGTCAACGACTCTAAAGGCATCGCCTCCAAATCGTAGTTGAGCAGGTCGTGCCAAAGGGTGGGGCTTTCAATAAGCCCCGTCTTCAGCATCTCTGCAAAACCGTTCAGTATCTCTTTCGCCGGCAACGTTTGCAGCCACCCCGGCCAGATGAGCGTCTCCACCGGAGGAGCAAAAACACCGATACTGTTTTTGAGACCGTGGTAGTTAAAGCCCGTCTTGCCGCCGGTCGAAGCATCCACCATCGCCAGGAGCGTCGTAGGAACATAGATACAATCGACGCCGCGTTTGTACGTCGCCGCAGCAAAACCCACAACATCCGTCAGTACTCCGCCGCCGATAGCGACCACCACGCCGCTCCGCGTCAGACCATGGGCAAAGAAGAAATCCCAGACCTGCTGCACCGTCTCAAGCGTCTTTCCCGATTCAGAAACAGATAGTGTACAGCACTTGAGTCCTATTTGCCCCTTACTTGCCTCAACGATGCCCCTTACTTGCTCATCGACTACAAAACAAACCTGATCGGGTTCGTACGAGCGCAAAATATGCGCTAAGGCACTATGTAAATCCTCGCAAATCATAAAATCCGCTGCAAAGTTACACTTTTTTTTGCGTATGTGCAAATTTTGTTGTAATTTTGTAGCGATTATGGAATTTTTAGATCAACTCAATACTACCCAACGCGCAGCAGTCACGGCTACGGAAGGGCCGTCGCTCATCGTCGCAGGTGCCGGTTCGGGCAAGACCAGAGTCTTGACCTACCGCATCGCTTATCTCTTGTCACAAGGCGTTCCCGCCGGGAATATCTTAGCCCTGACGTTCACCAACAAAGCCGCGCGGGAGATGAAGGAGCGTATTCAGAAACTCGTCGGCAACGACGCACGTTACCTCTGGATGGGCACCTTCCATAGTATATGTGGACGACTTCTACGGCAAGAACCGGAGAAGCTCGGTTATACAAAAGACTTTACTATCTACGATACAACAGATAGCAAATCACTCATCAAAGCTCTTTGCAAAGAGTTAGAATTAGACGATAAAACATACAGACCTGGCTTGGTATTAAATAGGATTTCTGTATTAAAAAACAATTTTGTCTCCCCAGAAGAATACAGTGCTAACGTTGATCTCCAACGAGAAAACAAAGCTATGCGCTTGTATCAGCTGTATGACATTTACAAACTCTACCAGTCACGTATGAAATCAAATAATGCGATGGACTTCGATGACATGCTATTGGAGACCTTAAAATTAATGCGTGATTTCCCCGAAGTTCGAGCCAGATTTCAGGAAAAATTCAAATACATACTAGTGGATGAGTATCAAGATACCAATCACGTACAATATCTGCTTGTCAAAGAGCTTGCCGAGCCACAAAATAACATCTGCGTAGTAGGTGACGATTCACAATCCATTTACTCGTTCCGAGGAGCTGACATCCACAACATTCTCCAATTTCAGGAGCAGTATCCCAATGCACAATTATTCAAGTTGGAGCGTAATTATCGCTCCACCCAGAATATTGTAAACGCGAGCAACTCTCTAATTGTCAATAACTCAGACCGTATTCCAAAGGAAATTTATTCAGAGAAAGAAGAAGGGGCACAATTAATTCTTAAATCATACGAAAAGGATAAGGACGAAGCGAAAGGTGTTATATCGCAAATAATCCAAGATCACTCAAAGTTAGGCACTCCATACAGCGAAATAGCAGTGCTATATCGCACAAATGCTCAATCAAGGTTGTTCGAGGACGAGTTGCGCAATCATAGTATTCCCTATCGGGTGTATGGTAATATCTCTTTTTATCAACGCAAAGAGATCAAAGATATTATCAGTTATTTGCGCCTCGCAGTTAATCCATTGGATAATGAGGCGTTGCTGCGTGCAATAAACATCTATAGTGGAATAGGCTCCACTACGATGAAGAAAGTTGCTACTATTGCAAAAGAATATGGCGTAGCATATCTTGAAGTTATGCAGGCTCCGCAAAAGTATGGAATAAAAGGAATCTCCAAACTGCAAACTTTCTCGGAAAAGATAGGTCAGTTAGCAGAAGAAACTATGCAATTAGGAGCTTCAGATATTGTTCTCCATGCACTTAATATAGCGGGAATATCACTTAACATAGATGATCCATTTGACAAAGAAGAAACAGACAGAATACAAAATCTACAATCCTTCATACAATTGATCCAAGACTATGAAGACATTAAAAAGAAGGAAAACAATATAGAAGTTGTTCCTATTAATGAGTTTCTTTATGAAGTGAGTTTGCTAACGGATCAGGATGAAAGTAAGAGCGATTCTTCTGATTTCGTAACTTTAATGACAATACATAGTGCAAAGGGCTTGGAATTCCCAACAGTTTTTATAACCGGTTTAGAGAATGGCATATTCCCTTCTTCCCGTGACATGGAGGATAATGATAGTTTACAAGAGGAACGCCGTTTGTTCTATGTGGCTATCACACGTGCCATGGAGCGGTGTTATTTAACCTTTGCAAGAACTAGATTTTTGAATGGAGAATTCAAAATTCTGCAAAGGTCTATGTTCCTTAATGATATTGGTAAGCAATATATCAAGACAGCATCTGCATTTTTCAATGATAAACCTATCTCGCATTGGAGCTATAGCGAACCCTCTAGAGTAGCTTTTTCTACCCCTAGGATTCCCAGTGTTCCTAGTACGCCGGTGTCCGGCGCGACGAGCACAATTGCCTCCTCGGTCTGGAAAGCCGGCGATAGAGTCACCCACCGTGTGTTTGGAGAAGGAACGGTCGTCCGCGTCTATCGGGACGAGGTCACGGAGAATGATAAGATTGAGATTAACTTCGATACCCGGGGTACCAAGACCCTGCTCCTTACCCACGCGAAATTAGAGAAGATCTAAGCGTAAATAAGGTACCCGGCTACGCCGGCAAGAATAATCAATAAGATAGGATGACTGAGAACCTCGGTCATCTTGTTTTTCGTCATCTGCGGCAGGATGGTGAAGAATGCCACAACCGCGAAGATGATCCATGATATCGGGTCGATAAAGGTCTCCGGCCTAATGAGCATCAAGGCTGCCGAGGCGATCAGACCGATTACCGTGAAACGCAGCATCCGAAGTGTCTGGGTAAAATACGGGTTGTCGTGAAACCGCTTGTCAATCCAGAAATACGCCCTGCAAACCGATAGCATGATGATGAGACTCGGCAGAACGATCGCCGTCGTCGTCAGGACCGATCCCCAGACCGAACCCGTGGCGGTGTAACCGACGTACGTCGCGCAGTTGATACCTATCGGACCCGGAGTCACCTGACTCACCGCCACGATATCCACGAACTCCTGCGGACTCATCCATCCGTACCGCTCTACCTCCATCTGGATAAGCGACGTGATCGCCAAGCCTCCTCCAAAACCGAAGAGACCTATCTTAAAGAACGAAAGAAACAACTGCAGATAGAGCATACAATCGTGATTAGAATGACCCAAACGGGATTAACATGACCGAGCCAGATCGCCAGCGCGGCGGCTAACGATATCAGCAAGGGCGCTGCGTTGCGCAACTCCCTTCCCTTTAGTGAGGGACCGGGGGTAGGCCTCTTCATAGCGTTCCTCGCCAACTTCACTAACGGCGCCGCGATCAGCGCCACGACAGCCGGACGAATACCCTTGAATGCCGCTTCCACCGCCGGCAACTCTTTCCATTCGCTGAAGACCATAGCGATCAGCAGGATGATGACGAATGACGGCAGTACAGCCCCTAAGACCGCACCGGCCACACCCTTCCATCCGCCTATACGCCAACCGATGAAGATAGCGCTATTGACTGCGATGATGCCCGGAGCAGCTTGCGCCAAGGCGATCATGTTCAGAAACTCCTCCTCGTCGATCCAACCCTTGCGGTCCACCACCTCGCGCTGGATAAGGGGTAACATCGCGTAACCTCCACCAAGGGTGAAGGTCCCGATCTTCAAATATGTCAGAAATAAACTCCAGAACAATCCTAATCCCTCTCCCTCAGCTGCTGCTTGACGAATTTCGCCAGCATGTTGATCGCTGCGTTGTTATGTCCGCCTTGCGGTACGATGACGTCAGCAAAACGCTTGCACGGCTCGATGAACTGCTCGTGCATGGGCTTGAGCACACGCTGGTAGCGCTCGATCACCTGCTCGGCACTTCGTCCGCGCTCTACCACATCGCGTTTCATCACGCGGATCAGACGGTCGTCGGCGTCAGCATCGACAAAGATCTTCAGATCCATCTGCGCGCGCATCTTCGGTTCGCGCAGCGCCATGATTCCTTCTACGACAATCACATCTTTCGGCTCAATATGGATCGTCTCTTTCTGCCTGGTACAGGTGATATATGAGTATATCGGCTGCTCGATGGGCTGACCCTCTTTGAGCATACCTATATGCTTCGTCAGCAGCGCCCAATCGAAGGCATCGGGGTGGTCGAAATTGATGTTCTGACGCTCCTCCACGGGAACGTTACTGCTGTCCTTGTAGTACGAGTCCTGAGGGATGACTACTACCTCGTTCTTTGGGAGGCGCTCGATGAGCTTCTTGACTACCGTTGTTTTACCCGAGCCGGTACCGCCCGCAATGCCGATGATAAACATAAAGTGGAATTGTTTGTCTTTCGGGCTGCAAAGGTAATGTTTTTTTTTGATATATGCAAGCGCGCACGCGTTTTTTCCCGTTTTTTCTTGCGTATCTCAAAAAAAAGCAGTAACTTTGCGCCCGAATTATGATATTTTATAAAATGAAACAGATCATTCCGGTTCTTTTGGCAGGGTTTTTGCTCTGCGGATGTACGGCGCTGGAGAAGAAACAGCAGGCGGGAGCTGTGGCAGAAGTGAACGGTCATTACCTCTATCAATCTACCCTGGATTCGTTAACGGTAGGTCTGAGCGGAGAGGACAGCCTCCGCTTGTCGCAGCAATATATGAGCCAATGGGCGAAGGACCAGTTGGTATATGAGCAGGCAAAAGGTCATTCTAACAAAGAAATCGACCGGATGGTAGAGGACTACCGCCGCGCGCTGTATATCCATGCCTACGAGGAGTACCTGGTGGAGCGGCGGATGCCCAAGAGCGTAGCGGACAGTACGATCGCGCAGATATACGAGCGGATGCCGGATCGGTTTCGCTTGGACGAGAGTATCGCAAAGGGGATGATCGTCGTCATACCCAACGATGCACCGAAGGCAGACAAACTGCGGGGCTGGATGACGAAGAACGACATGGACGCCATCGAGAAATACGCTTATCAGAACGCGTTGGGGTATGAGTTATTTGCCGACCGATGGCTGACGACAACCGAGCTCTTGGGTCATATCCCGATGGACCGTGTGGAGATAGAGAACCTCCTAAAGACGAAGAACCAGATTGAGAAGAGCGACAGCGTGAAGACCTACCTCCTGCAGGTGACGGACAAACACCTGCGTGGCGAGCAGATGCCGATTGAGTACGCGCGTCCGGAGATAGAGAAGATCGTACTGAGTACGAGGCAGGTAGAGTTTCTGCAGAAAGAGCGCGAACGGCTGTACAACGAGGCAATACAGAAAGGAACGATTAAATTTTATGAATAGACCGCTTCGCTCAAAGTAGAAAGTCGAAAGTCGAAAGTAGATTATTATGAAAAGACATATAGTATTTTTATTATTGTCGTTTGTGTCCCTGGCGGCGCAGGCGCAGGGGGTGATAGACGAAGTGATATGGGTAGTAGGCGACGAAGCCATCCTACGCAGCGAGGTAGAGGAAGAGCGGTTGCGCGCGCAGTACGAGGGTCAGCAGATTCCGGGCGACCCGTATTGTGTCATTCCCGAGCAGTTAGCCGTACAGAAACTCTTCCTCCATCAGGCGGAGTTAGACTCCGTGGAGGCGAACGAGTCGTCGGTGAGCCATCAGGTAGACATGCGGCTTAACTACTACATCAACCAGATCGGTTCGAAAGAGAAGATGGAGGAGTATTTCCGCAAGACGAGCAGCGAGATACGCGAGGAGATGATGACAACCGTCCGCAACCAGATGATTATCCAGCAGATGCAGCAGAAGTTGACCTCGGATATCAAGCCCACGCCGGCAGCCATCCGGCGGTACTATAACTCGTTACCGTCGGACTCTATACCGATGATGCCGGCTCAGGTGGAGGTACAGATTCTGAGTTTCGAGCCTCCCGTGCCGGCGGAAGAGACGGAGCGGGTGAAGAGCAGGCTGAGGGAGTTCACCGAGCGCGTGCAGAACGGCACGGCGGATTTCGGTATGTTAGCCCGCTTGTACTCGGAGGACACAGAGAGCGCCAAACGCGGCGGTGAGTTAGGTTTCGTCGGCCGCGGGCAGTTAGTGAGCGAGTTCGCCGAGGTAGCCTTTAACCTCAACGACCCCAAGCGCGTGAGCCGTATCGTACAGACCGAGTACGGATACCATATCATCCAGCTCATCGAGAAGAAAGGCGAGCGTATCAACTGCCGCCATATCCTCCTCCGTCCGCGTATCAGCGCGACGGACAAGGTGAACGCCATCGAGCGCCTGGACTCCATCCGCCAACTCATCACCACGGACAGTTTGCAGTTTGAGCAAGCAGTCATCCGCTTCTCGCAGGATAAGAACACGGTGATGAACGCCGGTCTGATGATCAACCCCAATACCGGTAGCAGTCGGTTTGAGTACCAGGACCTCGCGCCGGAGATAGCCAAGCAGATCTACAGCCTGAACGAGGGCGAGGTATCGCAGCCGTTCGTGATGATGGATCCGGCGAAGAACCGCGAGGTATGCGCCATCGTGCGGGTTGCGAAGAAGACCGACGTACACCGCGCTAATCTGACGGATGACTTCCAGGCGATCAAGGGGATGTTAGAAGCCAAGTTGAGTGCGGATTTCATCCACGAGTGGATCCTCAAGAAACAGAAGAGCACCTATATACAGATCAGCCCGGAATGGCAGGGCTGCGATTTTCAGTACCCGAATTGGTTGCACTAGAATACTAGATGACTAGGAGACTAGTAAATATCGTGGTTTTGGCGGTTGTGGCTCTGACGGGCTACGGGCAGACGATGGTGTATCTGGAGCGAGCGGAGAACTTGAGTTTTGACGAGGAGCGGATAGCGGATGCGCAGATTCTGCGGGGGAATGTGATCTTCCGTCACGAAGAGGCGTTGATGTACTGCGACAGCGCGTATTTCTACGAAGGGACGAACTCTCTGGACGCGTTCGGCCATGTGCGGTTCGTACAAGGCGATACCTTACGGGGATTCGGCGACAAGCTCTTTTACGACGGGAACACGAAGTTAGCGCGCCTTCGCCGCCACGTACGTCTGGTACATGGGCGCGAGACGGAGAACCCCACGATCCTCACCACCGACAGTCTGAACTACGACCGCGCAGCAGGCGTAGCCTATTACTTCGCAGGGGGCGAAGTAAGGGACTCGCTCAACACCTTGACCTCCGTCCGCGGCAACTACCGTCCGGATAGCAAGCAGGCGGTTTTCAGCAAAGAGGTCATTCTGACCAACCCGAAATTCGTGCTGACCAGCGACACCCTGCTCTACAACACCGAGACCAAAGTGGCGGACATCATCAGTCCCACGGAGATCATCTACGAGGAGGAGACGGATATCCATACTTCGCGGGGATGGTACAACACCCAGACGGAGCGATCGATGCTGCTCGACCGGTCGGTAGTGCATCATATAGACGGCAACATGATGACCGGCGACACGATCTACTACGACAAACGGATCGGTTTCGGTCAGGTCTTAGGTAAGATGACGATGAGCGACTCAACGCAACACATCACCCTCACGGGCGAGTACGGTCAGATGTGGGAGGAGAACAGCCGTGGATACGCGACGGACAGCGCCTTGATGACCGACTGGTCCGACACGGCGCATATCGCGTATATCCATGCCGACACGCTCTTTACCGAAGAGGTTTATTATACGGATTCCGCCCGTATGGACAGTACCTACCGACGTGCGCGAGCCTACTACGGCGTGAGGGTCTTCCGCGACGACATGCAGATGGTATGCGACTCGATGGTGTATTTAGGTTCGGACTCGACGATGCACCTCTATACCGGTCCCATCACCTGGAGCGAGAACCAGCAGATAGCGGCGGATAGTATCGTGGTCTATATCGTCGGCGGCAGTGTAGATCATGCCGTAGGAACCGGCAACGCCCTCTGCGTGATGCATGACACCCTGGATCTATTCAACCAGATGAGCGGCAAAGAGGTGACGGCGTACCTGGAGGACGGCGAAGTGAAAACTATCGACACCGACGGCAACGCCCTGACGATCTACTACGCAAAAGAGGACGACGGCGAGTACGTAGGGATGAACACGACGGAGAGCAGTTTTATCCGGATGTACGTAGAGAACCGCCAGATCCACCACATGCGGTTTACCAAAGAGACCACCGGGGTACTCTACCCCATGGACCAGATACCCGAAGGCGGCGATAAGTTGGCCCAGTTCTTCTGGGAGGAAGCCAGCCGGCCGACCGACCCGGAGGATGTATTTAGGAGATAAAAGAAGAAATATGAAGAAAGTATTTTTGACAATGATGGCAGTATGCCTGGCGATGGGCGCCTGGGCGGTAGATCTGCCAAAACAAGGTCTGGGAATCCAGTTGGGCTGGGCCCAGCCGGTACTGCGCGTCAATGATCCGCTGACCAAAGACAGCCTGAGCCATAACATCCACCTCAACGGATTCAAGGCCGGTCTGGTCTATGACGCGAGTTATATAGCAGGCTTTGGTAGCACGATAGGTATCAACTATACCTTCGGTGTCTCCAACGGTGATTGGGGCAAACGCTATCCGAATAACGACTACCCGGAGGACCGCACGATGATCACCTACAACGAGGTGGAGCTCTTCGTGGATTGGCAGTATAAGTTCGAGGTGGCGAAAGAGACGTACCTGATGCTTTATACGGGTCCGACGATCCAGTGCGGTTTAGGCTTGAACTGGCGTAAAGACACGCGCGACATGCCGATCGACCCGGTGACCCATCTTCCGTCCGAAGAGGTCGTTTATACCCGTGGCGATCGGGTAAACACCTACACCACGGATGACAATCAGAACTCCTTCCAGCGGCTGAATATCACCTGGGGCGTCGGTGCGGGATTTCAGTACAAGCGCTACTTCCTGCGCGGAGGATATGACTTCGGTCTGCTCAACCCGTATAAGAGTGCGGATTTCGCCAACGGAACCCATACCCGCGGACGGTTCGACCAATGGAGTATTAAGTTAGGTATCTATTTTTGGTATCATTAATGATTCCCCGCGAAACCATCGATAAGATCCACGCGGCTGCCAAGATAGAAGAGGTGGTGAGCGATTATGTCACGCTGCGCAAACGCGGCGCGAACCTGATCGGTCTATGCCCGTTCCATAACGAGAAGACCGGTTCGTTCACCGTCAGCCCGTCGAAAGGTATATACAAGTGTTTCGGTTGCGGCGCCAGCGGACATGCCCTCAAATTCATCATGGAGATCGAGCAGTGCTCGTTCGTCGAGGCGGTGAAGCAGTTGGGCAAGAAGTACCATATCGAGGTGGAGGACCGCGAGTTGACCGCCGAGGAGCAACAACGGCAGGATAACCGCGAGTCGATGTTCGTGGTCAATGAGTTCGCCAATAAATGGTTTCAGTCCCAACTATGGGAGACACCCGAAGGTCAGGCGATCGGTATGAGTTATTTCCATGAGCGCGGCCTACGAGACGATATCATCCGGAAGTACCAGCTGGGCTACTCGCCGGAGAAAGGTAACCCCCTGGCGAAGGCGCTGAAGGAGCAGGGCTTCAAGGAAGAGTTCATCACCAATAATGTCGATACCAAGATCGGTGTCGGCGTGGTGGGCAAGAGCGAGGACGGCCGGCTATACGACCGGTTCCGCGACCGGGTGATCTTCCCGATCTTCACCGTCAGCGGCAAACCCGTAGCCTTCGCCGGACGTATCCTCAAGAAGAAAGACAACGTCGGCAAATACGTCAACTCGCCGGACTCCATCATCTACTCCAAGACCAACGAGTTATACGGTCTCTTCCAAGCCAAACAAGCCATCTCCCGAACGGATATGTGCTACCTCGTGGAGGGACAGATGGACGTCATCTCGATGCACCAATCGGGTATCGAGAACGTCGTCGCGAGCGGCGGTACGGCGCTGACCAAACCGCAGATATGGCTCATCAAGCGGTTCACCAGTAACATCACGGTGCTCTACGACGGCGACGCGGCAGGTATCCATGCGGCGCTCAGAGGTATCGACATGTTCCTCGAGGCAGGGTTCAACGTCAAGGTGGTGCTGCTGCCCGACGGTGAGGATCCGGATAGTTATGCGCAGAACCATGACTCCACGGAGTTCATCCGTTATATCGAGGAGCACCAGACGGATTTCATCCGTTTCAAATCGGCACTGCTGAGCAAGGATGCGGGGGATGATCCCTTCAAACGCGCGGCGCTGATCAAAGATATCACATCCTCCATCGCCATCATCCCGGATATCATCACGCGGCAGGTCTATATCAAAGACTGCGCGGAGCGGCTGCACATGAGTGAACAGGTACTGACCAACGAGGTCGTCTCTATCCGCCGCAAGAAGATGGAGGAACGCGACAAAGAGGTCAAGAACGAAGCTCAGAAGGAAGCCGTGAACCCGACGGCGGTCGTCAACCCGACACAGGTTCACCAGCAGAAACCCGTGGTAGCACCGAAGACACCGCTGGAGCAGAACTACTACAACCTGATGCAACTCATCGTGCGATACGGCGAGCGACCGATAGAGGTGGACGATAGTGTATATACGATCGGCGACGTGATCATCTACACCCTCGAGGGCGACGAGATAGCACCGCCGGTTCCGGTCTATCAGACGATCATGGACGAGTTCAAAGCCCATAGCAAAGACGAGGGGTTCCAAGCCGAACACTTCTTCACCTTCCATCCCGATCCCGCCGTCAGCAGTACGGCTATCGAAATGATCGCCGAGCGTTATCAGGACGTCAAAAGCAACGGCGAAGCGCGGTTAGGCGAACTCGTGACACAGTTGCTGTACGAGATTAAACTGACAGTTATCAATATGCAGATCGAGCAGGTGGAGCAGGACTTAAAAGCAGCGCAGGCAGCAGGCGATTGGAGCAAACAGGCACAACTGCTGTCCTACCAGCCGCAACTCCTTGCCCAGCGCAATGAGATATGTAAGATCTTAGGGAATAGAGTGGGAGTATAGGATTTAAGGTTTAGAGTTTAGGGTTTAGAGGTTAGAGGTTATGTTATTTGGAGAGATTGCATACGGACCGATTCACAGCCGGAGGCTCGGCGTGAGTTTAGGGATGGAGATTATGCCGCTGGAGCATAAGCTCTGCACATTCAATTGTGTTTATTGCGAGTGCGGCTGGAACGAGCCGGTGGATCATCCTCAGCTACCTACCCGCGCGGAGGTACGCGAGGCGTTGGAGGCGAAGCTAAAAAGTCTGTGTTCCGTCAGTGAGCAAAGCGAGCGGTCTGTACTCTGTCAGCAAAGCGGTCCTATAGACGTCATCACTTTCTCGGGCAACGGCGAACCGACCCTCCATCCGGATTTTCTCGGCATCATCGAGGACACCTGTGCCCTTCGCGATACGTATTGCCCTTCCGCCAAAGTGAGCGTGCTGTCCAACTCTACGCAGTTAGGCAGAGAGGATGTCGTCAAGGCGCTAAAGCGATGCGACAACCGCATCCTCAAACTCGACGCCGATACGGACGAGATGATGCGGCGGATCGACCTGCCGGTGAATAAAGAGCTGACGGTGGAGAGGATCATGGGATGGCTCGCGGCCTTCGAGGGCGACTTCACGCTGCAGACCTGTTTCCTCCGCGGCGAGCATGACGGCAAGCCGATTGACAACACGACCCCCGAAGAGTTAGCGGCGTGGTACCGGGCGGTTGAGACGCTGCGCCCAAAACAAGTCATGATCTACGTCATCGACCGCAAGACACCGGAGGAGCGGCTCGAGAAGATCTCCCGCGAAGAGATGGAGCGCATCGCTGCGCCGCTCATCGCCAAAGGTTTTGATGTCTCTATCTCTGCATAATTATCTCCCGATATGAAGATTCTCGTCGCGCCATTGAACTGGGGGTTGGGTCACGCCAGCCGTTGCGTGCCGCTGGTACAGCAGTTCATCGACGAGGGTCACGAGGTGATCATCGCCGGCGACGGAGTGTCGCTTACGCTTCTCCGACGCCATTTTCCGAAGTTGAGATACGTCTATCTCGCGCCGCTGAACCTGCGGTACGGAAAAGGGAATAGGCAGGTATGGGCGATGATGAAGGCGATGCCGCATCTCCTGAGTTGGGCGATGAAGGACCATGCGATACTACAGGCGGTGCTGCGCGAGGAGAGGTTCGACATGGTGCTCTCGGATAACCGTTTCGGCTTATACCCGAGCAAGAAGAGCAAAGAGGCGAATCCGAACCTGCGGAGCGTCTATATGACCCACCAGCTGCATATCTTCCTGCCCCGCGGATGGAGGTGGTTAGAAAGACTCGCAGAACGCCTCCACGCGCGCGTATGCGCTAAATATAAAGAGGTGTGGATACCGGACTATGAGGAGAAAGAACGAAGC
Organism: uncultured Bacteroidales bacterium; assembly: GCA_900317885.1. Taxonomy (GTDB): domain Bacteria; phylum Bacteroidota; class Bacteroidia; order Bacteroidales; family Paludibacteraceae; genus Colicola. Next base: position 19,711 of record ONIM01000003.1, on the reverse strand, counting down.
TTGAGCGGCGAGTTAGGGCATCCGAAACTTTCAGGGTTCAGGATTCAGGATTCAGAGGTCAGATATATCGGTCCCCAAAGCCGGTTCGAACCCTACCGTGACGTCCATAATGCAAACGAGATGGGAACGGAAACGGTCGCCGTACTCAGTGGTCTGGAGCCGCAGCGGACGATCTTGGAGCGGGAGATAGCAGCGCGGTACGCGGGCAAAGAAGAGCGCGTGCTGATCGTACAGGGACTGCTGAACAGGCCGAACACACGCATGAAGCGGGGAAATATAACCCTCGTACCGTACTTAGGCGACGAAGAGTTAGCGGGAGTCTTGCACGGCGCGAGACATATCATCGCCCGCTCGGGCTACTCGACGATCATGGATCTGGAGGCATTAGGAGTACTCGAAAAAGCGGAATTGATCCCCACTCCGGGGCAGTCTGAGCAAGAATATTTGGCATTTTGGGTACAAAAACGCATAATAAAGTAAAAAAAATGCGAAAATATTTGCTCAATTCAAAAAATTGTAGTAATTTTGCGCGGTTTTTCGTCGAGTATGTGGGAGTGCCCCTTCCGGCGGAGGCCGGTTTCCCCGATTAACGGGGACACCTCCGGGTGCCATCGTATAACGGTTAGTACTCAAGATTTTCATTCTTGCAATAGGGGTTCGATTCCCCTTGGCACTACAAGACCTTCCTATAAAACAATCTCCTACGGGTGATCCTCTCAAAGCCCGAAGGATACAAAACAACAAGAAAACAAAGATGGCAAATCACAAAAGCTCTTTGAAGCGTATTCGCCAGACGGCAGCGCGCAAAGCACACAACCACTACTATGCTAAGACAGCTCGTAACGCTGTGCGCGACCTGCGCAAGACTACTGACAAAGCTGCAGCCGCAGAGGCTCTGCCTAAAGTAAGCTCTATGCTCGATAAACTGGCTAAGCGTCACATCATCCATGTGAACAAAGCTGCTAATCTCAAATCGAAATTGGCTCGCTTCGTAAACAAGATGGCGTAATAATACGCATTAGGTCAACGGAAGAATCACGAGAGTGATTCTTCTTTTTTTTTGTATAAAAAGATACAAAAATGATACTAAGATTTGCATATATCAAAAAAAATCACTACCTTTGCAGCGATTTTTGATACGATTATTAAGATGAACGAGAAAAACATCCCTATTGTAGATTGTCCGTACGGCGACTATATGATTGGCGACGCGAGTGGCAAACTGATGAACGAGTACGGTCGATTCCCGTGCAAGATCATGTGCGGCGTGTACGCCATGCTGGTGCGCGGTACGGCGCACGCGACGATCAATGTGACGGAGTATGACTTCAAGGCGAACGATATCCTGTTGTTAGAGCCCGGCAGTTTCTTCCTCATCCGGGAGTTCTCGGACGACGCACTGGTCTATTGGATCGTATTCGGCAGCAAGTTTCTGGAGAAATATACGGTGAACAACCGAATGTCGCTCTCTGCGTTACAACTTCACTCGCCGAAGATCAGCGTGAGCGAGAACCATGCGAAAGTATTATGCACGGTGTACGACGCCGTCATTGCTGCGCTGAATGCAGAGCCGTCGATGTTAGACACAGAGAAGATGGTACATATCTTCAATCTCCTGCAGAGCAGCTATATCAAGTACGCGCGCGAGCAGGATGAGTACCTGGTCAAGCCTCAGGACCGCAAGACGGAGATCTACCAGGAGTATTGCCAGTTAGTACTGCAACACTACCAGCACTGGCATCATGTTAGTCAGTACGCGGAGGCGATGCACCTGACATTGCCGCACCTTTGCTCGACGATCAAGTCCGTCGGCAACAGAACCGCCGGAGACATCATCATCGAGGCGATCATCACGGACGCCAAGTCGCAGCTGAAGCTCACGAACCATCAGGTCAAGGAGATCGCGTTGAGTCTGGGATTTGACAACGTAGCGTTCTTCAACCGCTTCTTCAAAGCCCGCGTAGGCGTGACGCCTAAAGTATATCGGGTAGGCTAAGAGCGACCGGGAGGTTATTTGCCGTAAGCGGCAACAATATGTTTGACGAGAGGATGTCGGATGATATCTTTCTCGTCAAACTCTATTATACGCAGTCCTTTGATATCGTGGAATCGCTCGATGGCGTCTCTGAGACCGGACTTCTGGGAAGCGGGCAGATCGACCTGGGTGAGGTCCCCGGTGACGATCATCTTTCCGCCTATACCGAGTCGCGTGAGGAACATCTTGAGCTGGGGCACGGTCGTGTTCTGCGCCTCGTCGAGGATGACGACGGCGTCGGAGAGGGTGCGGCCGCGCATGAAGGCCAAGGGCGCGATCTGGATCGTACCTTTCTCCATGTACTCCGTCAGTTTGGCAGCGGGTATCATATCCTGGAGGGCGTCGTAGAGGGGCTGCAGGTACGGGTCGATCTTCTCCTTCATGTCACCCGGCAGGAAGCCTAATTTCTCTCCTGCTTCGACAGCAGGACGGGAGAGGATGATGCGCTTCACCTCTTTGTTCTTGAGGGCGCGTACGGCAAGAGCGATTGCGGTATAGGTCTTTCCGCTGCCGGCAGGGCCGATAGCGAAGAGCAGGTCGTTATCTTCGTAGGCATGAACCAGTACCTGCTGGTTCTTGGACCTGGCGTAGATAGACTTGCCGTTAACGCCATGAAGAATGAGGTTGTCGGTAGCCTGCTCATGAGGCTTGTCGCCATGGAGGAGCAGGAGGATATCCTGCTCGGAGAGGCGGTTATTGCGCACGCAGAAGTTTTCGCAGAGGCGCAACGCTTTCTCAAACCGCTCGATAGCGGCATCGGAGCCGGAGACCTTCACCTGGTACCCGCGTGCCACGACGCGTACGTCGGGGTTCTGGTTCTTGAGGCAGAGGATATTCGTGTTATTCACGCCGTAAAAGGTCGGCGTATCCAGGGCATCGTTGAGCGTAAAAATTTGTTCCATCCGGGTTAAGTGTTACGAATATGGATTGCGGGCCGTTATGCAGGAGCAGGTACGGCACGGATAGTTTACGGTTATACGTGAGGGCTTGGTCGAGGGTCTTCTGGGTCAGAGGGACGGTCTCCGCCTTGCACTCGATAATCATCAGGGGCTGCAGAGAGGCGTCATAAACCACGGCGTCGCATCGAATAAGCCTACCCCCATCCCCTCCCTGAAGGGAAGGGAGATGAAAAGCAGCTTCAACGGCGATGAGCGAAGCGGGAAAACCAAGTTGCTCCACCATGCGGTGAAGCAACTGCTGTCTAACCCACTCTTCCGGCGTGAGGCGCACCCATCGGTGCCGCCAGTCGCAGAAGATCTGCTCTTTGTTGTTTTGAAGACGAGTCTTCATTATTTGAGGTAATTATCTTTGAGCGAGCAGGTGCGGTTGAGGACGAGGTGATCGGCAGTCGTGTCGGGATCGACGACAAAGTAGCCCTGCTTGAGCAACTGATAGTGGTTATAAGAGACCACTTCGTTGTCAGAAGACAGACCTCTTTCGCTGACAGACCGCTTCGCTGACAGAAGTTCCGCACGGAGGGAACCCTCGATCTTGATGGTCTTCACCTCGAGGCTGTTAGGGTTAAGCAGGTCGCGGAAATCACCTTCCTCGGCAGAGGGGTTCTCGACGGCGAAGAGGCGGTCATAGAGACGTACCTCGGCATCGAGTGCGGACTTGCACTCCACCCAGTTGATGGTCGCTTTGGTCTTGCGGTTGCCACCTTCGGTGCCGGACTTGGAATTCGGGTCGTAGGTAGCATAGACGGTCGTGATCTTGCCGTCGGCATCTTTCTCGCAACCGGTAGCCTGAATGATATAGGAGGCCTTGAGACGAACCTCGCGGCCGCCGGGAGAGAGGCGGTAGAACTTATTATCCGCTTCCTCAAGGAAGTCGCCGCGCTCAATCCACAGCTCCTTACCGAATTGCATCTCGCGGGTACCGAGTTCCTCATGCCCGTCGATATTCTCCGCGATGATGGTCTCGCCGGCACCCTCGTAGTTGGTGATGATGAGTTTGACGGGGTCGAAGATGGCGCATACGCGTGGAGCGGTCTCCTTGAGATCCTCGCGGATCGTATGCTCCAGGAGACCCTGGTCGATCATGCCTTCTACCTTGGTGTAGCCGATCTTATCCATGAAGGTGCGGATAGCTTGCGGGGTATAGCCGCGGCGACGCAGACCGCAGACGGTCGGCATACGCGGGTCGTCCCAGCCGGCTACAAGCCCTTCCTTGACGAGTTGCAGCATCTTACGCTTGGACATCACGGTATAGGTGATGTTCAGGCGGTTGAACTCGCGTTGTTTCGGGCGATAGTCCGGGCCGTACGGCGAGAGGCCGCAGAAGTTCGGTCCGCTGAACTGGTCGATGAAATAGTCATAGAGCGGACGGTGAACCTCAAACTCGAGGGTACAGATCGAGTGCGTCACGCCCTCGAAATAGTCGGATTGTCCGTGGGCGAAGTCGTACATCGGATAGACGTTCCACTTGCGTCCGGTACGGTGGTGAGGGTGCGAGGTGATGATGCGGTACATGATCGGATCGCGGAAATGCATGTTCGGGTTCGCCATGTCGATCTTCGCGCGCAGCACCATCTTACCCTCCTCTATCTCGCCGCGCTGCATGGCCTCGAAGAGACGCAGGTTCTCTTCTATCGGCCGGTCACGGTAAGGCGAAGCCACGCCGGGTTCGGTAGGCGTACCTTTCTGCTCGGCTATCTGCTCCGCCGTCTGCTCATCGACGTAGGCCTTGCCTTGTTTGATGAACATAATAGCGAGGTCGTAGAGCTGCTGGAAATAATCGGAGGCGTAGAAGATCTGACCCCATTTGAAGCCAAGCCAGCGGATATCGCGCTCGATGGTCTCTACGTACTCGGTGTCTTCCTTAGCCGGGTTCGTGTCGTCAAAACGGAGGTTACAAACGCCGTTGTATTTCTCCGCGATACCGAAGTCCATACAGATGGCCTTGACGTGACCGATATGCAGGTAGCCGTTCGGCTCTGGCGGGAAACGGGTCTGGATACGTCCGTTATTCACTCCTTCTGCGAGATCTTTCTCTACGATCTGCTCAATAAAATTGAGACTCCGAGCCTCCGGCTCATTTATCATCTTATCGTTTTCCATACTATTGTTATCCTTTAATGATTCCTCTTGGCGAATTCTTCACAAAACTAACAATCATATCCCGTTCAGGGGTAGCAGGCATCTCCACTTCTATCTTGGCGAGCGCCTGGGTAGTATTCAGACCGCTGTTATAGATGATGCGGTACACCTCCTGGATGGTATGAATCTGCTCGGGTGTGAATCCGCGGCGGTTGAGACCGACAGAGTTGATGCCGCAATAGGAGATAGGCTCGCGGGCTGCGATAGCGAACGGCGGTACATCCTTGTTGATCTTCGAGCCGCCCTGTACCATCACGTGGCCGCCGATATGGCTGAACTGATGAACAAGCGTACCGCCGCCGATGATGGCGAAATCGTCCACCTCCACCTCGCCGGCGAGCTGGGTACAGTTAGACATGATGATATGGTCATGCAGGATGCAGTCGTGCGCCACGTGGCAGTAAGCCATGATGAGGTTATTATTGCCGATGACGGTCTTGCCCTTGCTGAATGTACCGCGGTGAACGGTAACGAACTCACGCAGGACGTTATTGTCGCCGATGAGAGTCCAGGTCTCTTCGCCGTGGAACTTCAGGTCCTGCGGGATAGCGCCGATGACGGCGGAGGGGAAGACATGGCAGTTCTTGCCTAATTTGGTATAGCGGCAGATAGTAGCGTTGGAATCAATGACACATCCGTCGCCGATCTCTACGTCCCGGTCGATACAAACGAAAGGACCGATCTCTACATTCTCACCGATCTTAGCTTCGGGATGAATAGATGCTAAAGGAGAAATCATATTTATTCGCTTAATATTTGGTTTCTTAATCGGCGGACGCACTGGGTATTGAAGGTGTGTCCGGGTTTATAGGTTACGATGCGTCCCTGGAGGCGCATGCCGAGGAGGGAGAGGTCGCCGATGACATCGAGCAGCTTATGCCGCGCGGGCTCGTTCTGGTAGTTCAGCGGGGAGAGGTAACCGAGTTTCTTGGAATCGAGGTGGGGTTGGCCTAACTTGTCGCAGAAATAATCCATACCTTCCTGGGACATCTCCGTCTCGTAGATGACGAGTGCGTTCTGCAGGTCGCCGCCTTTGATCAGGCCGACGCGCAGGAGGGGTTCTATCTCGCGTACGAAGCAGAAGGTACGCGCCGACGCAATCTCCTTGGGATACTTCGTCAGATCGGTCAGCGTAGCGTGCTGCTCACGCAGGAGAACCGACTGAAAAGCGATCGTGACATCTACCTCGTAATGGTCGCAAGGCTCGATACGCATCCTATTGCCGTGCTCGGAGATATACTCGATAGGCTCTGTCACGACATATATTTTCTGCTCAGCGTCTTGCTCCTCGAGGCCTACGCGCTGGATCTCCTTGACGAAGAACCGCGCCGAACCGTCCAGGATCGGCATCTCGGGTGCATCGACGTCGATAATACAGTTATCCACGCCCATGGCATAGAGGGCGCTCAGCGCGTGCTCCACGGTCGATACCTTCCATTTTCCGTGCTCGAGCACGGTGCCGCGCTCGGTAGCGGAGACATAGTCCGCCAGCGCCTGATAGCAGGGTTGCTTAGGCAGATCGATGCGGCGCAGGCAGATGCCGGTGTTTGCCGGCGCAGGGTTGAACGTCGCCGTGATATGCAAACCCGTATGCAGACCGACCGAACTGAGGGAGAAACTCTCTTTGATAGTATGCTGTTTCATGTGTTTAGTTTTTTCTTGTTCCTGATTGTTTGAACCGGACTACCGCGCGGCGCCAGATGCCTGCGTCAATAGCCGGATAACCCATGTACATACCGGGTTTCTTGATCGAATTGGCGATGCCGCTCTGGGCTCCGAAGATACAGTTATCGGCGATCTCGATATGTCCCGCTACTCCAACCTGGCCGGCGAGGATACAATGTTTGCCGACCTTGGTAGAACCGGCTATACCTACCTGCGCGCAGAGGAAGGTCGATTCGCCCACCTCCACATTATGCGCCACCTGGACGAGGTTATCTATCTTCGCGTTCTTGCGTACGATGGTCGAACCCATCATGGCGCGGTCGATGGTAGTGTTGGCACCTATCTCCACGTCGTCCTCGATGATGACGTTACCGATCTGCGGGATCTTCTGATTGACGCCCTGTGCATCGGGTTCGAAGCCGAATCCGTCTGCGCCGATGACTACGCCGGCATGGAGGATACATCCCTCGCCGACGCGGCAGTTAGCATAGATCTTCACGCCGGCATAGAGGATGGTACCCTTGCCGATGGTGACATTATCGCCGATATAGACGTTGGGGTACAGCTGTACTCCCTCGCCCAGACGCACGTTCTTCCCGATATAAGCGAACGCGCCTACGTATGCGTCTGCGGGGACGGCAACCCCTTCGGAGATGAAGGAGGGCTGCTCGATACCTTTCTTAGCGGGGAACATCGTTTTGCTGACCATCGCTAAGAGCTGTCCCATTGCGCCGCGGGCGTTCTCCACGAGGATGAAGGCGCCGTCGGCTTTGCCTTCGCCGTCCGGGAAGGCAATCTTACCTTCTACCAGCGAGCGGGTAATCAGCACCACGCCGGCTTGGGTAGATTGCAAGCAGGGGATATATTTCTCTTCCGTCACGAAAGAGAGATGTTTGGATTCCGCCTGCTCAATCGGAGCGACGTCGCTCACCTTGGCATTGGCGTTGCCGAATAACTCTCCGCCCAAGAGGGCGGCTATCTGTTGTGCACTAAATTCCATATCTGTATTTGAATATATATCGTTTGATGGGTTTCCGGGTCAGGGCGGCGAGGTCGAGTATCTCGCTGGCGTTGGCTATATCGCGTACCGTACCGTCGGAGTAGAGGATATCGATCGTGTCGGCCTTCTCGGAATACGTATTGGAGGTAGATACATGCTCGCTCCAGAGGTACGAAGCATCTTCCGCCGTCAGACCGAAATCCTTGGCGTAACGGTCGTTAAGAGAAGCGATGTCTGCCGGGCTAAGAGGCGCATCGAGCAACTCGCCGCGGAAGAGGTTGCGGTTGATAAAACTCTCGCTCAGGAGCCTCAGCACCTTGTCGTCGCTGCTGATCCATGCCTTGATAGCAGAGAGCACGTCGTTGTCGTCCAGGAGTGCGTATTGGTCCAGCGCTTCGCTCCGCGGCGCAAACTGCGCCATAGAGACGGGCTGATAGAGGAAGTACCGAAGGGACGGCGCGCAGAAGAGTTCTTTGCCGCTGCGGGCAAGCTCCTTGGCGCGGCTCAGGATCTTGATCAGGTGCTGCTCCGCCGCCACGGAGGTCTTATGCAGATAGACCTGCCAGTACATCAGGCGGCGCGCTACGAGAAATTTCTCGACGGAATAGATGCCCTTCACCTGCACCACGAGCCGGTCGTCGCGCACGTCGAGCATCTTCAAGAGACGCTCGCTCGCCACGCGGCCCTCCTGCACGCCCGTAAAAAAGCTGTCACGGCAGAGGTAATCCATACGATCGACGTCCAGCTGCGAACTGATCAGCTGGTGGAGGAAATGCTTGGGATACTCGTTCTTGAAGATCGCGATCGCCGTGTCAAGCTGGCCGTTGAGGTCCTCGTTGATGCGCATCATCATGAGAAGGGATATATCCTCATGGGTAACGCCGTTGACGATCGTATGTTCCAGTACATGGGAGAAAGGCCCGTGGCCGATGTCATGCAGCAGGATAGCTATCTGCGCTGCCGTCGCCTCCTCGTCGGTGATCTCCACACCTTTGGTGCGGAGCGAGAGAATCGCCTCCTGCATGAGGTGCATTGCACCGATAGAGTGCCCGAAACGCGTATGTACCGCGCCGGGGTACACCAGATAGGAGAGACCCAACTGCTTAATGCGGCTCAGACGCTGCACGTATGGGTGCTGCAATACATCGTATATCAATTCGTTCGGAATAGTCAGAAATCCGAAAACCGGGTCGTTTATAATCTTGCGTTTATTTGCCATAATATAAAAGTGCGCAAAGGTACTAAATTTTTTCCATATACGCAAGTACACGGGCAATAAAATCATTTTTTTATGAAAATATTTGGTAATATCAAAAAAAAGCAGTACCTTTGCACCCGATTTTGAAAAATCAAGCGCGCCGCGATGGTGGAATCGGTAGACACGAAGGACTTTAGCGAAACATTTTTTGCTTATGTCTAAACGAAAATGGACTGATCAGGATTTTGTAGAAGCGGTACGTACAAGTTTCTCTTATGCGCAAGTAATTGAGAAGTTACACTTGCGTGTAGCCGGAAGCAACTACGACACCGTTAAACGCAAGATTCAAGAGTTACACCTCGACACCTCTCGCATGACGGGACAGGGCTGGAATCAAGGAATACGGCACAAGCCACTCCGAGCGCCTCAACCGTTAGAGATGATTTTGGTAGAACATTCTACATTTGTGAACGCAAATCATTTGCGTGAGCGTTTGCTCCGCGAAGGTATTAAGCAACGTAAGTGTGAATGTTGCGGATTGACAGAATGGCAAGGACAACCGATAGCGTTGGAGTTACATCACATCAATGCTATACGCGATGACCAACGGTTGGAAAATCTCCAACTACTATGCCCTAACTGCCACGCACTAACTACCAATTATCGAGGTAAAAACAAAGGTAAAGAGTGCTCAGGTCGAAAGGCCTGAAGTAGAAGTGGGCTAATTCGGCGAAGGTGACAGCCTTATAAATGTCAAGAACGCCGAGCTAAGTGGCGGCAACGCCTAAATGTGTAGAGACTATATACCCACAACCTACGTCCTACGGGATATGGTTAAGACATAGTCCAAGCAGACGCTGAATGATCGACAGCGAATGTACGAAAATCCTTTGGCCAGTGATGGCTGTGTGGGTTCAAGTCCCACTCGCGGTACAGAATGAAACAACCCTTTGGGTACGAAATACGACGACTCTCAGAGCCGTCGTATTTGCGTTAAATGATGCGTGTAAAGGCCGTCGGGATGGGCTTTGTCGGAGTGTTCGACGGAGAAGATACCGGTCTCATCGAGGCGCTCCACTTTGACGCGTCCGGAGCAATGGATGAGGGTTGTCGGAGTCTGGTCGGAGGCCTTCTGAAGGAGGATACCTACGTGGCTGATCTTGCCGTCCTCGTGGTCGAAGAAGAGGAGGTCGCCCGGCTGCGCGCTCTTGAGCGAGCGGATAACGCGGCCGCAGGAGGCCTGCTGCGAGGCGTTGCGCGGCAGGGTCTTGCCGAAGAGACTCATGATGACCTGTACGAAACCCGAGCAGTCCATCCCCATGGCGTTTTTTCCGCCCCAGAGGTAGGGAACGTTCAGGAAGAAACGCACCGCCTGCAGGAGGTTCTGCGGGTTCAGATCGAGGGGCTTGGCGAGTACCATCGACGGGTCGATGCGGAAACCCACGCCCAGAACCTCAAACCGTCCGTCTTTATAGTTCGTGAGCCGCGTTCCGGCAGTCAACGGGATGGTCTGGCCGTTATTCTCGCTCACGGCGTATGCCATAGGCATCGCGACCACAGCGGCGTCCTTCAGCGCCCGGCGATAAGCGGTATAATCCTTACCGGCGATAGGGGCGATCATCTTTGCATCGACCCATCCTTCCTGCCCATCCGCGTCCAGGCGGATACGGTACCATCGGGGTTGTTCCTCCATAACGGCGCACAGCTCGCCGAAGAGCATCTGGGTCTCCTGCTCTGCGCCTTCCCGCGCCTCTGCCCGTACCGGCACGACGCTATGTAAAGAAATTGCTTTCATTTCCGCTGCAAAGGTACGAAAAAAAAATGAAAGTACCAAAAAAAAACGCCGAGATGGGCGTTTTTTTTATTTCTGCTCCGACAAGCGTTTGCGCTTGAGGAGGATGTATCCTCCGGCGAGGAGGAGCATGAGGAGCCAAGGAGTGGCACCGACGGGGGAATGGAAATCATACTCACCGATAGCGCCACCACCGGAGTCGCCACCACCGCCACCGGAACGTCCGCGGCGGATAGCCGAGCCATCGCGCGCGGGGTTGTAGCAGGCGCCGCCTTCGCTATTGAGCATCTCGAAGTTCGAGGCGCTGATAGCGCTCACCGAGCCGCCCTTCGAAACGCCGGAGCCATAAGCCAATGAGCCCGTCGGACGCATGGCGGATTGCGACGCTATACCGGCGCTGCGACCCTCATGCAGATATGGAGAGGTAGAACCAAAGGCTGCCGGTTGAAAATCAACCGCCCGAAGCCCTACCGAAATCCACAAACAAACTAATATACCTATTATTTTCCTCATCGTATAACCACCCTTTCTGTTTTATTGCCACGGGTGATGACATAGACACCTGTCGGCAGTTTCAATTGCGTAAGTAAGTCATTCTCGCCCAATACCGCTACTTGGCGACCGAGCACGTCATAAATCCTGGTTCGTCCGTCATTAAGCGAAGCGTCACCATTGATCAATCCACCATTATTATCAATGCCGGTAGCGATTCCTTCTCCGTCGGTCGTCTGCTCGGTATGGCGGATTCCACCGCCATTGATGAAGTAGCGCAGCTGGTTAGAGATCGGAGTCTCTACCGCTATCTGCATACCGTCCATGATGCGGATGCTATCGCCCGTGAGCGCGTCGAACAGATATACCGGTTTCTCCCAGTTGCCTTCCATCGCGAAGGAGAGGAAGGTGTATTCGGCGAACGAATAGTGGTCGTCCAACGTAGCAAAGACTACCGGAACTCGGTTCAGCGTATCGCGGATGTCCTGCATGAGCGCTTCGTTATCGGCGATCGTGTACAGACTCAGCGGCGTAGAGAAGGACTCATCGCTGTAGTAGTTGAGACCGGAAGCGATGCTCAGTGCATCCTCGCCGAAGCGGTATCCGCGGGTAGCATCCTCTTGCTCGCCGAGCGTCAGGTACGCTTTCTTTGTACCCCAGTCGGTCTCGTTGGAAGCCGCTATGTAGAGACGTTTCTTGTTTACGGGCTCTGTCAGGATAGCGCGGCGCGGCAGGGGCCTGATATCGCTGCTGTGCACGATTGTTCCTTCGCCGGTGATGGCGACGAGAGCACTCGGCGTGAGTTTGATCGGCAGGGTCTTTGCCGCCGTTTGCGTAGCGTTCGCAATCAGACCTACAGCGCGCATCGGCGCGATGAAGAACTGACCGGGACCGGTAATGTTCTTCACAATGTAGTTGCCGTCTTCTATCAGATTGTATGCCGTAAAGCTATACGTACCCGCATCGTGTTTCAGTACGTCTGCATTGGCCACACAGAGACGATATACATCGACGAGCGACATGGTCGGGTTACCGAAGAAGAATATCTCCGACTCCGAGGTATTCGTCAGCGTGTAGGTCAATCCGTCGGTCTCCGAGAAGGACGGCGCGTACTGGTCATATGCCAGGTTGCGGTTCAACTTATTAGGACGGGTGAGTGTTACTGCAGGTCCGGCGTCGTAGGTAGTGCCGCCGTTCTTACCGAATCCGCAATAGGAGTCCTCGGGTTTGGGCAGGCGTACCACGAGAGGATTACCATCCGCATCGGTAGCGTCATAGCCCGTCAGGACACATGCCTTGCCCGGAGCATAAGGCATATCCAGCGCATTGGACTTGACCCAATCCACCGAGCTTGTGGACTGCGTCATGGTGGTCTCTACCGGTGTTCCTTCTTCATCTGTGTTGTAGAAAGCTACGGGCACGGAAGAGTTATAGAAGCCCTGGTAGAACGCGAACGGATAGACGCGCGGGTTATATGCGCCGCTGTAGCCTTCGCCAAAGGGGAAGGATTTCGGATTGAAGTCCTCTTTATCCGTCGAAGCGCCTGATTCGGGGTTCGCCGGAGTATACGAAGTCGAGAACGGGATATACATATCGCCCGAATAAACATCGTCCAGAGCCGGCGAGAAGGTCTGCCAGGTGCCCGTCGTGAGCGGTACATCGACGTATGCTTTGTCGTACGTCAGTTTCTCCTGACCTAAGATCTCCGCATTCGGATAGAAGAGGATGGCGGAGCAGGTATTCTTCTCGTAGCCGTAATGGAGCGTATCCCTCTGATACTCCACTACGTCGGACACAATCGGCGCCAAGCCTTCTGCGACCTCAGGGATGATGACCTTGGTATCCTTCATCGGCACGGTAGCCTTGAAGCCGTCGGCAGGCTTGTTATGCATTACCGGCGTCCAGTTATTGTCGTCGTTCCAGTAGTTCGCGGCATCGGGGTGAGCCGGCGTCCAACGAACCGTATCCGGAGCGATGGCGAGGATGAACTGCGAGTGGCCGGTAGGCTCTGCAGGGTCTTCGGTATATACGTTCGCCTTCGTTACCGCGTAGAACGGCACACGGAACTCATACCAGTAGCCTGCCTTGAGCGCAATGTTATTTTCCGCGGTCGGCGTGAATTGGATCACGCTGCCCGTGGTATAATAGTCGAACGCGTTAGGCGCATGACCGCGCATGTCTTTATCCTGGGTGTATTTGAAGGTCTGCACACCTGTCCATGCCGGGTCGTTAGAACCAATCAGTTGGGTTTTCTCCCATCCTAAAACTACGGCGTAAGCATCGTCGGCTGTGGACATATGTGCCACGCGTACATCCAGATCGCTGGTAGCTTCACTACGCGACGCGCGTATCGTAGGTACTATATAAGTATCGCCCACACGACTGTCGTAACCGAAACGCAGTTTTGCGGTCGGAGCCTCGGAGTGCAGCTCCATCCAGAGGGTATCGTTACATACGGATGCATGGATGGTAGTGTCCGCCGAACCGTCGTGGTTACCGTTCTGCAGATCCACACGTCCCGAAGCCGGCACCGGCATCAAGTAGGACCAGCTGTCTGCACGGTCGCCCATGTAGATATCGCGATAGTCGAGACCAATCTCCAAGACACCGTCGTTGATCAGTTTGTTCAGACGGTTGTAAATTGCCGTAGCTACTGCCGGCGTACGTCCCGACCACTCAAAATCGCTCGGTTTCACTTTCGCCCATTCGTATTCATCGCGAATGGTGTTATTCTCATCATCGGCACGGAAGGTCTCCATCGCATCGACAAACTCAGCGCGTGTGCATCCATATTTGGCTTCGAACGCAGCGTTGCCCGATATGTCATTAGGCCGTACATCCGCATTGGCGTGCAGGAAGTCAAACTTACAACGCGGGTTGCGAGTCGTTTTACCTTGGATAGTAGGATCGACCGTCAACTGTACATCCGCGCGATATGTCTCGTTAGCCTTCAGCAAAGTGTGCGCGGCATCTGAACCATCATACCATGCGCGCTGATGGTTAGTCCACTCATTACCGTCCACGCGCAGCGAGGTAAGGTGTTTCACCTTGAAGATATGGAACGTAGCGCAGTGGTCCTCGGTAAACGTCGGCTTGTCGTTCAAACCGTTCATAAGCGTCATACCTACGCGGAAGGTATTATCTTCGGTATCGTCCACCGCCAGACGGCACGCAATATAAACAATCCATTTGCCTCCTTCGTCCACATACGACTTGATATGCGGCGTAGCGCCATAGATCTGGTCATTGCTGATCACCTGCTCGAACGTGCGCACATTGCCTGTTTCAGACTTGAAATTATTGATACGCGTAGTTTTTTGGTCGGCAGGAAGCAGTCCCCATTTGACAAGCGAGTCCGCCGCCTGCGTTACCAGTGTGACACGATGAGTAGAAGGCACACTTTCGCTGTTTGCCGGGTTATAGCTCCGCTCCGGGACATACACATAGCCATAATCGTTGTTCTGGCTGGTTTTCAACCGCGGACCTTCGGCTACCGTGAAACCGTCCTTGATATAGCCGGGTTTCACCTCCGCATAGGTCATCGGTACATAGTCGCCTTCGCCTCCATTGGCATCCTTATCCCATTTCTGGAGCTGGTATGCTACTAATTTTCCTGGGCGGAATAGCGTATCGGAAGCAAAGTTCAGACGGATCAAAGCGGTCACACTATCTTCCTTCTGGCACGATACCTTGTTCTGGAAGATGGTAAATCCACGCGCTTTCTCCACGAACCGCAGACGGTCGATCAGCAGGTGGGCGTTCTGTTGCGAAGCGCCATTGATCTCCGCGCGGCAACGGAAATAGGTATATTTATCAATCGAGTCACGCGAGATAGGCAGCGCCATCTGGTACCAGTGGGACTCAGTGGACGGATGATACGGAATCTGACCGGATTTATAGCGGTAGATACGTGTCCAGTTATCTCCGTCCATACTACCCTCCATGTCGGCGGTGATCTCCGGCATATAGGAGTTGTTCACCGGATTACAGTAGTTACCGACAAGGTAAATCTGCTGGTTGGAGCAAGTCAGTTGGTTGAAGTCGAAGTTCATGATCGTCGCACGCTTGCCTGCCGCATTGACGCAGAGCATATAGCCGTTCTCTGCACCTGCCATACACTCGAAGACCTCACCCGGGTTCTCGGTCGTCGGACCGGAAGGAGCGACGAACTTATTGATAAAGGCATACTCGCCCTTACCCGGCATTTCTGTATCAAACACTCGTCTGTCGCCAGGAACGACGGACAGCGGATAGTGGTAACTCAGCTCCGTGAAATCCCACGGGAAATGCTGGTTGTACGCCACTACGTTGTTGGTACCCGGTGCAGGCCAGTGCTCCATATCCAGACTATAGATAATATCATAGTCGCGTTCGATGTCTTCCTCGGAGATAATATTTCCACGCTTCAACATCTCCGTATCCACATTACGCGTCAGACCCTGGAATTTCGCCAACTGGAAATGCTCCGTGCGGAGACGATAGAAGATCGGCGTATTAACCGCAGTATGTACACCCGCTTCGATATGCAATGCGCCATCGGCAGTCATGGTGTAGCCGGCTACATCCGTTCTACCGGCACCGGTTCCTCCATAGGAATAATCCCAATGTGCCACTTGCGTCCATGTAGTACCATTTGTACTTCTTTCCCACCGCGGCGTTTCGAAGTGATCAACAAAGGCTACGGGATCAATAATTTTATAAAACATCCATGCCTGATTAGCAGCTGAGCCTTCAGTAGCATCATTATCTACGACGTGGATTTTGGAATCTGTATATTCATAGACTGGACTCCACCTGCTGCCTTTATTTTCGTATACAGTAGCTGTTAAATATCCCTCCAAATCTGCCAATCCCAAAGTAGTATTACCTTTCATTTTTAATTTAACAAGCGCTGTGTTGCTTCCGGCAATACGCATTGGGTCATCACATCCCGTAAAAGATGATACCGTCATTGTTTTATCAAATCCGTAGTCGTGAGCATCTGTCCATTCCCATCTCCATGATCCAAACCAACCTGTACGATATTGTGAAAAGGGTGTAGATGTTGAATAATGCGTAAGAGTGATTTCATCATTACTAACTTTTTTTAGAACCAGCACATAACCACTTAGAGGAGTATGTTCTCCGTTCGGATTTAATATAGTATTTTCTACATAATCATGTAGAGCATTTTCGCTTGTAATAGTACTAATTCCATGGTATGCCGGAGTCACGACACCTGTCTTCTTTCCAAAAATATAGGCGGTTTCTTTACGCGCATTTACCATGACTACCTTCATAGTAGAGTCTGTAGGAAGAGCTAATAACTCTGATGCCGTAATAAGGCGAGCATAATAATTCTCATCGCCAGTCCTTTTAGTTTTTCCAACACGATTATAGGCACTTGCCTTTGCTAAGTCAGCAATGCCTGTTTTTGATCCCATATCCGGATCTGACCCATCATCAGTCGGGTTGAAATAATAGATATACTGCAAATGCTCCTCATCGATTTCCTCGGATCCGCGATAAGCAATCGGACATTGCGGTTGAATGGAGAAAGCACGGCCTGCAGGGGCTACGATGGTGTAGTTTTCCAACCATCTTGCGCCGTTTCCATTACCGCGAACTGCAGCCAATTGTTCTGCGCGTGTCGTTGCGGGCTGTATATCGAAGATCTGACGATAACCTAAGGTCGGTTCAGTAAGCGAAGTTAAATCTTTACCTATACCGGTTTCTGCGGTAGTAACCACGTCGTAATTCGCGCTGACATCGCAGGCAATCTTGCCTGTTTTGTTGTCGCTTGCAGGGTAATTTACTGCAGGAACAGCTGTGCGCGTCCATTTGGTAAAGTGATCTGGACCAAAATATGTATTGCCCGGATGCTCTGCATCCTTGATAATATCCCATTGACCGCGCGATGAAGCGTCGGTAGTATGGTTGATAGGCATAAAATCAGCGCCTCTTGAGTTCTTGGGGCTATTACCCAAGGTGTACAGCCACGTGTTTTCATATTGTACGTCCTTATCGTTCTCGTAGTTAAACCAGCGATAGTATCCCCAGTGGTCACGGTGAAGCGGGAGGTTCAGCGGCTCTTCGGGAATCGCATAGACAACACTTTTCTTCTCGTGTACCGCTTGCAATCCATTGACACCGAGAGGAGCTTTGTGGTTAAACGAATATAACTCATCATCGTGCGCACCACTCCATTCCTGCGTAATCCAAATCACACGCGAATCGGTCACTTGATCGCCTGCAGCTCTAGAGTGCCAATATTTGTAGGTATAGCGGATTTGTGCCGTGCGGTTTACTTGTACATCCGGGGTATATGGCTGAATATGGACACGAATCTGGTTACGAGCGGGCAGATATGTAGCCACCACCCAATCGCAATCCGTACCATCGATATTCAGCGCCTCTACCAACAGGGTGTCGTACAGCACGATATGATCTACGGTACGTTTTCCTTCCCCATCAAGAATATATTCCCCTCCCCCATCTACCTGCCAAATCGTATCGCGGTAGCAAGGCAAACTGGCGATTGGCAGGGTCATTTCCTCGCCTACGGAAGAAGCCACGACATTACCGGAAGCACTGAGAACATCGTTTCCTTCTTTGTACTTTCCTGAGATAGTAAAAGTGAACGCTGTATCGGAAGGATTTGCCACAGCTCCGGCTGCAGAATAAGGGAATACATGATCATTTGGAGACGAAGACGTTGTCAAAGTAGTATAAGGTGCATTATGGAAAGTCTGACGGGACACGTTTACCGAGTCGCGGTACTCATTCCCATGACAGAAGAAATGGGTATAGAGCACATCGTTGTGGTTGATATAGTCACCCTCGGTCGGTGCACCGCCGCCGGCAGGCTTGCGCAAGAAACGGATGTCGTTTTCCGGATCATCAATGGGCGATTTGCCGATAGCATAAATCGTATCGTACCATACATTGTCGCGTAGCCGGAATCCGTTTTTGCGCGCCCAGACCATCGTCGTATCCGCCCAGCCCCATATAGCTACGGGGTTTGCAGGGTCGGAGGTGTCATAGCCTGTGATGGTATAATATTGCATCTTCGAGTGACCATCATACAAATCCAAATGGGCCTCATCGATCGGGTTGGATTTCCACTCAAAGTGACCTACAAGGTTATAGGGATCAGCGATAAGTGTCTCTTGATCTGTGATAGGCTCCGACCGGCTGGCGAAGATATCCACATGGTCGTAACGGCTGCGGAAACGGTCCACCGACTCGTAGTAAGTCACTTGCGAGGTGATAGCTTGTTTAACCGTGTCGTGCGTCACGTCATAGCCGAACGAGATAGTGGACGGCGTCATGTGATAAATCAAGTCGCTACCCGTCTTACGATCCCAGACGGAGATACGCTGCGAGTTAGCAGGCTTGGTCTCGTACAAACGGCTGAAGCCATAGACCGGGTCATAACGCAGATAACGATAGACATCGATACCCGTCGCATTCGAGTAGTAATACAAGAAACCATTGATATATTTATTCTGCTCGCGATCGTCTTTCGTCGTGTGCCACATCGTTCCTTCCGCTAACAGACGCAGGGTGCTATACGTACCGGAACCTGCACCGAGTGCCAAATAACGCTCACGGCTGACACGTTCCTCTAGCCATACACTCTTAACCGTACGGGTATAGTCTTTGTTAGCCAAAGCAGCGCCCGTCGGACTCCACATCGGTCCGGCAATCCACATCGTGGCGTAGCTCGGACCCTCGTAATAAGCGACGGTATCCTTGCCCGACTTCGCCAGAACCGTATCTACACCCAGGTAGTAACGGCGGCCGTTATAGACGGTCGAGAAGGTCACATACGCATTGGTGGGGACGTTGGCGGCCGGGTCATCTACAAAACCACCTGTTGACATCGGCGCCTTCGTTCCGCTCCCGGGCGTATCATCACTCCACGCGCGTACAGATATACCCGCGAGAAGAAGTATAACTACTGCAAAACTCAGCCCTTTGAATACGGCTGGTACATTTCCTTTACCTATCTTCATTTTTACCTCAAATTTACAGCGTTAATAAGTCTCAATTTATTCTTAAAAACTATATATATACCAATATAGGACCGTGTTTTTGGCCTTATGGTAAGCTTGTAAGTGATTGATATTCAATCCGTTATGGGGGGGGGTAGATTTAGATACCCGTTATAATTCGTTGCAAAGGTACGCAAAAAAATTGATATATGCAAATTTTTAGAACAAAAAAATGCTTTTTTACGTATTTTTGCTAAATAGACGTAGCAAAAGAGCAGGTCTCTGACCCTGCGTACTGGTCACGATGTGGTCGCGATCACGTCGCGGGATTGAACTTACATTGGACTCATTTTGGGCTGTCTTATACTGAAATAGGTTTACTCATAAAACGAATAAAAAGTGTCAAATTTTAAGATTTTAGTTTTATGAAGCGAACACTAAATCATTATTCTCGA
>ONIM01000006.1 GCA_900317885.1 uncultured Bacteroidales bacterium | reverse complement strand
TAATGGGACAAATGGTAGAATGATGAAATGATGGAATGATGAAGAAATCTTTGCTTTTTATTCTTTGTACTCTATCTTTGAGCGCTTGTGCGAAACCCGAATGGCAGTTGGTGTGGTCCGATGAGTTTGAGGGCCAGGCGCTCAATACTGCCTATTGGAACGTAGAGGACAACGCCCGCGGAGGCGGCAATGCAGAGTTGCAGTACTATGCGCCGAAGAACGTGACGATAGAGAAACATCCTCTGTCCGGCGAGTCGTGTCTGGTACTCAATGCGCAACGGGAGAACTACAAGAACAGGCCTTGCACCTCTGCGCGGCTGAACACGCACGACAAAGTGACCGTGGAGTACGGAAAAGTAGAAGCACGTATCGCTTTTCCTCATACGGCGGACGGCTTATGGCCGGCGTTCTGGATGTTAGGAAATAACCTGGCAACCAACCTCGGTAATAACGACGACGTGGATAAACGTGCGGCGCAGTTAGCTGCAGAAGGCAGAGTCGTTTGGCCTAAATGTGGCGAGATAGATATCTGCGAGATGGGTCATCATACGGGAATAGAGAACGGCACGCAGGACCGATTCTTCAACGGTGCGTGCCACTGGGGCGAGAGTTTTAATAACGGTGCGTACCCTAATTTCGGTCAGTTCAAGACGGCGGACTATCCGGTGCAGGGCGATTTTCATCTCTATACGCTGATCTGGAGCGAGGACTCGATAGCTATGTATCTGGATCAGGATCAATACCCCGAGGCAGAGCCGTATTTCCAGCTCTCGCTGCGGGGCAAAGAAGTGAACGAACCGGGGCATTATTTCAACCATCCGTTCTATCTGGTGCTGAACCTGTCGGTTGGCGGTTTCTTCCCGCAGATGCCGGCAGCAGAGAAATATCCGGAGGTGATTGCCGAAGATGATCCTTCGTTCCAAAAAGTAACCGCGCTGCCAGCAGACGGCACGCCGGTAAAGATGTATGTGGACTATATCCGCGTGTATAAGAAACGCGGATAATTTATGATTTGTAATTTGTGATTTCAAATTGATATGAAACTATCTATTCGAGAGAAATTTGGTTACAGTTTAGGTGATACCGCGTCCCATTTTGTGTGGGACCTGGTAGGTTTCTGGTTGTTGATTTTCTATACGGACATCTATGGTCTGAGCCCGGCTTTGGCAGGTGTGATCATGTTTGTCGGTAGTATCTGGGATGCGATCATGGATCCTGTGGTGGGTATCATCTCCGACCGTACGAACAGCCGCTGGGGTAAGTTCCGTCCGTATCTGTTGTTCGGTTCGGTACCATACGCCATTCTGGCAGTACTGGCATTTACGACGCCGGAGTTCGGACTGAATGGTAAGTTCGCTTATGCGCTGATTACCTGTCTCTTGCTGCGTACGGCTTATGCGTTTGTGAACCTGCCGTACAGTTCGCTTTCTGCGGTGATGACGGATGACTCCAACGAGCGTGCGGGACTGAATACCTATCGTTTTATCGCTGCGTATATCGGTCAGTTTATCGTTACCGGCGCAGCGCTGTATCTCGTCAAATGGCTTGGTGCCATCGGTAATGACGGAGTGGTCAACCAGGCGCAGGGATACCAATATACGGTAGGTCTGTTCGGCGTGCTTAGTATCGCGTTCTTCCTTATCGCTTTTGCAACCACCAAGGAGCGTGTTCCGCAACCGGAAAAACAAGACAGCAACGTACTGAAAGATTTCAAGTACCTGTTTATGAATAAGGCATGGATCGTGCTGACGTGTGTGGGTATCGTGTCGTTTATCATGTTTGCGATGCAGAATGCTGCGATTGCTTATTACTTCAAGTATTATATCCACGACGCGGAGAATGTGCAGCTCTTCAATGTGCTCGGAACCGTGGCGCTGATTGTAGCTCTGCCGGCTTCCAAACCGCTTGCCAAACGTTTCGGCAATAAAGCCGTCTATATCATGTCGTCCATCGTGTCGGGTATCTTCTTCTCGCTGATCTTCGTAGCGGGCGATAATCTGCCACTTGTTTATACCTTTAATATCCTTGCGAAGATGGCGTACGCACCGGCTGTTCCGCTCTTATGGACGATGCTGGCGGATGTAGCAGATTACGGCGAGTGGAAGTTCAACAGACGCACAACAGGTCTCTGTTTCTCTGCTTCGGTGCTGGCACAGAAACTCGGCTGGGCAATCGGTGCTGCGGCAGCAGGATGGCTGCTGAGCGTGACGCATTTTATTGCTAATGCCGACGTACAATCCGACAGCGCGATGATGGGAATACGACTGCTGGTAAGCGTCATTCCGGGTGTGCTGTATGCTTCGTGCGCCATCGTCATGGCGTTCTATAATTTGGATAACGCAACGATGGAGCAGATGAAAAATGAATTGGAGGAGAGACGCAATGGTTAAGGGACAATTTATTACGATCAACGGAGAGCGATTCTATGAGATCGCCAACTATAACGAGATGCAGCCATTCTTCATCTCGCTGGCTTCAGACACGGATTTATGGATGTACCTCTCTTCAACGGGCGGTCTGACTTGCGGTCGTCGCTCGCCGGGAGAAGCGCTCTTCCCGTATTACACCGACGATAAGATTACCGAGAACTACGAGACGACGGGTCCGAAAACGGCAATTCGAGTGAAGGGCGAACCGTTTCAAGTGAACGGAGATCTGCTCTGGAGACCTTTCTCCGCGCAGCAACAGGATGTGTTCGTGCTCTCCCGTAAGATTGCCAAATCGACGGTGGGTAACCAGATTGTTTTTTGTGAAGAGAACCACACGCTCAAACTGCGTTTCTCTTATCTCTGGGCGCCGGCAGGCAAACACGGATGGGTACGTCGTGCGACCTTGGAGAACTTAGGTAACCGCGCTACCGAAGTAGAGATAGACGACCGTCTCTTGAACGTCCTTCCGGCTGGTGTGGAACGAAAGACGCAGAATGAGTTCTCGACGTTGGTGGACGGTTATAAGAAGACCGAGCTGATTGAGGTGGAGAACCGAAAATCCCATGAGAAAGTCGGTCTGGCGCTCTTCCGCATGGAAGCAATCCTCGTGGACCGCGCAGAGCCCTCCGAGTCCTTGACGTGCAATACGGTTTATAGCTTAGGATTGCCTAATGCCAATTATGACAAGACTCCTTCTAAGGGTGTGCGGGGTGCTTTCGTGGCGCAAGCGAGTGTGCGTCTGGCGGCGCGAGGTGCGCAGACGTGGTATAATGTGCTGGATGTGAGTCAGGATGCCGTGGCGGTGCATGAGTTGATGCATTTTGTGGCGCGTGAGGATGCAATAGAGCAGATTGAGGCAGCTATGGCGCAATCGACAGAGACCTTACGGGCTATTGTGGCGAAGAACGACGGTGTGCAGCATTCCGGAGACGAGGCCAACGATGCGCGGCATTTTGCGAATGTGCTGTTCAATACCATGCGCGGAGGATATTATCTGACGTACCCGCCGAAAGCGGACGAAAAAGGCGGCGAGGAAGATCTGCCGCTTACTTTCGGACGTCGGCATGGGGATCCTTCGCGACCTTGGAATCTCTTCTCGATTCGCGTGCAGGACGAAGAAGGAAAGCCGGTGGTAGCTTATCAGGGCAACTGGCGGGATATCTTCCAGAACTGGGAGGCGCTCTCGTTCAGTTATCCGCTTTTTATCAATCATATCATCGCCAAATTTCTGAACGCCACTACGGCGGACGGCTATAACCCCTATCGGATCTCCAATGAAGGCATCGATTGGGAAGTGATTGAGCCGGAGAACCCGTGGTCGAATATCGGTTACTGGGGAGACCATCAGATCATTTATCTCTTGAAACTGCTGGAACTCAGTTATCACCATGATCCGGAGACTTTGCGCGGGTTGCTCAATGAGCGGAAGTATGCGTTCGCGAACGTGCCCTACCGCCTCAAATCGTACGCGGAGATAGTGGCAGATCCGAAAAACAGTATCACTTTTGATGACGAGTTACACCAACGTATCATGGCGCTGGTACCGAAGATGGGTGCGGACGCCAAGCTGATTCTGGACGAGAAAGGACAAGTCTATCGGACTACGATGGCGGATAAGTTGCTGATCCCGCTGCTGACCAAACTGTCGAATTTTATTCCTGAAGCGGGTATCTGGATGAACACGCTTCGTCCCGAATGGAACGATGCCAACAATGCCCTGGTGGGGTACGGCACATCGATGGTGACGCTGTGTTACATGCGGCGGTACGTGGCTTTCCTGCGTCAATTGGTGGAGAGCGATGTGGAGATCGGCGAAGAGACCTTGGCATTCCTGCGGGCGATTCGTCAGGCATATATGAATGGCAACAGGAAGCAGTTTACGGATATTGTCGGTTCTGCCGGAGAGAGATACCGCACGCGTGTTTATGCGGGAATAAGCGGCAAGACGGAGACCTTGGAACTGAAAGAGTTGCAGGATTTCTGCGACGCGACGCTCAATAAGATCGACGAGTCTATCCGCGCCAATAAACGCGCAGACGGGCTGTACGAGGCATATAACCTGATCCGTTTTGCGGAGAACACCATCGAGGTGTCCCATCTCTATGAGATGCTGGAAGGACAAGTGGCGGTGCTCTCTTCGGGCTTGTTGTCCGGAGAAGAAGCAGCAGATCTGTTGGACGCCATGCGTGCTTCGGCGCTCTATCGCGAGGACCAGCGGAGCTATATGCTGTACCCGAACCGCAAACGGCCTTCGTTCCTGGAGATGAACAACCTGCCCGAAGAGGCCAAATCGCTGCCGGTAGTGCAGAAATACCTCGGAACGATCTTGAAACAAGACTGCGACGGCGGCATCCATTTTGATGCTAAGTATCGCAACGCCAATGAGTTACCGGACGACTTGAAGGATCTCTATGAGTCGGTTTTCCATCACCATGCGTTCACCGGCCGTTCCGGCACGTTCTATAAGTACGAAGGCCTCGGATGTATCTACTGGCATATGGTTTCCAAATTGCTCTTGGCGGTGGGTGAGAATATTCAGCGTGAGGCAGAAAAGAATCCTTCCCTTCAGGGAGGGGTATGGGGTAGGCTTGTATCTCATTATTTTGCCATCCGTGAAGGAATTGGTTCGCATAAGCGGCCGGATGAGTATGGGGCATTCCCCTTCGATCCGTATTCGCATACGCCGACCATGGCGGGCGTACAACAGCCCGGTATGACCGGACAGGTGAAGGAAGATATCATCAGCCGCTGGTTCGAGTTGGGAATCTCGGTGTGTGACGGACAGATCACTTTTGCGCCGACGATGCTGCGCGACGAGGATTTCAAGGACGGCGAACTGCGGTTCACTTACTGCGGAACGGAGATTGTGTATAAGAAATCTCCCGTAACCCGTAACCCCTCACCCGTAACCCTTACAAAAGATCAAAGTGCACATCTCTTTGCCCGTGACGGCGAGATTAAACAGTTAATTATCGAGTTATGAGAAATACAATCTTTTTATTCGCGCTCTGTGCGCTGAGTGCCTGCACGGCGAAAGTGCCTTCTGCCCACGTTTGGCTGACTTCCGAGGCCGGTGACAAATGTGCCGAGAAAGAGGCAGTGGTTTTCCGTCAAGGCACGGCAGAGAATGCCATTGTGATCAACCCCTCCGAGACGAGGCAGACCATAGACGGTTTCGGCGGATCGCTGACAGAGAGTTCGGCGTTCGTTCTGGCGTGTTTGCCTGCAGAAAAACGTCAAGCGGTGTTGGAGGAATTGTATGGCGAGAACGGTGCGAACTTCTCCATGAGCCGCACGCAGATCGGTGCGTCGGATTTCTCTGTGGAAGGCAAATACTCGTTGGCGGAAGAGGACGGCGATGTGGAAATGCTTTCGTTCTCGCTCAACCGCGATAAGGAAGGGTTTTCCAAAACGCAGTATCCTCAAATTCAAGACGAGCACTATGATCTCTATCATCTGATGAAGGATGTGTGGGAAATCAAACAATCGCAGACCGATAAGGAGTACCGCATCGTGGCGAACACCTGGACGGCGCCGGCGTGGATGAAGGAGAATAAGAAATACTACGAGCGCGAAAATGGTTTCCATCGCGGCGGTGCGTTGCTGCCGGAGTATTACGATGCCTATGCACTGTATCTGGCGAAATACGTAGAGGCATGGAAGGCGGAAGGTGTAGATATTTGGGCACTCACGCCGGTGAACGAACCGATGGGCAATGACGGCGGATGGGAGAGTATGGATTTCTGGCCTGCTGTAGAGGCGGAGTTCATCGGTCAGTATATGCGTCCGCGTTTGGACGAAAGCGGTTTTCAGGATGTGAAGATTCTTGGTTTTGACCAGAATATCTTTGAAATGGGACCCTATACGGCAGCCATCTACGGCGACTCGCTGGCGAATGCAGCGACGGCAGGTATGGCGGTTCACTGGTACGGATCGACGATAGATTGTTTTCCGAACGTGCTGGATTCCGTACACGCGCTTTATCCCGATAAGACTATTCTGCACACCGAGGGTTGTATAGATAATCTCGGTTGCGAACCCTGGGACGGTGTGACCGATCCTGTCGGTTTCAAAGAGTCCGGATGGTTCAATAATGACGCTTTCTGGTGGAACAAAGTGGCTACCGATTGGGCGTATTCGACCCGCTGGGCAGGTGACACACATCCCAAATACGCGGGTGTACACCGCTATGCGCGTTATATCATAGAAGGAATGAACCACTGGCTCACCGGCTTCATCGATTGGAACATCGTTCTGGACTCCATCGGCGGACCGAACCATGTGAATAACTTCGCCGCGGCACCGGTGATGATTGATTACGAGAACGAGAATATATACTACACACCCTATTATTTTGTGCTCAAGCAGTTCAGCCGCTCCATGCGACCGGGGGATGTAGTTCTGTCTCTCGACTCTCAGCTCTCGGCTCTCAGCTCTCAACTCTTCCTCTGCGCGACGAAGAATGCAGAGGGACAGATTGCCGTCAATATCCTCAATACAGGCGAAGCGACCTCTTTCCCGCTGCAGATTGGCGAATACTGCGCGACGGTCGATATGCCGGCGAATAGTGTAGAAACAATATTGGTGAAACTATGATGAAGCGTCACATCCTTCTCATCTTTCTCTCCCTCCTTTTAAGGAGGGTTGGGGTAGGCTTTCTTTCTGCGCAAACGCCTGTCTCTGTAGGCGCGGGTTCGTATGCTTCGTATGTGCCGCTGTCCAAGAGTCATACCTCGGCTCACGGCGGTTGTCAGGCGTACCAGATGGAGCATCGGACGCTCTATCTGCCGGATTCGCTCTTGGCGCGTTTGGGCACTCCCGATGGTTCGCAACAGGGTTCTCTGGCGCTGCCGACGAATGATTGGTGGACGCACGCACTCGTCAATACCTGGACCGGAAAACTGTGGTTCTATCCCGGTTGGGCAGAAGCCAAAGACGGTGAACTGACGATTGGTTATCCGTCCTATTGGGAGCCCACGGGTTGTGAGGTCAAGTGGGACACACCGCTTGCTGTCTCCTTTAAGAAGACATCTACAGGAAAGAAAGCGGCTTTTGAGGAAGCGCTCGTCGATAGCTGGTCGGATTTTGCGATGTCGTTTATCATGCAGGACGGCGAGGATTGGGTACGCGTGACATGTATGGAAGGTTCGCCGCTCGTCTGGCTTGAGGCGTCCGGAATCACGATGCAGGTTACCAATCCCAATAGTGCGCGGTATGCAGTCTTTACGGACACGGACAAACTCACAATCGCTTTGCTTACGGATGGTTTAGACGCTGCGGCATGTGCGCCATACGCGTTCCAAATCCCGCGTAAGACTACTTTCTCGTACGCGTATAATGCCGCTACCTCGTCGCTCACAACTACTTTTCATGTGGACAAATCTGTTCTCATGGGCTTTCTGCCGCATCATTACTATGACTCAAATGACCAAATGGTAAATGACCAGATGGTCAATAGTACTTATCTCTCTCCTCGCGGCACGATGAGGTTGTATGAGGGAAACGATTTTACGTTCACTTATCCGGTGCATTCGTTCCTGCCGTTCTTCCCGGCTCCGATAGAGTGGGGAGAAGAGTTCTCGGCAGCCCGTATGGCAGCGCTCAATGCGGATTATGCCAAGCGTGGTTCGTTCGGTGGTGATACCTATTGGGGCGGCAAAGGCCTTACGCAGATGGCGCATTACATGACTTTTGCGCTCCAGATGGGCGATACGGCTACTTTCCGAATGGCGAAGAATCGTCTGAAAGAAGTGCTCGTCAATTGGTACACCTTCACGCCGGGCGAAGAGCGGTTCTATTTTGCGCGTTACCCGAAATGGGGAGCACTCATCGGCATGGATCCCTCCTATGACTCGGATACCTTCAATGACCACCATTTCCATTACGGCTATTTCGTCTATGCTTCGGCGCTGCTGTGCATGCTGGATGACGATTTCCGGACTCAGTATGGTCTGATGGCGCGGGAGGTGGCACGCGATTACGCCAACTGGCAGCGTTCAGCGGACGAGCCTTGGTTCCGTACGTTCAACCCTTATTGCGGACATTCGTTTGCAGGCGGATTAGGTAATGCAGGCAACGGTAACGGACAGGAGTCCTCTTCGGAGGCGATACAAGGTTGGGGTGGCGTGTGGCTATTAGGCGCTGCGCTGCAAGACCAGGAGATGTTGGAGGCAGGAATCATGGGATATACGCTTGAGACGCGTGCGACGGCGGAGTATTGGTTTGATAAGAAAAGGCGGAATATCGATTTTACCAAATATAACCACCCCTATTGTTGCAACCTGACGATGCAGGGTGTGGGCTGGTGGACGTGGTTCTCCGGCGACCCGGTTTGGATGCATTCTATCCAGTGGCTGCCGATCTCGCCGATACTGACCAACTGTTTCAGCGAAGACCTGCCTTTCGCCAAATGGGACTACACGCAGATGTACGCTACCAAGGAGGTCGGCAATTACGAAGCGCCGCAAGGCGGTTTGGGCGATGAGTCGGGCCTGGGCAATGTGTGTCTGTCGTACCTCTCGCTCTTCGATGCCGATTCGGCGATTCATGTGTGGGACAGAATGAATCAGATGGGTAAGGCGTTGGCGAAGAACCCCGACACGGGCGGCATCACTTATTGGCTTGCGCATTCGCATAAGGGCTTGGGCGAGAAGCGGTATGATATCTTTGCTTCGCATCCGATGGCGTGCGCTTATACGGATACCCTCTCCGGACGCATGACATACGCGGTTTATAATGTGGCTCAGACGCCGCTATCCGTGCATTTCTTCGGCGCAAAGGACACTACGGTAACTGTGCCGCATGGCCTGACGCTTATCTCCGGCGCGGAGACCCGCACGGTGACAACCATCGAAGATGAAGAAGAGACGATCGAACCCGACCCGATGGCTTGGGATCTGCCGTATCCGAATCTCGCGCTGCATAAACCCGTGACGGTCTCTTCGTTTGAGAACGCCGGTTGTGTGGCGGCAAACCTCACGGACGGCAAGACGGACACCCGTTGGGGTTCGCAGCATCACGATAACGAATGGGCGATGGTGGATCTGGGCGAGGTATGTTTTATTGACCATCTGATCCTCCGTTGGGAGACGGCATTTGCGTCCGAATACGAACTCGCACTCTCGTCTGACGGCGCGACTTGGCATACCGCTACCTACGCTTCTGCCGGCGGTGTAGAGAAAATCTCCCTTCCCTTTACGGGTGAAGAGCTCTGCTCGATTGAGCGTCCGGTGGACGGTCATAGAACATTGGTAGGGGTAGGCCCTACTCGCGCTCGATATATCCGCTTAACGGGACTCCAGCGCGCTACGCAGTATGGCACTTCGCTCTATGAACTGGAGGCATATGGACGACCGCTGACCGGCGATCCGGAAACAGTCTTTGCAGTAGCCCTCTCTGCGTCTGACACTGTCCTTCAGCAGGGACAGACAACCACCCTCACCACAACGGCGTATAACTTCAACGGAGCAATCATCTCCACCTCTTCGGAGCAGAAGACCTATCCCGACTACGGCCTCTTCACGGAGACCCGCACGGTCGGTGGCTGCTCGGCGTCTCTGACGATCATCGTCATGGAGACCGAGATGGCGGCTACGGCAGAGGTGACACCTGCCGAAGTGACCATGCCGATCGGTACGCAGCAGATGTTCGTCGTCTCCATCCTCAATCAGTTTGGCGACGTCATGGATACCTGCAGCTCGGTTTATCTCGCCACCCAAGTGGGCAATCACGAACTCGTCTTCCCGTGCTTTGAGAGAACCGACACGGCGATCGTTCACGTCCTGCCGTTTGAGGAAGTGAACCTCGCGCTCCATAAACCCGCAACGGCTTCCGGAGCCGAGGGAGACGGAACGGCAGCACCAAAAGCCGTGGACGGCAAGATGGACACCCGATGGTCCAGCCGCTTCCAAGATAACGAGTGGATAGCTGTCGATCTGGAGAATTGTTACCTCCTGACGCAAGTGCGCCTCATCTGGGAGAATGCGTATGCGACTTCTTTCGATATTCAGGTCAGCTCTGATGGGGAGAACTACACGACCGTCAAATCGATTTCCGGAGCTAAAGGCGGTACGCAGATCCACGACATCCGCATCAATAACGAACCCGTGGAGGCACAGTTTGTGCGCATCTTCTGCAAGACCCGCAACACCGGTTACGGTGCGTCCCTGTGGGAGTTGGAGGTCTATGGAGAAGGCCTCTGCGAGCCGATTATAACCGCTATCGAAAATATAAATCCTAAATTTGAAATCATAAATCACAAATTCATCCACCATGGCCGGATATACATTTCGCGCAACGGTGCTGTCTATACTCTTGATGGCCGTATGTGCGTGCTCCCATAAGAGTGAAGAAGACCGCTTTATAGATGACCTCCTCTCCCGCATGACGCTGGAGGAGAAGATCGGACAGATGAACCAACTCGACCCCTCGTGGAATGCCGAAGAGAAAGAGGCACTCATCCGCGAGGGAAAGGTGGGCTCGATCTTCAATATCGTCGGAGCGAAAGAGGTGAACCGCTTGCAACGGATGGCGGTGGAGGAGACCCGCCTGGGCATTCCTTTGGTGGCTGCGCGTGACGTCATTCACGGCTTCAAGACTATTTATCCCATTCCGCTGGGACAGGGTGCTACGTGGAACCCCGAACTGATTGAGCAAGCAGCGCAAGCTACTGCGAAAGAGGCGTACCAATATGGTATCCGCTGGGCATTCTCGCCTATGGTCGATGTGGCGCATGATCCCCGTTGGGGACGTGTGGCAGAGGGCTACGGAGAGGATCCCTTCCTTACTTCCGCCTTCGCTGCTGCCACGGTAAAAGGATACCAATCCCCTAATCCTCTAACCCTGGATTCCCTAACCCCTCTTATGGCGGCTTGCGTCAAGCATTTCGCCGGCTATTCGGCTTCCGAAGGAGGACGCGATTATAACACCACTTGGATACCGGAAACCCAACTCCGCGATATCTATCTGCCGCCGTTCAAAGCTGCAGTAGAAGCCGGCGCAATGAGTCTCATGTGCTCTTTCAACGATCTCAACGGACTTCCTTCGTCTGCGAATCATCATCTGAATGTAGATATCCTTCGTGACGAATGGCACTCTGATGCGCTCCTTGTCAGCGACTGGGGTTCGGGTTCAGACCTCGTGCCGCATGGCCTCTGTGCAGATAAGAAAGAAGCCGCCCTCCGATGCATCAATGCCCGCATGGAGATGGACATGCAGGGAAATATCTATAACGATTATCTGGCGGAACTGGTAGCGGAAGGCAAAGTGAAGGAGTCGCAGATTGATGAATGTGTCCGTTCGATCCTGCGTCTCAAATACCGTCTGGGCTTGTTTGATAACCCTTATGTACCGGAAGATACACCTGCGTCCGGTGATGCCGAACTTGCTCTCCGCGTAGCCGAGGAATCCGCCGTCCTCCTCAAGAACAACGGCATCCTGCCTTTAAATGACAAATCACAAATCATAAATCATAAATCACAAATCCTAATCACCGGTCCTCTTGCCCATCAGAAGAAAGAGCAGCTTGGTACCTGGGTCTTTGATGGCGACACCTCTTTGAGTATCACACCCCTTATGGCTTTCAGAAATCTCCCTTCCCTTCAGGGAGGGGCGGGGGTAGGCCTTATCTACGAACCCGGCCTCACGTACTCCCGCGATAAGAACCCTTCCGGCATAGCCAAAGCCGTTGCGGCAGCGAAAAAAGCAGATGTCATTCTTTATTTCTGCGGCGAGGAAGCCATCCTCTCCGGCGAAGCGCGTTGCCGCGCTAACCTCGATCTTCCGGGCGCACAGATAGAGATGATGGATGCACTTGTGGCTACCGGCAAACCCGTTGTCATGATTGTGATGGCAGGGCGTCCGCTGACCATCGGTCGTCAGGTTGATCAAGCTGCTGCAGTCCTCTACGCCTTCCACGGAGGCACGATGGCAGGTCCTGCGCTGTATAACATCCTCACCGGCAAGGTTGTGCCTTCCGGCAAAACGCCGATTACCTTCCCGAAGATGGTTGGACAGATTCCGCTCTATTATAACCGCCATAACACCGGCCGTCCGTCGTACGACCCGCCGATGCTCATTGACTCCATTCCTATCGGTTGTCCGCAGTTCTCCATCGGTCAGTCTTCCTATTGGCTCGAGACACCCACCGAACCCCTCTTCCCCTTCGGTTTCGGACTGAGCTATACTACCTTCGAGTACGGTTCTACGCGAATAGATACCCTTCCCTTTACGGGTGAAGAGCTCTGCTCGATTGAGCGTCCGGTGGACGGTCATAGAACATTGGTAGGGGTAGGCTATTCCCTTTCCTGTTCTATCAAGAACACCGGCCGCTTCGATGCTTACGAAACCCCGCAACTCTATGTCCGCCAGCTCTCAGGAGACTTGGTTCGGCCGCTTTGCGAACTGAAGGGTTTCCAGAAGATTTTCATCCCTGCCGGCGAGACGCGCGAGGTAATTTTTACTATAACGGACGACGATCTCGGTTACTGGCATGAGTCTCACGACGGCCTCTCCAGCCGCGTCTGGTTCGCCACCGACTCCGCCGACTTCCGCTTCGCCATCCTCCCGTATTCCCAACCGCTCGTTCCTAAAGATAAATAGTCTCCATATAAAAAGAGTTTCAAAACTCTAAAAATTCAAAAAAAAACGAGTTTACAAACTCTTTTTTTGCCTAAAAACTTGCACATGTCAAAAAAAAATAGTACTTTTGCAGCCGAAAAGAAAAATTACCAGCTTTTAATTATTGATTTTTGGTAATTTTGCATAAATACACACTAATGTATTAAAAATCAATATATTATGATTAATAATCCTTTCGTTTTGATAGGCGATATACCAGCTCCTTATTTTTGTGACAGACAAGATGAGATTGCACGTTTGCTCAAAGGAATTCGCGGAGGTGAAAACATGTGCTTGGTTTCAGCAAGGCGCATGGGAAAATCCCGGCTTGTTAAGTATTGTAGTTTATTGCCGGAAATAAAAGACAATTACTATTTCTTTTATGTGGATATATTACATACTTCATCTTTGAGGGATTTTGCTTTTGCGTTTGGACGATGTGTTTTTGACGCACTACAAAGCAGAGGAGAGAAGTTCGTCCGCCAATTTTTATCTACTGTGCAATCCTTATCGGTAACAATGAGTGTTGATCCACTCAGCAGCATGCCTCAATTTGGGTTGTCACTTAATCCGGATGCGCAACCCGAATATACGTTTGAGAGTATCTTCCGCTATTTGGAGAATGCAGATAAACCATGCATCGTTTGCATTGATGAGTTTCAGCAAATAGTCAACTATCCGGAAAAAAATGTAGAGGCATTGCTCCGTAGTCATGTTCAACATATGCGCAATGCTCATTTTATTTTTTCAGGCAGCGAGCGGCATATGTTAGAGGAGATGTTCAACTCGTCTGCTCATCCTTTTTATAACAGCGCGTCGTATATGGCATTGGGTGCTATCCCGGAGGACAAGTACGTAGAGTTTGTTTGTTATTGGTTTGAGCAATACCATAAACATATTGATGCAGAATTAGTTAGCACAATTCATCATATCGCCGAGGCAAATACGTATGCCATGCAACGTATCAGCCATGAACTGTTTGACGAAGTGTCCAGTGGAGAAAAGGCTGACAGATTAATATTGACTAAAGCTGTGAATAATATTATTGAAGCAGAAGCTCCTCGCTTTGCACGTATGTTATCTCATGTGCCGGACAGACAACAAAATCTACTTTTTGCTATTGCTAAAGAAGGTCGCGTACAGAAAATAATGAGTGCTGCATTCTTACGTAAATACCATCTTGCATCTTCAAGTGCTGTGCAGAATGCAATTAAACACTTGATAGAATTGGATTTGGTAACGCAGGATGACAAAAAACAGTATATGGTAGAGGATGTTTTTCTAAAGTTGTATCTCAATCAAATTAGCGAAAAGTAAGTAGTTACACTTTAATCCTTTCAACAAAAGCGGTAATCCACAAGAAAATACAAAAATGCATAAAAATGGCACTTTTATTTGCAAGTGTCATTTTTTTTGTGTAATTTTGCAGCCGCAAAATGAATCCTGCCCCTGTGGCTAAGAAAGTTTTGCAGTATTTAGCTCACGCCGAGGGTATATGTCTTTCGGGATGGGGGTAAATACAGGACATATTGAAAAAAGGCGTCTTACGCGCTTTGTTTTGGCATTCCGGAATCTGGTAAATTCACAAATAATCCAAAACATTGCAGCACAAGATGCCCATTGGTATGTAATTTAATGTACGCGCATAGTGCGCGCACTTATACATACGGCGTGGGCTTCAGTGTTGTTGTTTGGATTAGAAGGCAATACCAGAGCCTCGGAATGCGGAACAGCAAGATTGCAGTCCCGCTTTTATTTATATAAGCGGAACACAGTCAAAAGTCCCGCTTTTAATTTTGTACATACGCGCTAACATTAAAATAATATACATTATGAAAAAGCTTATTTCTCTGTTTCTTGCAGTTGTAGCAAGTTTAAGTGTAGCAATCGCCGAAACAACGATTATTTATAAAGAGCCTTTTAGCTCTAGTCAAGGTGATTTTGCTGTTGTCTATAAAAACCTACCGGCTGGTTTGTCCTACGTTTGGAAGTGGAGAAACGCAACTTACGGGATGGTTGCTTCTGCTTATGTAAGTGGTACAGCCTATGCGGCCGAAAGTTGGTTAATATCTCCTTCTATTTCTTTGCAGAATTACACTTCTGCTAGTTTATCTTTTGACCATGCTGTCAATAAAGGTGCACCAACTAACCTTAAAGTGAAAATTTCTACGAATGATGGCTCTACTTGGAGTGATTTAACTATCTCACAATGGCCAGAAGGAACTAGTTGGGATTTTATTAACGCAGCAGTATCACTAGATGCATATGTTGGCAATAGCATTAAAATTGCATTTGTTTATATATCTACAGCATCTATTTGTCCATCGTGGGAAATTAAAAACTTTCAAATATCAGGAGAAAATATCATAATTACAAATCAAGACACAATCGTACCTCCTCCATCGCCCACAGAGGAAACTTATGAACTCACGTCAGGATGGATAACTATTAAGGAATTATCCGAAATTGTAGGTGTTGATACGATTCTGGACGGAACTTCATATGGAGGAGGATACCGATATGTGCTTAAAGATGATAAAAAAATATATACTTTTAATAAAATCCGGATTGATTTTACATCACCGCCCGATTACTACAATTTTATAGGAATTAATCATTACGATACAGACGGAACTGCCTTGCGTTTTTCACAAGGAGATATACGAGTCTATATAAACGGGTCTTCAAATTATACTACACATACAGAGTTTAAGAAAAAAGGGACTCTTATATCAGGTAATCTATACGAATTTGATTTGAATACCATTTTGGGGACAACAAATACAAAATGCTACGTAAATTATTATCAATTTCATTTCTTGTCTGAGAATTGTAGTATATATGTATCATATAACCCAAATGAACTAGATAGTAGAATAAAAGGTGTATTTTCTGTCGGTGCAAATAATAAGATTCGATTCTCCCCGGGAAATTTACAATATCAAGCATCAACAGATACGTGGCGTTTCGCAGAGCACCAGTGGGATTTCGTGGGCAATTCAACACAAGGTACTGTTTATGAAAACACTATCAAGTGTAATAATGAACTTATTTCTAATACATATACGGGTTGGATAGATTTATTTGGACGAGGAACAGGAGATAACCCAACTCTTCATAGCATGAGTCCTGGAGATTATAATACGATACATGATTGGGGAGAGAATTTGTCTGTGTCTGGAAATGTATGGAGAACTTTAACTGCAAATGAGTGGAACTATCTTACCAGAGGAAGAGCAAGAGCCTCTGAATTATTAGGTTCCGCAACAGTAAATAATGTTCACGGATATATATTATTACCTGATAATTGGGAAGCGCCAACCGGAGTCCAATTCAATCCAGGCTCTAATGGATGGAATAATAATGTTTATTCTGTGGAGCAAATGGCAATGATAGAAGAAACAGGAGCTGTTTTTTTACCTGCAACTGGATATCGTAATGGGCTCAGTTGTTATGAAGTACAAACGAATGGACATTATTGGTCTATAGAAGATTCACATTGGTGGTATAATTATACAGCACAATACATGCAGACCTACGATGCTTATTCTGGCCGTGCCATTCGTCTTGTCCAAGACGAGGAGATACTGTATACTATTACATGGAATAATTATGATGGTAACGAATTGGAAAAAGATGAAAATGTGCCTATTGGTTCAATGCCTCTATATAATGGTCCAACACCTGTAAAAAATGCGTCAAAGCAATATATATATACATTCAAAGGTTGGAATCCAGAAATTGAAACCGTAACCGGAGATGCGATATATACTGCTGTATTTGATAGCACCGCCGTAATTAATGGAGGTTTCTCGGTCAGCACAGATAGAAAAGTATATTTTTCTCCCGGTAATTTACAATATCAAGCATCAACAGATATGTGGCGTTTCGCAGAGCACCAGTGGGATTATATAGGAGACGCAAATCTTGGAACTGTTTATGAGGATGGTGTAAAATGTAATAATGCCCTCTTATCGTCTACATATTCGGGATGGATTGACTTATTCGGATATAGTACATCAACAACGTATTACGGCGTATCAACTTCGAAAAATAATTCGACATATGCCGGAGAATTTGTGGATTGGGGACAAATATTCCAATCTCAGTGGAGAACATTAACGCGAAACGAATGGGAATACCTACTTAATAAGCGTCCCAACCATGCCTCATTATTTGCTTTTGTACGTGTGGAAGGAGTGAAAGGATTATTGCTGTTGCCAGATAATTTTATTGGCGACTATAATATCACGACTGATTATAATTATTCATCTTCTGAATTTGCATCACTAGAGGCTCTTGGAGCAATTTTTCTACCAGCTAATGGGTATCGAGATGGAATAACACCAAAGACTGTACAAACCGAAGGAGAGTATTACGCCAATACAAGCCATTTGAATAACTTGGTGGATGGTATGCAGTTTGGTTACAATTCTCGACGCGTGTATGCAGATGCAAATAATAATCGTTATGATGGTAGAGGTGTACGGTTGGTAAAAGATATTGATCAAAACGCCAATGATTCCACCCAAGTAGATAGTGATTCTACAGCAATGGCAACCAACTTGAATATGATTTACATTAAAGGAGACTCTATAGAAGGATTTTCTTCTAATAAGTACACATACACATTCACCTATTCAGCCGGCACAAATCAGCAAGACCTACCATCCTCCACAGATATCAGTTGGGATCTTGGAGATGAGTATCAGACGGTAACCGCAACGCAGGCTGGAAATACGATAGTCTTGACTGTAATTTCCGGTAGAGGTCTTGTTACTACCTATGTATTATCCTTTGTTATCGAGCGTCCCAACCAATATACAGTAACGACGCTTAGCAATAACGATGCATGGGGCATAACAATCGGAGGTAATGTATATAATGCTAATGTGAATGTTAGCATTGGTGCATTTGCTAATGACGGCTACCAATTCTATCATTGGAACAACTCTATTACAGCCAACCCATATACCTTCCAATTAACCCAAGACACTTCTTTTGTGGCTACTTTCTTACCCAACACCGAGGAAGAAATCATTACGGATGTTACTTCCAACTCGGTTCACATGGAATGGGAAGTTAAACCTTGGGGCAATCATGGTTATTGGGTGTGGGTTTATATAGATAAAGACCATAAACAATGGTATTGTAAGATGCGTTTCTATGCTGATGGTACATTAAGTAAATTCTACTGGGGACCTGCGAGCAAGCATTACGATGCTTCCAACCCTCCTCTAGAAATCCCTGTATTTAGAGCTCCCCAGAGATATTTTGATGCAACAACAATCTCGTATGATTTAAGCGATATTGAGGAAGATATGCAGTATTTCTATACTATAGAAGGAGTGGATGAATATGATAATGTCATTTCGGTCGTCGCTGGTACTTTTAAAACTCCTGCTTATACTTCAGATATTGACAATATTGATTCCTCTTCACTTCAGGGAGGAGACAGAGGCAGGCTTATCTTCCGTAACGGCCAAATCTTCATCCTCCGCGGGGAGAAGGTATATAGTATCACTGGACAAGAAATTGAGTAAAATTGTATAAATGGAGTTCTCTCCTGCCGAATAATAAAGTGGAGGAAAATAAAAGTTGCGCCCGACACAAATTAAGGGTATAGAATTATGAGTAAGTATTTTAAAAATTTCACTGAAGAAATCGGAGAAGTGTATGTAAAACTATGTAGTGACGACACAGCCAAAGAACAGTTTTCTTCACATGGAAAGATATTTAGACACCCTTCCAGAGGGACGTTTATGATTAATTATTATGGAGTGATGCATAAAGCAAGTTTCATCGGCGATAGATCCTTTTTATTCTCACACAAAAGGAAAGAATACTATGCACAGTTAGAAGATTGTTAAATTACCAAATTTTCTATATAATGATAACAAAAGATATTACTACAGAGAAATACATTACTTAATATCATGAAACGAGTTTGCTTTTGTATTATATCATCATTTATGACCATTCTCTGCTTTGCATCACAGGGGGCGTTGCCAGGTGTGTTTTCTGTCAGTGCAACTCTAAAAGTGCATTTCTCCCAAGGTAATTTGCAGTATAATGCTAAATGTGATTCACATCAATGTGCTGATGGTTCAACTCAACCAGGCACGTGGCGCTTTGCAGAACACCAATGGGACACTATAGGAATCAATAATAAGTATATATCGTCTTCCTATAATGGTTGGATAGATTTATTTGGTTGGGGAACTAGCGGATGGAATAGCGGAGCGACAGCTTATCAACCATGGAGTGCAAGTACAACTAATACTGATTATTTAAATCAAGATCTTTTCGGTGATTATGCTAATGCTGACTGGGGAGTGTATAATGCTATTATTAACGGAGGAAATATAGCAGGAGTGTGGCGAACACTCACATCTGGAGAATGGTATTACATGTTAGCCGAAAGGCCAAATGCGGATGATAAAAAAGCAGTTGCAACTGTGAACGGCATCGAGGGAATAGTACTATTACCTGACGACTGGACTTTACCAAGCGGATTGACGTTTACAAGTGGTATGGGTGGTGACATCTCTCTAGAATCGTATAGAGGGAAAAATGATTATACACTCGCACAATGGCAAACGATGGAAAATGCAGGTGCTATTTTCCTCCCTAATGCTGGAGCTAGAAACGGGAATACTACCTATACGAGAGGGGCCTATGAGTTATATCAAACAAGTGCAAATGGGAGTTCCGAGAATAATTATATGTTTAGTTGCTCTGGAAATGGTATCAGCATTAATAGTAACTCCAAAGTCAAGCGGCAAGGAGTATCTGTTCGTCTTGTATGCGAGCTACCTTCTTTTGCTGTTATTGTAAACTCATTAGACGCGGCCGGTGGTGCGGTGAATGGTAGTGGCATATATAACTATGGTACAAATCTTCAGATTACTGCCACTCCGAATGAGTGTTATCGTTTTGTTCAATGGTCGGATGGAAACACGTATAATCCGCGTACTATCACAGTTACCGGAAACGCAACTTATACTGCCGAATTTGAGCAGATACAATATACAATAGAAGCCCAATCTGCCGATACAGGACAAGGTTCGGCAACAGTTACAAACCCGTAAAATAAACTAAGTAACTCAAAATATTAACTAAAAAATTTCAACAAGACAATGAAACGTTTTTTCTCACTAATGTTAGTAGCCGTCGCTGCTATTAGCATGGCGAAAGCGGATCAGTTGGTGGTTGATTGCGGCAATCAAGCCCAAATTTCAGCTACGCCACAAACCGGTTATCATTTCGTGCGCTGGAATGATGACAACACCGAAAACCCGCGTATCATTACTCCTACCGCGGATACTACCTACACAGCGTATTTCGCTATCAACCAGTACACCATCATCTTCCAGAACTGGGATGGCACTGAACTTCAGAACGAAGTGCTGAACCACGGCGATGCCGTTAGTTACAAAGGTACCACTCCTACCAAACCGGCAACGACGCAGTACACTTACACGTTCTCCGGTTGGTCACCAAATGTTGTTTATACGGCGTTGGATAACGCTACCTACGTAGCGCAGTTTGATGCGACGGTGAACAAGTACACCATCACTTTCAAGAACTGGGACGGCTCTGTTTTGGAATCCAAACAATGGGAGTATGGCGAGACGCCTTCATATACCGGTACGCCGACTCGTCCGGCGGATGCAGAGCACACCTATACCTTCACGGGTTGGGATAAAGTCATTTCTGTCGTAACAGGCGAAGAAGAATATATCGCGCAATACGGCAGCACTACCAATAGTTATACCATTACGACCAACGGTGAAAATGGTGTTACTACAGGTGATGGAACATACATGTACGGCACGAATGTGACATTGACGGCAACGCCGAATGCATGCTATCGCTTCGTTCGCTGGAATGACGGTGATACCAACGCAACGCGTACTGTAACCGTTACTGGAAATGCAACCTACACGGCAATCTTCGAGAAAGTGAAATACACGATTACCGTTCAGTCCGATAACGACTTACAAGGTTCGGCTACTATCACGGCTTATCCCTAATTCATTATGAGAAAGACATTTCTAACAATAGTATGCACGCTTTGTTCCGGCTTCCTCTTTGCGGGGAATGCCGGTACAAGCGGTGTGTATGATTGCGGAACGTGGTTACAATTGGTAGCTACGCCATTTGACGATTATCATTTCGTCGAGTGGTCGGACGGGAATGTCGAGCCGGTACGAACGGTGGAAGTGAATGAGGATGCAACATATATCGCCTATTTTGCGGCAAACTGTGAAGAGTACGCCAACTGGCCTGTTGTTGTGCTCTACGATTGGCTGCTGATGGTTAATGTGACCGCTATCAATCAGATGGGCTATTATATCTCTCCGGCTAACGTCACTTGGTATCGGGTGGTTGGAGAACCGGATGATATGCATAATGCGTTTCCGCAGGACGACCAAGTCGTTATTCGAGGCAGTTACTATCTGACATTAGCGAAAAACCTGCAAAATACAGGCAATTACTATGCGGTAGTGGATGTCTCCAACGCGCAAGGGATGTTATGCGACGGACTGATGCGGACGGTAATCATTAACTATTCCAATGGAGGCAAAGTGCCGCAACTAAGTTTATTGCCCAATTATGCTTCACCCGGACAACAAATCAAACTCGTCGGGCTCAATCCCAGCGAGAAGACTTCTGTCCAGATATTCAGCGCAACAGGACAACTTGTTCGTGCCTTTGTATGTGAGGACATCCAACTCATCTTCCCTGCAGAGTATATTGCCGGTTGCTATCAGGTGAAAGTATCGTCGCCATCCATCAACCAGGTGCTCAAGTATCTCGTTCGAAACTAAGGAGGTTGCGCTATGAAAAGAATCATTATTTTTCTCATTGCCCTTTCGAGTACAATACTTGTATCGGCGCAATCGGTCTTATCTTTTTGCGCACGCGGAGGACTGGATCTCCTAATGCCAAAATCCGAGTATTCGACCAAAGCTAAATTGGGCTTTGCCGGAAACTTCGACATCGGCTATACCTACTATTGGAACACCCGCAACAGCGGTGATTGGGGTATTCATACGGGCGCTTCATTCGGTTATGCGCAGAATCGTACGTTGTTGGAGTTTACGCAGCAATACACCAACTATGATTATCTCAATATTGAGATGCTATATACCACTTCCGGCGCATTGGATGCAGAGTTGCAACGAATGTATGTAGAAGTACCCCTTATGGCGGCTTTTCGCTACCATGGCTTTGTCATGCAGTTAGGTATGAAAGCGCAATGTGCTGTCTGGAGCCGCGCACAACAATCATTGGCATCCCCTGTTATTGATGCCTATTACGTGCCATTCTCAGTACATGTGACCAATGAACTGATTTCCGGCCTTGTAGCAAACGAAGACTTACAAAAGACATACTCCGACATCGCTCCGCGCATGAATATCCTTGTAGGTGGACGCCTCGGGTATGAGTTTGGAGTAGGGGACACCGGCTTATTAGGCATTATGGCGTATGTGGATTATAATGTTTGGAATACCTCGTCCTTCAAGACCAACCAAGCATTGATCTCTGTAGCACCTGTTACGGATCCTGTTAATCCTGTCCCGGCTGTCACAGTCAATTCCGCTTTCACGTCTCTTATCTCTCGCATCAACCCGCTCCAAGTAGGCATTACGCTTTACTACGGCTTGAGCTTCGAGAAATAGATATTTCCCTTTCTCTCTATTCCGCTTGGCGCTCAACCCGCCAAGCGGTTTTTCTTTGTCCTTCCTTTTTACAACTTGTATCTTTTTTCTATAGCTTGTATCTTTTTCTCAAAAAACCAAGCTTCCCTTCGCGGTACTTTAGTCCCGCGTTTCTTCATACGTCGTCCATTGCCCGGCATGGTATGCCGTTAATTTTATACAAGTCATCCATCCTATTCCATTTTTTATACAAGCCTATTGTTGTAGTAGCTTGTATAAATTTTACCGATTCTATTGGGCTTGTATAAATTTCGTTCCGTGCTCCGGGAATCCGCTCGGATTTTTTTTCTTCGTCCTGTTCGCGGAACTTTAGTCCCGCGTTTTCTCTCTCTCTTTTTCTTCATTTCCCCGACATCGGATGTCGGTATATAAAAAAATGCACTGTCGCTTTGTCGCTATGTCGCTTTTGAAACTTTGACACTTTCTTGCAAAAGGTCAAAAATGCGCACTATTATTGGTCGTTTTTTTGACATTTTGATACTCCTGATAAGACTCGTAACTATCAAAAAGATAGAAAGCGACAAAGCGACAAAAGTTTCAAAGTTTCAAAGTATCATGTCATTTGATACTTTCCAAAATTGGGTCTAA
Organism: uncultured Bacteroidales bacterium; assembly: GCA_900317885.1. Taxonomy (GTDB): domain Bacteria; phylum Bacteroidota; class Bacteroidia; order Bacteroidales; family Paludibacteraceae; genus Colicola. The sequence continues at coordinate 77,990 of ONIM01000006.1, read as the reverse complement.
CTCTCGCGGCTACTCCCGCCCATATAAAAATTTGCATGGCGATATTGACAATTTTGGCGATATCGCCAATATCGCCACTTTCGCCAGTGCATTTTTTTCTTTCGTTTATTGAGTCGGAATGCTATTCCGACATCTCTTTTAATACGCCGTACAAGCATCCAATCGTTAGTGATAAGTTAGTTATTCGTTGGATATTCGTTAGTCATTGTACTACCCATTACGTACCCTAATAGGAGGCACTTACTCCGCAGTACGCCCTGTTCTTCTCCTGTACCTTTTCTCCTTAAAATCAAATAAAAATGCGCGCATATTTGCATATGTCAAAAAAAAGCAGTAAATTTGCAGCCGCTTTTAATTTGTAATTAAAAAAATATCTATATATGGCAGAGTTTAAATATGCACCGATGTTTCAGCTCGGAAAAGACGAGACTGAGTATTATTTGCTGACCAAAGACCATGTACGGCTTACGGAAGTCAGCTTTCAAGGTTCGGATAAGAAAGAACAGATTTTGTTGGTTGAGCCGGAGGCATTGACCCTCATGGCGCAGCAGGCTTTCCATGACGTGAGTTTTATGCTTCGCCGCTCGCACAACGAGCAGGTGGCAAAAATCCTGCGTGACCCGGAGGCTTCGGCGAACGATAAATACGTTGCGCTCACTTTCCTGCGCAACGCCGAAGTGGCTTGCAAAGGCCAGCTGCCGCTGTGTCAGGATACCGGTACGGCTATCATCCACGGCGAGAAAGGACAACATGTGTGGGTAGAGTCAAGAGCCAAGGGTCAAGAGTCAAGAGAGATCTCTGATGAAGAGGCTCTTTCCCGTGGCGTTCTGGAGGCAACCGAAGGCATGGAGTACCGTTTCCTTTGCGTGACCAAGGGTGGCGGTTCTGCGAACAAGACCTATCTCTATCAGGAGACCAAAGCCCGTATCCAGAACCCCGGCACGCTCATTCCTTTCCTCGTAGAGAAGATGAAGAGCCTCGGAACGGCAGCTTGTCCGCCTTACCACATCGCTATCGTCATCGGCGGTACTTCGGCGGAGAAGAACCTGCTGACCGTGAAACTCGCTTCGACCCACTATTACGACTCGCTGCCGACAACCGGCGACGAGACCGGAAGAGCCTTCCGCGACGTGGAGCTGGAGAAACAGCTGCTGCAAGAGGCCTACAAGATTGGTCTTGGCGCACAGTTCGGCGGTAAGTACATGGCGCACGACGTACGTGTCGTTCGTCTGCCGCGTCACGGTGCGAGCTGCCCGATCGGTCTGGGTGTAAGCTGCTCGGCGGACCGCAATATCAAATGTAAGATCAACAAAGACGGTATATGGATTGAGAAACTGGATAACAACCCCGCTTCTCTCATCCCCGAGGAACTGCGTCAGGCGGGCGAAGGCGATGCCGTACGTATCGACCTCAACCAGCCGATGAAGGACGTTTGCGCCATCCTGACGAAATACCCGATCGGTACGCGTCTTTCCCTCAACGGCACTATCATCGTCGGCCGCGATATCGCTCACGCGAAGATCAAAGCGCGTCTGGATGCAGGCGAACCGATGCCGGAGTACCTCAAGAACCATCCGATTTACTATGCCGGTCCGGCGAAGACTCCTGCAGGCATGGCTTGCGGTTCGATGGGCCCGACGACGGCAGGTCGTATGGATCCGTACGTAGATGAATTCCAGGATCACGGCGGTTCGCTGATCATGCTGGCGAAAGGTAACCGCTCCATCGACGTTACCAACGCTTGCCAGAAACACGGCGGCTTCTACCTCGGTTCTATCGGTGGCCCGGCAGCTATCCTGGCGCAGAACAATATCAAGTCCATCGAGTGTGTCGAGTACCCGGAGCTCGGTATGGAGGCGATCTGGAAGATAGAAGTGGAGAACTTCCCGGCATTCATCCTCGTGGATGACAAGGGCAATGACTTCTTCAAGCAACTCAAGCCCTGCGCAGGCTGCACGATTCTGAATTGATAATTGATAATTGATAATTGACAATTGGCAAGTAAGAGAAATAAATATCGCTTGGCGATGCTGGACGACCGGACGTTGCGCGAGGTGTTTCACATCCGCGTAAGTCTCTTGGGCGCAATCAGCATGATTACGATCATGATCGTGGCGCTCATTGTGCTCCTCTCGATCCTCATCGTCTATACGCCGATTCGTAACATCCTGCCTGGCTATAGCGAGAGTCTGCGTCAGCAGTTGGTTCAGGAGTCCGCACGGGTCGATAGCCTGCAGGCGGACCTGACGACTCAGCGCCGCTATCTCGATGTCATCAAACAGCTGACAGCCGGAGATATTGAGACCGACAGCGTGCAGAGCCTTGACTCATTGCAACGTGTGGAGCGGGCTCAGTTGGTAGCGCAGAGCAGCGAAGCGACAGAGGCTTTCAAGGCGCAATACGAGCAGAAAGAGAAAGACCGGCTGATGCTTTTCGATAACACGGAGACGCGTACCGTACGACAGCTCTACCGCCCCGTACGCGGCGTGGTGGAGCAATCTGCGCGGCCGGATCTGCATGAGTACAGCATCTCCGTCCGCACGACCAAAGGAGAGAACGTCATGGCGACCACCCGGGGCACGTTGGTGTCTGTGGAACGGCTGGCGGATAACACCTATCTGATTGCTCTCCAGAACGGCTCGTTCACCACTATCTACCGCCATGTGAGCCGTGTGCTCAAGAATCAAGGCACCATGGTAGAACGCGGCGAGTCATTGGGAATCATGGACGGCGAGAAGAATGTCTCCATCGAGTTATGGGACGGCGGACAATTCGTTAACCCGGAGGAGGTGATTGTATGGTAAAGCAGCTTTGTATCCTTGGTTCGACGGGTTCGATAGGTACCCAGACGCTGGATGTCGTTCGTGCTTATCCGGAGCGTTACGGCGTGTATGCCCTTTGTGCAAACAGAAGTATAGATCTGTTGGTTGCTCAGGCGAAGGAGTTTCATCCGGAGGTAGTCTGCATCGCCGATGAGAGCCTGTACGAAGCTCTCAGCTCTCAGCTCTCGGCTATCCACTTTGAAGGTAAGGTTTGGACCGGCGCGGACGCGATAGCTGAAGTGGTGACGATGGGTTCGGTAGATATCGTGGTCGCTGCGATGGTCGGTTATGCAGGTCTTCGCCCCACGATAGAAGCGATCAAAGCCGGTAAGACGATTGCGCTTGCGAACAAAGAGACGCTCGTTGTTGCCGGAGAGATCATCTGCGATCTGGCCCTTCAGCACCATGCACCTATACTCCCCGTCGATAGCGAACATTCCGCGATCTTCCAGTCTCTTGTAGGCGAAGACCGCTCGGAGATAGAGAAGATCCTCCTGACCGCTTCCGGCGGACCTTTCCGTACGTTTACCCGCGAGCAGATGGCGACCGTTACTGCAGCTGATGCACTCAAACACCCGAATTGGGAGATGGGCGCGAAGATCACGATCGACTCCGCCTCGATGATGAACAAAGGATTCGAAGTCATCGAAGCCAAATGGCTCTTCGGCGTGCCGGTGGAGAAGATCGAGGTGCTCGTTCATCCGCAGTCGATTGTGCATTCCGCGGTTCAGTTTACTGACGGCGCTATCAAAGCACAACTCGGTGCACCGGACATGCGGCTGCCGATACAATACGCCCTCTCTTTCCCGGAACGGCTGGCAAGCGATTTTCCCCGCGCAGACCTCTTTGCACTCAAGAACCTGACGTTTGAGAAACCGGACTTGGAGCGCTTCCCGAATCTCGGTCTGGCGTACGAAGCAATGCGCCGAGGTGGAAACATCCCCTGTGTCCTGAATGCCGCGAATGAGGTGGCTAACCTCGCTTTCCGTGAGAACCGCTGCGGCTTCCTGCAGATGAGTGACATCATCAGCGAGACCATGGCAAAGGCTGCCTTCATCGCCAAACCGACCTACGAAGATTATGTGGCAACCGATCTTGAAGCTCGGAAAATCGCAGAAGAAATGGTAAATAGTAAATGACCAAATAGTAAATGATTTGATGATACAAGCAATTCAATTGATACTCGCCCTTTCGTTTCTCGTGTTGATACACGAGTTGGGGCATTTTACGTTCGCAAAGATTTTCCACGTCCGCGTGGAGAAATTCTATCTGTTCTTCAATCCTCGGATCAGCCTTTTTCGGGCAAAGAAGTTCGACGGCAAATGGCATTTCAAGTTCTTTGCGCCGAACGAGGACAAGGAGTGGGAGGCGCATCCTGAGACCACAGAGTGGGGTATCGGATGGCTGCCTTTCGGCGGTTATTGCGCCATCGCCGGCATGGTCGATGAGACGCACTCGACGGATGACTTGGCGGCTGAACCGCAGGAGTGGGAGTTCCGCTTCAGACCGGCTTGGCAGCGCTTGCTCATCATCCTTGGCGGTATTTTAGTTAATTTCGTAGGAGCCCTCGTGATCTTCACAATGCTTCTCTGGCATTGGGGATCGGACACCCTGCCGCTCAGAAACATCAACACCGGTCTCTATTATTCGCAGATCATGGTCGATGAGGGTTTTCACCAACAAGATAAGATCCTTTTTGTGGACGGCGAAGAACCGGAGACACTGAGCGATGCAGTACAAGCCATCATCATCGAAGGCAAGCGTAACGTGACCGTCCTGCGTGGCGCGGATACCATTCAACTCGTTATGAGCGAAGACTTAGGAACCCGCTATCTGGCGCAGCAGAACGCCTTCGATAAGATAGAGCGCGAGAAGAAACGTGCGGACAAGAGCTATCAGAAACGCCGTTATACCTTGCTCTCTGAGTGGGTTCCGTGCGTCTTGGATACCGTCATGCCGGAGATGGCCGGAGCTTATGCAGGGTTGCAGAAAGGAGACAGCATCGTTTCCATCGCCGGCGAACCGACGCTTTGCAACGCGCAGATGGTGGAGGAACTGCAGCGTCACCCTTGCGACTCCGTTGCTATCGAGTACTACCGTGCAGGAGAAAAGCACACCACCAAAGCCTTCATCGGGGATCAGTGCAAACTGGGCGTCGCTGTGAAATGGGATATCTTCGAGTTGGAGCACACGGATTATAATTTCTTCCAGGCCATCCCCGCCGGTATCCGTTACGGATGGGACATCCTGGCGATGTACGTCAAGCAGTTCCGCCTCGTCTTCACCAAAGAGGGCGCGCAGTCACTCGGCGGCTTCGGAGCTATCGGTTCGATGTTCCCGTCCGTATGGAGTTGGTACTTGTTCTGGCATATGACGGCTTTCCTAAGCATCATCCTGGCATTCATGAACTTCCTGCCGATCCCTGCGCTCGACGGCGGATACATCCTCTTCCTGCTGGTAGAGATCATCACGCGGCATAAACCCAGCGATAAGTTCCTCGAGCGGGCAAACGAGATCGGCTTCTGGCTCTTGTTAGCGCTCCTGATCTTCGCGAACGGAAATGATATATTAAAACTGTTTTTCTAATGGAGTATTTCGTTCATGAGTCGTCCTACGTGGACGAAGGATGCCAAATAGGCAAGGGTACGAAGATCTGGCATTTCAGCCATATTATGTCCGGCTGCGTCATCGGCGAAGATTGTAACATCGGGCAGAACGTGGTAATCTCACCCGACGTAGTACTTGGCCGTAACTGCAAGATCCAGAATAACGTCTCTGTCTATACCGGCGTGCGGTGCGAGGACGATGTGTTCCTGGGACCGTCGATGGTCTTCACAAACGTCATCAACCCCCGTGCGGCGGTCAGCCGCAAAGACGAGTACCGTCCGACGATCCTCAAGAGAGGTGTCTCGGTGGGAGCAAACGCCACCATCGTTTGCGGTCACACGCTCGGCGAATACTGCCTTATCGGCGCAGGGTCGGTGGTAACGAAAGATGTGCCTGCATATGCATTGATGGTCGGCAATCCCGCCCGTCAAATCGGATGGGTCAACGCCCATGGAGATAAATGTGAAACTTTAGAAGAAGCAATGAAATGATACAACGAATCCAAACACTGTATTTATTAGCCGTTGTGGCTTTGGGTATTGCCCTGATTTTTCTGCCGGTGTTGCAACTGGTAACGCCCGAAGAAGCCGCAGAGTTGCAAATCTATGAACTGAGCGCCGTCGGTGGCGCACCGCTGCAAGGTCTCTGGGGACTGCTCCTCACGACGATTCTCATTCCTGCTCTGGCGCTCATGGATATCTTCCTTTATAAGAAACGCATCCTTCAGGCGCGGCTGAATATCTTCCTCACGATGCTCTGCTTGGGCTACTACGGCGTACTGGCGATTTATGTATGGCAGGCAAAGCTGGCGTTGGGCGTGGAGTGGCACATCCTTCCCTGGGCATCGTTCCCGTTGATCTGTATGGTGTTAACCCTCATGGCTACGCGTCGCATCCTCAAGGACGAAGCGCTCGTGCGTGCAGCTGATAGAATCCGATAAGTATGAATCCGCTCTTGTTCATATTCCTTCAGGCTACCGCTCCGACTCCCGAAGAGATAGAAGCCAAAAGGGACTCCATCCGTGCCGGAGCGCGGATGATGATTGAGACCGCCAAGAATGATCCGCACACGTTCTGGCAAGAGGTCGGCGAGTCGATGTTGCAGTTCGGTATCAAGGTTTTGGCAGCTCTCCTGCTTTTCGTCATTGGAATGTTACTCATCCGGTGGGTGAAGAATATCCTTGCTCGGGTGTTTGCGCGTCGTAAGACAGAACCGACGATTGCTTCGTTCGTATCCTCGTTCGTCTCTATCTCCATGACCATCCTGCTGGTCGTTATTACCATCAGCACCTTAGGTGTGAACACCACTTCGCTGGCTGCTCTCTTGGCTGCCGGTGGTATGGCAATAGGTATGGCGCTCTCAGGAACCGTCCAGAACTTCGCAGGAGGCATCATGTTGCTGGCCTTCAAACCCTTCAAAGCAGGAGATTTCATAGAAGCACAAGGTACTTCGGGAAAGGTGATTGAGGTGAATATCACGGCGACGAAGATATTGACGGTAGATAACCGTGTGGTGATTCTACCGAATGGCGCACTTTCCAACGGCGTGATCAATAACTTCAACGGCCGTCCGCTAAGGCGTGTGGAATGGAATGTGAGCGTCTCGTACGGCGTGGATGCCGCGAAATGCAAAGCGGCGATTCTGACAATCGTCAACTCCGAACCGCGTGTCCTGCAGGCAGACACCGACATGAAGAAACTCTATAAAGAACTCAATATATCCGCATACCAGCTCTCGACCGTTAACTATCGGATGGACGCTATCCCCGCACCCTTTGTGGCGCTCAAGAGTCTGAACGAAAACGATATTACTTTCGTGGTACGCGTGTGGGTAAGGGCGAACGATTACTGGGATGTATTCTTTGCGCTCCAGGAGCGTTTCTATACCGAACTCCCGCCGCAAGGCTTCACCTTCGCATATCCGCACATGGATGTCACGATGCTTAATAATGAATAAGTGGAGACACTCTTAGGAAAAACATTAGCTGAACTGCAAGAAGTCGCCCTCGCTGTGGGGCTGCAGAAGTTCGCCGGCAAACAGCTGGCGGAATGGCTTTATGTGCGTCGCGTGCGTAGCTTTGAGGAGATGACGAATATCTCCCTCAAAGGTCGTGAGGCGCTCAAAGCGAACTATACCGTCGGTCGGCATGCACCCGTCCGAGAAGCCGTCAGTCAAGATGGTACGCGTAAGTACCTCTTTGAAGTCTCCAATCTCCAATCTCCAATCTCCAATCATCAATCCTGTTTCATAGAAACAGTATATATCCCCGAGGACGACCGGGCAACGCTATGCGTCTCGACTCAGGCAGGGTGTAAGATGGGCTGCCGGTTCTGCATGACAGGAACCTTGGGCTTTCATGGCCATCTCACGGCGGGGGAGATCCTGAACCAAGTCTTCGAGATAGACCAAATGGCCGCGGAAAACGGCCTCTCAACCTTGTCAAATTTAGTCCTGATGGGTGAAGGTGAACCGATGGATAATATCGATGAGGTACTTCGGGCGTTGGATGTACTGACAGCGCCTTATGGTTGCGCATGGTCTCCCAAACGAATTACTGTCTCTACGGTCGGTGTTCCGGCAATGAAGCGCTTTATAGAAGAGAGCGAGTGCCATCTTGCTGTATCGATGCATAATCCTTTTCCCGCAGAGCGTGCAGAGATCATGCCGGCGGAGAAGATATTCTCCATAACCGAGGTGGTGAAACTACTCAAGAACTACGACTGGGCACATCAGCGGCGCGTCAGCTTTGAGTATATCTGCTGGGCGGGGCAGAATGATACCCCTCGCCACGCGAAGGAACTGATCCGGCTCTTGCGTGGTTTGCCCTGCCGCATCAATCTCATTCGGTTCCACGAAGGCGTGGAGGAGGTTGCAACCACCAATAAAGAAAGCCGGCATTTCCCGGCTTCCAATGAGAAACAGATGGAGTGGTTAAGAGATTATCTGACCGCTAACGGCATCACTACAACCATCCGTCGTTCCCGCGGAGAAGATATCCTCGCTGCCTGCGGAATGCTCGTTAATTCGTTAGAGCATCTTGCTTAACTGCTCGTAGTATTTAGGTGAAACAGGTACGGGTTTGTTGGTACTATCCAGTTCCGCTTGAATAAATCCTTCTTTATCGCGTCTTAGTACCGTCACATGACGGGGATTGACGAAGTATGACCGCTGACAACGGATGATTCCATGTTTGGTCATGAGGTCTTCTATCCCGCGCATCGTCTGGCGCAACGAGTATTCCTTTAACTTGTCTCCTTCCAAATAATGAATGGAGATATAATTCTCTTTCGCTTCTATATATAGCAGTACATCGTGCGCGATCACTAATTTCAGTCGTCCGGTACTATCTGTAAATCGTACCAGATCTTCCTCTGATGCCTCCTCTTCATCCGGATAAATCAACGCAAAGAGCAATGCCATGATGATGTATAAATAGGGCAGGATAGCAAACGAGAGACGGAGACATTGTGCTAAAGCCGGAAAATATCCGTAATCCCCGTATATCAACGCCATATACAGCGCAGCGAAGCAGGAAAAGATGATCACTTCAGCGAAGGACCACAAGCTGTACTGCCACCAGCTGAACTGATGTCCCTTTCCTACAACCATCATCGTGGTACGAGAGATTGCCATGATTCCGATTAAGATGCTGGAGAGCATCAAGACGTTGAAGATTGTCCCCAAACCTGCGTCCAGAAACTCCGTCATCCATTGACTCTCGTATATCAGGATGAAACTCAGGAAGAATACCGGCAGAACGAACACATGTAACAATAATGTGGTCAATGAGAGTAATGATGATGGAATTTTTGTCATAATTTTAATCTCCATTGTTAGAGTGACGAAATGGGAAGTATCCGATTTTCGTCCCTATATTTACGTTTTAGCCGTCAAAGTGGCTTGTTTTATCACTATTTTTAGTCCCTAATCACAATTAGTTGCCAGGGTTGTGAAAAAGCAGTAATTTTGCACCGTTTTTAAATCAACATTGTATTATCTATTTAAATTCAAACGCATATGAAAACGGTTAAACGAATTGGAATGGACGCGCTGGTGGCGATTTATTGCTTACAAATACCGGCAGTAATTATTTATTTAGTTATTAATCTTTAAGTAATTAACTTATTAAATCACTATATTTATGGACAAGACCCTTATTATTCAGCCAGAGAGCGGCTTGCAGTACAACTGGCAAGAGATCGCTGCGAATCCCAGTGGACAACATGTGCCTGTAATGGATTTAGTGGCTTACAAAGCGCAATATACTAATAGGATTGCGCAAGCGCGCGCACACGGGCAAGAACCTGTTTTGGTTAGTCTGCCTATTATGGACGAGAATCGCTATTTCGCCTTTATCACGCGTGGCATGTCGATGCAGGAACGCAAGAACCTTTTATATTGGCTTGGCGGTAAGACCGAGCGTTTGCGTAATATCCACGCGCTCTATAACTTATCGCTCTTCCGCCTTGCTGCGCAACAATGCGTGCATATTATTGATATCACTTCGCCTATGCTCGCGAGCGCTCATTACGAGCAACTCCTCGAGCAAGACGGTGTGACGCTCTCTCCGGAGGGAAAGCAACTCGTAGATAACGAGTTATCTACGCTTATTAGCCGCTTTGGCCTGCTCGCGAGCTAAGCGTTGTTGCTCGCGTTGCATCTTCTCCAAACGCTCCATAAAGCCGGACTTAGGTTTTCCGGCTTTTTTCTTTTTATTCGCCTCCATCTCCGCCAACATCTTCTCATCATTGAGTGTCCAGCGGAAGATCATCGTTTGCAAGATCGTGAAGAAGAGCGAAACGAGGTAGTAGTAGCTCAGACCTGCTGCGTAGTCATTGAAGATGAAGAGGAACATGAGCGGCATCGCGTACATCATGTACTTCATGAACTTCATGTTCGGGTCTGTAGCCTGCGATTGCATCGTGATATAGGTGTAAGCGATGTTACAGATGGTCATCAAGAGACAGAAGAGGGACAGGTGGTCGCCCAAGAGGGGGATGTTAAAGCCCCAATGGAAGACGGCGTCGTACGTAGAGAGGTCCTCTGCCCACCACAGTGATTTGCCTCGGAGCTCGATAGCTGTCGGCAAGAACCAGAACATTGCCATCAAGACGGGGAACTGGAAGAGCATCGGCAGACAGCCGGACATAGGGCTGACTCCTGCTTGCTGGTAGAGTTGCATGGTAGCCTGCTGGCGTTCTTGCATTTTCTCTGCCGGGTATTTCTCGTTGATAGCATCAATCTGCGGCTTCAATGCGCGCATCTTTGCGCTGGATTTATAGGAAACGAATACAAACGGCAGGATGATTAGTTTGATCACGATGGTCATTAAGAGGATTACTATACCGATGTGGAGCCCCCAGCTGGTGAAGAGGTCAAACATAGGAATGACGAGCGCTGTGTTGATCCAGCTCACGATCTTCCATCCTAATGGTACCAGCTTGTTGAGATACAAGCGATCCTCTTTCTCTTTGCCTTCGTCGTAGGCCTTGAGCGTGTGGTAATGGTTCGGACCGCAGTAGAATCGGAAGCCTGTCGGGGTCTTTCCCGTGAGGTCAAACGGTACAGAGGTCTGCGCGGTGTACTCCTTAATGTAGCCGGAATGTTTGCCTTGCAGGGTTGAGTGGAGTTCCGTTGAGGTGAACGCATCGTCGGCGATGAGGACGGTAGAGAAGAACTGGTCCTTGTAACCGATCCATTTGACGCGCGCGGACTCTTTCTGGCTGTCGTCCTTACTCTCACTCAGTTTCTCCATCTCGCCGCCTACGAGCATGTATTGCAGCTGCGCGTAACGCTCCTCAAACTTACGTCCCTGCTCTTGTTGCGGGATGAGTTGGCGCCATTGTAGCTCGAGCGAATTGACGTTCTGCGCCAGTTCGGTCTGCATGTTATGCGGAGCTACGGAGAGGTGTACCATGTAGTCCTCGGAGAGCTCATAGATAAAATCTAAATAGGCATCCGAAGTGGAGGTTGGCAGACGAAGGATAGCTTTGTTGGGTTCCTCGCTTTTTACCGGTGTGAAGTACAAGTTAGCGGTCTGCAGAATACGGTTGTTGGCGGTAATAAGGGTCAGACCGAAGGCACTCTCATCTGCGCGGAAGAGGCAGAGCGGGTTGATGCTGTCGCCCGAAGCATGGTACTCCAATAACTCCGCGCGCTCAATGCGACCGCCTAAGGTGGAGAGTGTCAGTTTCAGATGCTCGTTTGCGAGGGTAATATACTGCTCTTCCCCTTGTGCTGCTACAGCAAAAGTGCCATAAGCGGCTTGGAGCCGTTCCTGTATCTGCTCCTCGGTAACGATGGTCTCACTCTGTTGCGTCTGAGCAACGACCATCTGCAGGGAGTCGGAAATACGTTGTGTCTCCGCTTCGAGGAGACGGGCTGCGTTAATTGAGTCTTGTACGTGTTGGCGATGCGCCAGTTCCTCTTTGGAGGGTCGGTTGAGCATCGTAAAACCAACGATAATTGCGGCTATCAGTAAAAAGCCGATCCAGGTGTTTTTATCCATTTATATATTGTTTAGAATTTCAAATGTCAAATTTCAAATATCAAATTTTTAGTCTTTTTTCATTTTGCCGAACATCAGTCCTACGTACAGACGCGGACCGCTCGGAGTCATAAAATTGCTCCAATCGACGTTGGGTGTCAGTTTGCTCTTGCTGGTACCGAAGGGGAGCATGTAGTCGATGCGAATAATAAGTGCCATGTGGCCGGTAAGTCCGATCTCCATGCCGATATAGGGATCGAGCAGGAAGAACGGTGTCTTGGTGTAGGAGGCGTTATAGTTCGTCTCGCTATCTGCGCTGGTGACGGTAGGTGCGTCCGGCACGAAGAGTCGCTTCATTACTCCGCCGCCTACTGTCAGACCGATGAGTGGGCGCACTTTGCCCCAGTCGGTGTAGAAGTCGCACATCGCGCCTCCCCATCCTGTGCGGACGTTCGAACCGGTTTTCATAAGCGGCATGGTGCTCACGAAACCTTCCGCGCCCAGGTGTATATGGTTGATTAAGTGTACGCGAAGCGTACCGCCCAAGCCCATACAAAAACCGTCATTCGGCAGGTTCTTCACGTAGTCCAGGCTACCCAGGCCTGTGTTGCTGAATACGTATCTGGGGTCTTTGGCAAAGAGGTAACCGCCGTGCAGCAGCATTCCTCCGGAGAAGCCGGTGAAGATGCCGGAAGAAGCCTTCTTGACCTCTTTTGGCGCATCAGTTTCCTCCTGCGCCTGAGCTGTCAAACTCAGGGGCAGAAGGGCTGATACGAGGATTATAAATATTGTTTTTCTCATTCGCTAATGATGTCAAAAGCGACATCCATCATGTTTGTAAAAGAGTTCTGACGTTGCTCTGCCGTGGTTGCTTCTCCTGTGAGAATATGATCGCTGACGGTGCAGATCACGAGGGCTTTTTTGCCTGCACGTGCGGCATTCATGTACAGCGACGGGGCTTCCATCTCGTCCGCCAAAACACCCATCTTTGTCCAGTTCGCCTTGCGTTCGTCTTCGCAGTAGAATATATCTGCGGAGAAAACGTTTCCGACATGGTACTTGTAGCCGCGTTTCTCTGCGGCTTCTACTGCTTTCCGGCAGAGTTCAAAGTCAGCAATCGGTGCATAATGACCCGGGAGGTTGTATTGCTGGTCCCAGTTGCTGTCGGTGCAGCTACCTTGCGCGATTACCAGGTCGCCGAGTTTCACGTACATCTGGCGTGCGCCGCATGAGCCTACGCGGATGATGGTCTCTACGTCGTAGAAATTGAAGAGCTCATACGTGTAAATGCCGATGGACGGAATACCCATTCCGTGACCCATGACGGTCACTTTCTTTCCTTTGTATGTGCCGGTGAATGCGAGCATTCCGCGTACATTGTTCACTTGTACCGGGTTCTCCAGGTAGCGCTCTGCCATCAGTTTGGCACGCAGCGGGTCACCGGCCATGATCATTGTTTTTGCAATCTCTCCGTACTGCGCACCGATGTGCGGAGTAGGACAATTTTCTTTTGCCATAATTGTTTTGTGTTTTATAAGGTTAATATATTTCGTGATTCCGTAATTCCGTAATTACGTTAATTTCCGTTATATTTGTACCACTCGATGGCTTTCTCGAGGTCTTCGGGCGTATCGATGCCGATGGTGGATTGTGTGGTCACGCCGACACGTATCTTGTAGCCGTTCTCGAGCCATCGGAGTTGTTCGAGGCGCTCAGCGATCTCTAATGGACTTTGCGGTAAAGTGGTTATTTTGCTGAGTACATCTGCGCGGTAAGCATAGATGCCTATGTGCTTGTAGTACTTGCCGTCCGAAGCAGCGATTACTTTGCGGGAGAACATCTTCGCTTCTTGGGTCTCTACGTCCCAATTCACTTTGGGTGAGTTGGGGTTTTCGATGGCGTTCTTATCTTCCGCAAAGGGTTGTACGAGTGTCGCTATGTCTGTATCCGGGCGGTCAAAACAAGCCATGAGCGATTCTATCTGCTCGGGCTGGATGAAGGGTTCGTCACCTTGGATATTGATGATGACGGTGTCTTTGTCGTTCTGCTCGCGCCAGGTCGGTGTGGTGATGCCTTGGTACGCCTCCAAGCATCGGTCGGTTCCGCATTTATGGTCAGGGCGCGTAATTACCACTTTACCGCCGAAGTTTTCTACGGCCTCGTATATCCTCTCGTCGTCGGTGGCTACCACGACGGTGTCGAGGGCTTTGCAGGCTTGCTCATAGACGCGGCGGATGACCGTCTTGCCGCAAATCTCTGCTAAGGGTTTGCCCGGGAAACGCGTGGAAGCGTAGCGGGCAGGAATGATGCCTATGAATTTCATATTTAGGATTTCAAATTTATGATTTCAAATTTCTCCTTTTTCGATTTTTGAAAGCAGGGTAATGGCTCCATTAATCGTCTTGACGTTGGTAATGGTGATATACCTTCTGCCGGTTTTGATGCCTTTCTTATCCCGCTCTTCGTGCAGGGAGCACCGTTCAGCGCGTGTAGCGGCATATTGGATCATGTTTCCAAACACCTGTGATTGCCAGAACGCATCTTTGTGCTGGACAAGGTACATGGTCATGTGTTCTCCTTTGAGGAGTATCTTCTCTATACCGAGCCGGCAGCAGAGCCATCTGAGGCGCACGACGTCTAAGAGTTCTTCTGCGGGCTGCGGCAGGACGCCGAAACGGTCTATGAGCCGCTTGCGGTAGTCCAAGAGTTGGTCTTCACTGCGTAAGTTATCCAACTCGCGGTAGAGGGTGATACGCTCGGAGATGTTCTCGATGTAATCTGTCGGGAAACACACGGCGATGTCGGTCTCTACCTGTGCATCGGAGCACCAAAGACGGGTTAGCGGGTTAGTGGTTAGCGGGTTAGCGGAATCCTCTGATCCATTCAACCTATCATCTCCTAATCCTTCTTCTTCGCGGAGTTCTTCGATCGCTTCGTTGAGGATACGCTGGTAGGTCTCGTAACCGAGGTCGGCAATGAAACCTGATTGCTCGGAACCGAGCATGTTTCCTGCTCCTCGGATGTCAAGGTCTTGCATCGCAAGGTTGAATCCTGCTCCGAGTTCAGCGAAGGTACTGAGGGCTTCGAGTCTTCTGCGCGCATCATCTGTGAGCAGCTCTTTCTCCGGCGCGATGAGGTAGCAGTAGGCTTTGCGGTTCGAACGTCCGACACGTCCTCGTAGTTGGTGCAAGTCTGCCAGACCATAATGGTTGGCGGAGAAGATGAGGATCGTGTTCACGTTCGGTATATCCACTCCGGACTCGATGATGGTTGTCGAGAGGAGGATGTCGTAGTCGTAGTTGATGAACGCTTCGAGCCGCTCTTCCATCTCTCCTGCAGGGAGTTGTCCGTGCGCCGTGATGATACGTGCTTCCGGGCAGAGTTTCTGTATCTTCCGCTCGATGCGGGGAAGCATCTCAATGCGGTTATTGACGATGAAGATCTGGCCGTTACGTCCCATCTCCAAGTCGATTGCCTCTTTGATAATATCTTCGTCATCGACGGTGATGAGTTCTGTCTGAACGGGATAGCGGTTTGGCGGCGGCGTAGTCATGACACTTAGGTCGCGTGCGCCAAGTAAGGAGAATTGGAGCGTTCTCGGTATAGGTGTTGCCGTGAGGGTGAGGACGTCAATGTTCGCACGCAGCGATTTGAGTTTCTCTTTGGCTGCCACGCCGAACTTCTGCTCCTCATCGATGATGAGCAAGCCTAAGTCGTGCCACTCCACGGATTTGCCGATGAGTTTATGGGTTCCGATGAGGATATCTATCTTTCCTGCCTTGAGATCCACTAAGAGTTCTTTGATCTCCTTGGCGGACTTGAGCCGGCTCATGTACTCAATGCGCACGGGGAAGTTCTTCATTCGCTCCGTGAAGGTATTGTAGTGCTGGAGGGCAAGGACGGTAGTCGGTACGAGTACAGCTACTTGTTTGCCTTCCGTCGCTACTTTGAAGGCCGCCCGCATGGCTACTTCGGTTTTGCCGAATCCCACATCTCCGCATACAAGTCGGTCCATAGGCATCGGGCTCTCGAGATCGCGCTTTACGTCCGCGGTTGCTTTTGCCTGATCGGGCGTGTCCTCATAGAGGAAAGAGGCCTCCAATTCGTGTTGCATGTATCCGTCCGGTGCGCACGCGAAACCTTTCTGTTGTTTGCGGGTCGCGTAGAGACGGATGAGGTCGCGCGCTATGTCTTTGACTTTGTCTTTGGTCCGCTCTTTGAGCCGTTCCCACGCACCGGAACCTAAGCGTGCGATGGTGGGTTCTGAGCCTTCACGGCCTTTGTATTTGCTGATGCGATGGAGGTTATGGATGCTGACAAAGACATTCGCTCCGTCGCGGTAGTTCAGTTTGATCATCTCCTGCGGTTTGCCGTTCACAGGCGTGGTGACGAGTCCGCCGAATTTCGCTATTCCGTGATCGGAGTGTACGACGTAGTCGCCTATCTGTAGCTGGTTGATCTCACGAAGTGTGATGATCGCTTTGCCGCGTCGGGCATTCTCGCTGGTCATCTGTACGCGGTGGAAACGCTCGAAGATCTGGTGGTCGGTGTAGCAGCAGATTTTCAGTCCGCGATCTACAAATCCTTCGTGGAGGGCGGCGTTGATGCCTTGGAATGAGACCGCCTCCGGACTGACAGATTCAAAAATGGATTTCAGGCGGTCGAGTTGTTTCTGCTGCTCGGCGAGGATGTAGATCTTGTAGCCTTCTTCGATGTGCTTTTGGATGTCCTCCGTAAGGAGATCAAACTGCTTATGGAAGATTGGCTGCGGCAGGGTGTCGAAGGCGATCTTCGAGTGCGTCGGGAAGGTGCTCTTCTCGGAGATTTCGATGGTTTTTAGATGCTCTAGATTCCCGAGGAGCCCTTGGTGTCCCAGGCCTTCCAGTTTGTAGCGAACGACGGAGAAGTCATTCGAGACCCAGATGGCCTCGGAGGGCAGGTAATCCACGATGGAGGCTTTTGTGTCTGAAGCATCGTCTTTTTGGCCCTTACCCACTATCTCACAGAGGTTGACGCGGTTCTTCGAGAGTTGGTCTTCGATGTCGAACTCGCGGATACTATCTATCTCATCGCCGAAGAAATCCAAGCGGAAAGGCGTGTCGTGGCTGTAACTATAGATATCCACGATGGATCCGCGCACGGCGTATTGACCGGGTTGGAAGACAAAATCCACGCGCTCAAAGCCTAATTCTAAGAGTTGGGAACTGAGGGCAGATTGTTGTATCTCTTGTCCGACGCGGTATTGTACGCTGACTGCAGAGAGTTCCTCTTTTGCCGGGACAGGTTCTGCGATTGCTTCGGGGTATGTGACGATAATCCGGTTGCCGGTTGTTGTGAGCGCCGTGAGGGTCTCTGTGCGTTGGATCTGGGCTGCCTCATCTACTGCGCGCCGTTTCTGGCTGTGCGGGAAGAAGAAAACCTCTGTGTTTTGATTGCCGGAGGCGTTTTTTATGTTCTTGAGGTCTGCGTAGAGGTATTGTGCTGCTTCGGAGTTATCTAAGATGATGAATAGGGGCGTGTTGAGCGCAGCGAGCGCGAGCGCGCGTGCAGAAGCATGCAAGCCGGAGACAAGCACATGTGTGTCCTTGCCTCGTCCTAACTCCCGTCGGATCAGCTCTGTCCCCAACGCGCCCTTCCGTCCGTGCCCCCTGCACGGAAACTACGGTCTCTACGGGGCATATACTCACGTAAGTAAAACTTAGGCTCTTTAATTATCCACAGCGGAAGAATGACGCGGGAAGCAAAAAATCGCTAATTTGCGTATACACAGCAGGATGCGAACGTAGCTACGGGGGAATTTTTGTTTAGGGAGGGAGAGAGAAGAGGGAAACAAAAAGGCAGATGTCCGAAGTTACGAAAAAAAAATGACATACACAAATAAAAAATAAAAACAAAAAGTATATATACTACGTATATATAGTAAAAGTTGCCAAAATGACAAAATAGGGGTTTCATCCTATGGTGATCCTATGGTCATCTTATGGTGATCCTATGGTGAGGGTCTTGTTAGGGTCTTGTTAGGGGGGTGTATTGGGGGCATATTGGGGTTGTATTGGGGATATATTGGGGTATATTGGGGGAGTTGATGGGTTAAGCAGGGGGGGTACTTAAAGAGCAACTATTTAGCCAAAAAACAATCAAAAATGCAAGCAAAATGATTTTTTTTGCCCAAATATTTGCGTATTTGATTTTTTTGTAGTATCTTTGCAGCGTGAATTGAATGAGGGGACCCCGAAAGGAGTTCCCTCGCTTGCATAAAAAATACGCCTACCCCCGGCCCCTCCCTAAAGGGAAGGGGGAATGATTATGAATTTGAAAGAACAGTTACAAGAATGGATTGAAGAGTATCTGAAGGGTACGGATTATGAGTTGATCACGCTGGAGGTGTCTGCGGGGAATGATATCCTCGTGGAGGTCGATCGGCTGGCAGGTGTGGATGTAGATTTCTGCGCGGAGCTGAACCGATTTTTAGTGGAGAAGATAGAAGACCGCTATGCTGACAGAGCACAGACTGAATTTGATTACTCGTTGGAGGTGGGAAGTGTGAGTCTGACGGATCCGTTCAAGACGAAGATGCAGTATGAGAAGAATTTAGGGCATGACGTGGAGGTGATGATAAGTACAAAGGGACAAAGTACCAAGTACAAAGGGCAGCTGGTGAGCGTGGATGAGGAAACGTTCTCGGTAGATTGCGAGGAGAAAGTAAAAGTAAGTACCAAGGGACAAAGTACCAAGTACAAAGGTCCTAAGACGCAGATCGTGACGCATACACTAGAGGAACTAGAGGAACTAGAGGAACTAGAGGAACTAGAAGCCCTAGAAGCCCAAGAGATAAAGAGAAATAAATTTAACAATATATCAAAAAATGGCAACAGAAAAAAAACAAGAGTCGATCAATTTGATTGACATTTTCTCGGAGTTTAAAGACTTCAAACGCATTGACAAGCAGACCCTTATCACGGTGTTGGAGGAGTCGTTCAAGAGCGTTATTGCAAAGATGTACGGTCCGACGGCGGACTACACGGTGATCGTGAACCCGGACAAGGGTGACTTGGAGATCTACCGTAACCGTCTGGTGATGGAGGATGGCGACGTGGCGAACCCGGATACGCAGATTGCGCTGAGCGATGCACTCCTGTTGGATGACGAAGCAGAGATCGGCGAAGAGGTGACGGATAAAGTGGAGCTGGCTTCGTTTGGCCGCCGTATGATCCTGAACCTGCGTCAGACCTTGGCATCGAAGATCCTGGAGCTGCAGAAAGAGGTGCTTTATCAGAAGTACAAAGAGATGATCGGTCAGGTTGTGACGGGTGAGTTGTATCAGGTGTGGAAGAAAGAGATGTTGCTGCTTGACGAAGAAGGCAACGAGCTCTACCTGCCGAAGCAGAACCAGATTCCGACGGATTTCTACCGCAAGGGAGAGATGGTTCGCGCCGTAGTGGTACAGGTGGACAACAAGAACCAGAACCCGAAGATCATCCTGAGCCGCACGGCTCCGTTGTTCCTGCAGCGGTTGTTCGAGCAAGAGGTGCCGGAGGTGAAAGAGGGTCTGATTGCGATCAAGAACATCGCCCGCATTCCGGGTGAGCGTGCCAAAGTGGCGGTTGAGACCTTCGACGATCGTATTGATCCGGTAGGCGCTTGTGTGGGCGTCAAGGGTGCGCGAATTCATGGAATCGTGCGCGAGTTGCGTAACGAGAACATCGACGTGATTAACTACACGCCGAACATCAACCTTTATATCCAGCGTGCGCTGGCTCCTGCGAAGATCCGTACGATGGAGATCGACGAGGAGAACAAGAAGGCGAACGTGTATCTGCTGCCGGACGAGGTGAGCCTCGCTATCGGTAAGGGCGGATATAACGTGAAGTTGGCGTCCATGCTGACGGGCTACGAGATTGATGTTTACCGTGAGATCGACGAGGAGGATATGGACGATATCTATCTCGACGAGTTCAACGACGAGATCGATCAGTGGGTCATCGACGCGTTCAAGGCAATCGGTCTGGACACCGCCAAAGAGGTACTGGGTACGAGCAAGGAAGACTTGCTGCGTCGTACGGACCTCGAGGAGGAGACCATCGACGAGGTGCTTCGCATCTTGGCGGCGGAGTTTGCTAACGATTAAGAGGGAGGCCTACCCCTGCCCCCTCCCTAAAGGGAAGGGAAAAAAACAGTATCAACCCTGAAAAAAAGAGAATACTATGGCGATAAAATTAATAAAAGCATGTAAAGAATTAAATATAGGCATGGCAACTCTCACCGCATGGTGCGAGAAGAACGGTCATCCTATAGCTTCTGATCCGAACGTGCGCATTGACGACGAGCTGTATCTGCTGTTAGCGAAAGAGTTCAGCAAAGATCTCGCTGTGAAGATAGAGGCGGATCGTCAGGCAGCGGAGCGTCAGGCTCGTGAGGCGGCAGAGAAAGAGGCAGCAGAAGCGGCCAAACGTGCTGCGGAAGCAGAGGCGGCAAAGAAAGCCGCCGAAGAGGCAGCGCGCCGTGCGGCGGAGGCTGAGGCCAAGCGTGCGGCAGAGGAAGCAGAACGCGCTGAGGCTGCGAAAAAAGCCGAAGAAGAAGCGAAAGCCGAGGCAGCCAAGAGAGAGGCAGAGAAAGTTCAAGCGCAGGCTCAGGAGCAAGCCAAAGCTCAGGAGAAGCCTCAGGAGAAACCCAAGCCGAAGATCTTCACCTTCGGTAAACCTGAACTGACGGACGGGCCGAAAGTGGTAGGTAAGATTGACCTGGACTCCATCGACACCTCTACTCGTCCGGCGAAGAAGAGCAAAGAGCAGAAACGCAAAGAGCGTGAGGAGCGTCAACAAGCGCAGCAAGCCCAGCAGCAAGCTGCGGCGGAGAAACGTAAACGCGAACGCATCAAAGCGAACGCGGCGAAGGTTGATCCCAACGACAAACGCAATCAGGCAGGCAAGAAGAACAAGAAGAACCAACCACGCGAAGCTACGCAGGAAGAGGTGGATAAGGCTTTGAAGGAGACGCTCAACCGCCTCCAGCAGAAGCAAAACAAATCCAACACCTCTAAATATAAGCGTGAGCGCCGCGAGCAGGAGAGAGAGAAACATGAACTCGAGATCATGGAGGCACAGGAGCAATCCAAAGTGCTGAAACTGACAGAGTTCGTGACCGCGAACGACCTGGCGGTGATGATGAATGTGCCGGTGAACAAGATTATCGGAACCTGTATGAGCTTGGGTCTGTTTGTCTCCATCAACCAGCGTCTCGACGCTGAGACGATTAATCTTGTAGCGGAGGAGTTCGGCTTCCAAACCGAATATGTCTCTGCTCATGTGGCGGATGAGATCAACGCCGATGAGGTGATTAACGAGGAGGATATAGAGCCTCGCTGCCCGATCGTCACGGTCATGGGACACGTGGATCACGGTAAGACTTCGCTCCTTGACCACATCCGTAACGCGAATGTGATTGCCGGTGAGGCCGGTGGTATCACCCAGCATATCGGTGCTTATAACGTCAAGCTCAAGAACGGTCAGCACATCACGTTCCTGGATACCCCGGGTCACGCGGCCTTCACGGCGATGCGTGCACGTGGTGCGAAAGTGACGGATATAGCGATCATCATCATCGCTGCGGACGATGCGGTCATGCCGCAGACCATAGAGGCAATCAACCATGCGCAAGCGGCTGGTGTACCGATGGTCTTCGCCATCAACAAGGTGGATAAACCCGGTGCTAACCCTGATAAGATCCGCGAGCAGTTGAGTAACATGAATATCCTCGTGGAAGACTGGGGTGGTAAGTATCAGTGCCAGGAGATCTCCGCGAAGAAAGGAACGGGCGTTTACGAACTCTTGGAGAAAGTGCTGCTCGAGGCGGAGATGCTTGACCTCAAGGCTAATCCGAAGAGACGTGCGAAAGGTTCGGTCATCGAGTCGTCGCTGGACAAAGGTCGCGGTTATGTAGCTACGCTGCTGGTTCAGGACGGTACGCTGCACATGGGCGACATCATCCTGGCAGGAACATTCCACGGTCGTATCAAAGCGATGTTCAACGAACGCGGTCAGAAGATCACAGAGGTGCGTCCGGGTGAACCGTGTTCGGTATTGGGCTTAAACGGTGCACCGCAGGCCGGTGACGAGTTTAACGTTCTGCCGACGGAGCAAGAGGCACGCGATATAGCAAACAAACGTGAGCAGTTACAACGCGAGCAGAGTATCCGCACGAAGAAACATATCGGTCTCGAGGAGATCGGTCGTCGTCTTGCGATCGGAGACTTCAAAGAGCTCAATATTATCATCAAGGCCGATGTGGACGGTTCTGTCGAGGCCCTCAAAGACTCGCTCATCAAACTCTCCACGGAGAATATTCAAGTTAATGTCATCCATGGCGCCGTAGGTGCGATCAGCGACAGCGATGTCATGCTCGCTGCGGCTTCCGATGCGGTGATTATCGGCTTTAACGTCCGTCCTACCGGTACGGCGCGTAAGATGGCAGAGCAGGAGGAAGTGGATATCCGAATCTACTCCATCATCTACGATGCTATCAACGAGCTTAAAGACGCGATGGCCGGAATGTTGGCGCCGGAGGTGAAGGAAGAAGTGACGGCTACTCTCGAGGTGCTGCAGACCTTCCATATCTCCAAGGTGGGCACTATCGCCGGATGTATTGTGCGTGAAGGTAAGATCAAACGCGGTAACAAGGTACGCGTCATCCGTGACGGTATCGTGATCAAGACCGCCGAGTTGGCGTCCCTCAAGCACGTCAAGGACGATATCAAGGAAGCCGGTGTGAACACCGAGTGCGGTCTGAGTCTCAAGGCTTACGACGACCTCAAAGAAGGCGATATACTCGAGGCATTTGAGGAGGTTGAAGTAGCGAAAACACTATAGATTATGAAAAAGATAGCATTATTAGTTCTGGCAGCGGTTGCGTTGACGAGCTGCTGGACAACTATTAGGACAGTGTCGGAACCGGTAGTAGTGGTGCGCGAGAAACCCGTGCCGGCTCCTCAGCCGGTTCAACAACCGACGTACGTGACGACAGTGACGACTCCTTCGCCGAAAGTGACGACGGTGACGACCTTCACGGTAACGAACTACAACACCGATCTGTGTTTCTCGCTGGACCTCAACGCGGTAGCTGCTGCTTTCGCGGAGTCGAACTCCGTCAGGGAGTTTGAGCAGATCCTTAACTCCAGCCGGTACATGATCAATAATCTCGACCTCAATCGCGACGGATGGGTTGATTACATCCGCGTTATTGAGACTTCCCGCGGGTATTATCACACGTTGCTACTACAGGCTTGTGTGGCTCCGGGCATGTTCCAAGATATCGCCACGCTTGTAGCAGAACGTCGGCCGGATGTGCTTTACGTGGAGGTGATCGGCGATCCGTATCTGTATGGTTATAACTATATCGTTCGTCCTGTGTTCGTACGACGTCCGCCGATGTGGAACGTGTACGGCCACACGACGTACGCCGTTTGGTCCTCGCCGTATTACTACGGCTACTACCCTTCGTACTACACGCAGCCTAAGCCGGTGGTTATCAACCATTACCAGGCGTACGTGACGACCTACATGACGAACCATCACTACTGCCACCACTGCGACTACCCCTCCAAGCCGTTCTATAGCGGTTATACGGAGATGACGCAGTCGCATCGCAGGAATGACTACGGAGTACAACACCCGGATAACTCGTTCGAGCGCCGCGTGACGCGTACCGCTGCTTCGTCCGGCATGAGCGTGCGTAATGCGGCTCAGCTGCGCACCGAGGTAGAGAAGAGTAGTAAGCGTACGAGCGACAAACCAAGTACCTCGACGCGTGCCAGCGGCACCACGACCGCCACGACTACAAAGACGAGTACTACGAAGACTCCGACGCCCGGTACGACGATCAATACCCGCGTCAATAAAAGCGGTACGACCCGCACCACGGTGAAGACCACCGACAGTACAGGTCGTACAACGACAGTGAAGCGCGAGAGCGGAAACTCAAGCCGCACGAGCAGTACTTCTACGCGAACAAGCGGTACAAGTACCTCTACCCGTACGAGCGGAACGTCCACTCGAACCAGCGGTACTAGATCCTCTCAAGATAACCAGACTTCATCCAGCCCTCGTTCGAGCCGACGCGCACGTTGACCCACTCGCCGAGGGTCTCACGGATGGTCACTTTGGTGCCCTCGTGAATCGTAAAGAGGTCGGTTCCTGAACGATCCGGAGAAGACTTGACATTGACAACACCCTGTGTGATGATAGCCTCATTGCGCAGGGTGTTTCGTTGATGCAGGGAGCCTGCGTTGAGTCCCGCGATGAGGGAGAAGAGAAGCGCTATCCAAGCCACGTGGAAGGCCGTCTTACGCAGCCATAACTCGCGGCCGAGCAGGAAGAGCAGGAGGGCAATCAGGGCGCAGATGAAGAGCCCGATGGAGGTGCTCCACCACGTGCGCTCGCTGAGACAGTTACGCACCGTGCGCGCCCATGCCGAGAGGAAGAAATCCTGCTCGACGATATTATCCGTGATGCGGGATTGCGCAAAAGCCAGATTGTAGCGCGCGTCTTTGTAGTTGGGTTTGAGACGCAGCGCACGCTCATAGTTGAGGATCGCCTGTGCCAGCTCGCCTTGCTTGAAACGGGCGTTGCCGAGGTTGTAATAAAGGGTTGCATCGGGCTGCTCGTCCAAGAGCGACTGATACATCGCCGCCGCCTCTTCGTAGCGACCGTCCGCGTACGCTGCGTTCGCTGCATCGAAAGCGTCCTGGGCAAAAGAGGCTGAACTACAGATGAAAAAGACCGATATAACGATATATCGATATACCGATATACCGAAGTTATTTAGAAATTTCATAATTTTTGTTCCTCCAGTTTGTTGATAATATTGGTTGTAGCCTCATAGAGGTCGTCCATGTCGTGGTCGGTAGTCGGTGCGTAGCGGGCAAACTCTGCCGTCGAGAGTACGTTCTTTACCTCTGTGATAATCGCTTCCGGCACGTTCTTTTGCGCCAGCAGAGACGCGATATTTTCCTTGTTGAGGTCAGCCGTAGGTATCGACAGACGGTCGGATAGGTAGGTCCACGCTGCGCGCTCAATCTCTTCGTAGAAATGATCCTTGTCATTCGCTTTGAGCGCAGCGGCAGCAGCTTTGAGACGCTTCTTGGCTACCTTGTTGGCTTTCTTGTAACGAACCCGTGCCAAGTCGGCATTCTCCTTGATCTGCTTGCGTAGTACGACGAGTAGGATCAGGGCGATGAGTGCCGGTATGACGTAGAACAACCATATATGGTTGATGTCTGATGTCTGCTGTCTGATGGATGATGACTTAGGCTTTTTCGTATCGATGTAGCGGATGTCGGAACCGAGCTGTTTGATGTCCTCTTTCTGGGCGTGATAAACGACCGCTCCTTCTTCGCTTCCCGTGCCGGATGAAGCGCCGGCACCGCGTTTCACGAGAATCGTGTACTCAGGTGTCGAGAGGGTCTTGTAGGCTTTCTCGTCGATATCGAAATAGCTGAACTTGATCGCAGGGATGGTGTACTCGCCTGCGCTACGGGGGATAGCGAGGTACTCGATGGACTTGGTGCCGCTGACCCCCGAAGTGGTGGTGTTGAAGTTATTGGTCACCTTCGGGTCGTACGGTTCGAAGCCTTCCGGCCAATCGATAGCCGGGGTCTTGAGCAGTTTCATGTTTCCTGCGCCGGAGATGTCTAACTTGATGGTCACAGCGTCGTTGGTCTGCACCTCGGTTTGCGAGATCGAAGGCGTCAGCGTGAATTTACCCACACCGCCGCTGAATCCTGCGGGTTTGCCGCCCGGCAGCGCTGCTACATGGATCGTCACGCCGGGAGCAGTGAGCATCTTTGTGACGTTGGTGTAAGAGCCAAAGAAATCATCGAAGATCGACCGAACCTGCGACCTTGTCTGCACACGCAGCACGGCTTCGAAGTTCGCCGGATCAATCTTGATGTCTCCGGAGTGCTGCGGGTAGAGGATGGTGCGATAGAGCACGGCGGTCTGGTAGTTGCGACCGTTATAATGCTCCAGCTCCGTCTGTATCTCGCCTTGCTCCAACTCTTGCTTAAGGAAACCCGTGTACTCCGGTAGTTTGGTGTTGTTGGTCAACTGCGCTACATCGACGTTCGCGAAGTAGAGCTTGTAGGTGATCATCAATGCCTCTTGCTCGTGCACGCGGGTCTTGGACGCGATGGTACGCACGAAAAGATTCTCAGAGTTAACGGCTCCGGAGGAACTCGAAGGCGCGCTCTGGCTACGCTGACTCGCTTGACTGCCGGCTGAGGGCTGACTGCTCTGTGCCGGTTGCTCGTCCTCCGGCAGCACCTGAATCCGTACGCCGTTGGACTGCACCTGCTCGCCATCTACTTTGACGGTCGCAGGACCGATGGTGAACGTACCGGCTTTCTGCGCCATGAGCATGTACGTGTAGGTCTGCTCGAAGGACGAGGTACGTTTGCCGTTGACGAACGAGGTACTACTGCTGGTCGAGGTGTACGGACCGGAGAGAACATCGAAATCCGTGAACTCCGGTGCCCGCAGGTCGCGGCTCCGCTGGTTGACGGTGTACGTCACCTGAAACGGCCTACCTACCACCACTTGTTTAGGCGCTTGCGCCTTGAAGACCACCTCATCCGCGAATACCGTCAGGGTGATCAACGATAATACTATTGATAAAAATCTTTTCATACTTACCATTCTTTCTCAACACGTTTCTTGCGACCTTGCTGACGCTGCATCTTCTCCTGGGTGTCTTGCTCGTCTTGCTCGAGGGCCTGTAGGATCTGCTCCGCGGTCTCTTTGTCCATCTGGTCGTCGTTTTGTTCTTGTTGCTGCTGTTGCTCTTGTTGCTCTTGCTGATCTTGTTGCTCTTGCTGATCTTGTTGCTGATCCTGATTTTGTTGTTGTTCT
The DNA here is from genome assembly GCA_900317885.1 of uncultured Bacteroidales bacterium. Classification (GTDB taxonomy): domain Bacteria; phylum Bacteroidota; class Bacteroidia; order Bacteroidales; family Paludibacteraceae; genus Colicola. The sequence goes on along the minus strand of ONIM01000006.1, from coordinate 51,174 downwards.
TGTTGCTGCTGTTGCTGCTGGTCTTGTTTCTGATCTTGGTTCTGCTGGTTTTGTTGCTGCTGTTGTTGCTGTTGTTGCAACATCTGCATCGACTTGACGAGGTTATATCGCGTGTCGTTGTCGGCTGGGTTAGCGCGCAGCGACTCCTGGTAGGCGGCTACGGCTTTGTCATATTGTTGCTGCGCAAACTGACAGTTACCGATGTTATGCATCGCCTTGGCGTAACGGGTCTTGTCTTCCTTCTTATCCAGCATCTTCGCTGCGGTCTCGAACTCTACCTGCGCGTCGGCGTACTTGTCTTGCTTGAAGAGCGCGTCGCCGAGGTTGTAATGTGCCTCGTAGCCGTTCTTGTTCTTCTCCAGCCCTCGGCGGTAGTTGACTTCAGCCTCGGTATAGTTCTGCTTGTTGTACTCTCGGTTGCCGCGGCGCACGTCCGAAGCCTCTTTTTGGGCAAAGAGTAAGGAAGAAGGAGCAAGGAATAAAGACAATATGGCTATAATAATACGTTTTCTCATTTCTTTCCCTCCCCGAATATATCTAATTTGGTTAATGATTTGTTCTTGCGATTGAAGATGAAGAAATCGATCACGAGCAGCAGTAACGCGATGAGCGCGAAGCTCTGGAACTGCTCGTTGTAGTCGGTATAGGTGGTGGTCTCTATCTCTTGGGTAGCGAGTTTGTCGAGCTCTTTCTGAATGGCCTTGGTAGCTGTATTCGAGTTGTCGCAACGGACGTAGATTCCTCCTCCGGCTTGCGCTATCTCGCGGCACATGTCCTCGTTCAAACGGCTGACGACGACGTTCCCCTGACGGTCCTTCATGAAGTTGTTCGTACCTGCTACAGGAATCGGACTGCCTTCGGGCTTACCGATACCGACTACCAGCACTTGGATTCCTTCCTCTTTGGCGCGTTTGGCTACTGCTACAGCGTCGTCTTCGTGGTTCTCACCATCGGTGATGAGGATGATCGCGCGGCTCGCGTCGGACTGCTCTCCAAAGCAACGGATGGATGTACTCAACGCCGCACCGATAGCGGTACCTTGTGTCTTGATGAGCTCGGGTTTGATCGAGTTGAGGAACATCTTCGCAGAGACGTAGTCGCAGGTGATCGGCAGTTGTACAAACGCATCGCCGGCAAAGACTACGAGTCCCACTTTGTCGTTCACCATGTTGTCCATTAATTTGGAGAGCATCTGTTTGGCGCGGTCGAGACGGTTCGGCGCGACATCTTCTGCCAGCATCGAGTTGGATATATCCAGCGCCACGATGGCCTCGATACCTTGCCTTTTCTCCGTGCGCTCGGACTGCCCGAACTGCGGTCGTGCGGCAGCGATGATCAGCAGCGTCAGGGCGACCATCAGGATGGAGAACTTCACGGCGGGACGCACGCGACTCGCGTTCGGCATCAACTGCTCTACCAGCTCTTTGTCACCGAACTCCTCTAACTGGCGGCGTTTGATCCGCGTGTACCATGCGTAGGCCAAGGAAAGGACCGGTACGCTGAACAGCAGCCATAAAACTTCTATATTGGCAAATCTAAATATCATATTATTGTGCAATAGTTCTCAATACAAAATATCTCAAAATGACCTCTAACAGGAGGCAGAATAGTGCGGCGAAGAGGAACGGCGCGAAGTTCTCTGTGTGTTTGCTGTATTCGCGAACACGCAGTTTGGTCTTCTCCAACTGGTCGATCTGCTCGTAGATACGTTTGAGGCTGGTGTTGTCGGTCGCTCGGAAATACTGACCTCCGGTTGTCTCCGCGATGCCGCGCAGCGTGCCTTCGTCGAACTCCGAGTCCATCGTCACGTACTGCATTCCCATCGGCGTCTTCACCGGCACGCGGGTCTGCCCGTAGCTACCTACGCCTACCGTATAAACGCGGATTCCGTAGGTCTTGGCAATCTGCGCTGCTGTCTGCGGGTCGATATCACCGCGGTTGTTCGAACCATCCGTCAGGAGAATCACCACTTTCGATTTCGTCTCGCTGTCTTTCATTCGGTTCACGGCGTTCGCAAGACCCAGACCGATGGCGGTACCGTCTTCAATCATACCGTATTCCACGGATTTGAAGAGGTTGACGAGCACCGCGTGATCCGTCGTCAGAGGGCATTGCGTGAAACTCTCTCCGGCAAAGACCACCAGACCGATCTGGTCATTCGGCCGCGCGATCACGAAATCCGAAGCTACTTGTTTGGCGGCCTCCAGACGGTTCGGTCGCAGGTCCTCCGCTAACATCGTACCGGATATATCCAGCGCCATCATGATGTCGATACCTTCGGTCGACTCCGACGACCAGCGGTTAGTCAACTGCGGGCGCGCGAGCGCGAGTGATAATAAGGTGATAGCCGCTACACGAAGACCGAACGGCACGTGCAGCAACCATATCCGCCAACTCTTCGGTTGCGCCGCCAGAGTGCTGGTGTCCGAGATCTGGACGCTGGCATCGGACTTGCGAAGCTCGTACAGATACCATCCGATCACGGGGATCAGCAGCAGTAATAAAAATAAATATCCTGGATTAGCAAATGTCATACTTCCTCCTCCTTTGTACTTGGTACTTCCTTGGTCTCATTGACAAACTCATACGCCGTGCTTAGTGCCTGCTCGTTCTCATCCGGCGTCGTGTGCCATTTGGCGAACTTCACGAGGTCGGCGAGTTGCAGCATCTTACTGAGTTTGGCAAAGAGCTCTTTGTCGATAAGCGGTTTCATCGCACGCAGCGTCTCGTCGGAGGTCTTCTCCGTACTCTGTACGTCAAAACGGCGACCTATATACTCCCGCACGACATCCGTCAGTTCGGTCTGGTACTCCTTCACCTTACCGTCTTTCCAGATCTTCTGCGCCTTTATTTCGTCCAGTTTCTCGAGGGCTACTTCATCCGCAGGACGCAGCAGTTCGAGTTCGATCACCTCTTCCTCTTTGAGGAAATGCTTGCGGTACCATAGTACGCCGTAGTATGCGCCTACGAAGAGCCCGATGATTGCCAATGCGAGCAGGATCCACCGGATGATGCCCCACCAGTATATCGGTGCTTTCTCGATGTCCTTGATATCCGTGATAGCGAGTGAACTGTCCACCTCAAACGGCTGGATGACGTTTAGCGCCATAGGGTCAGTAAAGAAAGTGTCTCCGCCGCTCACAACCGCTATCGGCGCCACAGCAAAGAGGCTGTCTTTGAACGACGTCAGCGTCAGCTTCTGGCTCAACTGCAAACGGCCGTCGGGCAGGGTAGTGGTGTCCACCGCTGAGCGGTCCACGATCTCAATACCGTCCTGCAGCGTCTCGCCGAAAACAGGCATCTCGACCCGCTCGTTCGCCTCCTGCGTCACACTCAGGTGCATCGCCGTCTGGTCGCCGATCATCAGCATCGTCGAGTCGATACTCGCGCTAACTACTATTGCTAATAATAAATTATAAATCATAAATCATAAATTATCAATTGTGAAAAAGCATCATTAGCTTTTTCACGTAGTCCTCATCCGTCCGCATGGACACGTGGTTCATGCCGGTCTTCGTATAAAGGGTCTCGAGCGCCGCCTGCTGTTTGCGCCATGCCTCGGCGTACGCCTCGCGAACGCTCTTCAGCCCCGTATCCGTCCACACGCGTGCCCCGGTCTCCGGGTCCTTCACTTTCAGCAGTCCCACGTTCGGCATCTCCGCATCGCGGCGGTCGTAGATCTGTATCGCGCTCAGGTCGTGTTTCCTGCTTGCGATGACGATTGGTTCTACTTGGCTTTGAGTGGAGCGGTCTTTCGACTTTCGACTTTCGACTAATTTTGGGTCCATCAGATCCGAAATCAGGAACGCCGTACACCGTCTCTTCTGCGCGTTCGTCAGGTACTGCAGCGCCGCGTTGATATCTGTCCCGTGGTGTTCGGGCTCGAACGACAACAACTCGCGGATGATATGCAGCACGTGGCTCTTACCCTTCTTCGGCGGAATAAATTTCTCCACCTGGTCGGAGAAGAAGATCACACCCACTTTATCGTTATTCTCGATGGTGGAGAAAGCGAGTGTCGCGGCTACTTCGGCCATCGTGTCGCGTTTCATCTGGCTTTGGGTTCCAAAGTTCCGACTGCCGCTGACATCAACGAGCAACATTACCGTCAACTCGCGTTCCTCTTCATAGACCTTGATGTACGGTCGGTTCATCCGCGCTGTCACGTTCCAGTCGATGGAGCGTACATCATCGCCCGGCTGGTACTCGCGCACCTCGCTGAACGCCATACCACGACCCTTAAACTGGCTGTGGTACTCGCCTGCGAAGATATTCCGACTCAGCCCGTGGGTCTTGATCTCTATCTTCCGAACTCGTTGTAATAACTCTTCTGAAGTCATAATTCTAGTCTCCTAGTTTCCTAGATTCCTAGTTTAAGGAACTTGTACCGCATTGAGTACCTCTGTGATAATGTCTTCTGTAGTAATGTTGTTGGCTTCTGCCTCGTACGTCAGCCCGATTCTGTGACGCAGTACGTCGTAGCAAACGGCACGTACGTCTTCCGGCGTCACGTAGCCTCTCCTATGAATAAACGCGTACGCGCGAGCTGCCTTCGCCAGGTTGATACTTGCACGAGGACTGCCGCCAAACGCGATCATCTGCTTCAGGTCCTTGAGCTCGTAGTTCTCCGGTTCGCGGGTCGCAAACACGATGTCCACGATGTATTTCTCGATCTTCTCGTCCAGATAAACCTCCTCGACGATCTTCCGCGCCTTGATGATATCTGCGGTGGAGAGGATAGGGAGCACCTGTTTCTTCTCGGAAGCGATGTTCTGCCGGATGATGGCTTGCTCCTCTTCTTTCTTCGGATACCCGATGACCACTTTGAGCATGAAACGGTCGGTCTGCGCCTCCGGGAGAGGATACGTACCTTCCTGCTCAATCGGGTTCTGGGTAGCCAGTACGAGGAACGGATCGTCGAGCTTGAAGGTCTGCTCTCCGATGGTCACTTGGCGCTCCTGCATCGCCTCGAGTAAGGCACTCTGCACTTTCGCGGGAGCACGGTTGATCTCATCTGCCAACACAAAATTAGCGAAGATCGGACCTTTCTTGATCTTGAACTCTTCGCTCTTTTGGCTGTAGATCTGCGTACCGAGTACATCGGCAGGCAACAGATCCGGCGTAAACTGAATACGGCTGAAGTTAGCCTTGATGAGGTCGCTTAAGGTCTTGATAGCGAGGGTTTTTGCCAAACCCGGCACTCCTTCCAACAATATGTGCCCGTCGCTCAACAGACCGATAAGCAAACTCTCTACTAAGTGCTTCTGCCCCACGATGACTTGGTTCATACCAAGGGTCAAAGCATCTACAAAGGAACTCTCGCGCTCCACGCGCTCTTGCAATTCTCTGATATCTACTTGCATTGTTGTATAGTGTTTTTAATAATTATCTTTGATAATCTCCTTACTACAAATTCTGTGCCAAACTCATCTTTTTCTAGTACTTTCACCGGATATTATCGGCATTTACGTCGTCTTTTCTGCCGGATGTCATCCACCCTCCTCCGTCCTTCCTGTGTACATTGTGCCGGATGTCATCAGGAGAGAGCTCGGATGGTGCTTTTCCCACTCAAAAAGTCCCTTCAAAAAGTATATTATATATTTATATATAATATAGTATTCTTTACCTAAAAAATCCGCCTTTTTTTCTTGCAAATCTCAAAAAAAAGTAGTACCTTTGCGCAAAATTAGTGCGTGATAAGTGCGTGATTAGTGCGTCATAAGTACGAGATAATAGGACTCTCCGCCTACAATTTCAACCCCCATTTAATGCCCCGACAACAAATATTCACAAAATACCAACTCTTTATATGGCAAAAATCAAACACACCTCACACATCGAAGAAATGCTCGGTGCTCATGAAAAAGGCGGCATGACTGAGCGCCGCAAACATTACCATGACTACGACGGTAATGTCACTAAAGTCGGCCGTCTGGAAGCCTATACCCCTAAGCCTCGCAACTACAAAGCCAACCCCATTCTCGCCGGAGAACGGGCAAATATGAACGCGTTCGGAAATGTCTCTCATATGGCGCAAGAGTTCATTGACGCCCTCAAGAACAAGACGCCCCTTCCGCCCGAGAAACAAGCACTCCTTGATTCCTACAAAGCCCGTTTCTACAAGCAGCTCAAAGGCAAGCCGGATCCAATCGCACCCAAGGACAAAGACGGCAATTTTACTATCTATGCCCGCATCGATAATTTCATCCGGGCTATCCTTCGAAAAGAAACTTCCGGCGATTTTTGCAAATAAATTTGCATATTTCAAAAAAATGTTATATCTTTGCGCCGAATTTTATAAACGTACCATTATGCGAAACACCATCGACCGGATTTTGCGGATGAGCATCAAGCTCTGCTTGTTGACCGGAGTCGCGTTCACGTTTGCGGCTTGTTACGGTCCTGCCCCTACGCGTTACGAAGACGATCCCGCTTTCGTCGAGGATCAGGAGCAAGTTGATGAAGTGCTTCAGAAAGAAGCGGAAGAAACCCCAAAAAACTAAATACTATGTTCAAAACCAAATTTCTGACACGCATCAATGCCCTGATTGTGCTTTTACTCGGCGCATTAGGGATAGGCAGTTGCCACAGAGCGCCGGAGTGTAAGTATGGCCCGCCGCCCGAGAACGACAGCACCGGCTATCAGTCGGACGACATCGAGGAACTTTACGGCATTCCCATGCCCCCGGAAGAGGAGCCCGAACCATAGCGCAAAATAAAATCCCAATAAATTTCCCAACACCAAAATTTGCATATCTCGCCAAAACACACTACCTTTGCAGCAAATTTTAATCCCGTACCGTTATGCGAAACATGATTGACTACATTTTGCGGATGAGCATCAAGCTCTGCCTACTGACAGGGGTAGCGTTCACTTTTGCTGCCTGCTATGCCCCTGCCCCTCCGGACGAAAATTGGATGAACGAACCCGACCGTCGCGACACTATTCATGACCAAAAGCAGCTGGATGAAATGCTTCATAAAGAGGCGGAAGAAATCTCTAAAATGGAAAAGGTATGAAACGCACATTTCTGACATCTGTTAACGCGCTGTTAACTATTGTATTAGCCGCTTTTGGTTTTGGTAGTTGTAATATGGTGAAGTATGGTGTCCCGGACACGGAATTAGAGGTGTGGGGTATCGTTGACGCGGAGAAAGAAGGTGCTCTGGAGGCTATGCAGGTCACGGTCAAGAGTCATGGACAGCCTATCATGCCCCGGACCTACACCAACGAGGAGGGCATCTATCGCGACTATAGTTGGATGGGCGCGCGGGAGATTGATATTATCGTGGTCGATCCTTCGGGAGAATACGCTTCCGATTCGGCGCATATCAGCAATATTGTTTATCAGAAAGAAAAGGGCGCTGACAAGGAAACAGCCATCGTCCGTCAGGATTTCCACCTCAAGAAAAAATAGTGCGTTCGTCTTTATACATAGCCTCTATATACCTCTTTTTATCCCTCTTTACCGCTTGCTCAAAGCAGACGGCGGACTCTTATTATCAGCAAGGAAAGCACTTCCGCGAAGCGAATCAGCCCGTTGAGGCGATGCGATCTTTCATTGCCGCAACACGCGTCCGTTCCTCCGAATTTACCATCCGCGGCCGTTCTTTCAGTAACATGGCTACTATGTGCCGCATCTGCGAGCAACACGAGACGGCTTATGCACTCTATGCCAAATCTCTGGAGCAATTCGCGCTTGCCGAAGACTCTCTCGCGCAGGCTTATGCGCTCAATAATATGGCATGGGAAAAAGCCGTCCTCTCCGATAAAAAGACGGCATTAGACCTCATTGCTTCGGCGCTTTCTGTTCGTTCGGAGCCACCCGTGCAAAGCAAAATTCTGGAGTCTCATGCCGCCGCGTGTCTTTATGCCGGCGAATACGACTCCACGCTCTATTACTGCCGCCTTGACACCTCTCTTTCTGTCTACCTCGACATCCTTCGCGCGCAAGCGCACACGTTCCTTTTTCATAACGACTCAGCCCTCCTTTACGCGCGCAGAGTGCTGCAACAAACCGACAATCCGCGCTATCTGGACGATGTCTATTTTATCCTCTCGCATTGTGACTCAGCCGCGGTCGCGGACGACATACGCGCACTCTCTTCCTCCCGCACGGACATCCAACGTTCTTTGGAACGTAACGACCCGGAATGGATGGAGGCTATCCGCCTGGCTCAGAGTACACTAACCCCTCCTTCTTCTCGCTTCACACCAAGGCAAATAGTGCTCCTTCTCTCCGCCGTTCTGCTCGTTCTGGTAGCTGTCTTCTGCGTGTGGTTTATACGTCATAGAGCACGTACGAGCACCCTTGAAGCGCAATGCCGAGCCCTTCGAAAATCAACCTCTCTGCGCGACGAACTGCATTGGAATGACTACCCGCAGTTCTCCGCTATCTGCAACGCACGATTGTCCGGCATCGTCGGAAAATTGGAGCAGAAAGGCCTCTCGGAACGGGAGATCCGTATTTGTGTACTCGTCCTGATTGGCTTCTCTTATGCGGAGATAGCACAAATCCTCTTCCGCGCGGAGAGTGGGATAGGAAAAGATAAATATACGATTGCCAAACATCTTGGCGTCAGCGTCAAACAGCTTCGCGAGACCCTCTTGTCCATCGCCTTCAACCATGCGTAAAGTGCTTCCGCTCATAGTATTTCTTCTCGTGTCTGCCGTTTCTTCCGCGGCCACCGATACGATCTCTATCCCTTTGCACATGTACGAGGGTGCTTATGCCCCTTTGGACGGACCTACTGGAAGCACGCCTGACCCCACCGACCCGAATCAGTTCAGGGCGTCTCTCGTCGGAAATACACTCCTCATCTCAACCCAGCAAAACGCCGTCTCTTTTGTAGTCGTTAAAGAAGGATCAGGCTCTTGGGAAAGTGAGGATTTCTTCTATGACCTCAGTTACGGTCAACTCTCTTGCCCCCTTACCCGTACCGGCCAATACACCATCCGCATAGGTTACTGGAAGACCGATTTTGTCGGTTTCATCCGAGTGTTCAAGATGGCAATTTATGACATCAACGGACGCCTTGTTGCTTCTGAAGATACATCTCTGGAAAACCTCCCGCAAGGATGTTATTTCCTGCGTGTAGAGACCTCATTTGGAACGACCTCTTCTAAATTTTATAAACGCCCATGACCCGAATTTATACCCTCATAGTAGTTGCCCTGACGGCTGTTCTCTTCACCTCCTGCTCAAAAGGTACGAGTGGTCCTCCGTACGACTTCGAACCGGGAGGCATGCCGCGTTTGATAGTGCGTGGCATGGTGCAAGATACAGATCAAAAACCCCTGCGTGGGATTCATATCTCTGTTTTTGACCTCCGCGAACCGAACGAGAAGGACATCCTCACGTATAATTGTGCCCTGACGGATTCAGCCGGCAGGTACACCATGATTCGGTATAGGGGACGCGAACTTCCTTCGCAGATTTCCGTTGTGGCGACCGACTCTTCCTTCCTCTACCAAGAGCAAGTTCTGACGTTCCCTGTAACTTACGATTCTACGTATCTCTCTACAGACGAGAAAGCACCTTTTAACGCTTATGTGACAGCAGATTTCATACTAATCCCTAACCCCTAATCCGCTAACCCCTTATGAATCTCCGTTTGAAAATTGCCCTCTGGCTGGAGTCCATCCGCCGCCGCAACCTGAAGGAATTGCATCCTCTCCGTCAACTCTTCTGGGAGTCCACGCTCCGCTGCAATGTGCATTGCCTGCATTGCGGCAGCGATTGCGTTGCTTCCATCGAGACACCCGACATGCCCGCAGAAGATTTCCTTCGGGTCATTGATACAGAGATCACGCCGCATGTCGATCCGCACAAAGTGCTGATCATCATTTCCGGCGGTGAACCCCTCATGCGCAAAGACCTTGCAGAGATAGGCCGTGCCCTCAAGCAACGAGGCTATCCATGGGGCATGGTAACCAACGGACTTGCTCTGACCGAACAGAAATTCCACGAACTCCTCTCTGCCGGTTTACGCTCTATCACGGTCTCCTGCGATGGTCTCGAGCAAGACCATGTCTGGCTTCGTCAGCACCCTTTGGCTTTCGAAGGTGCCACCCGTGCCATCAAACTGATAGTTGATTATAATAACTCTCTCTCCTCCCCTTCATGGGGAGGTCGGGTGGGGCCTCACCTCGCCTTCGACGTCGTCACTTGTGTCAACCAACGCACGATAGACCACCTGCCCCAAATCCGTGAGATGCTTTGGTCGCTCGGCGTGCGAGACTGGCGTGTCTTCGGCATCGACCCTATGGGCCGCGCGGCTTCTAATCCCGAACTCCTGCTGACCGACGAACAGTTCCAATACCTCATGGATTATATTGCCTCCGAGCGCGAAGCAGGGCGGCATGTCTCTTATTCCTGCGAAGGTTATCTCGGCACCTACGAGGGGCGCGTCCGGGACCACCTGTATCAATGTGCCGCCGGTATCTCCGTCGCTTCCATCCTCATCGACGGTTCCATCTCTGCCTGCACCTCCATCCGCGGCAAATACTACCAGGGAAACATCTACCGCGACTCCTTCTGGTCCGTATGGGAAAACGGCTTCAAGCCCTACCGAGACCGCTCTTGGATGCGGCAACTCGAACCCTGCAAAGACTGCAAAGCATGGACGTACTGCGAAGGAAACGGCATGCACCTCCGCCGGGAGGACGGATCCCTCATGCTCTGCCATCTCCACCGCCTCGGACAATAACGGATTTTCGCCTTTTCTTAAAAATAACATATTATTTCCCGAAAATGCAATACTCTTATAGAGTAGGGCTTAATAATCGTATATCTTTTCCCAACAATCGGTCTTGTGTACTTGATAAATTAGCAGTAATTTTGCACTCGCTAAAAAACGACCCGTTTTGAGGCCGAAAAGTGTAAAATGTTTAATAAAAATATTAATATGCGTAAACTTTTCAAGTCATTAGCGGCAGTCTTAATCGTCTGTTTCCCGCCGGTAAGGGCGCAACAGTTGCCGGATCCGCATTTTGAGGATTGGTCCGGTGCTCAGTTTGCGAGCACGGCACAGCCCAAATATTGGAATTTCTCCAATGTCTCGCAGTTAGGCGTAGATAAGAACTTTGCCCATCAGGCTACCGGTAGATCCGGTAAGGCGCTGAAGATCCAAGACCAGTTTGTAGGTGTCGGCTCGATAGGCGCCACCTCTCCGGGTTATGTGGCCTTAGGTCATCCTTGGGCGTACGTCTCCAGTCTGACCTCTATCAACGACGCTACAGCCGGTACGTACGGAGGTATCAGTTGGACGCACCGGCCGGACTCGATGGTCGTTTGGATCAAGCGTTATTATGACGGCTCGGTGGATCAGGCAGCAGGCGATCATATCAAGGACGAACACTTCCACCTTCTCTACTACGCATGGTCGGGCACGTCGCAAGGCGAGTCCTACAAAGCGAAGAACCTCTCCTGTACCAACCTCTCCTCCGCTGCGCCGCAGTACTGCGTGGATGAGGAGTCGGACATCCGTCTGGCGCTGGACGGCAACGAGTGCGGTACGCCGAAAACTCAGGCCAAACAGATTGCCGAAGGATGGTTCTACCAGAAGAAAGCCTATAACAGCTGGACCCGCATCGTTGTGCCCATCTATTATTTCAACGACGATCAGCCGACGAAATGTAATGTCATCCTCTCGGCAGGCCGGTACCCGGATTTCCGCGCGAACACCGGCCAGTACGCCGGTAGTACGTTAGAGGTAGATGATATCACCTTGATATACTCCAGTAAGGTGCAGAAGGTCTATGTAGGCGGCCGCGAATGGAAAGCCTTCGATCCCGACAATACGACGGGCGAGCAGATATACTCCTTAGGTCAGGGTGCCACCACTATTCCGGAGATCTCCCTGGTGCGCGGCGCGGGATCGCTGACGAACACCCGTGGCGGCAAAGCCACTTTCCCTGGACGCCGTCTGGGCGCAAGCGAATATACGATCGTGAACGGTCAGGTGGACGGCGAGCCGACGACGATCACGGTAACGGCTAATGATAACTCTTCGACCACTACCTATCGTATCAAGTTCGTCTCGCAGGCCAGCAACAACGCGCGCCTCTCGGATATTCAGGTGAACGGCGAGAGCGTCAGCGGCTTCAATGCGTACCTGACGAGTTACAACGTCTCGCTGCCGTACGGTACGACATCCGTTCCGGTAGTGAGCGCAACGCCGCAGGACGGTACGGCCACCGTGCAGATTAACCAACCGACCTCGGTGAACGGCAACGCTTCGATAGTTGTTACCGCAGGTGATGGTACTACGAAGCAGACCTACAACCTCGCTTTCAGCGTGGCTCCGTTGACCGACGTAACGCTGAAGAATATCTTCGTGGACGGTACTCCGCTCGCGGGATTCCAGCCCAATAAGTCCAACTATAACGTCTCGCTGCCGCTGAGCACGGTTACTGCACCGACGATCACTTGGGAGTCTGCTTATCCGGCAGGAGTACAGCAGATTCAACTGCTGAACAATACCCTTGACGGCGGAGCGCAGATTCAAGTATCCATCCCCGGCACGACGCTCTCCAAGACCTATAAACTGACTTATAAGATCGAGGCCTCGAGTTACTCTTACCTCGCATCCATCGCGTTGGACGGCACACCCTTAGAGGGCTTCCAACCCGAGCAAACGGTTTATTCGATTACCCTGCCTTTGGGTACTACCGTGCTCCCGACAATCACTTATACCGCCGGCGATCCCTACCAGACCATCACCTTAACCGAGGGTGGTGTAGATGGGACGACGCGCATTGAGGTCAAAGCGGCTTCGGGCGCTACGACCACTTATCGTCTGCAGTTCCGTACGGAGAAATCAACCAACAATGCTCTCGCTGCTATCGCTATCGACGGTACCGATTTGGCGGATTTCGACCCGGAGGTACTGAACTATACGCTCTCTCTGCCTGCCGGCACGAAGATGATCCCGGCTATCACGTATACCCCCGGCGATGCTTATCAGACGGTGAATATCGTCCTGAACCAAGCCCTCTGGACTGCCCGCTTGACGGTTACTGCCGGAGACGGTTCGACGCGTCAGTACGTGCTGAATTTCGAAGTGCAGAAATCCGAGAACGCTTTCCTGCAGATGATCTACCTCAACGGAGCGGAGTTAACCGGTTTCGAGCCCACGACGCTGAACTATAGTCTTGTATGGGAAGAAGCGACGATGCCGAAGATCACCGTCCTTGCCGGAGAGAATCAGGCCATCACCATAAGCGCATCGGCCAGCTACGGCATGGCGCGTATCGTCGTAACGCCGGAGGAAGGTACGCCGAATGTCTATACCGTGCGTTTCAACTCGCCCGACCAGGTGGTTATCCCGCCGTTCCCCACGGATTCGTTCCCGGCTTCGAGCAACGCCTCACTCGCAGGGCTGTATATCGGAGGACAGATTTATGATGCCTTCCTTCCTGACGTATATGAATATAACTATCCGCTCCCATGGCGAACGAAACAAGTGCCGGCAGTAGTGCCTGTGGCTGGTGTGAACAGTCAAATCATCACCGTAGCTCACGGAGCGGTAGATCGCACGACGACCATCACCGTTCTGGCGGAAGACGGCATTGCTACCAGCACCTACAGAATAGCTTTTCCGGTAGCCAAATCGAGCAACACCGCGCTGAACTCCGTGGAGATAGACGGTGTAGATAACTTTGCCTTCGATCCCGCGGTACATACTTATACGAATATCCTACTGCCGTACGGCACAACCGCATCTCCCGCTATCACGGCTGAGAAAGCGGAGCCGGAGCAGGCTCTGACTATTTCTGAAGCACCGATAGGCAGTACATCGACCATCGTCGTGAGAGCCGAAGACGGCACGGAATCTACTTATTCGTTCAGCTATAGTCTGGAGATGACCGACAAACCCAACACCCTGCTTTCTGCAATTATTGACGGCTACGGGTCGCTGGATCTGAGTACCGGCACAGAGTTCCAAGTGGATCTGCCATACGGCACTACCTCGTTCGACATCCTCTCCATCGTCAAGAACTATCCGGAGCAAGAGGTACAAATCGTAAACGGCGGAATAGCAGCGCCGACTGTCATCATCGCCAAATCCATGAACCCTGCGGAGGCAGATGCCGTATATACTCTCACCCCACACGTGAACCCCTACGATCCGGCGCAACTCATGGACATCCAAGCCGACGGAGTGACTATCCCGAACTTCCGTCCGGATGTATATAACTACGTCCTCTCCGTGACCGGCGCCACGCCGACTCTGAGCTACACTGCGCAGCCCGGCGCCGTGGTCTATGATGATCTCAATACCAAGCGCGTGGTTTATGAGGTAGAGGCGGGCGAGAAGACACACACCTATACCGTCACGTTCTATTTTCCGGGCGATCTGACTTTTGATCCGGGCTTTGAGAACTGGCATACTTTCAAGAGCCACCCCGAAGGCCGTGACGGCGACTATCCGGACGGATGGAACGCCACCATCAATGCGCCGACGACTTATCCTTCCGGACTATTTGGTTCTACCAAAGGTTACTACTGGCCGGAGGAGAATGTGAAGCAGTCCACCAAGCACACAGAGGGCTCCAAATCCGCACAGGTACAGACGGTCTATATCACCAAGGCTTCGGAATCCATGCCGGGTATCTTGTCTCTCTCGCCTTTGTCAATCAGCTTGGGGTATTATCAAAGCCTTATCAATGCGCAATATACCGCGATCACTTTTGGCGATGCCCGTACGTTCCGGAATACGCCGGACCGGATTCAGATAGATTATAACATTGAGAAGTATAACAAAGTAAGCGGTTGGCAACTTATTTACATGGCCAATAGTGCGACGAAGATTAGCGGAGTGAATAACTTTAGCGGTAAGACAAAAAATCAATGGTACACCTTCTCCGCTGATCTTAGTTATGAGGCAGATTATGTGCCGGAAAATCTGGATATCCGGATTGTTTCGGCAGAAACACTGACGCCGAAAGACTATCGTATTGGTGCCGACGGAGCAAGCAACTCGAATCACTTCACCTCCACGATGTATTTCGATAACCTGCGTCTGAACTACTCGTCGGTACTGACCGGCGTGGCTGTCAATGGAGCTGCATCTACTATCGACGGAACGAATATCAATGCTACCATCGACGCAGATTATTATGGAACGCCCGCGCTCGCCTTCACGCACGCGGTAGCCGACCAGATGCCGGTAGTTACCTGGAGTGACGAGCTGAACGGCGTACGTACGGCTACCATCCGCAACTATGCGGAAGACCTCTCTTATACGGACTATACGCTGACGGTCACTCGTCCGCAATCCGCTGTGAAGACTTGTTCTTATACGCTCTCCGGCCGCGATCTGACGGTTGTGAAAGGTTCGCCGTACCAGACGGTCGCTATCACGACTAACGACACCGCTTATGTCATCTCCGTGACCGCAGAGAACGGCGATGAGCAGACCTACTACGCCGCATGGGAGAGCGCTTCTTCCTCGGCGCATGTGACGGAAATAGCGGCGGAGACCAGCATAGAGGGAGAGTCCACGGCGAAGCTGATGAACTTAACTACCGATCCGGTGCTGAACTACGACCGCGAGTTCGATCTCGATAGTGTCTTCATGACCATGACGTCGCAGCAATACGTACTGCGTGTCTTCGGTACTGCGGACGACACCACTTATACCATCGACCGCAACCCGTCGGACAATGCTCTCTTGGCATCGATGAGCGCAAACAACACTCCTATGCCGGAGTTCTACAGCGAGACCTACGACTATCTGATCTCGCTGCCGTCGCTCGATGCTTTTGACGCTGTGCCGGAGGATCCTGAGGCCGACGTGCGGTACGTCATTGTACCGGTGAACGCTGACTATCAGGCGATCTACGTTGAGGTTACTGCGCCTAACGGGGTCGCGAAGAAGCGCTACTCCGTGCTGGCGAATATCCGCACGCTCTCGTCGGAGGCATACCTGACGGCGATCACCGCGGATGATGTTATGTTGTCCGGTTTTGCGCAGGATTCCTACAACTACGATCTGCACCTTCCGGCGCACTCGCCTATCCCGCAGTTGGCATCTATTGCTTGCGCTGGAGCAACGGTAGAGACCCAGACGGTGCCGAACGGTTCGTCTGCCGTAGTGACTTTCACGGTCACTTCTGAGGACGAGACGGTAGTACGCACTTATACCGTGAACGTGAACGTCCAGCCATCGGAGGTTTGTACTCTGAGCGAACTGTTCGTCGGAGGTACCGCGGTGACGGATTTTGCACCGGCGAAGACCGATTACTCGATCGAACTGCCTTACGGCACGACGACGCTGCCCGAAGTAGATTATATCCTGACGGATAATACGGCTACTGCTACGAAGAATGCGGAGGAAAAGAGCGTGACGATCCTTGTGACCGCGGAAGACGGCGATCATCAGACGAGCTACACCATCGTCTTTACTATAGCCAAATCGACCAACGCGGACTTAGCATCAATCGCCTTGGATGGTACCCCGCTGCCGGAGTTCTTCGCCGATGAGCATGCTTATACAATCAGCTTGCCGTACGGTTCTCCGACACCGGTGATCACTGCTGAGGCTGCGGATCCGGTAGCTACGGTTGCTATCGAAGGAACGACTATCACCGTCACCGCCGAAGATGGCGTGACGACATGGGTATATACCTTGACTTTCACATACCTGCCGTCCACCAACGCTGAACTGCAAGCTATCCATCTGGATGGCGTGCTTCAGCAGGGCTACCAGCCGTCCCTCTACGAGTATGCCGACACAGTGCTTTATGGCGCGCCCATGCCGGTTGTGACGTGGGTTACAGGCGACGAGCAGCAGGTAGTGGATACCACGTGGGTCGGAGATACGGAACTGACGATTGCCGTAACCGCCGGAGACGGTACGACCACGGCGGAGTACATACTGACTTTCACCCATAAACTCTCCTCCAACTGTCGCCTGGCTGACCTGCAAGTTAACGGCGTGACGGTTGATGGCTTTGATCCGGATTCGATGCTGTATATCGTCACGTATCCGATAGCGACGCCCGAGAGTGCGCTCTTTGGTCAGGAAGCTGTATCGGCGACGCCGGAGGACAAGGACGCGACGGTGACGATCACCATGGATGGTACCACGGCGCAGATCTTAGTGACCGCTGCCGATGGAACCCGTGCGGTATATGTGATTGAGCAAGAGATCTTGCAATCCTCGGAGTCGCGCCTGGAGATGATATGGCTGGACGGCGCAGAGGTGCGCAATTATGATCCCGATACGCTGGAGTACACTATTATTCTCCCGCAGGGAACTAACCTGCCGACGATCACAGCTACGCCGATTGATACGCTGGCGGAGTGGGATCAGAGTATGCCGGTAGAGATAGAGAACGGCATGGAGGTACAGCTGTTCTGTACCGCGCAAGATGGTAGTACTACGGTGTACATACTGACCTTCACTTATGCCGATTGGGTAGCGTCCGCGACGGTCGATACCGATGACTACCTCTTCTACTACTACGGCGACCATCAGTTTAAGGCCGTAACGATAGGTATCGGTGTACAGGTGGGTATCTACGATATGTCAGGACGCTTGCTGAAGATTGAGGATGTACCTACCGCAGACCCGGCGGACGTCGAGGTGATGATAGATAATCAGGGAAATCAGAAACTGATCTCTGTCGCTCCTTCTGCCGCAGGAACGTATTTCCAAGCAGCTTCCGGAAGCATCTACTTCTACGTCTTCTTCGATTCGAAGACCAAGAAGATAGCGAAGGGTGGTAAGTTCGGAATGCAATAAGAATCACCTCCATCGGTAAGCTATATTCAGGCTTACCGATTGGGGGTAGATCAGTGCGTTGGCTACTTCTTGACCTTTCATCTCGCTGTAGAATCCGGCGATATCGGAAAGGGAGACTTTATACTGCGCATTGATCTGCATACCAAAAGAGAATTCATAACCGACCGTAGCGCATACGCCGAAATGGTTGTTGTGCAGCGAGTAGAGTCGGCTATAATCGTAGGTGACGACCGTAGAGGGCGTAGCTGCAGGAGTAGCTGAAGGAGTCGGGGTCTCGTCATCTACGTTCTTGTATTTATCTGCGATATTCGATGCAAAAGTGAAATGCGTGAAGATACCGCCGCCGAACTGAACATAGCCTTTCTGTAGGTTTCCAAATCGGCCGAGGAAGAATATAGGTATATCAACGCCAAAAGACCAGAGATTGTTCTGCTTATATACTTCTGCGCCTTCTTTTACGCCAAAATGGTTCTGATGAGCCGTGAAGATGACTTGCGGCTGGACGGCGAAGTTCTTAGTGATCGCGAAGTCCAGGAATCCGCCTAACTCACCGCCTACCTTCATATACGAACTCATCGTCTGGTGATCCCTCGTGATGATAAAATTGCTGAGGTTGGCACCAATGAGCACGCCTCCGGACACGAGCCGAGGTAACTTTTCCTGATCCAAAGAGTCCAAAGTATGCTCGGTATTGAACTCAATGAGCTGATTCTTGACATTATCCAGGGTCTGCTGGATTTTGAGGTCTTTCGTCTGTGCGGAAAGGGAGAGAAAACATCCTAACGCGCATGATATCAATACGATTCGTTTCATAGTAGTCTCTGATTTTAAAGGTTTATAACGAGAAACGTAAGGTCAGCTTGACGCCGTTTCGTCCCCAGGCACCTATCTTACGCCGGCCGTGAATCATCACCGGATCGCCGTTCTCGTCCACAGCGGGGCGGAACTGAGTAGGGTGAGCCGGGTCCGGCTCCATCTTCTGGATCATATAGGGTAACTCGTAGTCGTTATACGTGATTCGGCGGATATAATCGATGCGGATGAATTTGAAGATATTCTCAAATCCCGCCGTAATCTCCATGTAAGGCAGTTTGCCGATAGGCGATGAGGTACGGTAACTATCGTTGATATAGCCGTAGTTATCGAAAGCTTTCTGGGGATCTTCATTGCCCGCAGCGTCTTTCTCCCACGGAGTATGAGGGAACTCATAAAGACCCGATCCGGTTTCCAGATACGGGTTGTTCTTCTTCGTCAATCCGCCGTAGATACCGGAGAAAGAAACGATTCCGCGCAGTTTCAACTTGTTAATTCCCGGGATGCGGTTCATGATCCATCCTTTGAAGAAGTAGGTCATGTAGAGCGACACGTATTCGTCCATCAGAAACTCCATCGGCTTCATCTGGTTGAAGGCGCGCTGCGCGAGCAGGATAGAGGTGGAACTCTGAGGAATATAGAGTTTGGTGAACGGCGCTTTCTGCCATAACATACCTGTCTGTACGCGCAAATCGAGGTGACCGAAAGCGGAAAGCCAGAATCGTTTGTCGAAGAGGAACTCCGTCCGGTTGTAGATGAATCCCTCGCCGCCGTTATGCCGGTCATCCAGATAGCCTACGTAGTGGGTGAGCTGGAAGGTAGGCGCATCTTTCTCGATAGCGAACGAACTCGGTTGGCCGATTCGGTCAATCTGAATACGGCTGCCCGGAGAATAGCGGAACTCGATAAATCCCTCGTAATTGCGATACGAACCGATACTCTTCTGACTTAGCGACCAGGTGGAGTCCGGGTTCATGGTCCATTTCATCTGGTTATAACGCAAGGCTCCTGCTGCTTCGTTATTCGTAAAATCAAATCCCGCCTTGATAGAGAACTTGTTCTTCCACTCCTTCATATATTCCAGCTTGGCATGGAACACGTATTGGTTAAAGCCCAAGGTCGGATTGCTCGTCGGAATGGACATCAGAATATGGTCTCGGCTGATAACGTCGGTGCGCATACCCGGCTCCTCTACGTCGTACTGCGCGGTTGCCTGAATATGATGCCTTAGGCCGTCGTAAGGATGGTACTTATGCTTGTCGAACGTATAGACGAAGGTCGCGCTGTACTTGGGCCGCAGGTCCTTGGTCCCGAACGCCGCGTAGGCGCGGAAGAAGATCTGCGGGTGCAGATTCGCCGTACTTGTGCCTCCAAAACGCAAACGCACGCCCTCTAACATGTTCCAACTCACGAAGTTGTAAATAGGACCGATGTCGAACTTACTCTCATCCATGACCTTCGCCGGCTTGGTGGGGATATACTCAGTCGTCACGGCGTTCACAAAGAGCGCCAGTGAGTTGAATTTCGGCGTGGAAGTGAACTCATTCACCAGATCCACTACCGAACTCTCATACTTCGTCAGTGGCTCGGGACGCAACGCATCCCACTCGGATCCTACCAGACGTGTCGCGGTAGAGTCGTTGGTCTCTACTCCTTTCTCGTCCGCAAAAGCAGAGAAAGTCTCCTTGGGTATAGGGGTCTCCAGGTCCCATCCGGTGTAGATCTTCGTCTGCCGCGCCAGAAGACCGCGTTTGTTATTGAAGACGTAGAACTTGGCGAAAGTGCTGGTCCTATCCGGAGCCCACGTACCATCCTCCAACTGCCGGTAACTATGCTCTACGGAGTAGTTGCTCACGAAGTTGAGGTTGATGTCCGGTGGGATATTGATGGCGTATTTCTTAAGCCGGTAGGTACTGTCATTAACGATATACAGGTGACCCGTAAATCCGTAACTCTCTGAGTTTACCGGAACGAAAGCCAAGTCGATACACGGGTAGCCGTCCACCATGATGGTGTCCATGATATAGTACTGGTAGAAGGTCACCGCCAGCGTCGAACTGAGCGGCGAGACGAAGCGGTTAAAGAGCAGATTGAGATTGTTCTCATTGATATCGACATCCTTGAAGATGGCGTTCACGTTCTCTTGGAAGGATTGCGAAGCGATGATGTCTTCGATACCGAAAATACGCTTCTTTTGCAGCACTTTCTTCTCGCGGTGGGGCTTCTTCTGATAGTATTCTTCGCCGATATGCTCGCGGATAGAGACCGTCACATTCGGATAGACACCCGTGGTGTCAAGGTATTTCTCCACGAACGCGAAGTTCTTCCAGAAACCCTTGTGAAAATTCATCTTCAGGTTATCCAGCGCAAAGGACATACGGCTGTAGGTCTGCGCGGTGTACTGGTCTGAAGCCGTTACGTAGAACGAGTCCTTATGTGCAATCACGTTCTTGATCAGCTCCACCGCGGGATTACCCTTGCGTTTGTACTCGCGTTTGCGGTTCTTGGGCGTCACGACGATATCTTGCAATCCATATACGTCCGGCGTCATCTTCACCTTCACGTTCTTACGGTTTTGACCCTTACGAAGAGTTAACATCTCCGTCTTGTAACCTAACATCTGGAAATTGAGGGTGTTGTAACCCGCGGTATTCGAGATGGTAAAATTACCGTCAATATCGGAGGTCGTGCCGATCTCCGAAGGAATCATACCTTTGTTGGTGGTAGATTTGAGAAAGTATATCTGTACGAACGGCAAAGTCTCGCCTGTATCCGCATCGACTACCGTTCCGGATATACTCGTTGTCTCTTGTGCCATTACCATCCCGGCAAAGCACAAGAATAAAAATATGTACCTTAAATATCTCATTATTGCTGTTTAAGACTCTCTTCGTGTATCAGTTTTAATACCTCTTGCGCAAAATTCGCAGACAAACCGTTCTCCTTTGCAAAATGTGCTACTTGTTCGCTCAATTGTTGGAATCGTTTGGGTTGCAACGGCGCTACGTCATGTGCTTTCTTCCATATACCGATTCGCCGGCTGACGTCCATTCGCGCAGAAATCGTCTCCCATAATCGGCTGTCTAATTCGTCTATCTCTGCACGCAACCAATTGAGTTCTGTATTTTCTCTTCTCTCTCTACCTTCTTCTTTCGTGTTAGGAGATGATACCCTCTCGGAGGCGTGTTTTGGCGAAGGGGTACGCCAAAACTCGTCGAGCAGGGGGCGAGTTACTCCGAAGGGTATTAGCTCCGCTAAGGTTCTGGGCTCTATCTGTTGCTTGGCGTCAGATAAAGCTTCCTCCGGTCGGCAATGAACTTCTACCATCGCGCCGTCCAAACCCAACTCCTCAATCTTCTTCATCAGCTCCGGCACTTTCTTTGCATCACCGCTCATGTGACTCGGATCTAACAACATCGGTATATCCGGCCGTGCCAACCGTACCGCGTGCGCCATCGCCCAACACGGCTGATGACCGCAACCTCGATGAACCGCAATCACCGGCACACCCGTCTTCTCCAATCGTTCGATATTCCCGATCCACAAGGCTGCATCGTTATTCACCGGATTCTTGATCAGGATACCTTTTAATATCGTCTTGGCCGGTGTCCTGTCAGGCGAAATAATCGTACCCCCTGCGGGTAAAGAAGCCGGTCGGTGTTCTGTCAGGCGTACCCGGTCTCCTATCGCTGTCGCAATCTCTTGCACAGCAATGGGATTGGCAGACGACCTGGCGCCTATCCACAAATAATCCACTCCCGCTTTCAAGGCCGCCTCTACATGTTCAGGCGTCGCCACCTCTGTAGCAACCTCCATCCCATAACGCTCCTTTACTTCCTTGAGCCACACCAGCCCCTCTTCTCCCACACCTTGAAACGTGTGCGGGCTCGTGCGCGGCTTCCATACGCCCGCGCGAAAAATAAAAGACACGCCTAACGGACAACCGACCGCTGATAACTCTTCAGCGGTCTCAAGTACCTGCGCGCGGCTCTCAGCCGAACAGGGACCTGCTATGTATATCTTCCTGACTATATTAATCTTTATGCTTTTAGCGAAGCGGTCTTTCTTCTTTTAGCAGCTTCGCTGCGGTCTTTAATAAGTGATCTGCATGTGGAAATACATCTCATCCGGCTTCCAACCCGGCTCATATGCATAGTCCGAATTGGTTACATAGACTATCACACAACCCACGCCCACCTGATAATCGGTGCGCTGCGTGTAGAAATCACCCGTTCCCTCGTCTTGCAGGAACCGGAACTCCGGCAACTGAATAAGAAACGCGTCATCCGTTCCGGGGTTATACTCATGACTCATCGTCCAGTTTCCGTAGTCGTAGATGGATGCGGTGATTTGTTTCGTCTCGTAGTAGTAGCTGTACCAGCCGTTCTCCGCATCAAACGACCATGCACTCTGAGGCACGTGAAAATCCACGTTCACTTTGTGGAACTGGCAGGGCTCATACACAATCTTTTCTCTCTCGCAACTGCTCAAACCGATTAGCACAACTGCCATCAGCGCGAGAAATACGCATTTTTTCATCATAGTTTTCATATCTGTACAATTTTGCGTGCAAAATTACTACAATTTTTGCATATATGCAAATTTTATTGTCTTTTTTCTTTATTTAGCGCCATTAAAGCTTCCGAACGGCCTCCATAAACTGCTCGCCGCGGTCCTCATAACTCTTAAAGAGGTCAAAACTTGCGCAACACGGACTCAGCAACACGGTGTCGCCTTCTTTCGCTGCGTGATAAGCTGCTTGCACCGCGTCATGCAGGTTGTTGGTATCAATGATTTGAATGGGTCTTTCGACTTTCGACTTTTGACTTTCGACTAATTTCCCGAAATGTTCTCTTAACTTTTCATTATGCAGCCCCATGAATACCAAGGTGTGGCATTTCTCATTCACCAGCTCGTCTATCTCGCTGTAGTCGTTGCCTTTGTCCTTTCCGCCTAAAATCAGCACGGTCGGCGTAGTCATACTCTCCAGCGCGTACCAGCAGCTGTTCACATTCGTTGCCTTCGAGTCGTTGATCCATCTCACGCCGCGAACGGTCGCTACGTATTGCAAACGGTGCTCAACCCCCTGGAAAGTCTTCAGACTCTCGCGGATGACCTCTTTCTTGATTCCTACTACATTCGCCGCAATGGTCGCTGCCATCGAGTTCAGCACATTATGCCTTCCCTTCAGCGCCAACTCCTCTTCGCTCACCGGCAGCGGATTAGGCACCGTGAATCCGTATGGATAAAGCGTCGCGCCTAACTGCAGTCGCTTCATCTCTCTATCAATAACCGGATCCTCCGCCCAATAAATAAAGCTGTCCTCCTTCGTTTGATTCCTCGTGATACGGAACTTCGCATCGACGTAGTTCTGGAACTTATAGTCGTACCGGTCCAGGTGGTCCGGCGTGATATTCAGCAAGATGGCGACATCCGCCTTGAAGTCGTACATGTTGTCCAGCTGGAACGAACTCAACTCAATCACATAGTAGTCATGATCCTCATGCGCCACTTGCAACGCCAGCGAGTTGCCGATATTGCCCGCCAGACCCACATTCAGACCTGCTTGTTTTAAGATATAGAAGATCAACGAAGTGGTGGTCGTCTTGCCGTTTGAACCGGTGATACAGATCATCTTCGCATTCGTATATCTCGATGCAAACTCAATCTCGCTGATGATCGGCGTGCCTTGTGCCTGCAGCTTCTGAATCAGCGGAGCCGTCAGAGGAATACCCGGCGATTTAACCACCTCGTCGGCATTCAGAATCAACTCCTCACTGTGCTTGCCGTCTTCCCATGAAACCCCGTTCTGGTCCAGCAACGCGCGGTACGGGTCGCTAATCGTCCCGCAGTCGCTTACAAACACATCAAAACCCTTCTCCTTCGCCAGAATGGCAGCACCGCTACCACTCTCTCCGGCTCCTAAAACAACGATTCGCTTCATATTTATCGTATTTTCAGTGTCAAAATAGTAATTGCCGCCAAAATCAGCGTCACAATGCAGAAACGCAGTACGATCTTCGTTTCGTGGTGCAGATTCTTGCTGCCCTTAAACACAATCGAGCACGTCGGATCGTTCTTCAGCACCTGCTCTACGCTCGTCCGGAAATGGTCATGGAGCGGCGTCCGCTTCCAGATCCGCACATGTTGTCCGCGTTTCTTATAGTACTTATACACCTGCGTCTGCAGAATCACACTCACGCTCTCCATCAAAAATATTCCGCACAATACCGGCACCATCAGTTCCTTATGAATAACCATCGCGCAAACGCCGATGATTCCGCCGACCGTCAGACTTCCTGTATCGCCCATGAACACCTGCGCCGGGAACCCGTTAAACCACAGATAACCCACCAACGCACCTACAAAAGCCGCCATAAATACCACCAACTCTTCGCTACCCGGGATGTACATCACATCGAAATACTCCGCCCAAACAACACTACCGCTCGTGTACGCTAAAATCAGCAACGCCACGCCGATAATAGCCGAGTTGCCGGCACACATGCCGTCCATGCCGTCGTTCAGGTTCGCGCCGTTGCTAACCGCCGCTACTACAAAAACCGTCAAGAACACGAAGAAAATCCAACCGAACCGGTACTTATTGTTCTCGCCGGTCCAACTGAACAAATCCGCATAATTGAAGTTATGGTGCTTCACAAAAGGAATAGTCGTTTGTGTGGATTTGATCTCCGGCGTTTTCTCAACGACCACCACATTGTTCTCAATATGACTTGTCACCACCTCATTCATACTCACCGCCGGGCAGAAACGCAACGTCAGACCTACAATCAGACCCAAGCTCACTTGCCCTGCAATCTTTACCCATCCGTTCAGGCCGTCTTTGTTCTTCTTGAACGTCTTGATATAGTCGTCCGCAAAGCCCAGAGCCCCCATCAGAAGGGTCGTGACGAGCATCAGAATCATATATACGTTCGTCAGCTTACCTAATAGCAGACACGGAATCAGAATCGCCGCAATGACAATCAGACCACCCATCGTCGGTACACCTTTTTTCGCTACATTGAACGGATCGGTCTTCTCGTCCCGCTGCGTCTCAGAGATGTGATGGCGCTTCATGAAATTGATAAACCGGTCGCCAAACCAGATACTCACGAGCAGTCCGATGACCCCCGCTAAAATAGCTCTGAACGAGATATAGGTGAACAACCGCGCACCTAACACATCGCTAAAATGGGTAAATAATGAATATAACATAAATCCTAAATCCTAAATCATAAATCATAAATATCTTCTCACAATCTCATGATCATCAAAATGGTGCTTGACACCCTTGATAATCTGGTAGTCCTCATGACCCTTGCCTGCCACCAGAATCACATCGCCTTTCTGCGCCAACATACAAGCCGTCTGGATAGCCGCCTCGCGGTCCTCGATAACCAACGTACTCCTGAGTTCCTCTTCCGTCAAACCTGCTTTCATATCATTCAAGATATCTGCCGGCTCTTCGTCTCGCGGGTTATCGCTCGTCAAAATCAACTGCTCGCTTCCCCTCTTTGCAATCTGCGCCATCATCGGTCGTTTACCCTTGTCCCGGTTCCCGCCGCAACCGACCACCGTGATCAGTTTTCTTGGTCCTTGGTCCTTTGTCACTTTGTCACTTCCAATGATCTCCCTTATCGTCTGAATCACATTATCTACCGCGTCCGGCGTGTGGGCGTAATCGACAATCGCCGTCCAGCCTTTCGGGCTTCTGATTGTCTCAAACCGACCGTTAACCGGTTTCAACGTGCTCAGCACACGCAGCACCTCCAGCTCTTCAAATCCCAGACACAGCGCCGCGCCGTAGATACACAGCAGATTGCTGACGTTGAATCGTCCTACCAGCGGCACGAAAACCTCTTTGCCGTTGATATTCAGCATCATACCCTCAAATCCTTCCTCCAAAATCTGTGCCTTATAGTCCGCCAGCGAGCGGGTGGAGTAGGTCTTCACTTCCGCCTTGCAGTTCTGCGTCATCACCAACCCGTTCTTGTCATCCTTGTTCGTCACCGCAAAAGCCCCCTTCTTCAGTCCGTCAAAAAGCCTTTTCTTTGTATCCCGGTAGTTGTCAAAAGTCTTATGGTAGTCAATATGATCCCTCGTCAGGTTGGTAAACAGTGCCCCGTCGAAATCCAGACCCGCTATTCGTTCTTGCGCAATCGCGTGCGAACTCACCTCCATAAACGCGTACTCGCAACCGGCGTCCACCATCCGTCTCAGCAATCCGTTCAACTCAATCGCGTCCGGCGTCGTGTGCGTCGCAGGCACCGCCTCATCCTCGATATAATTGACCACGGTGGACAGCAGTCCCGCCTTATGTCCTAACGCCCGAACGAGTTTGTACAACAGCGTCGCGATAGTGGTCTTGCCGTTCGTACCCGTCACGCCGACCAGCGTCAACGCCTTACTCGGCTCGCCAAACCACTTGCTCGCCAGCAATCCCAACGCCTTATCCGTGTTCTCGACCAAGATGAAGGTGCACTTACCTTCCTCCCCCTTCATGGGGGAGGTCAGGTGGGGGCTTATATACTCTCTCTTGGAAAGTACCACCGCCGCTGCCCCTTTTTCGACACAACCATCAATGAACGTGTGACCATCTACTGCTGTGCCGATCTGGGCAACGAATAAGTCACCTTCTCCGATCTTACGGCTGTCAAAATGCAGACCCTTGATCTCTTTTTCCGTCCCGCCGATCACCTCTATCGGCTCGATAACTTTTAATAATTCGCTGAGTATCATCGTTTTACTAATTTGCGTTCTCCATCCTTCCAAACATAGCATCCTGTGTACGCCATCGTCTTCTCTGCAATCACTCGCACCGTGCTGCCGCAGTCCATTCCCGCGTCGTACGGGTACTGCGGATCCTCGATCATGCAGATACACGTGTACTGCGGATTCTCCTCCGGGAAGTACCCCACAAAAGTCATCCTATGGTGTTTGCCCGAGTAGCCGTGACCGCGCATAAACAGCTGTGCCGTACCCGTCTTGCCGGCGATATTCACGAGCTTAGACTGCGCTTTCTTGCTCCATAACTTCGCCGCCGCGGTACCCAGATGGTCGTCCCAAACAACGTCATGCAGCGCCCCTTGTATATCCCGCAACGTGCCCTTCCCGCAGATAGAAGACTTCACTGCCTCCGGCCTGAAACTCTCCTCCACTTCGCCGTTCTGCTGCACCGCGGTCACTAACATCGGCCGCATCATCCGTCCGCCGTTGGCAATCGCGTTGTAGAACATCAGAAGCTGCATCGGACTCAACTCTACCGAGTACCCGTAACTCATCTTACTCAGCGTCACGGTGTCTTTTGGCACCTCGATACGCGCCTTATCAGCCCCCGGAATCTCGCAATAAACGCTGTCCAGCAGTCCCATCTTCTCAATCCGCCTCACGAACTTTCGCGCCGAACCTTCATAACTCCTCGTGATCAACTTTGCCAGCGCGATATTCGAAGACACCGCCAAAGCGCTCCTCACCGTCAGAATCGTGTCCATTGGGTGGGCGTCAGTATGCGTCACTGAGAAATATTTCCACGGCGTCCGACTAACCGCCACTGTGTCGTCTATATCAATCTTCCCGTCGTCCAGCGCCGCCATCAGAGCAATCGTCTTGAACGTCGAACCCGGTTCTACACGTTGTACGGCATGGTTCTGCGCCTCGTAGTATTTGCCGTCCTCCTCAGACCTGTCCAGATTGGCTATCGCGCGGATGTACCCGGTCTGCGTCTCCATCAGTATGGCGCAACCCCACTTGGCATTTCGTTCCGCCGTCTTCGCCAGCAACGCATTCTCCACGATATCCTGCAGATTGGCATCAATCGTAGTCACAATATCCCGACCGTCCTGCGCCTCTTCTACCGTCACGGACTCATTCCGGCCGCCGATTCGCTGAATACTGCTCATGCCGTCAACGCCCCTCAACTCTTTGTCAAAACCCTTCTCCAGACCCGAGTTACCACTTCCGCCTTCGCCGTAAATACCACCTATCGTACGGCTTGCCAACAATCCGTAAGGTTTGATTCTTCTATGTTGGTCCTCAAAGAAAATACCGCTTTTATACTTGCCTTTTTTTATGAGCTTGTTCTGCTCCAAAGCCTGCCGCTGCAGATAATTGATGCGGTTCTCGCAAACACGCAAGCGTTTCTCTCCATGCCGGTAAGCCCCTACGATCTTAGCCTTGTACTCCGCCGGGCTCTTATCCCCGATAATCGTTGCCAGATCCAGAGCCAGCGTGTCGATATGTTTGTTGAACAACTCCCCCTTTTTCTCGTGCAACGCGGGCACGCGTGTATCCATATATATATAATATTGCGGCATACTGCTCGCCAGCAATCGTCCGTTGCAATCCAGGATATTTCCCCGTGTCGCAGGAATAGGCCTGTTCGTCGGCACTTGTTTCTCCGCTACTTTCAACCACTCGTCTCTCTCCACCGCCTGGATATACACGATTTTCGCGAGCACAGCTACAAAACCCAAAGCGATCACGATGAATATCATCGCGAACCTCCATACCGTATTTCTCTGCTCGTCACTCATTATTTTACCTTCACCGGCGGTACCCGGTTTTCTTGCAACTCACTTCCGTTAACCTTCAGCACCTCTATCACTTGGCTCTGCCTGGTGCTATTCGTCAACTGCGCGCTAATCGTCATGTACCGGAACTTGGCGTCCAGCATCTCCTTTTTCGTGTCCGTCAACCGGTGTTGTTGTTTGGCAGACTGGTAACCCGTCAGAATATACAAAAAGACCAGACCCACAATCAACCCAATCAGCGGGTATTGTTCTCTGATCTTCTGGCTCCGCAGCATATCGCCGTTCAACCAACTCTGTATGTCATGTACATCTGCCATATTCTTATTTTTTCTCCGCCACCCGCAACTTCGCACTCCGGCTACGCGGGTTCCGTTCTACTTCATCGTCGCTGGCCACTCGCCCTTTCTCGATAACATCAAACGGAGTAATCGCGTTTCCGTAAAAGTCTTTTTCTATCGTCCCTTCCAGGTTTCCGCTTCTAAAGAAATTCTTCACCAACCGATCCTCTAACGAGTGGTACGTCAGGATGGCTATCCGTCCTCCGGGCTTCACTAAATCCCGTGCCGCCACTAACATCTCCCGCAGCGCCCCCATCTCATCGTTCACCTCTATCCTGAGCGCCTGAAACAGCCTCGCCAGATCCTTCTTGTACTGCGCCGGAATATCCAGCTCCCGGCTTCCCTCCCCTTCATGGGGAGGGTTAGGGTGGGGCTGGGCTTTTATGTTCAGCGCCGCTTCTACCAGCTCCTCTGTCCTTAAAATCGGCTTCTGAGAACGGGCCTTGCATATATTCCTTGCGATGCCCCTCCCGTTCTTCATTTCGCCGTATAACCAGAAAATCTTCGCTAACTCCTCCTCGCTGTACCCGTTTACTATATCCGCCGCCGTCCGTTTCGCCGTCTGGTTCATCCGCATGTCTAACGGCGCGCTGAACCGAAAACTAAACCCTCGCTCCGGACAATCGAAATGGTGAAAACTAACTCCTAAATCTGCCAGCAACCCGTCAATCTCTTGCACCCCGTAATAATCCATCCAGTTCCGCAGATACCTGAAATTCGAATGCACAAACGTCCATCTCGGATTATCTATGAATGCCGCTTCTCCGTCTTCCTTCGCATTTTCATATGCCTCTATATCCTGGTCGAACGAGAATAGCCGCCCTCCCTTTTCTTCCTTCTCTCCTTTTCTCCTCCCCTCTATGGGGAGGTCGGGTGGGGCTATCTTCTCCAATATCGCCCTGCTGTGTCCTCCGCCGCCGAAAGTGACATCCACATACACCCCGTTCGGCTTGATCGCCAAACCCTCTATCGTCTCTTTCAGCATCGCCGGTATGTGGTATATCTCTTCCATCTTCTCTATTTATTATTTATTTATTATTTATTTATTTTTATTCTTTTTTTTTGGGGGGGGCTGTTTATAGCCTTTTCTTTGTTCTCCTTTTATTGCCTGTTTACGTTCTTTTTATTCATCCTAAGCGCGTGATTAGCGCGTTATTTCCACGTTATTTCCGCGTTATTACTGCGTCGTTCGTATAACGTCACTACGCTGTCGGTTCAATCGCGGTCTCCGGATTTCTTCATCTTTGCCCGCAGTCTTGCCGCCAATTCGGTCTGACTCAGCCGTTTCTCTGCGAATTTCTCCGGTGCCCACAACGCAAAGCGGTTCAGCATGCCGACAAACAGCACATCCTGCTGCGCACCGATGGTCTCCAGGTTCTTCTTTTGCAGCAAAATACGTCCCTGACCGTCCATCTCCATATATTCCGCATCGGCCATGAACTGCATCAGAATCAGCTGATCCTCCGGATCCCACTCATCCAACGCCTGGCGCAACTGCTCCACCTTCTCGTTCCAAACCTCTTCCGGATAGAACATCAGACACTCGTTATCCGTATCCCTCCGCATCACAATGCGCTTGGATTCCGAATCCGCCAAAATACGACGATAAATCGCCGGAACAAATATACGTCCCTTCTCGTCCAACCGTCCTTCTATATTTCCAACAAAAGTCTGCATATC
The DNA here is from genome assembly GCA_900317885.1 of uncultured Bacteroidales bacterium. Classification (GTDB taxonomy): domain Bacteria; phylum Bacteroidota; class Bacteroidia; order Bacteroidales; family Paludibacteraceae; genus Colicola. Next base: position 20,057 of record ONIM01000006.1, on the reverse strand, counting down.
TATATCGCTTTGCTGTATTCTGTACTCAGTTTGCTATACTCTTTCAATTTCGGGCACAAAGTTACAACTTTTTTTTGATATACACCACATTTCCCCACGAAAAAATTTTTCAATTGTTTTATCAACATCTTTTAAACATTTTTAACCATGCTATATTGCTCTTAAAATCAGCATTTTATGCACGTTATTAACATTTTAAGCAAAAGTGGGGCAAAATGGTGAAAAACATTCATCCACCCTCTCGTGTCCTTCTTTTTTGCCCAATCCGTGCTCCCTTTTCGCATCCCGCAAACATATTCATACAACAAAAAAATGAGCTCGGTTGCCCGAACTCATTTCTTTCTTGTTGGCTTTCTTCCTGCCCGTCGTGGGTGTCGATCTTCCCTTTTGGGGCTGTTCAATCTGCCCGTCGTGGGGGGACTTAACGCTGCGCCTCGTGAATAACTATGTCCACTCCGCCTTCGTAAACCAAGGTGGCTAAACGCTCTGTATATACGTTTTGCAGACTGTCCTGACGTTTGCGCTCCTTCAGAAAATCCTCTTTCGTATATTTCCAGTCTCCCTTTTGGTCAATCACATCCGGTATGTCCTGAACGGAATAATATCTATTTAGATAAACCGGCGCCAAATGATCCGTGGATATTCCGCCGCTGGTATGTCCCCAAGGACCCGGGTAGTCTGCCGCCGGAGCAGGAGTGATGCCTAAATAGCGGTCTATCTCGCTCCGCTTGATGGTGCCAAAACGGTTGATGATATTACTTGCCGTGGTCTCAAAATCCGAGCGTACATATTTCTCATCCGGCTTGGTGATGTCTTGCCAACGGACGGGGAGAACTACATGATTATAAGACAGATAAAGCCCCCATTTCCAATCCGCTAAATACCAATGTTCGACGGTGTCTATCTGCGTGAAAGGCGTATGGCCGAGAAATAACTCACGGCATGTACCTCCGTTTGCCAGACTACGCATCTTATATTCTCCCTTTGCGTCCTGCACAAGCATCACATTCCCGTAATAGGACGCCGCAAGAGGATTGAATTTTACTATATAGTACGTCCCCTCTTTATATTGCTCTGCCCACTCGGGATTGTTCCCGTTATTGCAGGCGGTTATGGCAAAACCGAGCAGAACCAGTAGATAACAATATATCTGTTTCATCACTTACAGGAAAATAATCTTGATCCACGGACTCTTGCGGCCCATCTTGTCTTCCGGCATGTATTTGATCATGTACATCGTTCCGCGGCGGAACTCATCGCCCTCTAAAGGAATGATATTATTCGTCGGCGAAACAGGTATACTCTTCACCAATTCTCCCTCCGGCGAATAGATATTTACATGACCCGAAACAAGCGACTGCGGCAGGTAGATGACATGTCTTGCCGGGTCGTAGTTAATGGAGTCGTACGCGTACGTAAGATGCTTGGAATCAACGGCTTCACCTGCACGAGTATGAATGAAGTCCGGTTGACTCAGACTACTCAGATGTTCTTCGCAGCCTTTATTCTCTGCGCATTGCAGACGCACGTAGTAGGTAGTATTCGGTTTTAAGTCATACGCGTAGAAAATAGTGTAGTCTTCAGCCATATCCCCTTCAACCGCATTAATTGTCTTTTCGCGACCTTTATAAGTGTAAATGGTCTTTTGATTGAACGTAGCCTGGAAGGCATCTACGCAAACACCTTCGCCGCCCAGAGAGGTGTATATCATCTCAATACGGCGGTAACCCATAGATTCGTTTATACTCTTTGTATAGGTGTATTTCTTCGTGCTCTTGGAGATATGTATCACATCCAGCGTATCACGTCCTGCATCGGAAACACCGATCATAGTAATGAATCCGACCTCTGAATCGGTAGTTGCCGGAGCATTGAGCCAGACGCTGACATTAGTGATCGGCAATTGGTATATCGGCGAGATAATCACCTCGTTGTTCTCCTTAAACCACATGGACTCGGCTCCATCAATCTTTGCCTTTGTAGTGGTGCGGTAGAATGAGGTGTACCAACCGCTTTCCCAAACCGTAGCCTCGTCGTCAAAGCCCTCGAAACTTTCGGTGAGCGTCTCCTGACCATCCTCCATGTGATAGAGCGTAACGAAATACTGCTCGGCGTCTTCTTCCGGTCTCCAACGAACCTTAAAGGATGTCGGAGTGACCTCTTCGATGGTTGTCAGCGCTGGAGTGCTGATTAGCACCGGACGCTCACTTGTAGCACGCACAGCATACGAACCGGCTTTGGCGCCTTGACGGACAGAAATGGTTCCGCGTTGCGCATCGCACACCTGTTTGCGTGGGGCATAGCGGACATATACCAGCTGGTCCAGGATGGAGTCTACAGAAGGTCTTACCGTCACCGAAGAACGCCAGTTGGCACTATCGGTGGAGATGTTAAATCCACTTCCCGAGATAGCAATCGTTACATCTTCATTCGGGTCCAGGTGGTCACCCGCAATTTTCAGTAACGATGCCGGCGTATAGGATTTCTTCGTATCGGGGTTATAGGTGCTCTCTATCAGCGGCAACTCCGTCGGGATAAACATAAATCCGTTCGATTTGAAAGTGAAGACGATGTTTTGTCCTTCTTTGACGATGCCCGTGATAGGTTGCTCTAACATCTCTCCGCTATGCAGCATCGGGGTGAAACTGGTCACATTGAGCGATCCTGGGAATGGGTCGCTTTGTGCGGAATAACCCTTCACACCTCCGGCTTCCTCAATGTCGTAACGCAGCGGATAACTGTTATTCGGCTCGTTCTGACCCCATATGGCAGAATTATAAGTGATATGGAAAATCAGCATGCCCGTTCCCGGAAGACTGGTGGAGTGCCTGTCCCAACCTAAATTCTGGCGGTTCTCCAACAGCCAGTATTCGTTCGGGTTGGCATTTCCCCAACTTAAGTTGTGATCCGTTTTGGCTATCAGATACGATTGACCGGTTGTAACTAATGGCTCCAGAGTATAAGTGCCGGCGTCTTTTAACTGAACAGGTTTGATCCAGCCTAACTGGAAACGCTCGCCGGCGGTATAGGATGGGGGAGTCTTGCCGGAGCCGTTGTAACTACCCGAACACATGATATCCCATGAACCGACTGTGTATGTCTGTGAATTATCTGTGTCGTAGTAATCCGGTAGACCTAATACGTGGCCGAATTCGTGACAGAAAGTACCAATTCCGCACATCGCATTTCCAGCAGAACCGCGCAACTCTGACGTACATGCGTAGTCATAAATCAATTTGTTCTGTACGCGGTCACCCGTGGTAACGATACTGCGGTGCGGCCAGATGGTCTGCGAACTTGCACCCTCTGCCTCGTTATGACCCGCATAATAAACGAACACATTATCAAGACGGCCGTCGTTATCCGTATCATACTGGGTCAGATCTACACCTTGGTTCGCTACCAGGTTACATGCCTCTACAATCATCTGGCTGGTGTGGCTGTCGTAGTACGGGTATTTCTGAGACAGGGTTACCGGACCGTAGCAGTCAAACTGCGGCGAGAAGATACTATCCGAGCACGCAATAAAATAATCGCGCGCGGAACCTACACCGTTATTCTTGCTATAACCGGACTCCGTCAGCATGGCTTGGAAATCAGCCAGCGTGTAGCTGAATTTCAAATCCGCGAAGTTAACAAGGATCACCAAACTCTTCGGCGAACCGGTTAACGGATACGAACCCGCTATCGTCGCCTGTTGCGTCGCACGGCGAATATGTCGCGCTTGCTCCGAGGGCTCTACTACGGACGCATCCTCTACCATCATCCCTTTCTTGTCCATGCGGAGTGGGGTACCGTCCAAAGTGGTATAATAGTGATGAAACTCATCGCCTACCATCTTTACAATAATCGTTGTCCCGTCGCCCTGCCTAATCGATATCGGTTCCGGCGATGCTACTACTGCATAAACGCTCGCGCTGCATACCAACGCTGCCATCATACTGAATAAATATCTTTTCATATATGCACAATTTTCCAATTTAGGCCGCAAAGGTACAAAAAAAATCCCACATACGCAAGAGTATGCAGGATTTTTTTTGAAAAAACTAATCTAAAAGATTACTTTTTGGTCAACATATCGGTAACAACTTTGCGACCTAATCTGATCTCAGGAATCTCTTTGTAGTGTTTTAGTTTATACGGCTCGTTCAGTGCAGGAGCATTATTTACCGGATTGCCATAAGCATACTTCTCAGTGATGATGCTCAGGTCATACGGTTTTGTTACGCCTTCCTCGGTGTAAGCCAAACCAAAGTAGTGATTTTCATCCAGATTGTTGAACCAATCGATAGTTGCGGTGTACGAGAATGCCTTTGCCTCAGCGTCCCATACAAGTTCCATGTCTTTTACAAGAGCACGTACCAATCCGTAGTCAATCTCCCACTCCGGCTCTTTAGCGGTGTAGTCAGCAACGAAGATGATAGCGCTCTTTTGATCGATTGCCTCAGGGAATAAATCCCACTTGATGTTCTCTCCTTTACCACCAGCCAAAAGTTCAGTGATGTAGGAATCCATGTACTCGCAGTATTTGTCTCTGTCCATCTTACCTGCCTGACCAACGTTGTTTCTACGAGCTTTTCCATTCACGTCTTTGAAATTGAAACTACCCCAGCCGACCGGAGTGCCGTTGTCCTGTCCAGCGTTCTCATCATTAATAGTGTAGAAAGGAACAGTAGAATAGAGCAACAGACCTGCGCCTTGGAAACCACTACCACTTACGTAGGTCAGGTCTCCATCCCATGCCAGTACCGGCCAGAAAGCAAGCTGGCAGTTGAACGCACCTCCAGCCCACGGCAGATTGATGAGCGTATCGGTTCCTGCGATCACGCTATCCGGTTTAGTACCGAAAACACCGTAATCTTCAATCTCGTAAGCGCCGTAAACGGTCTTAACGATTACTTTGCAGGCAGCAGATAACTCACCCAACTTAGCGGTGATAGTAGCCTCGCCCGGAGCAACAGCGGTAACGGTACCGTTTGCTACAGTTGCTACCTCTGCGTTGCTGCTTGACCAAGTACATGCAGGAGCATCCAATGTAGTCGGTTCATAGAGCAGGTTCAACTTGTAAGTCTCACCTGCTGCGAGAGTAATCTCACTTTGTTTGATGGAAATCTTGGTGTACTCGCTGCCACCTTCTTTTTCTTTGTCCTTGCAGCCTACCAATACCATTGCCAGTGCTGCCAATACAACTAAATACTTTTTCATAATTGTACTTTTTTAGTTAATAAAGTTAGTTATAATTCAATAGACATTTTGTCTAAATTAATTATTTTTTGTCTTGCGTTAAAACCGTGGTCGCCAGAGCCGGGTTGTAACGTGTCTCTGTGGTCGGGATTTCGCATTGGTACCTGATGTATTCCGCTCCCTCAACCGATACGTTTTGTTCGCCACGATCCAAGTGGTTTGTTCCTAAGGTTACCGTTTTGGTCAGACGACGCAAGGTCTGCAGACCATAACCTTCACCCCACATCTCTACACGCCAGTTATAGGCAATTGCCTTTTTGAGTGCGTCTCCGGAAAGCGTACCGAGCCAAGCGTTATATTCTGCATCTTTTCCGTCCAATACACGCTCATCACAAAGTGCCTGTAAATGGCTCTTTGCAGCTGCCTCGTCGCCATTCTGATAGGCTGCTTCTGCGGCAATCAGATATGCTACTTCGACACGCATAAAGACATTGTCGCACAACCAGTTACGATCCACTTTGTCAAGTTTTGTCTCGTCTTTTGTGGTCGGGTTGTAGAATTTGCGACCGGGAGCATAAGGTGCTGTGTCGCCGGGCTTGTTAAACCAGCCCACGCGGGCATCCCAACCGGTAGCAACAATTTCGTCGTATAATTTACTGTCAATCGCCTTGGTATCACCTGCAGCCGCATAACTATAACTATGGATATCTACTTGTCCAAAGAAAGAAGCGAGTGCGGTAGTAGTTTCAACCGTTACATCCTGACCCCACAACCAGTTTTTGGCGTTTACATCCGAGAAGCCGGTAGTCAGTAACTCTTCTTTGGACAGGATGGGGTATTTGCCGATAACGGCTTCTGCCTGCTCTTGCGCAATCTGATATGCATTTTTGCCGCCGGCTATAGTGATCTCTGAATGACCATGGTTCAGCATGGCGTAAGCCAGCATGATACGGGCTACATCTGCGGTAACCTCAAGTTTCGAACTACGTTGGTTAAGCGCGCCGTAGTAGTCCAATACATCAATCGCAGTGGAGAGATCCTCATATACACGCTCATAGACTTCGGATACAGTAGAAAGAGGTGCTCCGAGAGTGTCCAAGTCCAACTCGGTATATACCGGCAGGGCTTTCTCAACGTCCATCGGCTCATCCAATGCATCCATCGGATCGCAGTAGTAATTCAGGAGACTTGCGTATGCCCATCCACGGATAGCTAACAGCTGACCATAGTAGTAGCCTTGCAGTTTGATGGTCTCCAGGGGGTCTTCTCCGGAAGTAATCGTATTCAAAATCTCTGCGCTATTTTGCTCTACGGCCAATGTGCCGAGGTTTGCCAGATTGATAATGTCATAGTAGAACGACCAGAGATATCCCTGTGCATGAGAGTAAAAATAACCGCGCTCGTACATCTCAAACCATCCGTAACTGCTACTGGCCATCGCCATATCGCCGCTCTGGATATCACCGTACATGTCTATCGAGCGTAGACCAAATGCGTCATGCGCACCTCCGTACTCATAGAGTTTGGAGTAGATACCGAGAATAGATCCTTTCAGGTTATCCGGAAGTTTGGCGAACTGATCCTCAAGGAGTACACCGCCCTCGGGGTATTGGGTTAAGAAACTGTCACCACAGGAGGTGAGACCCAAACCCAACACAATTGTTGCAAATAAATATTGTATCTTTTTCATATTAGTAATCTCCTATGGTTTAGAATTGAACTTTAACACCGGCCATTACGGTGGACAGCGGGCTATAGTCACTGTAGCCGTTCGAACCGTCACCGGACATCATCGGGTTGTAACCCTTACGTGCCGTTGCGATAGCCAGATTGTCGGCTGCTACCCAGATTTGCAGGGTGTTCAGTTTGATCTTCTCAATCCATTTCTTCGGGAACTTGTAACCGAGGTTGATGTTATTCAAACTCAGGTACGAGTTGCTCGTCAGGAAACGGTCTCCAGTGTTAGCATATTGGTCAGCACCGTTGCTCAAACGCGGAGCGAGAGTCATCTTGTTATCGTCGGTAACTACGGTACCCGGGGTCCATGCATTACGGATGTCTTTGTGCCAGTTTTGTTTACCGATCTTGTCGCTATGCATCAACGAAGCATACATGTTATCGTATCCATAACCGCCGATACGGTAGCTGCAACTGATGCTCAGGGTTACACCATATGCCTCGAAATCAAGACCAAAACCACCATCGAGATCCGGCATGGCGCTCTTGCCTACGTAATCTGATCCGGCGTAGTTGTAATCCGTACCGGTGACGGTAGTCTTCTCAATCTTTGCATCCGGGTGTTTGAGACGGTATTCATAAACCGAACTGATGTAGTTATCACCGGTGTTGTCGAGTTCCGCATTGGTTTTGCCGAACTTACCGCCATTCGTAGCGTCATAGTAAGCGGTGTATGTAGCTTCACCATTTTCGTTGATGCCTTCGTAATGAACTAAATACCAATCATATACGGAGTGTCCGGCAGACATACCACCATTCATGATCATACGTTTTGGCGTACCATCTTCATTGTAGCCGTCAATAGGCATCTGAAGCATCTTATTACGATAGTAACCACCGTTCAAACGGATATCCAACTTGATATTACGCATATCGAGCGCATGTGCCTTAAGGTCGAACTCAATACCCTGGTTCTCCATCGCCGCATCATTGACGTAATATCCGCTATAACCCAGAGACGGAGCTACACGGCGGAGGAAGAGCATGTTATCGGTCTTTTTGTAGAAATAGTCAAACTCTACATCCAAATACTTGCTGAGGCTGAACTCCAGACCGAGGTCAATCGTGCTGGTGCGCTCCCAGGTCAACTCCGGATTACCTTTGTATGCCCAAACATAACCTTTGTTGCCGTCCACGTTCTCTACGCTATATTGGTCGGAGAACATCATATCACCGATATCCTGATTACCCAATACACCCCAGCTTAAACGCAGTTTACCGTTCTTGATCCAGTCTGCTACGGTGGTTCCCTCGTAGAAATGCTCGTTAGTGAAGTTCCATGCAGCACCTACTGAACCGAAATGACCCCAACGGTGACCCTTCGCAAACTTGGAAGAACCGTCGGCGCGGTAGTTGGCGGTAATCAAATAGCGGTTGTCGTACTCGTAGGTAGCGGTAGCCAGAGCGGACTCCAGAGTGCTCGTACGAGCGTAACCTTCTACGCCGTCCATGCTAACACCATTACTTAACTCATTCGCGTTGTCCTCTACAATGTTCTTTTTGTAACCATATTGGTAATTGTAGGTGAAGTAGGTGATCTCGTGACCTGCCATTACACGAATAGTGTGCTCGTTAAAGGACTTGTTGTACTCCAACAACTGGTTGCTGGTGAAGGCCAGATAATTGTACTGCGCATTCGCTACACGACCTACTCCGGCTGCATCGCCGTAGTATTTGTTGGTCAAACTGTTGATGCGGTTGTTCATATATTGTACACCTGCATTGAGGGTGAATTTCAGACCTTCGTAGAGTTTGAACTCCAAGAATGCGTTGGCAACCGTCTGGTGGCGAACCGTCTTTTGCTTGTCCCACTCCAATGCACCGGCTGGGTTGATACCGAACGAATAGGGACGACCACCGGTCTGACCGATGTTTTCATCACCGTTATCACCGTAGTCGTACATCTTACCACCGGTCTTCGGATCGGTCATGATAGCACCCGTAACAGGATCATGTACATAAACCGGGTAAATCGGCGGAATCTGGTTAACAAACAAGAATCCGTTGTTCGCAGCTGCATCGTCCTGTACCGGGTTGCTGATGGCAGCGTACGAATATTGGATATTCAATCCACCTTTCAGCCATTTCTTAGCCTGATAGTTAATGTTCGCGCGGGTGTTGAAACGCTGGAAATCCGAAGCGGTATAGTAACCCTCGTCCTTCAGATAACCGAAGGAAGTATAGTAATTCAGCTTCTCGTTACCGCCGCTGATTTTTGCGGTAGCCTCGAGTTTCAGACCGTTGTGGAACAATGTGTTATACCAACTATCCATATTCTGGAAAGCTGCCAGACGATGCGCATCGCTGCTGAAAGAAGGCTTTACATTTCCGGCTGCATCGTAAGGATTGATAAGCAGGTTGCCCGGTTGATCCCACAGGTTATAGAGGGTAGGGATACCATTCTTGCTATATAAATTCTTATGTGCATATTCAATAGCTTTATCCTCGTTGTTCGTCTTAACATAACGCTGGTTGTAGAGACTCTGCCATGCAAGCGTAACATACTCCTCCGGGGAGTCAATTACGTCATACATCGGGAGCAGACGCATGTTGGCACCGGCCTTTACGTCGATCTCAATCTTACCGTCATCTCCATTGGAACTACCTTTCTTGGTTGTGATTACCACAACACCATTGGCACCACGGCTACCATAGAGAGAAGTAGCAGTTGCATCCTTCAGGATGGTGGTAGAAGCAATATCGCTCGGGTCAATCGAGCTGATCGAACCTGCATCCAAAGGAATACCATCTACTACGTAGAGCGGCGTACTGCTAGCATTGATAGAACCGATACCGCGGATACGGATTGATGCTACGGAACCTGGCTGACCGCTGGAGTTAACCACCTGTACACCGGCAACCTCACCGGCTAAAGCCTTGGTGATATCCGACGGGTTTTTCTTCTCAATGTCCTCTGCCTTTACAGCTTGAGCCGAACCGGCATAAGCGCCTTTGGAAACGGTACCGTAACCGGTAACGACAACCTCCTGGATGATCTCGGAGTTCTCCTTCATCGTGATCTTGAGGTTCTTACCGGCTGCTACCTCTTGGGTAGCCATACCTACATAACTGATAACCAAAGTCTTCACAGACTCCGGTACCTCCATCTCGAACTTACCATCGTAATCCGAGATAGTACCCTGTGTAGTACCCTGTGCCTGAATGCTGGCGCCGATAACCGGATCCCCATTCTCATAGACTACTACACCGCTTACTTGTTTCTGCGCGAACAACCCAATGCTCATCGCGGCGAGAAACATAAGTGTAAAAATCTTCTTCATTGTTTGTTATAATTAGTTAATTGTTGTTTCTGCATTTCCCTTCTTTACGTGCGTATGTATGCATATATTTTAAGGATACGCATACGCGCACAAATGAAAAATCGCGCAAAGTTACTACAATTTTTCGATATGACCAAATATTTTGGAAGAAAAATGCGAAAAAAAATGTTTTTGTGCTATTTGTATGTCAAAATGTAACGATTTTGCGCCAAAAACAAATCATTTGCTACTTCAAAAAGCTCTTGTGGTGTCGTATTTGCTATTTTTTCGAAAGTTTGCTGCCAATCTGGTGCCGAACCATGGTATAGCATCGATTTTGCCATGGCGAGCGCTGCGTTTTCCTGGTTTTGCGCGGAGATGGCTAATTGTCCGCGTAGTTGAATGAGCGCGTGACGTAAAGCGGATTGCGTGAGCGGTGTCTCGCGTAGTTTGTCCAGCTCTTTTTGCACCATCGCCAGACTTTGGGTGTAGTCCTCCGGGTCGCACGCCCAATAGATGCACCAGTAGCCTGTGTCGGAAAGGGGTGTATAGGTTGATTCGACGGTATATACAAGGCCTTTGGACTCACGTAGCGAGAGATTGAGCCGGCTGTTGAGACTTCCGCCGCCCAAGATGTTATTGAGCAAAAACATCGGCAGTTGTTTCTCATGCCCCAGCGGATACGCTTTTCCACCCATCATCGCGTGGACCTGGTGGGTGTTTTTCCGGTAAGAAACCTCGAACTTACAGGGGCTTTGACCGTCGGTTGACTGTCGGTTGACCGTCGGTTGACCGTCGGTGTTGGGCGTGTTTTGAGGTTGGGTAGGAAGTGAGCCGAATTCTTTTTCGGCGAGTCGGAAGATTTTTTCGGGTTTGACGTTTCCCTGACAGAAAACCACCATCCGGTCGGGTGTGTAGTGGGTTTTCATCCATTCGAGCGGGTAGGAGGGTTTGGAAGAGATGTGTCTGAGTGTCTTTTTGGTGCCTAAAATGGGCATCTCGAGGCTGGAACCGGCGAAAACGAGGCTCTCGAAATCGTCGTAGATGAGTTCAGAGGGGCTGTCGTTGTAGCTCTCTATCTCATCCATAATGACCATCCGCTCTTTGTCTGTCTCTTCTTTTTTGAACGTGGGCTGGAGAATCATCTCTGCAATGAGATGCAGCGTCAGCTGAACGTGTTCGGCAAGGATGGCGGCATAGAAAGTGGTCTCCTCTTTGGTGGTATAGGCGTTAATCTCTCCTCCGATGCCTTCGATGGAATGAATGATTTGCCGCGCGGAGTGGTGGGTTGTGCCTTTGAAGACACAGTGCTCGATATAATGCGCCATTCCGTTTTCTTCGGGGGCTTCGTCGCGCGTCCCGGCGCCGACCATTACGCCCGCATATACCACAGGCGAAGGTGTCCATCGATGGACGATTTTTACGCCATTTGGCAAAATATGATAAAAAGTTTGCGAATTTTCTTGCATAATTCAAAATTTCTTCGTACCTTTGCACCCGTTTTTAAATCCACCTCGGGACGTAAACCAAGCCGAAGGCTGTTTGCGGACCGAAGAGCGGAGGCACAAGTTGCCCGTCCATTTAGCGGAGCGGTATGGACCATCGCAATCTTGTTGCCGAACGCGAGCGGCATTGGCGGAATTGGTAGACGCGCCAGACTTAGGATCTGGTTCCGCGAGGAGTGAAAGTTCGAGTCTTTTATGCCGCACATTATGAGGTATTTTCATTCTATTGTATTTTCGCTCGCGCTCCTATGTTGCGCGTGTATGATGAGTTCGTGTCTGAATGACTCGGCTGTTTCTTCTCCTACAATCCGTTTTTATTCGCAAATGTACCGCACGTCTCCCGAAGGTGTGAAGGACACTCTTTATTTAGTGGATACCGTCCGTATAGGTGATACGCTGCGTTTGCCTGTTTTGCTGCAAGGCGGGTATAATATCCTTACTTCGTTTCATGTATCAAGCGATCCGTTGGATCACATGGTCAAACTGGAAGTGGATTCCGCTGTCGCTACAATCGTTGATCCCAAGAGCGATTTGGAGAAAGGCAAACTTGTTTTTCCGCAGGACCGCCAGATATTAATGTGCAATGTCACGGTTTGCTTTATTCCCCAGCGCGCCGGAAGTCAGCCTATCAATTTGACGGTAGCCAATACGGCCGGCGACAAATATTCACCCAACACCTATACGTTCACTCCTATTGTAGCGAAAGAGGAGAAGTAAAAATCACTTTTCCGTTTTCTTCGCTTCATTCCAAAGCTCGTCCATCTCTTTGAGGGACATATCCTGTAGCGCGCGGCCTTGTTCGTGCGCTTTTTGCTCCACGTAGTTGAAGCGGCGCATGAACTTGAGGTTCGTCTGCTCGAGGGCATTGTCCGGTCGGATCTTATAGAGGCGCGCTGCGTTGATGAGGGCGAAGAGGATGTCACCGAATTCCGCTTCAAGGGATCCGCCAAACTTGGCGGATTCATCTGAAGAGCGCATTTCGGCTTCGAATTCGGCTATTTCTTCTTTCACTTTAGCCCATACGTCTTCGCGGTTCTCCCAGTCGAAACCGACGTTCGCTACTTTGTCCTGGATGCGATAGGCTTTGACGAGCGAAGGCAGACCGTCCGGGATGCCGCCTAAGACGGTCTTGTTGCCGCCTTTCTCTTTGAGTTTGACCTGCTCCCAGAGATGGCTGACGTCTTCGGCGTTCTTGGCAGCTTCGTCTCCATAGACATGCGGGTGACGGAAGATGAGTTTGTCGCAGAGTCGGTTGCAGACGTCGGCTATATCAAAGTCGTTCGTCTCAGAGCCCATCTTGGCATAGAAAACAACGTGGAGAAGCACGTCTCCGAGTTCTTTGGAGATCTCCGTCATATCGTGGCGGGAGATGGCAGTAGCCAGTTCGAACGTCTCCTCAATGGTGTTTTGGCGGAGGGAGTCGAACGTTTGTTTGCGGTCCCACGGGCATTTCTCCCGGAGGTCGTCCATGATATCTAACAGCCGTCCGAAGGCGGCTAATTGTTCTTCGCGAGTATGCATTATGGTTCGTAGTTATGAAGGGTCAGATTACCGTGGTGGTCGAGTTTGGCGTAGGTCCATTGTTTGAAACAGTCGCCGAGGATGACTACGCGGCTTCCGGAAGAGATCTGCAGGTCGAGCTCGATATGCCGATGACCGAAGATATAGTAGTCGCGGTGGGTGTTTTGCTTCTCTTGGTCTTTGGCAAAAAGCACCAACTCTTCCTTATCCTCTCCTTTGTACGGGCAGGGGTTGGCGATCTCTTTAAGCCGGCTGCGTTTCGCCCACTCGTAGCCGAACTTGTTTCCCCAAGCCGGCGGCAGAGTTCGGAAGCAGAACTGCAGGAATGGGGAACGGAAGATCTCACGCAGTTTCATGAAACGCTTGATCTTTTTCTGCACGTCCTTGGGGTAGATTTTCTCCCAATCAGAAGGCAGTAGTCCGTCGCCGTGTGCCAAGTAGATGGCTTTCCCGTAGCGCAAGATGGTACAGGGCTCGTAATGGATCTCCGCTTTGGTCAGTTCCGCCAGGCCGCCGAAGGTCCAGAGATCATGATTGCCTGTGAAGAAATGGACGTGGATGCCCTGTTTGATAAGTTTGCGTATCTCCCGGCAGAAAGGATGGTACTGGTGTTTGCTTTTGTCGTGGATATAGTACTCCATCCAAAAGTCGAACATGTCTCCCAACATATAGATGGAGACGGCGTCCTTGCTCATCTCCTCGAGGAGGTCGATGAGTTTCTTCTGGTGCGCCCAGCCTTTCTCGATAGCCAAGCTGCCTAGGTGTGCGTCGCTTAGGAAGTAAATCATTTATGATTGCAAATTTATGATTTCAAATTTACAGGAAGCCCAGCTCTAACTTGGCTTCTTCTGACATCATATCTTTGGTCCATTCGGGCTCAAAGACGATGTTGACGTTCACGTCCTTGATACCCTCTACGGAACCTACTTTCTGGCGGATGTCTTCTACCAGAAAATCTCCCGCAGGGCAGGAAGGCGCCGTAAGCGTCATGGTGATATCGCAAGTGCCATCGTCCTTGATATCAATGCCGTAGATCAGCCCCAGGTCGTACACGTTCACCGGTATCTCCGGGTCGAAAACGGTCTTGAGCATCTTCAGGATGGCTTCTTCTGTCTCTAAAAATTCATTCATTTGTTGTACCTTTCGTTGTTTCGCTTGCTTTTCAGCCGCAAAACGGCTGCAAAGGTACAACAAAAATTGCACATACGCAAATTTTTTTTGCGTTTTTTTGCTTGGCGGTATAAAATACCGCGATAATAGATAGCCTTAAGTAACTCGCCCCCTGCTCGACGAGTTTTGACGTACCCCTTCGTCAAAACACGCCTCCGAGAAGGGTATATCCCTATACGTCGGGGACGAAGGCTATCTATTATCCGCAGCGGAAGTATGACGCGTGAAGCAAAAAATTTCGTATTTTCATTTGCGTATATGAAATATTTTTTGTACCTTTGCAGGCGATTTATCATGAGAAACTGAACGTACCAGTGAGACACACCATTCCGATAGTACTATTGATGCTTATGCCGTTTGTGGCAAGGGCGGAGCGGATCGATCCGGTGGTTTCCGAGACCGATACGCTGAAGGTGGAGACGTCGCGGCGAGGACATTTGATTAACTCGCTGGATGTGCTGAACGGTCAGACGGCAGGTGTGACGGTGGGTTCGAACACGAATCCGGAGGCGATGCTTTCGTCCGTCCGAGTGCGCGGCAACCACTCCTTGACCGGGGGTAACGAACCGCTTGTGATGATAGACGGCATGTCGTCCGATCTGCGGACGTTAGCTACTATTTTTCCGGGCGATATAGAAAGTTTCACTATACTGAAGGATGCCGCTCAGACGGCTCAGTACGGAGCCCGCGGCGCGGCGGGTGTGATCGAAGTTCGGACACGCCGCGGGGCGGAAGGGAAGATCCATGTCTCGTACGCGGGTAATATAGGTTTCGCGCACGCGGATAAGTTTCTGCGAATGCTGAATGCGGACGAGTATCGAGCTTTGGCTGATTCCCGCGGTATGAAGATCGTGGACGGCGGCAGTTCGACGAACTGGCAACGGGCTATCATACGAACGGGTTTGGTTCATAATCATCATATTGCCATCGGCGGGGGAACGGAGACCAGCAGTTATCGCGGCGCAATCAGTTATAGCCAGAACAACAGTATCGTGCGCGAGATGGGGACGCGCAATCTGACCGCCAAAGTGGATGTGACGCAACACATGTTGTCCAAACGGCTGACGTTCGATCTGGGTCTGTTCGGCGCGCTGGGACATAACCAATACCTGAACGATGTGCAGAAGACGTTCTATTCGGCGGCGGCATTCAATCCCACTTTCCCTAATGAACGCAACGCTTCGGGCGGTTATAGCGGCTATGCGGACGCGAGCCAAGTAAGCCATCCGATGGGTCTGCTGGACATTCAGAAGCACAACGAGGCGATGCATTTCAATACGCATCTGCGGATCAAAGGCGATATCGGCTACGGTCTGACGGCGGCGATTTATGGCAGTTACAGTTACGATGCGGACGACGAGAGCCATTTCTATCCGACGTATATGGAAAGCACGGGCAAGGTGTATCGCGAGGCGGGCAAGAGCCATGTGTGGCTGACGAATATCGTGCTGCATTACGGGCACGACTGGGAGTCGGGACACCATATTGAGGCGGACGTGTTAGGCGAGTTGCAGGGCAAGCACTTGACGGGTTTCCACACGACGATCAACCGCTTGGCGTCCAATGCGTACGGGTACGACAATATATCCGTGGGTGCATTGCGTCTGTGGGACGGCAGCGGCAGCAGTTATGAGCAGCAGCGGATGGCTTCCGTCATGGGGCGTGTGAGTTATACGGCTCTGAACCGCTATACGTTCACTATCTCTGCCCGCGGGGATGCCAGTTCGGTAGCCGCGAAAGAGCATAAATGGGGTTTCTTCCCTTCCGCCAACATCGCTTGGAACATGAAGAAAGAGTCGTGGCTGCGGGACGAAGAATGGCTGACGCGGCTGAATATACGCGCCGGCTGGGGTCTGTCCGGTAACTTGGGAGGTATCGCGGCTTATCAGTCGCTGAGGCTGATGACGTCGACCGGTATCACGGAGTCGGAAGGTCTGCCGGATGTGATATTGGGTATCGCGCGGAACGAGAACCCGAACTTGACGTGGGAGAAGACGCAGACGGCGAATGTGGGGATGGAGTGGGGATTCTGGCATAACCGCGTGGTCTTGACCGCCGATTATTACTACTCGTATATCTACGATATGCTGTATAACTACACGATGCCGGTTCCGCCGTTTATCTACGACAAGATGCTGGCGAACCTCGGCAAGATGCAGAACCAGGGTGTGGAGGTCGGTTTTGGTCTGGCGGCAGTCCAGACAAAGGACTGGGGGCTGAATATAGGATTTAACCTGACGTGGCAGCAGAACAAGCTGCTTTCGCTGAACGGTTATTACGAGAACGAGTATCTGACCGCTCCGACTTATACGCCGATTGCGTCGGTCAACGGAGCGGGTCTGCACGGCGGTAATACGGATGTGGTGTACCAGATTCCGGGTTATTCGCTGGGTGTGTTCTATCTGCCGCATTGCACGGGTCTGACGACGACCTCGACGGGCGAGCGGGTGTATGAGATTGAGGACTTGGACGGCGACGGATTTGTTGATTTGTCGGACGGCAGCGGCGACCGGCGTGTGTGCGGTCAGGCGACACCGAAAGTGCTGTTGGGCAGTAATATCTCCGTCCGGTACAAACAGTTTGACCTTTCGATCCAGTTGAACGGCGCTTTCGGGCATAAAATCTACAACGGAACGGCGCTCAGTTATATGAATATGGGTTCAATGCCGTATTACAATGTGATGAAGGGTGCGAGCGAGCGCAATATAGACGACTTGACGGTGACGGACTACTGGCTGGAGCGCGGGGATTATGTCAATATCGACTACTTGACATTAGGGTGGACTTACCAGCCGTCAGAGGCAGCTCGTCAGCGCAAATACCAGCTTTCGGCGCTGCGGCTCTCCGTTTCGGTCAATAATTTAGCGACAATAACAAGTTACTCGGGACTGACGCCGATTATCAACAGTACGGTGATCAACAATACCTTAGGAGTGGACGACAAGCGTTCGTACCCCGTGAGCCGGACGTATAGTCTGTCGCTGCAAATACAGTTTTAGTCATGAGACCGAAATATCGACATATCGAGTTACCGAGATACCGAAGATTCTTATTTATGCTGCCGGTGGTGGTTCTGATGAGTGCGTGCGGTTTTCTGGACGAAGATCCGCATTCGGGTCAGCCGCAGGAGAAGGTGATCACATCTGCGTCGGCGTTGTACCAGCAGGCGGTTCTGTCTCTGTATAGCCATATAGGCGGCAGCACGGACGGTTACGGGCTGCAGGGAACGTACCGCGGCGTGTATGATCTGCAGACTTTTGCGTCCAACGAAGCGATCATTCCGGTGCGCGGCGGCGACTGGTGGGACGGCGGTCTGTGGGTGGATCTGCACGAGCATACATGGACGGTTGACAACGAGTGCTGCGAGAACTCATGGCGGTATCTGTTCCAACTCGTGGGGCTGTGCAACTATTCGCTGTCGCTTCTGGACGAATACGGATATCTCTTGACCCAGGACCAGTCGATGAGTTATAACGCCGAGGTGCGTGCGGTGCGCGCGATGGCGTATATGTACCTGCTGGACCTGTTCGGGCGCGTGCCTATAGTGACCAAAATAACCATGCCCGTGCATGATATCTACCAGTCCGAACGGAGCGAAGTGTTTGATTTCGCATGGGATGAGATGCAGTTTGCGTTGCTTTATCTGCCGGACGAGCGCAGCAACAGCCGCGGCGAATACTACGGTCGTGTGACCAAGCCTGTAGTGCATTTTATGCTGATGAAAATGGCGCTCAATGCGGAGGTTTGGCGCGATGACGACTGGACGGATGAGGTGCGACCGGACGGCAAGACCATCCAACTGCCTTGCGGCGACGCGGGAGAGAAAAACGCGTGGGAGGCGGTCAATTTCTATGGCCAGCAGATACTCAGTTCCCAAGCCGGATATGTGCTCTGCGAGAGCCAGTTGAACTGTTTCTCGACGTACAACGAAGACGCGACGGAGAATATTTTCACCATTCCGATGGATCCGAATGTGTATCGGAATAGGTTCAAGAACCTGTTCCGGAGCCTGCATTACCAGCACGCCGCGGCGATGGGTTACGGCGGCGAGAACGGTTCTTGTGCAACCCAGGAGACGCTGGATGTGTTCGGTTACGGCACGAACCATCCGGACTGCCGTTTCCCGACTACTTTCTTCTCAGGCATTGTCCATGTGCGCGGAAACCCGCTGGTGCTTTCGTCCGGCGATACGCTGGTTTATTATCCCCGCGAGGTACAAATGAACCTGACGGGCAGTCCGTATGTGGCGACGGCAGGCGCACGCATGAGCAAGTATGCGCACGATCCGGGAACGATCTTCGACGGTCAGTTGCGCAACAGCGATATTGTTCTCTTCCGTCTGGCGGACGTCTATCTGATGATGGCAGAGGCGAAGGTGCGCAACGGCGAAGACGGACAGACTGAGTTCGAACTGGTTCGTCTACGCGAAGCGCTGGCGCTCGGTCAGGCAATCGAACCCCGCAAAGCGACACTCGAAAATATCTATTACGAGCGGTGGATCGAACTGATGTGGGAAGGCTGGCATCGGCAGGATCAGATCCGCTTTGGCAAATTCGACTTAGATCCCGGTCTCTCCGTATTCCCCATTCCCCAAACAGCTCTGCAGACCAACGGAAACCTGAAGCAGAACAAAGGCTACGAATAACTGCCATTTTGGCAGAAAAAAGCTCATGGCATGAGATTTGTTCAGAAAAAATCGGCATGACGGCATAACGTCATGACGACATGACGAAATTTTTAAACAAAACATATACTATGAGCAAAGGTAATATTGGGGTAACGAGTGACAATATATTCCCCGTCATTAAGAAATTCTTGTATTCGGATCATGAGATCTTTTTGCGTGAGTTGATCTCCAATGCGGTAGATGCGACGCAGAAGTTGAAGACTCTATCGTCGGTCGGCGAAGTAAAAGGCGACCTGGGCGATTTGCGTGTACGCGTGTCCATAGATAAGAATAAGAAGACCTTGACGGTCTCGGATCACGGAATAGGCATGACCGCTGAGGAGGTGGACAAATATATCAACCAGATTGCGTTCTCCGGCGCGGAGGAGTTTGTCAACAAATACAAAGACAAGACCGAGGCCATCATCGGACATTTCGGCCTGGGCTTCTATTCGGCGTTCATGGTCAGCAAGAAAGTGGAGATCTTCTCGCAGAGTTATCAAGAGGACGCGAAAGCCGTTCACTGGAGCTGCGAAGGCGATCCGGAGTACACGATGGAGGATACCGTCAAAGCCGAGCGCGGAACGGATATCGTGCTGCATATCGACGATGAGTTCAGCCAGTATCTGGAGGATGCGACAATCGAAGGGCTCTTGAAGAAATACTGCAAGTTCCTGCCGGTGGAGATTGCTTTCGGCAAGAAGAAAGAGTGGAAAGACGGCAAAGAGGTGGAGTTGGACGAAGAGAACATCATCAACGATACCAACCCTGCTTGGACCCGCAAGCCGAGTGAGCTGAAGGACGAGGATTACGACAAGTTCTACCACGAGCTTTACCCGATGCAGATGGACGAACCGCTATTCCATATTCACCTGAACGTGGACTATCCGTTCAACCTGACAGGTATCCTGTATTTCCCGAAGATCAAGAGCAATCTGGATGTTCACCGCAATAAGATCCAACTCTACTGCAATCAGGTCTATGTGACGGACGAGGTGGAGAATATCGTACCGG